>NZ_CP061307.1:0-600000 GCF_018687895.1 Polynucleobacter sp. JS-JIR-II-50 | reverse complement strand
AGCAGATTGTGTATTAATAAAAATGCCTAATAAATCATTCATTCAAGTTCCAATTCAGCAGTAATGCCTAGGTGATCTGATAGCTTTAACCATTCATGCAAAATTTCTGCTGAATGTACCTTTATTCCTCGAACATAAATTCTATCCATTGCAAGCAATGGCTTCACACTGGGAAATGTTCTTGCCGGGGAGCCGGTCAGTAATTCGAATACCTCATCGAAGCCAGCAGCTTTCATGGGGGCACTCACCCGATTACGCCAATCGTTGAAGTCTCCCGCCACAATGGTGGGGCCGTTTTGAGTGAGATCCTGAATATGCTTAATGATGGCCTCCAACTGCCTCTCTCTGCCACGCTCGAAAAGCGCCAAATGCACACAGAAACAATGAATCGGTTGATCCATACCATCCAAAGTAGTAACGCTATGTAGCAGGCCGCGACTCTCGAAACGATATGCTGAAATATCGTAGTTATTTCCTTTTTGTTGAGGGTGCTTAGAGAGGATGGCATTGCCATGATGCCCATCGCGATACTCCACATTTTTTCCATAATGCCAATCGCGCCAAAAGTCTTCGGAAAGGAAGTGGGTCAACTCTGTTAGCGGCCATTGACTAAAGCGACGCACCCTACCCCGATGCTCCTGCTGCAGCTCCTGCAAGAAAAGAAGATCTGGATGGTGGCTGCGCATTTTTTCACGCAGCTGGTAAATCGTGGAATGTCTATGCAAGGGAGATAACCCCTTATGGACATTCATACTTAATACTGTGAAACGGGGAGTTTTATTAGAGCTCATCAAAACTGATCTGCAGCACGTTGGCGTCGAACGCGCGCTAAGTAGATTTCGCCTTCGACCAAATCCTGACACTGCATACATTTATTGCAAATGGATGCCTGCTCCCGCAACTCATCAATTGAGTCTATCGGGTGAGCATCCAAATATTCGCGCAAATCCACGTCGAGGACCTCATTACAGAGGCAAACCACTTCAGCCATAGGTCAAAAATAGGGGAATCAATCTCATTACAGTCATTTTGCCATTGCCTTGATAGAATCAAGCGCATGTTAAAAGCTTTTCAAGACGCCCTTTCCCTGCTCTCCCATTTAGATGGCGGTGTAACGGGGATTGTCTGGGTTTCTCTACAGGTCAGCCTTACCGCCCTACTGGTTGGAACGCTTTTGGGCCTGCCGATTGGCGCCCTTCTAGCAACCGAACGTTTTGCAGGTAAAAAAACCATCATTGTGACCCTGAACACCCTCATGGGTGTGCCTACAGTCATAGTTGGCGTGCTGGTATACCTCATGCTGTCACGTACAGGGCCCCTTGGCATGTGGGGCTGGCTATTTACAGTGAAGGGGATGATTGTGGCTCAAACATTGCTCACAACCCCCTTAATCGCCGCCCTTAGCCGCCAAATACTCGAGGACTCTTGGAAAATACATCGAGATTCCTTTCTGAGCCTCAAATTGCCACCCATTTCCCGCTTTAAATGGCTGATATGGGATTGCCGTTTCTCGCTGACTATTGCCGTGCTTGCTGGCCTAGCCAGAGCCATATCCGAGGTTGGAGCGGTCATGATTGTTGGCGGCAATATTGATCACTCCACCAGAACAATGACAACTGCGATTGCGCTAGAGACCAGCAAAGGTGATCTACCTTTGGCCCTCGCCCTTGGCATCGTCTTACTTACCATTGTTCTTCTGGCTAATTTATTTACCTTTGCAGTTCGCCAAATTGCGGAGCACCGCTATGGTTAATGCAATGGAAACTTTTGAAAAGTTCATTGAGCTCAAAGACATCATTGTCAAAAGCAATGGCAGAACCATTCTGAACATCCCGCACGCCCTCATTCCAGCAGACAGAATTACTGCCTGTATTGGCCCCAATGGCGCTGGTAAAACTACTCTTCTGAAACTTCTAGATGGGCTCGTCAAGCCAGATAGTGGAACAGTGAGTTACTCGTTTAAAACAAAAACGGCTTTGGTTTTGCATCACACGCCGATGATCAAAGCATCAGCTAGAACCAATATCGCAATGGTTTGTGACGCGGATGAGTCCATTAAAAATGCTGATGTAGACCGAGTGATTGAGCAAGTAGGTTTAAGCGGGCTTGCCAATAGCCCAGCGCATAAATTATCTGCAGGTGAAAGACAAAAGGTTTGCCTTGGAAGAGCTATTCTTCAAAAACCCAATTTGGTTTTACTGGATGAGCCGACCGCCAATCTCGACCCCCAGACCACCGAACAGGTTGAAGAGTTGATCCGTCAATTTGATCGACAGGAAGTAGATGTGATTTTTTCATCCCATCAACTTGCCCAAGTGCAAAGACTGGCTGAGCACATTATCTTCATTGACCAAGGGGAAATAAAAGAAAAGGGACCCGTAGGCCCCTTCTTTAACAATCCTCAAACACCAGCAGCTAAACGCTACTTACAACAAGAGTTACTCGCTGACTAATTACTTGGCAGCGGGTGCTGCTGGAGCAGCAGGAGCAGCTGCTGCAACTGGTGGAACAAATGGTGGTGGTGCAATACAGGCAGCTGGAGCCGCAGTTCCGGAGACCTTAAATCGATCAGCAACCCGGTTTTGAGCCTGACAGAGTTGATATGCGCCAACCTTATCGCCGTAGGCAGTTTTTGCTTTAGCCAAATCTGCTGCTGCCTGAGCTTCCGGCGTCAAAGGTGGAAGAGTCGCAAAAGATGATGCAGAAGCGAATGCGCAGAATGTAAAAGCAATGATTTTTTTCATGGCTCGTCCTTATTTATTTAACTTGTCATACCAGAGCTCATGGTGCTCTTTAGCCCAAGTAGCATCTACATAGCCGGTCTTCATTCCGTCGATTGAGCCTTGCATACCAATGGTACCAATATAAATATGGCCCATCGCCATGGTAGTCATTAAGATTGCAGCGCTACTATGAATGATGTTGGCGATTTGCATCGTGCCACGCAGGTACTCTATCTGCATAAACGGCACGATCATGTCGAGCACAAATCCTGAAGCAGAAATTACCAGACCCAAGAAAGTCATGCCGAACCAGAACCAAAATTTCTCACCCATATTAAAGAAGCCTGCTGGCACATGCTTGCCGCTAAACATTCCACCAAAAGTTAACAGCCAATTGAGATCGCCTTTTTCTGGAATATTTTTACCGACAAAGAGCAAAAAGAAAATCACAATACTAAGAGTAAATAATGGGCCGGAAAAATTATGGATATTCTTGCAAACAAACAAAAAGGAGCCATATGCGACACCGCCCATCAATGGCATTGCAAAATATTTTCCATACAAAATCATCAAACCAGTAAACGCCAAGGCTAGGAAGCTAAAGGCCATCACCCAGTGAGTGATGCGGTCCAACGCACTAAAACGCTTCACTTTAATGCCTGACAACGGCTCATGTAGTTTGATTGAGCCCTTGAGGGTGTACACAGCAATAATTCCAAAGAAAGCAATGGCCAATAACCAGCCGCCGTAAACGGTAATGATGCCGTTACGAATCACGCGCCATTCTTGACCGGCACGTTGGATTAAAACACCCGCCTGCTTATCCGGAATACTGACGTAGTTTTGCGGATCGCTGTTTGGTGCCATGAAGATCGATGGGTTTGCGGGCTGAGCCTGCGCTTGAGTTCCATTGGCCAAAGCATTTGGATTTGCCGGCACAGATGCAGCAGGCACATCCACTCCACTTGGAGAAGGCAAAGGCGCCATCGGTGCACGTTCAGCAAAGCTCATACCACTCGCTAGAGTGAGTGACAAACCTGCAGCCACTACCAAAGTGCGTAGAACTTTAGAAAATGATCGTTTCATACACATGTCCTTAAACGTTTTCGTTTTATTTATTGTTATTTAGTTGATCACTTAACGCGACTGTATTCGTTTTGAGCTTGATTGCGCTTGTCAATCGACTCAGTCCAACTAGCCTGGTTTCCCGGCGTCCAATTCTTAGTCATAAATCCATTATTGGCACCCATATAAGGGGCAACATCTGGACGTTTAGCAGCTTTAGCAGCAATTTCTGGAGGCTCAGAGCAAGCCCCCAACAAAGCTGCTGCTGCAAAACACAAGCCGAGAGTTTTGAAATTGACTTTCATTATTGAGCCCCTGGAATTTTTGCAGCGGGCGTTGGCGTAGGCGCTGGTGCATCCGGCCCACCGTAAGCAGTATTCCAACCAAAAGCTTTGGATCCTGGGTACTTGCCATTCTTCTCACGCGTTGCAACACGATTATTAAAGATGCCGCTAATAACATCACTATCGCCGCCAATCAATGCCTTGGTAGAACACATTTCAGCGCAAAGTGGTAACTTGCCTTCTGCCAAACGATTGCGGCCATACTTTTCAAACTCTGCAACGCTGCCGTTTTCTTCTGGGCCACCACTACAGAATGTGCACTTATCCATTTTGCTGCGGGAGCCGAAGGCGCCTTTACTGAGGAACTGTGGTGCGCCAAATGGGCAAGCAAATGAGCAGTAACCGCAACCGATACAGATATCTTTATCGTGCAGAACAACACCCTCGTCCGTGCGGTAGAAACAATCTACTGGGCATACGGCCATACAAGGAGCATCGCTACAGTGCATGCAAGCAACTGAGACTGATTTTTCTTGACCAATGATGCCGTCATTCACCGTTACAACGCGACGACGATTAACACCCCAAGGTACTTCGTTTTCATTCTTACAGGCTGTGACACAACCGTTGCACTCAATGCATCGCTCCGTGTCGCAAATAAATTTCATTCTTGCCATTGTGTTCTCCTGACCTTATTTTTTGACTTAGGCAAATTTCTCGATTTGACACATTGTGGTTTTCGTTTCTTGCATCATCGTCACCATGTCATAACCATAAGTAGTTGCAGTGTTAACCGCCTCTCCCTGAACTACTGGGGCAGCACCTTCTGGGTAATACTTCCGAATATTTTCGCCCTGCCACCAGCCAGCAAAATGGAATGGCACGAATGCAGTTCCTTGGTCAACACGCTCAGTAACCAATGCGCGCACTTTGATCTTGGCACCCGTTGGTGATTTCACCCAAACATAATCCCAGTTCTTAATGCCACGATCTGCTGCAGCCTTAGGATTAATCTCCACAAAGTTTTCTTGTTGGAGCTCTGCTAACCATGGATTAGAACGAGTCTCATCACCACCGCCTTCGTACTCAACCAAACGGCCTGAAGTCAGAATGATTGGGAACTTCTCATATAACTTCTGATTCAAGTTTTGATCTTGAACAGTTTTATAGAGGGTTGGCAAGCGCCAGAAGTTTTTCTTATCGGCAGCTGTTGGGTACTTACGCATCATTGGAGCGTTTGTACTGTAGAGCGCTTCACGGTGAATTGGAACTGGGTCTGGGAAGTTCCAAACCACTGCACGTGCCTTGGCGTTACCAAACGGATGACAACCATTCTTCATTACCACGCGCTGAATACCGCCAGATAAGTCAGTCTTCCAGTTTTTACCTTCAGCGAGTTTTTTCTCGTCTTCAGTTAACTGATCCCACCAACCCAATTTCTTCACAAACACGTGATCAAACTCTGGGTAGCCAGTAGTAATTGCGGCACCCTTGGAGTGAGATCCGTCTGCAGCAAGCAAGCTGACACCTTCACGCTCAACACCGAAGTTGGCGCGGAAGTTACCACCGCCCTCCATGACACTCTTACTTGTGTCATATAGGTTTGGTGAGCCTGGGTGCTTAATTGCTGCCGTACCGTAGCAGGGCCAAGGCAAGCCATAGTAGTCACCAGTGGTGTCATATCCGGTCACTGGATCAACAGCGCCACGAGACTTCAAGGTCTTCGGATCAAAGGTTGCCACCATTCTCATGTGAGCCTTGAGGCGCTCAGGGGTTTGGCCTGTGTATCCAATAGTCCAGCAAGAGCGATTAATCTCGCGCAGGATGTCTTCAATTTGCGGCTCTTTCCATTGCTTACCAGCAAATTTGGAACTGAGCATTTTGTAGTTCTTAGACAACTCTTCGCCGAAACCTAAGCGGTCAGCAAAAGCTTGCATGATCACGTGGTCAGGAACAGATTCAAACAATGGATCAATTACTTTCTCACGCCACTGTAATGAACGATTGGAAGCTGTCGCTGAACCGCAAGTTTCAAACTGCGTTGCAGCAGGCAATAAGTACACATTGCGATTCTTATTAACCGCTTGACCTTCTGCAGCAGGCATTGCTGCCATTGCAGCGGTAGCGCTTGGATACGGATCAACGACTACCAAGAGATCCAACTTATCCATCGCACGCTTCATATCGAGGCCGCGCGTTTGTGAGTTCGGAGCATGACCCCAGAAGAACAAGCCTTTTACGTTAGTCTGCTGGTCAATCATGTCATTCTTCTCGAGAACAGCATCAACCCAACGAGACACGGTGGTGCCCGATTTCTCCATCATGTCGGGCGCATAACGGCCTTTAATCCACTCGTAGTCAACACCCCAAACTGTTGAGAAGTGCTTCCATGAGCCAGCAGCTAAACCATAGTAACCAGGCAATGAATCTGGGTTAGGGCCAACGTCAGTTGCACCCTGAACGTTATCGTGACCGCGGAAAATGTTAGTACCGCCACCAGACTTACCTATGTTACCTAAAGCTAATTGCAAGATGCAGGAAGCACGCACAATCGCATTACCGATAGTGTGCTGCGTTTGACCCATACACCAAACAACGGTACTAGGACGATTCATTGCCATGGTTTTAGCGGCTTGGTAAACCTGAGCCTCAGGTACACCACAAGCCTCCTCAACTGCGGCAGGAGTCCACTTCTCCATCACTTCTTTACGAATCTCTTCCATGCCATAAACACGGTCGTTGATGTACTTCTTATCTTCCCAGCCATTTTTAAAGATGTGATACAGCATGCCGAATAAGAAAGGAATATCAGTACCAGAACGAATGCGGATGTACTGGTCTGACTTTGCAGCAGTACGTGTGTAGCGCGGATCTACTACAACCACCTTGCAACCATTCTCTTTTGCATGCAAGAGCATCAACATCGAAACTGGGTGTGCTTCAGCCGCATTTGAACCAATGTACAAAGCAGCCTTGGCATTCATCATGTCGTTGTAGCTATTGGTCATCGCACCATAGCCCCAGGTGTTTGCAACACCCGCTACTGTTGTGGAGTGACAAATACGAGCTTGATGATCTGTATTGTTTGTGCCAAAGAAAGAGACCCACTTACGGAGTAAGTAGGACTGTTCATTATTGTGTTTGGAGGAGCCGATGAAGAACATCGCATCCGGAGAATATTTCTGGCGAATATCCTTCATCTGAGCTGTAATTTCAGTTAAGGCTTGATCCCAAGAAATGCGTTGGTACTTTCCATCAACCAACTTCATTGGGTAACGCAAACGGTAATCACCATGTCCGTGCTCACGCAAGGCAGCGCCTTTAGCGCAGTGAGCACCCATATTAATTGGGGAATCAAAGACTGGATCTTGACGAACCCATACGCCATTCTCAACGGTAGCATCTACTGCGCATCCTACAGAACAATGCGTACAAATAGATCTCTTAACTTCAATCTTACCCTTGCCGTCTAGCATTGCCTTGCTTTGCTCAGCAGATGCTTTTTGCACAAAACTCAATTGACTAGCGGCTATACCAGCGCCGACTCCTACGCCTGAGCGCTTGAGGAATGTGCGGCGATCCATCGTTGGAACAGCAGCTTTTAAGCCGCGTGACAGACTACCGATCAAGCGCGATGTAGAGCGACTGCTTTGTGGGGTATTGGATTTACGAGTCAGACTCATATGTTGTCCCTGAGAAAGTTTTTTTATTTATGTTGAAACAGTAAAAGCAATAGTGAAACTGAGATGGTTAAATCAATGTGGATTCGTAGTACTTACGCATGTGAGCAGTCATCGTTTGACCCACATCTTGCACAGCTTTAGTACCACTGATTTCTTGGATAACCGCTTTACCAACTGGGGTTTGACTTACTACAGCGACGGCTCCAACTGCAGCGCCTGCACCAATAAAGAACTTACGGCGCGACGGCTTATTTTCTTCGCTTAAAGCAACCTTGGATTTGACGGTCATTGCATGCTCCTATGGAATTATTCTTGATTTGGGTCAAGTGTAATAGGAAATCGCATTTTTGACATATTGGCGTAACTATTAGTTATTAAGACAATATTTATATTGCGGTGCAACATCAAATCATGTCAAAGCCTTGCCCTTCAATTGCGAGGAATTCTCTAGTTAGCGCAGCGATTGGGTGATAGAGATGCATCTCAGGAATACCCTCTATTGCATCGCAAAATTCGTCATACCAAGGGCGAATATGCTCATTGAAAAAAACCTTTTGATTTGTAAGGTTTGAGATCTCCACGTCATCCCCCGCAATGAGATAACGCATGACCTCACTGAGGGCCGAGATATGGTCTTCAGTTTCAGTCACCTCTTCTGCGGCCTCAAGCCCAAAACCCTCTAAAGCCTTGCGAATATTCACCAAGGGCTTTTCATTTAGATGGCCCGCCATGTAAAAAGAGCCATTCAAAACGACATTCGGCTTACCAACGCTGATGAAATTCAAATCAAACTCTTCATGCCAAGCCTTTGCAGGATTGTTTTTAGCGACCTCCACTACGTCCATCCAAACCTTAGCCAAGGGCGCCTCATCAGCAGCATCTGGTTGATCGGCGGAAGCGGCAATTTGATCCAAAAGCGCTTGATCGGGTGGCATCTGAAAAAAGCGGGCAATCAAGCCATATAAATCCGCCCTAGCCAAATCCTCAGGCAAGCCTACATCACCTACTTCGGCCGATAGATTCTCTTTTGCTGCTTCTTTCGTAATTTCGCTCATGTTTCTTTTTTCACCATATCTACCACTCGACAATCACTACACATCTTCAATCGGTCCATTGCCGCACCAGCAAAAGCACCATGCGCACCAAGCTTGCTAAGCATCAAATCAACCATCTTGAGGGTTCCAAAAGGCTTGCCGCAGCTGATGCAATGGAATGCCTGGGTTTCATTCAGGGTCGTCCGTTGCTTGCGCTGCTCAACCGTTTGCAAACGAGGCGCAAGGGTTAAGGCCTTCTCGGGACAGGTTTGCACACAGATGCCGCACTGCACACACTGCTTCTCAATAAAAGAAAGAATGGGTTCATCGGGATTATCTAAAAGCGCACCTTCAGGGCAACCGCTGACACAAGACATACATAAGGTGCAAGCATCTTTGTTAATTGCTAGACCACCCAATAAGGAAGACTTTGGAAGTACTGCGCCCATCTCCGGCAATGGAGTCTTCGCTTGTTTTTGCAAATGCTCTAGCGCTGCCTCAAGCGTTTCGCGTTTCTGATTCGATAAGCCAATGCTTGCGGGAGTACAGATCGGGCCAAGCGATCCACGCTGACGCAATGCGCCCATCACTTTAGACACAGTCGCTATATCTTCAGCAGAACTAGCTAAGATCAGATGAATGCGATCGTCAAAGCCATACGCATTCAGAATGCTATTTGCTAAAACTACCTGCTCTTCAAGTACTGCGCGATATGCAGGATCCTCGTCTCCACTTAATAGCAAAGTCACTTCCGCAAAACCATACGTCAGCGCACCAAGCCATAAGTCCAAACCAGTAGAGGCAATATGCTCAATGCCATAAGGAATCACAAATGCAGGGAGACCTTCGAATTGCTTTGGCATGACATGCGCCGATCTGCCCAAGCCATCAATCATTTGCGTACCCGCTTTTAGGGTATGCAAAAGCAAGCTGGGGGCCATCGCTTGATTAATCTTTTTAGCTTCGGCGGTAAAGACGCTCGCTACCGTTTTGAGCTCTTTGCCCTGATGTGCAACGCTTGGGTAGTTATAACGCATTGCGCCGGAAGGGCATGCAGTTGCACACGCTCCGCAACCCATACAAAGATTTGGGTTGACCTCTACAGAACCTTGGCCATTTTTAAAGATTGAACCAATAGCGCCTGTTGAACAAACATCAATACAAGCACTGCAACCGACTTTGCCATTGCGACCATGAGCACAAATTTTTTCGTTATAGGCAAAATACTTAGGCTTCTCAAACTCTCCCACCATCTCAGAGAGTTGATTGACTGCCAGCGCCTGCTCCAAGGGATCAACACCGGGGGCAAAGTAACCCTGCGGTGTTTGACTCATACGCATTTTGGAATCTGCACGTAAGTCCAAAATTAAATCGAATTCTGAATTACGCTCGCGCTCTTTACGATCAAAAGAAATGGCACCAATACTGGCACATGCAGTAACGCAGTCACGATGGGATTTACATTTACCTAAATCAATCTGGAAGGAGAGATCAATGGCGCCCTCCGGACACACTTCAACACAGGCCCCACAGCGAGTACACATCTCCGGGTCAATCGGATTTTGCAAATCCCAATTTACTGAAAAGTTTCCTAGGTAACCATCTAACTTGGTTACTGCGCCAGTAAAGATTGGGTAGCTACGGGTCAGCGGCAAGTCGCCAGGCTGCGTACATAAGACTGAAACATCTAATGATGGGCTTAATTTTTCGGCCCAAGGAATGGCTTGTGAACCAGCGCCGATAATTAACAACCTACCCTGGCTTTCGTAATTCACAACAGGAACAGGTTCAGCCTCTGGCATATCAGCTAAGGCCAACAATGCAGCAATTTTAGGTCCGGATGTTTTAGCTTCTTGAGTCCAACCAGCTACTTCACGAATATTGACAAAACGCAGTGGCGCAACTAATGGCTTTTCAGCCTGGTCAGCGAGCTCACTAAAAAGGGCGCCCTCTTGAGTACACGCTATCACTAGAGAATCAGAACCATCTAGCGCCTTTAAAAAAGAGCCGACCTCCTGCCTGCACAAGGATTGATGAATCGGAACCCCGATAGCTTTTGCATCCAAAGGCATGGTGCCATTACAGTTGCAGACTAATTTTTGACTCATGCGCTATCTTCTTAGGTTTTTTTCTGTTCAGACTCTATTGATACCTTATTGGGTACTTCTTCCAACTGATCTGCAGGTTTTTGTTGTGTGGATGTTAAATCAGTTTGCTGTTCGCCTGCCAATGTGTGGCCCTCAAGACGCGGTTCAGGCGCTGGGTTTACGCTTTGCTGAGATTCTGGAGCAAGCTCTTCGCTCGATTTGCGGAAAAGGTTGAGCATATCGCTCTGCACCATCCTCTCCAGCATTCCAGGTGGCAGTGGATCCGGTTTGCTGTAGTCATCAATATAAATATCCAACCCATCCATGATGTTGAAATGGGGATCGGTAAACATTTTCTTTAAAGCAGCCTGCTGAACAGCGGGATCTACATCCGGTTTCATAAAAGCAGAAAAGTCTGGATCGAAACGATCGATCTTGACTACATCCTCTAGGGTAGCTGGCGGAGGTGCAGCCTCTTTAGCACCCTCAACGAGTGGAGCCTGATCAGCCTCTCTAGGAACCTCTACTTTTTTTTCTGGTGAAACATCTTCTTTACCAGCTTTGCGTTTAGACCAACGCCCCAGAAATCCATCGGCCATTATTCCTCCATAGGGCGTTGCGCACCCTTAAATGAAGCAGGCTTATGGCGTTTTTTGGGTTCCGGCCGATAGTTGTCATTGACATACTCTTGCAACCATGACGCATGCTGCTCACTCAGCGGTATCGTATCAACCGACTCACCACCATCGAGCAAGCGAGCCGCTTCGTTATAGCTGACACAAATGCGATGAGGCACTGCAAACGAAGCTTCAGATTTTGCCAAGGAGAGCGACTGCTCATCGATATAACGCTCAATATCTTCTTCTAAGCGCCACATGACAAACCATGCGGGCGTTGTAGCGGAAACATTGAGATAGTAACCCTCAGCCTCGTCCGGAAAGAGATCGAGCTCATAGCCTGTAAATAGCCAGGATTCACCATCGGCATCGCGCCCAAGAAACTGACCCACAATGGATTTACTTTGTTGACTATTGAATTGCCCAAAATCAGGCAACACTTCCTGAGGCACCCAGCGGAACGAGACCCATGGGTTGTCAATATTCTGTTTACGCATTAGTACTGCAAAGCGCATAAATGTTCAGAGCCTCAGGTGTTTTGAACCACAATGTTCGGAAATTTACTGCTCATATCTTTAGATAGAGTAGCAACACGAATGGCTACCTGTCTAGCAATGCCTTTATAGATAGCGCTAATAGCGCCATCTGGATCAGCCACTACTGTTGGGCGCCCGGCATCAGCCTGCTCACGAATCGAAAGGTTTAAGGGCAAGGAGCCCAAGAAATCTACCGCGTACTCTTTACACATTTTTTCACCGCCGCCAGTACCGAATACGTGCTCTTCGTGTCCACATTTAGTGCAAACGTAAGTACTCATGTTTTCAATAATGCCAATGATGGGTACACCCACCTTCTCAAACATCTTGAGGCCCTTACGAGCATCTAGCAAAGCAATATCTTGAGGCGTGGTAACAATGACTGATCCTGTAACGGGAACCTTTTGCGCCAAGGTCAATTGAATATCGCCCGTGCCAGGCGGCATATCTACGATCAGGTAGTCAAGATCACGCCAACGGGTTTGGCGAAGCAACTGCTCCAACGCTGAAGTCACCATTGGACCACGCCACACCATGGGTGCGTCGTCATCAATCAAGAAACCGATCGAACTTGCCTGCAAACCATAGGCTTCCATTGGCTCTATCGTATTTTCTTCAATAGAGTCTGGCCTACCGGTAATGCCCAGCATCATTGGCTGACTTGGTCCATAGATATCGGCATCCAAAATGCCAACCTGCGCGCCCTCAGCTGCAAGAGCTAAAGCCAGATTCACGGCCGTTGTTGATTTACCCACGCCGCCCTTACCACTGGCCACTGCAATAATATTTTTTACACCGGGCAATAACTTCACGCCACGTTGAACGGCATGCGCAACGATTTGACTAGAGATATTGACGCTCACATTTTTGACGTCTGATAACTCACGCAAAGCATTGATTACCGATTTACGAATCGAGTCAAACTGGCTTTTAGCAGGATAGCCCAACACAACATCCAAAGAAATATTGCCATCTTCTACGCGGAGATTTTTAATATTTTTAGCCGAGACAAAATCGATCTTCGTATTGGGATCAACCAAATTTTTTAGCGCTGCCTGTACCAACTCTGGTGTAACCGACACTACATTCTCCTAATATGGATAAACCTAGAATGGACTTCTAGGTTTTTTAGTATTTTCTTAATTAGCGCTAGCTTACTCGTAGCAGCCAATATTTGCTGAAAGTGACTTTGATCACCTTCTATTTACCGCATTAGAAAATCAGCAAACTCAGATAATAGACTGCCATCGACATCAAAGCAGTGGCTGGGATGGTGAAGATCCAGGCCCAAACGATGTTTCCAGCGACTCCCCAGCGAACTGCACTTGCCCTTTGGGTAGAACCAACACCAACAATAGCCCCAGTAATTGTGTGGGTAGTCGAAACAGGAACGCCCAAGGCTGTTGCTGCAAACAAAGTAATGGCGCCACCAGTCTCAGCACAGAAGCCTCCTACTGGTTTGAGTTTTGTCAGCTTTTGACCCATGGTTTTTACAATGCGCCAACCACCAAACATCGTGCCCATCGCAATGGCGATATAGCAACAAATAATGGTCCAGGTCGGAGGCATCTTGGCGCCAGCTTCTGCGTACCCCGTAATAATGAGCAAGAGCCAAATAATGCCAATGGTCTTCTGAGCATCATTGCCGCCATGACCCAAACTATAGGCGCTGGCAGAAACTAACTGCAGGCGGCGGAACCAGCGATCTGTTTTTGCTAAGTTAGCGTTTTTGCAAACCCAGGCCACCAACAACATCATCAAGGAGCCGAGCAAGAAGCCGACTAGCGGAGAAATAAAAATAAAGGAAACGGTTTTGATGATTCCGGACCAAACCAAGCCATCCACCCCTGCCTTTGGCAATGCCGCTCCAACTAAACCGCCAATCAAAGCATGAGATGAGCTAGATGGAATGCCGTAATACCAAGTAACCACATTCCAAATAATTGCCCCTACCAAAGCGCCAAAGATGACATGCAAATCAACCGCAGCCGGGTGAACAATGCCTTTACCAACCGTGGCAGCCACGCTGAGATGAAAAATGAAGATGGCAAGAAAGTTAAAGAAGGCAGCGAATACTACCGCCTGCTGTGGCTTTAAAACACCAGTAGAAACTACGGTCGCAATGGAGTTAGCTGCATCATGAAAGCCGTTCATGAAATCAAATGCAAGAGCTAACACTACTAATAGCGCTACAACCCAAAAGGCTACTTCTGTCGCTGGCAACTTAATTCGCCTTAAGAGTTTTCAAGAACGATGCCCTCAACCAAGTTGGCAACGTCTTCACATTTATCGGTAACTTCCTCGAGCAACTCATAGATACGCTGGCACTTAATCAGCTCACGTACTTCGATATCCTCCCGGAACAATCTAGTAATCGCGGTAGATAGCAGGCGATCAGCCCCAGACTCCAGGTGATCGATTTCATCACAAGTTTTTAATGCCGCTTTGGCCACTTCTGGATCGGAGATATCTTTTAATGTAGCAACGGCATTCTTCATGCTGATGCAGCACTGATTACAAAGCTCTGCCATTTGCAACATCTCTGGCGTCATTTGTTTTACATCATACAAATGCATTGCTTCAGTACCGTTTTGCAATAAATCAGCTACGTCATCCATCGTATTGATGAGTGAAAAAATTTGGTCACGATCGATAGGGGTGATGAAAGTCTTGTGCAAACGACGATGCACTTCCTTAACAACATCGTCACAAGCATGCTCTGCCTTATCAACCTCTTGGGTGTACTTTGCACGCAATACTTCGTCGCTGTAATGCTCGACAAACTTCAAAAAAGATTCGGAGGCAGAAACGATATTACTAGCGTGCTCATTAAAAAGCTCGAAGAAATTACCATCGTGAGGCATTAACTTGCTGAAGAACATAAATCACGATCCTTTGGGAACAAAAACTACGGGTTTTGTTAGGTTTGCCGACATTCTAAACAATTGTTATTGAACAACTGGAAAGCCAGCATCTGTTATGAGCTGGCTCGCCTGCGCGGCAGATAGAGTGGTTTCGAGGGTTACAGTCTGGCTTGCCAAATCTGCCTGAACTTTAGCCTGAGGGTCTTGGGCCTGAACTGCCCGAGTTATGGCATTAATGCAGCCCCCACAGGTCATTCCGGATACTTTGAAACTCAACATATAGGCCTTTTTAATTTGAATATGGCTTGTATAGAGTAGATTATCTTCTATATGAATCCCCAAAAAGACACTAATTCAGAGCTATTTACTCTAGATATCGGCGGGATGACCTGTGCCTCTTGTGTTGGCAGGGTTGAAAAGGCTTTAGACAAGATTCCCGGCGTAGAGGCCGCCAGTGTGAATTTGGCAACTGAACAAGCCAAAATTCGTATAAAAGCCAATTCTGAAGTCAAAATCGATGACATCATCGCTCTGGTACAAAAAACAGGTTATTCAGCCAAAATCAGTGCGCACCACGGCATTCCTGAGTTAGCCCCATCTAAATTGTTCTGGGGAGCTGATGGCCTAGGTCGGGTCGTTTTGGGCTTTGCTTTGTCAGCCCCACTCTTTCTACCCATGTTCTTGATGCCCTTTGGCATTCATTGGTCACTTTCACCAACATGGCAACTATTACTTGCAACGCCAGTACAATTCTTTTTAGGTTGGCGCTTTTATAAAGCAGGCTTCAAATCTCTGATGTCGGGTGTTGGCAATATGGATTTATTGGTCGCGCTCGGCACAAGTGCAGCCTACGGATTAAGTGTGTATCAAATGATTGCACTACCTCATGCAAGTCACGAGCTCTATTTTGAAGGATCAGTTGTCATTATCTGCATGGTCATGCTTGGTAAATGGTTAGAAGCCAGAGCCAAGCAACAAACTAGTGAAGCAATACGCGCCTTGCAAAAGCTATGGCCTGAACATGCCAAAGTCATCGAGCGCAATATTGTTATCAGTGAGAACTCTGCATTAGACCAATTTCGAGATCTTCCTCTAGATCAGGTATTCCCTAAAGATCGCATCTTAGTGTTGCCAGGCGAACGTATACCGGTAGATGGAATCATCTTACTTGGCAACAGCCAGGTTGATGAGTCCCTCCTTACCGGAGAAAGCGACCCTGTCAAAAAGCATCTTGGTGAAAAGGTCATTGGCGGCTCACTCAATGGGGAAGGCCTATTAGTGGTCGAGGCCCAGGCGGTAGGCGTTGAAAGCGTTCTCTCAAAAATCATTTCTTTGGTAGAAGATGCGCAAACCCAAAAAGCACCCATCCAAAAATTAGTCGATCAAGTCAGCGCGATCTTTGTTCCTAGTGTGATTGTGATTGCGCTTATTACCGGGTTAGCGAACTGGTTTTATTTGGATTCTGCATCCGTAGCCATACTGCGCGCAGTCTCAGTTCTCGTTATTGCATGTCCATGTGCACTGGGTCTTGCAACACCTGCAGCCATCATGGCAGGAACTGGCGTGGCAGCGCGCTTTGGAATCCTCATCAAAGATCCACAGGTATTAGAGTTGGCACATCGCTTAAATGTAGTGGCCTTCGATAAGACTGGCACCCTCACCATTGGCAAACCAAGACTGCTAGAAATTATTCCTTTTGGCGATTCATATGCGGTTGATGACATTCTCGCGAGTGCAGCAGGTTTACAGCTTGGTAGTGAGCACCCTCTTGCAAAAGCACTACTAGATGCCGCTAAACAAAGGGGCTTAAATCCCATCACACCAACAGACAGCAAAGCCCTGCCCGGTATTGGCATTAGCGGCAGACCAAGCGCTGGCGTTTTCCTGGGCCTTAGTCAGAACCTACAAAGCGTTGCATCGTTAGAAGGCAATTCCCACTACTCCGCAATACTTGCAAAGGCACAAGCCTGTTTTGATGCCGGTCAAACTGTCTCGGTATTAATGAATCAAGAAAATCCCTCCTCACCTATTGCGATCATTGCCTTTGGAGATGAACTCAAAGATAACGCTCAGGAGGCGGTTACCTCACTGCAGCATCTACATATTCGAGCAGTAATGCTTTCTGGCGATAATCTAGCTGCCGCTAATCGTGTTGCCAAAACGATTGGCATTCAAGAAGTATTTGCGCAAATTATGCCGAGCAGTAAAGCAGAAATCATTCGTCAACTCCAATCAAAAGATGATGAGCGTCAATTTGTTGCAATGGTAGGAGATGGTGTGAATGATGCGCCTGCCTTGGCCACTGCAGATGTGGGCATGGCAATGTCTACTGGCACTGATGTGGCCATGCAAGCTGCCGGCATTACCTTAATGCGAGGCGACCCCACTCTGGTGGCTAATGCTATTGATATCTCCAAGCGGACTTGGAGAAAGATTCAGCAAAATTTATTTTGGGCTTTTATCTTTAATGCCACCGGCATTCCCTTGGCCGCACTAGGATATCTTTCGCCAATGCTAGCTGGCAGCGCCATGGCTTTATCGAGCTTCTGCGTTCTTAGCAATGCCTTACTACTCAAGCGCTGGCGTCCTGTGCATTAACAAATAAGAAGCATTGCTTACTCGCATATTGTTACTTATTTGGAAGTAATTTATTTTGGATTCTTGCGAATGAGTTCAATGTCACCGTAATACGCACGCGCTTCTGATTTGGTATTGTCTGTATCGGTGAGTAAGGCGATACCAATGACTTGACCAGGGCTCTCACCGTAGGCACGCTTATAGTCAGCCGCTAAATCGCGCTGATGCTTGTGCCACTGATCCAAACCATCCCAACCGGAATCTACCACAATCATTTTGATGCGAGAGGTATGCGCATTTGGAATAATGGTATCAACAGGGGACTTTCCAGACCAGATATACATTAGCGTGGCATAAGGCATTTCTTGGCCGCTAATAAGATTGGCCATTTCAAAAGTCATTTTTTCTTTTAAGGGTAACTTTGACTTATTACCATCGAATGCAACCAAGATACGTAGCGGAGCATCATCTGCGTAAGCATCCGTATTATCAGCATTCACAATTGGGTTGATGGCCTTCCATTCCCACTGCAGCCACAAATTATTTACCTGACGAGGACGCAACTTCACAGCCAATCCGGATGCGGATGTTTTGGAATTAGCGCTAAGCACTGTTTTGCCTTGATAGTTTTCCAGGCGATACACCGTGTTCTTTTTAAAAGGTGCAATGCGGTAAAAATTCCAACCATTAGGCATGCCAGCACGCGCAGTTTCAGCCGAGAACTTTGGCAACTCCTCTTGCGCTGGCAATTGATCCACATTAAATGCCTGTCCTGCCTCGTTTTGCACAGAATCTCCACCAAGCCCTGCACATCCAGTCAAAAATACGACTGCGCTAAGGATTAAAAGTAAGAGAGCTTGCTTGATCATCCCTTAATTGTCCCAAAGAATGGTCTTTGTGAGTCTAAAATCATCGCATGCGCCAACAATCACCTTCCAGCTGGGCCGCAATCTGCATCCTCATTGCCGCGGTAGTGCACCTAGCCATGGGCTTTTCAATAGAGTTTTCAGTTGATGAGGCCCACTATGCGCTCTATGCCCAACATTTAGCCTGGAGTTATTTTGATCACCCACCGTTGGTGGGTTGGATTCAGTGGCCCTTGGTAGCACTCACTTCTTCTGAAGGCATCATTCGCCTCATCCCAGAGTTGCTGTGGATTCTCTCTTCTTACCTAGTTTATGAAGTTACGGTTGAAGTGCACCACTTTATTCGTGGGCGCAACGCCGGCTATCTCACCAGTGCACTGCCATCAGTAAACTTATGTGGACTAATGGCGGTCTTAACTGTTATCGCTGCACCCATGTTGCACATTCTGGCAATTGGTTTACTACCGGATACTTTACTTACGCCATTAAGTCTTGGTCTGATGTGGATGGCTTTGCGTTGGTTAAGTAAAGACCAATTTAGCATCGGCGATTGGATTATTACTGGCGTCTTATTAGGCCTAGCTGGCTTAAGCAAATATACAGCCGCTTTTACTGCGCTTGCATTGCTATTGGTATTTCTGAGTACACCAAGAAAACCATGGATCACGAAAGCGGGTTTTTGGATTGCTGCGCTAAGCGCCCTACTGCTAATCACACCCGTCCTGTATTGGAATTGGGCTAATGATTGGATTTCATTTAAATATCAGCTTGCCCATGGCGGCGGCGGAGAATGGCTCTGGCGCAGGCTAGGTGCTTATATCGGCATTCAAATACTGGTCTTTGGTCCTCTTTTTATTTTAGGATCTGTTGTGTTTTTAAAAGACTGTATGCATGCAACAAAGCTGTCGTTGCTTGCGCTCTTCGGATTCTTTTTGATTCCATTTGCAATTTTTGTCAGCCTCTCTGGCGGAGGTGGGCTTCCCCACTGGACTTCACCCGCATGGTTCTGTCTCGCGCCATTTGCCGGAATTGGCTTAGCAAAAGCTTGGGCTACACAACATCGTTATTGGATTCGTATTTTATTTTTCATTCAAATTGCCCTGTGTTGCATCGGCTTTGGATACGTGCTGTTAGGTGGTATTAGTTCGGCCCCAATCAAATCCAATCCGATTGCTGATTTATATGGCTGGAAGGCGGCGGGTCAAAAAGCAGCAGACCTTGCTAAGGCCACTAAAGCCAATGGCATTGCTGTTCAAAACTGGACTTTAGGCAGTCGAGCTGCTTGGTACGCTTCACCTACGCCAGTTTATGTTTTAGACCAGAGACAGGATCAGTTTGATCTCTGGTTTGGGGATTTACCAAAAGGGGCAAACGTTCTCTTGATTAACTGGTCTGGCATGCCATACCCTATACCGGTGGGCAATAAATCAGCCTTTCAGGCCTGTGAGCCCCTTGATAGCCTAGAAATCATCCGATTTGACAGAGTTTTATCAAAATTTGACTTTAGTCTTTGCAGTCATTGGCAAGGCCCTGACCAATCGGAGTAATTCCACCAAATTCAAGACCTTAGGCGCCCGAGGCATTATCCTTACGCTTATGAGTTCACAAGCCCAACCCACCCCTAAAGCCCAATCGGGGTGGAAATCCATTCTGAAGAAGGCTTGGCCTACCATTCGCGTCCTACTGTCCATTGCCTTGCTTTGGAAGGCAACGAGTGGAATTGATTGGCGCTCACTATTTGATGCTCATATTCAGATGCAGCCTTTATGGTTCTTGGCAGCTCTAGCAAGCATGATGCTTGCATTTATTTGCGGTGGATATCGCTGGGGATTGTTTATGCAAAGGGTCGGGTTTCCACGCCGTATTCGCTCTTACATTGGCCTCTACTTTGCCGGCGGTCTTATTAATCAGGGTCTACCAAGCACATTGGGTGGTGACAGTTATCGCGCTATTACCGCAACACATTTAACCACTACCGGCAATCTCTCGGAAACCAAAGAATTGGATGATGAACTTCATCACTCAGTAGACCTTGAGCACGCGACTCCTAAATTACGTTTAAGTTTTTCAATGGTATTAGTAGATCGCCTCCTCGGTTTAGCCGGGAACAATTTACTGGGCGGAATTGGTTTGATATTAGGTGGCGCCACCCTCGCAGCATGGGGTCAAGATTTGGGTTACGCAGTAATGGCAGTCATGCTGCTAGCTGGTGTAGCGATTGCCCTAATACTCGCCTGGGGACCTAGCAAGGCACTCCTGCAAAAACTCTTAGAGCGTTTCAATATGAACAACGCCATGCCTGGTATCCAGCTAGCATTTGCGTGGCCTAACAATATTGCTCAAGCATGCCTGGCCATTGGTATTCACTTTCTCACTATTTTGACTCTACTCTTTTGCCTTAAGGCTTACGGTGTAGATGCGCCTATCGAAGGTTTAATGATTGGCTTACCTGCGCTTAGCCTGTTACTGATGTTGCCGATTAGTATTTCGGGATGGGGCTTGCGTGAAGCCACTCTTTCATCCGTTCTGGCCTTATGGGGTGTAAACCCCTCGCTAACAGTACTAGCGTCTATTAGCTACGGAGCAATTACTGTTTTATCGGTGCTACCAGGTGCCTATTTTTTATTAAAAAGAAAATAATTTTTTTGAGCCAAACTATGACTATTAGTGTCAACACTATGCGCGCGATTGATCATTGGGTCGGTGTACCTCTTTGTGCAATCGTTAGCCCATTTATCGCTTTAATTGATCGCATAAAAAATACATTCAATCGCGACCCAGAGACTCCAAAAAAATTACTCTTTATTGAACTCTCGGAAATGGGAAGCGCCATTCTGGTAGACCCTGCAATGCGCAATGCGAAAGCTCGTGGGGCGGAGTTGTTTTTCTTAATCTTCAAAAGCAATCGCGCCAGCCTGACTTTGCTCAACACCGTTAAACCGGAAAATATCTTCACGATTGACTCATCTAGCTTAGGTGGATTAATTAAAGATACGCTACGCTTTTTGGTGCTTGCTCGCAAGCACCGCATTGACACCGTTATTGACTTAGAGCTGTTTTCCCGCTTTACCGCCCTACTGACTGGTATGTGTGGTGCACGACGTCGCGTGGGATATCACATTTTTCATGGCGAAGGATTGTGGCGTGGCTTCATGCTAACTCGCAAGGTGCATTACAACCCGCACATTCATATTACTAAGAATTTTCTGTCTTTAATTCATGCGGCATTTGCCCAAAAAATTGAAGTTCCATTTAGCAAGATTGAGATTCCAGACTCGGAAGTACGACTAGAGCAGGCCATCATCAATCCAAGCGCACTAGAAAAGGTGCGTGAGCGTATCGAAAAAATGGCTAAAGAGGCGCGCATCCATTACACCCCGGGGAAAGATCGCCTCATCCTCATCAATCCAAATGCAAGTGATCTACTTCCACAGCGACGTTGGGCGCAACAACGTTTTTCTGAGTTGATTCAAGCAATCCATCAGCAATATCCCAACGATCTCATCTTGATTACCGGCTCACCTGCTGAGTTTGTGTATGTTGAAAAAGTTCGCGCTGTTGCCAATGTTAAAAATGCATTGAATTTTGCCGGACAGGTTGGCTTTGCTGAACTCCCACCTTTGTACACCCTGTCGGATGTCATGGTTACCAATGACTCTGGTCCCGGTCACTTCTCGGCTGTGACGCCACTGAGAACTGTTGTGCTGTTCGGGCCTGAGACTCCAGCCCTTTATGGCTCCGTTGGTAATTCCATAGCGATCACCGCTAACCTAGCCTGCTCGCCCTGCGTGAGTGCTGCCAATCACCGTAAAACCCCTTGTCAGGACAACGTGTGCATGCAGGCCATCACTGTTCCACAAGTGCTGGATAAAGTGATCAAGCAATTGCAAGACGCTGATAAGGCAAAGGCTCGCTAAGCTGGATGAGCAAAAAGGCAATTCCCACATTTGCTTGGTTCATTCCATTAGCCCCTCTTGCGCTCGCTTGCGCAATCTACTTTGGTGAATTTCAAAGCAGCACCTTTTTATTCATTAACCGGTTTACGCAATTGCTACCAGACACCCTTTGGGCTTGGCTTACTTTTTTAGGCAATGGTTGGGGAGTGTTTGCACTAGCCTTTCCATTGTTATTGCTTGCGCCAAGGATGCTGACTGCTGGAATTTTTGCTGGCGGGATAGCCGCGTTAGCAAGCACAGTCTTAAAGGGTTTCTTTAATTTACCTCGACCCGCAGGCATCCTGACCAATGGCAGCTTTTATCGCATTGGTGAAGCACTACTTTACAAAGCCTTCCCCTCTGGACATACGCTCACTGCATTTGCAATTGTGAGCGCCTTTTATTTTTCGGTAGCCAAAGAAAAGCGTGCTCCATTTATGTCGCTATTTTTGCCTGCAGCTTTAGTAGGTCTATCACGCAGCGCTGTAGGGGCTCATTGGCTTACTGACGTTTTAGGTGGCGCAGGTGTTGGTATTTGGTGTGGAATGCTCGGAGCCTTAGCGGCCAATCAGTTTCCTGAAAACCAACTGGGGCCAAGAAAAATCTGGACACATCTGATTGCGCTTGGGGGTGTAATAGCAATTTACGCCCACCTTACTCAAATCATGGATCTGGAGTTAAATCTGCCATTGCAGTATCTCTCCATTGCCATTGTGGCTTTCACACTAGTCTTTTATATAAAGGCGCAATTTACTCAAGCGCCTCGCAAGGCAGAATAATTCAAGATGTTTAGTTATCGACATGCATTTCATGCGGGAAGTCACGCAGACATCCTGAAGCACCTGACCTTAATTCACTTGGTTCAATACCTTCAAGAGAAGCCTGTTGCCATTACCTTTGTTGATACCCATGCAGGTGCTGGCATCTATAGCTTGCAAGATGGCTTCTCTACGGTGAGCAAAGAAGCTGATGGTGGTATCTTTCGCCTCAAACAATATGTAGAAACTTGCCATCATGCAAACACTCCAATCCCCGAGAGCATTCATGAATATCTGAAGTGCATTAATACCGAGAACATTGAGGGCCATCTAAACACCTATCCTGGCTCCCCCTTTATTCTGGCCCGCCTGCTGCGTCCACAAGATCGACTCAAGCTCTTTGAGTTGCACCCCAAAGAGATCGATATTCTGCGCCACAACATTGGCGAACTAAAGCAATCCAAACAGATTGATATTTATGCCGAGGATAGCTTTGCCAGACTCAAGGGCTTACTCCCTCCTCCTAGTCGTCGCGGTCTCGTATTAATTGACCCCTCTTACGAAGACAAGCAAGACTATCGCTATCTTGAGCTTGCCATGGAAGAGGCGCTGCAACGCTTTGCAACCGGCTGCTATGCTATTTGGTATCCAGCACTATCAAGAAGAGAATCGGCAGCCCTACCTGACCGCCTGAAAAAAATCGCTACCGCACATAAACGCTCATGGTTACATACAGAATTACGAGCTGAAAATGCGCCAGGTGAGCGCCGTTTGCAAGCTAGCGGGATGTTCATCATCAACCCACCATGGACTCTAGAAAAACATCTGGCCCAGGCACTACCAACCTTAACGAAGGCTTTAGGCATCAATGGTGGCGGCCAATTTTTATTGAAGAGCTTCGAAGCTAAGAACTAGTCACGTAAAGTGATCATGACTTCATTGCGACGCATGAAGGGCAAAGTCCAAGGCGGGTTATAACGTGCGAAATTAGGAGTACCCGTGCCAGTCAAATGCCGGACCTTCATCCACCGCTCGAGCTCTAGCGTTTTCTCAGCCACTTTCTGGCTATTATAAAAACCACTAAAGCCAATCACTGCCTTTTTAATTGCTGGAATTTGACGTAATTGCACCTGAGGATTGATTGGTTTTGGAATCGTCTCCATGCTGTACTCACTAGGCATGACAAATGACACCGTCCACTTACCAGCGTTTGACTCGATCCCCACGGGTGCAGTCATTGCAATCTTTTCGCTCTTTGCTGATTGATCTTCGACTATCACTGGCGCAGTCATTGCAATTTTTTCGCTCACTTGATTCTGACCAAAAATATAAGCAGCAATCAAGCGAAATCCTTGGCTCGAGGCCTCATCTAAATCACCCTCAACTTGTACCTCAGCAATAATCATGGGTGCATAAGAGCGGATTTCAAAAGGTGGCTCTTTTTCGAGAACAGCATATTTTGGCTCTTCGGTTGCCATGACTGCTCCTGTAAGGGTGAGTGCAATGAAAACTAAAAGACTTTTAAACAAAGAGTTTTCCACACGGGTCTCAGTAAAGATTACCACTGTGCTTTAAGTTCAAATCCATTTGAATTGCAATTTAAATTTGCTTGAGCACCAACAGGCAAAGTTAATTTATTGGCCTGATGTCCAAATGGAAGTCCAGTCAAGATTGGAATTTCTTTTGGCAAACGTTTGCGAATCACCTCAATCGCGCGCTCGAGCGAATACCCCTTATCGTTGTCGTAAAGACGATAGGCAGAAAATCCACCCAACAATATGGCTGCTTGATTAGCAAGAATGCCTGCATCTAAAAGTTGCATCAACATTCTTTCAATTCGATAAGGATGCTCATTCACATCTTCCAAAAATAAGATTCCGCCTTGCGTTTGCTTAGCGCTTGGAAAATATGGCGTACCAACCAAACCAGCCAGAACGGTTAAGTTACCGCCCCACAATAAACCCGTGATCGAGTGCGCGTCTTCTTTACCCAAGTAAGCTTGAGGGGTCGACACTTGGCAATCCAGCTTTCGGTCTTTTAATGCAATCTGGAAATGCTTCCACATAAATTCATCCGGCACTACCGGCGCACCATCATCACCCAGTCTTCCAAAGTCGTAGTTCAGCATTGGACCAGCCAAAGTGATCGCGCCAGTTTTTGCTAATAATCCCAACTGAAAGACAGTGAAATCACTGTGACCACATACTTGCAAACCATTTTGAATCGCCTTTGCAATTGCATCCCACTCAATACTCGGCAACAAACGATGGAGGCCATAACCCCCACGCATAGACATCACTATAGTCTGAGGTTCTAATGTGGTTATGGCGTTTAATTCAGCGAGACGTTCATCATCGTTGCCGGCAAAGCGCTCATAGACGCGATGTACGCAATCTGCATTCTGGATGGCGATACCTTGGCGTCCTAGCCAGTCAATACCAGCCAAGGGACTTTTACTATCTAAACTTGCTCCAGAAGGAGCAATGAGGTGAATGGATTTCAACGTCGCCCCTTAAAAAAATCACGCAGCAATTGACCGCACTCTTGACTCATGATGCCACCTTCAACACTTGTCTGGTGATTAATCTGTTTTGAAGAAAATATATCTAGCACGCTACCAGCAGCACCTGTTTTGGGGTCTGGCGCCCCATAAACCACTCGATCAATCCTAGCATGGAGCATGGCGCCAGAGCACATCGCACACGGCTCAAGAGTGACATATAAGGTGCTACCAGGGATGCGGTAATTCTTTTCGGCTAGAGTGGCTTCTCGCAAGGCCAGCATTTCAGCGTGGGCGCTAGGATCATGGTTTGCAATCGGTTTATTAAAGGCCCTCGAGATGACTTGGCCATCACGAACCAGCACTGCGCCTACAGGAACCTCGCCTGATTGCGCTGCCAACTGAGCTTGCTCAATTGCCATACGCATATATTGCTGATCAAGCTCTGTTTGCGTCATTTAGACGGGATGAACATCAGCCCAGCAATTGGGCGTCTCATAAAGACGAATGGAAGAGAGCTCTAGGCGACCACTAAAAGCTTTGCTGAAAACGGGTTTCAAGATTGCAAAGGCTGCGTTAGCTAAGTTCTCAACAGTTGGCACATGCTCCATGATGACCGTCTTGTGATTAGGCAAGGTCGACAAGAAAGCAACCAGACCTTCGTCCTCTTTAGCTACTAAAAATGCATGATCCCAAAGATCTACTACGTATTGGTTTGTTAATCGCTTGATATCGCCAAAGTCGAGCACCATGCCGTCATCTGCTTTACCAGGATGATCAGCTACCTCACCAGTTAGCGTAACTTCAATCGCATAGCGATGTCCGTGCAGATGGCGACATTGACCATCATGATTGGGGATACGATGCCCGGAGTCAAACTCAAGGCGACGGGTAATGGAGATGGCAGGCTGTTTATTTGTCATTGGGCACTTAATTAATCTTATTTGAGCTTAGTCAACTATCGAATCCCGATCAGTTTATGAGATTGCAGACTCAATCTCCACAAGGGACGCTTTTGACATAAGCTTACTGCTAACTCAGTATTACTTTTGAGGTTATGCCCATCCATGGGCTGCAAGAAACGATTGCGATAATCCATACCCTCAAAGCGGGCCATGAGTTTTTCTAATGCCTGATGGTCATTTTGGGGGACCACTAGCTTTAACTCATCCGCTTGAAGAACAATCAGATCAGAACCAGCCTTAGGACTCACACAAACCCAATCAACCCCCTTAGGAACTTTAATGGTGCCGTTTGTCTCAATTGCCACTTCAAATCCTTTTTGATGAAGTGCTGCAATCAACTCCTCATCTAATTGCAAGAGCGGCTCTCCACCCGTGAAAACCACATAACGCTGCTGCGGACCAGCCGAAGTGCTACGCCATGAAGTCTCGATTGCATCAGCAAGTAAGGCAGCAGTCTCAAACTTACCGCCGCCAGCACCATCGCTACCTACAAAATCGGTATCGCAAAATTGACAAATAGCAGTGGCGCGATCTTCTTCACGTCCACTCCAAAGATTGCATCCAGCAAAGCGACAAAATACGGCAGCCCTACCAGTGTGGGTGCCTTCGCCTTGAAGTGTGGGAAATAGTTCTTTAACGGTATACATAGCAGTGCACCTATTTTAAGCGCAATGCCTATTTCCAGGAGATTAACTCCCACTCCAGATAATCTTCCCACAGAGCGCCATTCCACCTCATACCCCCAAGCAAATACCGCCCAAATGATCTACGTATGACCCAGCGCCCAATTTCTGGAGAAAACCAGAGGTCTTCTTCTCTGTAGTTAGATACCCTAAAAACATCCTGGCTTTGGAAATAAGGAATTTCATTGTGATATTTCAGAGTCAAAAATTGACCAGCCGTCACAGATAATCGCTCCCATTGCGAAGCATCCATACTCAGACCCCAGAAATAGCTACCATCCGGATAACCCAGTACTTGATACCTTGATTGATAGTAACCACTCGACTTAGCATTTAACTGCACTGGCCACACTGGAACTGCTGGAGCAAACTTTTGGGGTGGAGACCAATGAGGGTCCTGAATGACATACCCCCAGGGTGATTGAATTTCATCTGGTAGGGGCCCAGCCTTTATGCCAGACCTAGAAATTCGAATTTGATCTCCCACTGAAACCACTTTTTCAGTAATAACATCGATCACCTCTTGATTAAATACATTACGGACTTGGTAGACCCACTCTTGACCAACTTTGGGAGGACGAACTGTTGGCGTAGGCTGAGGTTGAGCCTCAACAATTCCCTTGGGGTAAGGTTGAGATGAAATACATGCTGCCAAAAAAAATGGCAGTGTAAAAAGGAATAGTTTTTGTAAATATCTTATTTGTAAGAAGTGAGTTGCCATTGATAGCTCCCCTCTAGAATTGCTACTCCAAGCTGCCCCTGAATCATGTACGAACCAGACGATTCCCGAGCAACCCAACGGCCAATGCTAGGGGCAAACCAAATTGTCTCCTTGCGAATACAGTCTGCTTTATTGTCGTCCTCACTCTCATAGTTGATGAGATTTTGGTAGCGCAATGCTAGAAATGTTCCAGCAGGTACAGTAATCTGCTCCCAACCATGTGAACCCATGTATTCCTGCCAGCCATAGGAATTATCAGAATATCCGGCCAAACTATATTTGGTATTTAACTGCTTACTCGAATGAGAGCTTAACTCTTGGGGCCACAAAGGAATTGGTGGATTGAAGCTGATCACGCGCGGCCAAGCTGTAGTAGTCTGCACTGTACCCCAGGGTCCTTGAATCTCGCTAGCCAACCTACCACCACCCTCATCCATGCGCTCAATGACAATGGCCGATCCTAGACTAGCAACTTTTTCAGTAACAGTACCAAGAATCTTCCCATCAAAAACATCGCGCTTAACATATGTCCACTCCTGCCCCACTTGAGGGGGTCTTACGTTTGGAGTTGGTTTTGGTTGAGCAACAGGAGTTCCTCGCTCATATCCTAACGGAACTCCACATGCTACTGGAGCCAAAGCTGCTGATGTAATGAAAGTGCGACGCGATAAATTCATTTATTTCTCCTGCGTTAATTTGGGGCTTTGTAAAATAATTGTAAGCCCGATTGAGGTGGGTGGGCTACCGATACAAAGCCTTCTCAATGAAACTCTTGGAAATGGTTGTCTTTGGTACGGCAATGCCCAAACCATCAAACCAAGACTGTGCTTTGATATCAAAGCCTACGCCATGCATATAGTTATAGATGGCTTTTTTTAGCCCCTGGCCGAGCGCATCATGATCAACGCCGGCGGGATCAATAAAGAGCACATCATTTTTAGCAAAAGAGATTTCTGGCAATGGAATTAACTCAATTCCATACTCTTGAGGATTCATGCCTACGGGAGAGTGCACGGTACAAGTAAAGCGATGAAAGAAGCCGCTTTGAATGCAGCCATGCTCAAAAAGCTGTCTCACATACTCCAAAGCATCCACCGTCTCCTGTACGGTTTGCGTAGGAAAGCCATACATTAAATAAGCATGAACCAAGATGCCGGCATCTGAGAATCCTTTGGTAACTTGAGCTACCTGCTCCACGGATACCCCCTTTTTCATGAGATTGAGTAGGCGATCAGATGCCACTTCGAGACCTCCAGACATCGCAATGCATCCACTCTTAGCTAATAGCTCCGCCAATTCAGGCGTGAAGGTCTTCTCAAAACGAATATTACCCCACCAAGAAATGAGCACCTTGCGGCGAATGAGCTCCTCAGCCAGTGCTTTTAATATCTTAGGTGGCGCAGCTTCATCCACAAAATGAAATCCTGTCTGCCCAGTCTCCCGAACAATTTGCTCAATACGATCTACCAATAAACTGGCTGACGCAGTTTCATAACGAGAGATGTAATCAAGGGATACATCGCAGAAGCTACACTTTTTCCAATAACAGCCATGTGCAACAGTCAGCTTGTTCCAGCGGCCGTCACTCCATAGGCGATGCATCGGATTGAGCATATCCAAAAGAGATAAATAAGAATCCAGCGGTAGCCCATCCCAAGTAGCGGTGCCAACCTCTTCAAAAGGCACATCAAGTTCTTGCCAATTGAGGTATTGCACTTGATTACTAGAATTCCGAATAAAGGTGCGCACCAATCTTTCGGCGGAGCGTTTGCCGCCAATGTGCTCGAGCAAAGCAAGCAGCGGTCTCTCGCCAGAATCCAGTGTGATGAAATCCACATAATCAAAGATGCGAGCATCGGATAACTCTCGAAGCTCAGTATTGACATAGCCTCCACCTAAGGCAATCTTGATTTCTGGATATGATTTTTTAATCACCTGGGCAATACGCAAGGCCGCATACATTGCTCCAGGGAAAGGTACCGATAGAAGCACTACACCTGGCTGGTGACGCTCAATCGCTTTAGTCGCCAACTCTTGTAAATGCAGGTCCATGAGTGTTGGCTTAGCCTGGAGCGCATCGGCCAGAGGCGTAAAGGTAGGCTGACTACTTGCCAAGGATTCCGCATAACGCACGAATTCAAAGCGGTCATCAACAGCATCACGCAATACATCGGATAAATCATTGAGATAAAGGGTGGCTAAATGACGTGCCCTATCTTGAGACCCTAAAGCCCCAAAGGCCCAAGACAAAGGATCGGCCGCCTCCTCATCATCAAATGCATCAAGAGAAGCAAAGCGTGGGCCCTCCGGTAAAAAATCCCGGGTATTGATGCGATGACTTAAAGTGCTATCGCGTCCCTGCAAGAAGCTAATGGTTGGAGTGATGGTTGATTGATAGGAATCAAAGTAGTCTAGGAAAAAATTAACGCTGGCACTACGATTCTCTTCAGCAATAGAGAGTGCTTGAGCGCGAATCTCCGCCATGCCCTCTGGAGTAAAAAAACTGAGCACTAAAGCTAAGGCAAGATCCTCCTGAACGGCATCAACATCACGAGATCTTAAGAACCCCGTGAGATAAGCCGTAGAAGGATACGGCGTATTCAACTGGGTCATGGGTGGAATGAGGCTCAATACCTTCATATTTTTCAGCTATGCACCAAGAAGACTTAACTCTTCAGATGTGAAACCAGCCTGCTTGCGGGCCTCCATATTGAATGGGGGCTTTAAAACAGGCGCACGATATTTGGCAGCCAACTCTCGATAAGCAGTGATTGGAGAAATATTATCTTGAGCACATAAGAAATTAAACCAACGATTGCCAATCAATACATGGCCGATTTCATCATTGAGAATAATTTCCAATATCTCCACCGCACGCACTTCTTTAATTTGTTTGAAGCGATCCCGAATCGCTGGTACAGCATCTAAGCCTCTTGCTTCCATTGTTCTGGGCACCAAGGCCATTCTGGCAATCACAGAATCGGTTGTTCGTTCGACCATCTCCCACAAACTATTGTGGGCAGGGAAATCCCCATAAGAAAACCCAAGTGCATGCAAATACTCATTTACTAAACTGAAGTGATAGGCCTCTTCTTTGGCAACTTTCAACCAGTCCTCATAGTATTCCTTGGGCATATCTGGGAAACGCCAGATTGCATCTAGCGCAAGGTTCATCGCATTAAACTCAATATGGGCGAGTGAGTGCAATAAGCCCGCCCTGCCCTCGGAGGTATCCATTCTTCTTTTGGGAACAAGCTTAGGAAGCACCAATTCCGGCTTTAGCGGACGCCCCGGCAGATAAAGGCCTTGAGCATCAATCTTACTAACAGTATTTAAAGTAATTTGTTGTTTTTGATACTCATCAAACATACTGAGTAACTGAATTGCTTTGCTTTGAGCATCAGCACTTGCCAGGATTGCGAGTGAAGCTTCGCGTAATTCAAGCATGGATATTGGTAGGCTTAAATCGCCTACCTCCTATTCCCACTCGATCGTTGCTGGCGGTTTTCCACTGATGTCATATACAACTCGATTAATACCGCGCACTTCATTAATGATGCGATTGGAAACCTTCCCCAGTAATTCATGCGGCAAGTGAGCCCAATGTGCTGTCATAAAGTCTTGGGTTTGTACCGCCCTGAGAGCAACAACATATTCGTATGTTCTGCCATCACCCATGACGCCAACAGACTTCACTGGCAAGAAAACAGCAAACGCTTGACTGGTAAGGTCATACCAAGATTTTTGACTTGCTTCATCAATCGTATTACGCAACTCTTCAATGAAGATGGCATCAGCACGCTGCAGCAAGCTAGTGAATTCAGCCTTAACTTCACCCAAAATGCGCACGCCAAGACCTGGCCCCGGGAATGGATGGCGATATACCATCTCACGAGGAAGACCTAAAGCCACTCCAAGTTCGCGGACCTCATCCTTAAATAGCTCACGCAAGGGCTCAAGCAATTGAAGATGCATATCATCAGGTAAGCCGCCAACGTTATGGTGACTCTTGATCGTGTGCGCGCCCTTTTTACCCTTACCTGCAGACTCGATGACGTCAGGGTAGATCGTTCCTTGGGCAAGCCACTTAGCATTCTGAATCTTCCCAGACTCAGTCTGGAAAATTTCTACAAATTCTTTACCGATGATCTTACGCTTGGCTTCTGGATCAGCAACACCAGCCAATTCACCCATGAATTTCGCTTTAGCATCAACGCGGATCACTTTCACACCCAAATTGCGTGCGAACATTTCCATCACCATATCACCTTCATTCAAGCGAAGCAGGCCATGATCCACAAATACGCAAGTGAGCTGATCGCCAATCGCGCGATGAATTAAGGCTGCCGCAACACTGGAGTCGACACCGCCAGACAAGCCCAGAATGACCTCTTCATCACCGACTTGTTTGCGAATATTCTCAACCGCTTCTGCAATGTAGTCACCCATTACCCAGTCAGGCTTGCATTGGCAAACCTCATGCACAAAGCGCTCAATGATCGCAGTGCCTTGAATGGTATGCGTGACTTCCGGATGAAACTGAAATGCGTAGAAGCGACGCTCTTCATCTGCCATGCCAGCAATTGGACAAGACTCAGTAGAGGCCATCAACTTAAATGCAGGCGGCATTGAAGTGACTGAGTCGCCATGACTCATCCAGACCTTCAAAATCCCATGACCTTCGCTAGTGGAGAAGTCCTGAATACCTTTGAGCAAATTCGTATGCCCATGAGCACGAACTTCAGAGTAACCAAACTCACGCGCTTTACCCAAAGACTCTGCGGAAGCAACTGCACCACCCAATTGGGTAGCCATAGTTTGCATGCCGTAGCAAATTCCCAAAACAGGTACGCCAAGCTCAAAAACAATTTGGGGTGCACGAGGACTACCGGCTTCAGTTACCGAACTAGGGCCGCCAGAGAGAATAATGCCTTTGCCACCTTGCTCCTGAACAAACTTACGAATGAACTCAGGGTCGCAATCGTAGGGATGGATCTCTGAATACACGCGTCCATCACGTACACGCCGAGCAATCAGTTGAGTTACTTGTGAACCAAAGTCGAGAATCAGTATTTTGTCGTGCACGAAAAGGTCAGCCTTTATTTCAGCTTTTTTTAGTTGTTAATCAATATGGTAATTTGGCGCTTCTTTAGTGATCTTCACGTCATGAACATGCGACTCACGCACGCCAGCTGAAGTGATTTCTACGAAGTTGGCTTTTTCATGAAGCTCATCAATGGTCTTACAACCAAGATAGCCCATAGAAGAACGAATGCCGCCAGTGAGCTGATGCAAGATTGCCAACACGCTACCTTTGTATGGCACCTGACCCTCAATGCCTTCTGGCACTAACTTTTCTGCATTCGCAACGATGTCGCTTTGGAAATAACGATCAGCAGAACCATCCGCCATCGCGCCCAAAGAACCCATACCGCGATAGCTCTTGTAAGAACGTCCTTGGTACAGGAACACTTCACCAGGAGCTTCTTCAGTGCCAGCAAACATACCGCCCATCATGACTGAACTAGCGCCAGCAGCCAATGCTTTTGCAACGTCACCTGAGTAACGTATGCCACCATCAGCAATCAATGGAATGCCAGTACCCTTAAGTGCAGTTGCCACATTCACAATCGCAGTGATTTGTGGGACACCTACACCAGCAACAATACGCGTTGTACAGATTGAGCCAGGACCAATACCCACCTTGACACCATCAGCACCATGATCAGCCAATGCCTTAGCGGCATCACCTGTAGCGATATTGCCGCCAATCACTTGTACATGAGGATAGTTTTGCTTAACCCACTTCACGCGATCTAATACGCCTTGGCTATGGCCATGGGCAGTATCCACAACGATCACATCAACACCAGCGCGCACCAATAACTCAATACGCTCATCGTTATCAGGGCCAACGCCTACTGCGGCGCCAACGCGCAATTTACCTTCGCCATCTTTACAAGCATTCGGGTGTTCAGTTGCCTTGAGAATGTCTTTAACGGTAATGAGGCCACGCAGTTCAAACTTGTCGTTGACAACCAATACGCGCTCTAAACGATGATGACTCATTAAGCGCTTTGCTTCATCTAATGAGCAGCCTTCTTTCACGGTAATCAAACGCTCACGTGGAGTCATCTTGGTTTTTACTGGGGCATCTAAGTCCTCTTCGAAACGCAAATCGCGATTCGTAATAATGCCAACAACCTCTTTACCAACGAGCACTGGGAATCCTGAGAAACCATGCTCACGAGAAAGTTGGATCACCTGACGCAGAGTGACATCTGGGCTAATCGTGATTGGATCACGCAGAACACCAGATTCATATCGCTTTACTTTAGCCACTTCACGCGCTTGCTCAGCGGGCTTTAAGTTTTTATGAACAATGCCAATGCCACCTTCACTAGCCATGGCGATTGCCAAACGACCTTCAGTGACGGTATCCATAGCGGCGGACACCAATGGTGTATTAAGTGAAATGTCTCGAGTTAACTTACTTGCCAAGCTGGCATCCCGAGGGAGTACCGATGAATAAGCCGGTACGAGGAGCACATCGTCAAAAGTGAGTGCTTTTTGAATGAGTCGCATGCAAAACCCCTAGTCGCAAAAACAGATTATAGCCTCCTAGCCTTTCTTTTAGCTGCGGCAGCCTGGAATTTGGCATCCTGGTTCTGATTAGCCTTCTTGCGCCGAACTGTTTTAGGGTCAATTAGTAGCGGGGAATAGAGCTCCAATCGATCTCCAGCATAAATGGGGCTATCCCAGTCCTTGCGTTTACCAAAGACCCCGAAGCAGCCTTTTCTGGCCAAAACAGGGTCGTCTGGGCCAACTGCAATCCCGGCCCTAATAAGGGCCAAGCCAACCGTAGGCAACTCGCCCGCTGACAAAAGGAGCTTGAGCGTCTTAATCACTGGCTCACCCTGCCTGGCATCACAGAGAATGAGGTCAAGCGAGCGCTCAGCCATAGAGATCCTCGGCACGTTTTACAAAGCAGTCAACAAAGGTGCCGGCTATATGACCAAATACTGGGCCAATAATCTTGTCCAGAATGACGCTCTTGAACTCCCAGTGCAGCTTGAACTCCACCTTACAAGCATCTTCCCGCAAAGGGATAAAGTTCCACTGCCCAGAAAAGTGCTTAAACGGACCATCGACAAAGACCATGTCAATCGTTTCAGGGCGGTGATTCACATTCCGAGTATGAAAATACTGGTTAATGCCTTTGAAATGGATATTGATTTTGGCGTCGAGCACGGTCTCAGTCTGCTCAAAAATTTCTACCCCGCCACACCAAGGCAGGAACTCAGGATAGCGTGCGACATCGGTCACTAAGCCGTACATACGGTCGGCTGATTGGCCAATTAAAACGGTCTTGTAGACGTCTGCCATAATCGTTCTTGAGAGCTAAATAAATATGAGTATCGTCGATAACAAAAAAGCCTTCTTTGATTATTTTATCGAGGAGCGCTTTGAGGCAGGGCTTGTGTTGGAAGGCTGGGAAGTGAAAGCCATCCGCGCAGGTCGCGTGCACGTCAAAGAAGCGTATGTCGTCATTCGCCAGGCGGAGCTATTTTTGATCGGCTGCCATATCACCCCCCTGCTGTCAGCCTCTACACATATCGTTCCGGACAGTACTCGTACTCGAAAACTCCTTCTGAATGCGATCGAAATTAAAAAACTCATCGGTAAAGTGGAGCAAAAGGGCTACACCCTTGTGCCCTTAAACTTACATTTCTCCAAAGGCAATGTGAAGTGCGAGATTGGCCTCGCCAGGGGTAAAAAGCAGCATGACAAACGCGCAGCAACTAAAGAACGTGAGTGGGAAGTCCAAAAAGGTCGTATTGCCAGAGGCGATCTAAACGCTTAATTTCTCGCCTAATCCCAGAAAAACTGGGGTAGACTGCCCTTGAGGACGAATATTTGAGCATTTATGCACTTTTATGGTGCAATTCAGCACCAAGCCGCTTCAAATCATTCATTCCAGCTTTTATAAAGGCATTAGTTTGTATCTATGAAATTGCCTTTTGACGAAATGCTCGACGCCGCAGGCAAAGCGCGTCCCCACTACCAAATCTTTCACAATTGGCTGAAACAGCAAAGTGACACCCTCATGGGTCTCAAACGCGCTGAGGCAGACCTGATCTTTAGAAGAGTGGGTATTACCTTTGCCGTCTATGGAGATGACTTGGGTTCGGAAAGAACCATTCCCTTCGATCAAGTGCCGCGCATCTTTACTGCCAAAGAATGGGAGCAACTGGAAGCGGGATTACGTCAACGGGTCAAAGCACTCAATCGCTTCATTTACGACGTGTATCACGATGAAGACATTATTAAGGCAGGCATTGTTCCAGCCGAACAGATTTATAACAATGCGCAATATCGCCCCGAGATGCGCAACGTCAGCATACCGCGCGACATCTACGCGCAAATTGCTGGAATCGATATCGTTCGTGCCGGTGAGGGGGAGTTCTACGTTTTAGAAGATAACTTGCGAGTTCCATCTGGCGTGTCTTACATGGTTGAAGACCGCAAGATGATGATGCGACTCTTCCCCGATCTGTTCCAAAAATATCGCATTGCTCCTGTAGAGCATTACCCTGATCTTTTATTGGAATGTCTCAAGTCAGTTAAACCAGATGACGTTAAAAAACCAAACGTCGTTGTACTAACTCCAGGCATGTATAACTCTGCTTACTTTGAGCACAGCTACCTCGCGCAGCAGATGGGTGTTGAGTTAGTGGAAGGTAAAGACTTATTTGTGAAGAATGAGCAAGTCTTTATGCGCACCACCCAGGGACCAGAGCGCGTTGATGTGATCTATCGTCGCGTTGATGATGACTTCCTGGATCCATTGGCATTTCGTTCTGACTCCACTTTGGGCGTTGCAGGACTTCTATCCGCACATAGAGCTGGTAATGTGACATTGGCAAATGCGATTGGTACTGGTATTGCTGATGACAAATCCATCTACCCCTATGTACCTGAGATGATTGAGTTTTATCTTGGTGAGAAACCGATTCTTAATAACGTACCTACATTCCAATGTCGTAAGGCAGATGACTTAGCCTATACCTTAGCTAATCTGGATAAGCTGGTTGTGAAACTGACTCATGGTGCTGGTGGTTATGGCATGTTAGTTGGTCCAGCATCAACCAAAGCAGAGATTGAAGAATTTAGAACTCACCTTATCGCTAATCCAGATAAATATATTGCGCAACCTACATTGGCGCTATCCACCTGCCCTACCTTTGTTGAGTCAGGTGTTGCACCAAGGCATATCGACTTAAGACCCTTTGTTCTCTCAGGCAAGACTATCAAGATGGTTCCTGGTGGATTAACTAGGGTTGCACTCAAAGAAGGCTCTTTAGTAGTGAACTCCTCCCAAGGTGGCGGAACTAAAGATACCTGGGTATTGGAAGAGTGAATGAAGAGCATGGGGAATAAGAAAATATGTTGAGTCGTACCGCTGATTGTCTTTATTGGATGGCCCGTTACACCGAGCGCGCTGAGAACACTGCCCGCATGCTCGATGTAAACCATCAAACCTCCCTACTTCCACAGCCAGCAGAATTTTTAGAGCAGAGTTGGAAAAAATTACTCACGATTTCCAAGCTGGAAGAAGCCTTTCTCAGCAAATATGATGTCGTTAATCGCGAGAATGTCTTGGACTTCATGATTTATGAAACCAGCAACCCATCGAGTATTGTTTCTTGCTTATTTGCTGCACGGGAAAATGCCCGCGTTATCCGCGGCAAAATTACTTCTGAAGTTTGGGAAACCCAGAACACCACTTGGCTTGAGCTCCAACGCATCTTAGAAGCAAGACATCAAGCCGACCCTAGTCGCCTTTTGGAATGGGTCAAGCACCGCTGCCACCTCTTTAGGGGTGTTCTATACGGCACGATGCTGAAGAATGAGGCTTTTTACTTTATTAATGTGGGAACGCTGCTAGAGCGCGCCGACAACACCGCACGTATTTTGGAAACCAAATATGAGGACCCAGCAGCCCTGAGGGTTCTTGGCGCCAAGAAATCCTCAGATGATGGCACTGATGGTGAATTCTTTGACTTCTATCACTGGGCGGCGTTACTGCGTTCTGTCTCGGCCTTTGAAATCTATCGTCAAATCTACTCTGATCAAGTTACACCAAAACAAGTCGCACAGCTACTGATATTCAATAAACAGATGCCACGATCCTTGGTGTCCTGCGTCAATGAGTTAATCCCCCTCATTTCTGAGGTCAAGAATCAGCAATCCAAAGAAATTGAACGTTTGCTTGGAAAACTTAAGGCAAGCTTAGATTACTCTGATATTGATGAAGTATTTGAGCAAGGCCTGGAAGAATTTATTGAAGCTTTCTTAGAGCGCATTAACTACATAGCCGATGAGTTTAGCAATGCTTATCTCATTCCACTGGCTGTTGCCTAAGAAATCACGAAGACTATATGCATCTTAAAATTCGCCATCGCACGGAATATCGCTATGAAACACCAGTGCATTATTCCATACAAGAGTTACGCTTAACCCCACCAACCGTCGCAGGACAGCAGGTTGATAAGTGGAAAATCGGCACCCCAATTAAAGCTTCCAATTCAATTGATACATTCGGAAATCTTTGCAGTGTATTTGTGCAAGAGAGTCCTTACACCTCAATGATGATTGAGGCTGAAGGCGAAGTGCATACACAAGATGCATTTGAGTTCATCGATGATGCTAAAGCGGTTTCACCATACTACTTACTGCAGCAAACCAATCTGACTGAGCCTACAGATGAAATGTTGGAATATTTCTCCTACGGCATTCCAAAGAAAAATTCCGTTGATCAAGTACTTAAGCTCGCCGAGGCAGTTCAAGGATTGATTGTGTACTCTCCTGGCCAAACGAACTTTGCCACGACTGCAGCTCAATCCTTTGCCATGAAATCTGGCGTTTGCCAAGATCACGCCCACATCATGTTAGGTCTTTGTCGCGCCTCAGGAGTGCCGGCTCGATATGTCAGCGGTTATTTCTTTGCAGAAGAGTCTCCGAATCTTGCTAGTCATGCTTGGATCGACTTTTGCAGCGATATCGATAAAGGCATCTGGACCAGCGTAGATATCACACATGCCTGCTTAGTTGACTCACGGCATATTCGCCTTGCCATTGGTAGAGATTATTACTCTGCCGCCCCTGTTAAAGGGGTGCGTTCTGGCGGCGGCGGAGAAGAACTCAGCGCCAACATTTCGATTCAACAGTTGCCATAGCAACCCTCTGGGATATTTAAGAGATAATTCCAGGAAATAATGAAGAGGGTCTGTGTATGACGTATTGCGTTGGTCTTTGCCTTAAAGATGGTCTTGTTTTCTTATCCGATACCCGGACAAATGCTGGGGTAGACCAAATCGGCACCTTTAGAAAGATGACCCTGTTTCAAAACAAGGATCGCTTCTTTACCTTAATGAGTGCCGGCAATCTTGCCATCACCCAATCCGTTAAAGAAATCCTGCTTCAAGGACAGCTTTTTAAAGGTAAGAACCTCTGGACAGCCAAAAACTCATACGAAGCAGCCGTTCTAGTGGGCGATGCTATTAAACAAGTGTATGAACGCGATCATGCTGCACTTGAAAAATCAGGTCTTGAATTTAACTGCAATATGATTTTTGGTGGTCAAGTAAAAGGCGAGAAACCGCGCCTATTTAATATTTACTCGGCAGGGAACTTTATTGAGGCTACACCCGAGACTTGCTATTTCCAAATTGGTGAATCCAAGTACGGCAAGCCAATCTTGGACCGAGTACTCAACTTCAATACACCACTTAATCTTGCGACCAAGTGCGCCCTCATCTCCATGGACTCCACTCTAAAAAGTAATATTTCGGTTGGACTGCCTCTAGATATGCTGGTTTACGAAAAAAATTCTCTGAAAGCCACGAAGCTCGTCACCCTAGATGATGCAAACCCCTATTTCGCGATGATCCATCAAGCATGGGGCGAGAAACTACGCGAGGCTTTTAACTCCATAGCGGAACCTAGCTGGAGCGGCGCTCATAAATCGAGTGACATCTCCACTCCCGCTAAAAAAATGGGGATTGTTCCAATCAATCATCCTCCCTCTAAAGTAAAAGTTCAAAAAGCCACAAGAACAACCAAGGCCACTCCCGTAAAGAAGGCGGCAAAGAAAGTGGTGCCAAAGAAGGCGACTGCAAAGAAAAAGTAAGTTTCCAATATTCAAGCGTTGGATACATTGATAAACAAAAGGCCTAGAAAAAATCTAGGCCTTTTGCTTTAATGCTATCCGCTTTGGTTTAGGCTTTTAAGTTCTTACCCAACATCTCCCAGGTAGCCACTACGCTATCTGGATTTAATGAGATTGAGGTAATTCCCTTCTCAACCAACCAACGAGCAAAGTCTGGGTGATCTGAAGGGCCTTGACCGCAAATACCAACATATTTATTTTGCTTACGGCAAGCATCAATTGAACGAGCAATCATGAACTCTACCGCTGGATCACGCTCATCAAAGTCGATAGCCAACAATTCCATGCCGGAGTCACGATCTAGGCCCAGAGTTAATTGAGTCATGTCGTTTGAGCCGATTGAGAAGCCATCAAAGTACTCCAGGAACTGGTCAGCCAAAATCGCATTAGATGGGATCTCACACATCATGATGAGACGCAAACCATTCACACCACGCTTCAGACCAAACTTCTCCATCATGTCGATCACGCGCTTAGCCTGATTGATAGTACGTACAAACGGAACCATGATTTCTACGTTGTCCAAGCCCATATCTTCACGAACACGCTTCATTGCTGCGCACTCGAGAGCAAAGGCTTCGCCAAAGTCTTCAGAAACATAACGTGACGCACCACGGAATCCCAACATTGGATTCTCTTCATCAGGCTCGTAACGCGATCCGCCAATTAACTTCTTATATTCATTGGATTTGAAGTCTGACAAACGAACGATTACTGGCTTTGGATAGAAAGCAGCGGCAATGGTTGCTACGCCCTCAACCAACTTGTCTTCGTAAAACTGGCGTGGGCTTGCGTAACCACGAGCAACGCTCTCAACTGCACGCTTGAGATCAGGATCAATGTTTGGATATTCCAATACAGCACGTGGATGCACACCAATGTAGTTATTAATGATGAACTCAAGACGAGCCAAACCAACACCGGCATTTGGAATCTGGCAGAAATCAAATGCCAACTGAGGATTACCAATGTTCATAGTGATCTTCACTGGAATCTCTGGCAACACACCACGGGAAACTTCAGTGACTTCGGTTTCGATCAAACCATCATAAATATGGCCTTCATCACCCTCAGCACAAGAAACTGTCACCATCATGCCGTCTTGTAAATGCTCAGTGGCATCACCGCAACCAACAACAGCAGGTACGCCTAATTCACGGGCAATAATCGCTGCATGGCATGTTCGTCCGCCACGATTGGTCACAATCGCAGAAGCACGCTTCATGACTGGCTCCCAGTTCGGGTCAGTCATATCGGCAACCAAGACATCGCCTGGCTGAACACGATCCATCTCACTTGGGTCACGAATAATACGTACAGGGCCAGCGCCAATCTTTTGACCAATCGCACGGCCTTTTGCTAGTACCTTTGAGCTACCTTTTAATTTGTAGCGCATCTCTACCTGTCCAGCAGCTTGACTCTTCACAGTCTCAGGGCGCGCTTGCAAGATGTAGATGCGGCCATCTTGACCATCCTTACCCCACTCGATGTCCATTGGACGACCGTAATGCTTCTCAATGATCACCGCATATTTAGCTAACTCCGTGATATCTGCATCCTCCAAAGAGAAGCGGTTACGCTTTTCTGGGGTGACATCAACAGTCTCTACTTTTTCTGCAGAGCCTTTAGGGGCAAATTGCATCTGAATTAACTTTGAACCCAAAGAGCGGCGAATGATCGCCTTCTTATCTTGAGCCAAAGTGGTTTTGAATACATAAAACTCGTCTGGGTTTACTGCGCCCTGAACAACAGTCTCTCCCAAGCCATAGCTAGAGGTAATGAAAACCACATCCTCAAATCCAGACTCGGTATCCAGAGTAAACATCACACCAGCAGCGCCTAAGTCAGAGCGGACCATGCGCTGGATGCCGGCAGATAAGGCTACTTCAGCGTGGGCAAAGCCCTTGTGAACACGGTAGGAGATAGCGCGATCGTTATACAAAGAAGCAAATACTTCACGAATTTTCTTAAGAACATCATCAATACCTTCGACGTTCAGGAAAGTTTCTTGCTGGCCAGCAAAAGAAGCATCTGGCAAGTCTTCGGCAGTAGCTGATGAACGCACCGCAAATGAACCTTTACCAGAGTCATCCAATACAGCAAATGCTTTACGAATTTCTTCATCCAACTTTGGTTGAAATGGAGCTGTTTCAATCCAGCTACGAATTTCTGCACCAGCTTGCGCCAATGCACGCACATCATCAATATTCAAACCTTCCAAGCGCTGCTGAATACGCTCAGTCAGATTGTTATGCTTTAGAAAATCACGAAATGCTAATGAAGTCGTTGCAAAACCTGTAGGAACACGAACCCCAGTAGACGCTAACTGAGAAATCATTTCTCCTAGTGAGGCATTCTTACCGCCGACTGATTCAACATCAGTCATACGGAGTTGCTCGAAAGGCAAAACATAGGCATCAGCCATACTGCTATTTTGTTGCTGTTGGTTGGACATAAAATACTCTCAAAAGATAAGGAAACTGGTCTAGCGGCCACCTAAAATGGGGCATGCTTTAATATCATTCTATTGTAGTGCTGACCCTGACTTTTAAGCCAAATCCATGTCTAACGAAACCCGCATTGTTTTTATTGTCTCTGACGGCACCGGCATCACCGCCGAGAACTTCAGCCAATCGATTTTGGCTCAATTTGAGGCCACTTTTAAGCATATTCGGGTGCCTTTTGTGGATAGCGTGGATAAAGCCCACGATGCCGTTAGCAGCGTCAACCAGGCGGCAGCTAAATATGGGGTACAACCCATCGTTTTCACCACTTTGGTGAACTCTGAACTCAACGCCATTGTAGCCAAGGCAAATGGCCTAATTTTGGACATGTTCCAGACCTTTGTAGCCCCTCTAGAAGAAGCCTTAGGCATGAAATCCACCCATGCCATGAACCGCCTTCACCACAATGCCGATACCGAGGCCTATAAGAACCGGATTGAGGCCATTAACTATTCCCTGGCCCATGACGATGGCCAGTCCAATCAAAACCTGGCTGAAGCCGATGTCATTCTGATTGGCATCTCCAGAGTGGGAAAAACGCCAACAAGCTTGTACCTGGCAATGCAGTACGGATTAAAAGCTGCAAACTACCCCCTCATTCCAGAAGACTTTGAACGGGGGCAACTTCCAAAGGATCTAGTGCCCTATCGCCAAAAAATCTTTGGCTTAATGATTGATGCGGAACGGCTCTCAGAGATTCGCAATGAACGTAGACCCGGCAGCAATTACGCCAAGCTGGAAAACTGCCGTTATGAAATTAATGAAGCAACGGCGATGATGAAAAAACAATCCATCCCTTGGGTGCTCACTACCAGCAAATCCATTGAAGAGATTGCAACTACCGTGCTACAAGCAATCAAGTCGGATAAAACAATACTGGGATAAGTTTTAATCCCTTGGTTTAAGTACGCCTAATCCGCAGAGTCTCAAATAGGCATACCGCTGCTGCAGTTGAAACATTCAAGGATTCCACCCTAGGATCAATCGGGATGGAAACTCCTTTAGCTTGAGCTAGCAAATCATCCGAAACACCTTGCCCCTCGCTACCCATTACCCAAGCAACCGGATGCAGCAGCTCTTTTTTCAGGGAGTAGAGATCTTGCTCTGCATCTGCTGTAGCTGCAAGCAATGGCGCTGTAACTGCACTCAGCAACTGTTGGTTAGACCAGCCTTCATATAAATCTAGCAGCTTATGAGCCCCCATACCAGCACGCAATACTTTTGTGGACCACAGATGGGCACAGCCTGATAAAGCGATGACTTGAGTAAAGCCTGCTGCAGCTGCGGTGCGCAAAATAGAACCCACGTTACCCGCATCTTGTACTCGATCCAATATCACGACATCGCCATCAAAAGTTGCAATGGATTGGGGTGTCGCGAACGTGGACTTGGGTAGATCAAGCAAACCTGCAATATGCGGGGCATTCACTAAGTCACTCAGTAGATCCCATAGGGCACTATCTAGCTGAAATACCTTAGTCTCAGGACACATTTCGAGATGTTCGTAGACGGCTTGTGCGATCTCTACATTCTTGAGGCCGATTTCTGATGTGAGGAGAGTTCTTAAAGCAGGATCACCCACCCAAGTTTGAACTAGATGAATGCCCTCCAATAAAGCTTGGCCGCAAGCGAGTCTAGCCTTCTGCCCCTTAGATCCAGTAGCCTGTAGGTTACGAATCTCTTTAAATAAGGGATTCTCTTTGGAGGTGATGAGATCAAAGTTCATGACTTAATGGTTTTGGTTTTCTAGAACTTTTCGCACCGGCGAAAAACTTCTTCTATGTTGATCACATACGCCGTATTGCTTGAGAGCTGCAAAATGCGCTTCCGTTGGATAACCCATGTGTTGCGCAAATCCATATTCTGGATGGCGTTCATGCAATATCTGCATCTGGCGATCACGCGTGACTTTGGCAACTATCGATGCCGCTGAAATAGCAGGCTCCTTAGCATCACCCTTCACAATCGCTTCTGCAGCAATCGGTAACTCCGGACAACGGTTGCCATCAATCAATGCTTTATCAGGCCAAGTGCCTAAGCGTGTAGTGAGATCTTCAATTGCCCTGCGCATTGCCAGCATAGTGGCCTGCAAAATATTCACCTCATCGATCTCAGCTGGACTGGCTTCGCCAACACCCCAAGCCTTTGCCTTTTCCATAATCTGCTCGTAGAGATATTCACGACGAATAGCGGTTAACTTCTTAGAATCTTTTAAACCTTCAATTGGATTATTGGGATCAAGCACTACGGCACCAGCAACCACCGCACCAACTAATGGTCCACGCCCTGCTTCATCTACACCGCAAACCCAAATAAGGCTCATACGCTTATTTTATTCTTACGTTGATTGGCAATAGTTTGCACTACGGCTTGCGCAACCAATAAACCAGTGGGGCGACGTAAAGTTTCATGCATCCGGGCAAAACGTTCTTTGAGTTTGACAACTTTAGCTGGATGTTCTAACCAGGCTTGTATGGCATTAGCTAGTTTTTCTGGAGTAGCATCATTTTGAAGAAGTTCAGGAACAATGAACTCGCCGCACAAAATGTTTGGCAGACCTACATAAGGCATATAGCCTTGGCGTTTCATGATCTGCGCAGTTAACCAAGGCACCTTATAAGAAATCACCATCGGCTTTTTCCATAGGGCAGCTTGCAAAGTGGCTGTACCACTAGCAATTAGTACAACATCCGATGCTTCTAGCACTTCATCAGCCATGCCATCCAGCAGATGAATCTGGATATCTGGATTGCTGTTTTTTGTCTTGAGTAAAAGTTGTTCAAGAGGCTCACGTAATCGTGGTGTTGCCACCGGAATTAAGAAATGTAGCTTCTGACCTTTTAACCTCTCAGCCAATAACTGCATCGTTTCAAAAAAAACCGGGGCAATGAGCTCAATCTCTGATCCACGACTTCCAGGTAAGACAGCAATTACCAACCCTTCAAGTGAAGCAGTAGGAATTTTGAGGTGTTTACTTAATTTTTCTCGCGCTTGCTGAATATTAGGTTCAAGCGGAATTTCACTAGCCAGTGGATGACCCACATAAGTCGATGCCACACCAGCTTTGTCATAGATTTCAGTTTCAAAGGGGAAGATGCAAAGCATGCGTTCCACTGCTTGGGAAATCTTCTTGATGCGCCCTGCTCGCCATGCCCAAATAGATGGCGAGACCAAATGCAAAGTGGGGATACCTGCTTTGCGTAATTGAAGCTCTACACCTAAATTGAAATCTGGGGCATCAATTCCCAAGTAAACGTCTGGGCGACCTTCATTCAGAAGGTTTTCAATCAGCTCCTTACGCAGCTTCAGAATAGATGGAAGCTGCTTAATAGCCTCAACATAACCTCGCACACTCAAGGTTTCCATGGGCCAATCGGAGCGCATGCCCTCGGCCTGCATGCGAGGCCCCCCGATTCCATAAACCTCAAGACCGGCCATATCCGGAATTTGATTTAGCGCACTAAGAACTGGCGCTGCTAATAGATCGCCAGAAGGTTCGCCAGCTACACAAGCTAACTTTGGCAAAGTATTTCCGTTACCGAATAATGCCGCGTGTAGAAGCGGCAATAAAGTCATGGAACTGTGCGAGCTTCTCAGCAGTAGCAGCATCTGCCGCTGAAGCAACAACCATCTTCTGAATCTCTACTTTAGCGTCCTCAAAACTCAGGCCATCCTTATAAAGTACTTTATAGGCTTGACGTAAGGCAGAGATCGTTTCACTTGAGAAACCGCGGCGCTTTAAACCCTCAACGTTAATACCGTGAGGGGAGGCTTTATCTCCAGCAGCAATCACAAATGGTGGGATATCTTGTACTAGCGCGGAAGCACCACCCAACATCGCATGCTGACCAATACGAACAAACTGATGTACACCAGACATACCGCCCATGATGGCCCAATCTTCAACCTGAACATGGCCAGCGATTTGCGCATTGCTTGAAAAAATCGTGTGATTACCAACCTGGCAGTCATGCGCAATATGAACATAAGCCATGATCCAGTTATCGTTACCGATACGAGTAATGCCTTCGTCTTGTGAGGTACCCGTATGTATCGTCGTGAACTCACGCACAGTATTGCGGTCACCAATAATCAACTGGGTTGGCTCGCCACGGTATTTCATATCCTGCGGGGGGCCACCAATGGCTGCAAAGTGAGCAAAGCTATTTTGCGCACCGATTGTGGTGTAACCCTCAATCACCGCATGAGACCCCACTTTAGTACCAGCACCTATCTTGACGTTAGGGCCAATGACGGAATACGGGCCAACCTCAACATCACTAGCCAGCTCAGCCTTGCTGTCAACAACAGCGGATGCATGAATCCGAGTCATTACGCGCCTTTCGTACGAACCGCACAAGTGATATTAGCTTCTGCAGCAATCTCACCATCCACGGTTGCCTTAACAGCAAACTTATAAATACCAGCACGACCGCGCTCTAATGTGGCAGTCATGATTAACTGATCGCCAGGCAATACGGGCTTTTTAAAGCGTGCGCCATCAATGCCAGCAAAGTAATAGATTGCATCTTCCGCGCGCTCTTCAGAGAATGTGAGCAAAGCAGCAGTTTGCGCTAAAGCCTCAATAATTAACACACCAGGCATTACTGGGAAATCTGGGAAATGACCCTGAAAGAAAGGCTCATTCATGGTGACGTTTTTTAATGCGGTGATGCTTTCACGCGGGGTAATTTCTAATACGCGGTCTACCAATAGGAATGGATAGCGATGCGGTAGCAATTGAAGAATCTTATTGATGTCGATTGCGATTGGTGTGCTCATAAATGACCCGCTGAAAAGTAAATATTAATTTTGATTTAACAGAATCTCAAGATTCCGTAGTTTTGTTTTTGTCTAACAAGCGCAAGCGCTGACGTATTTTATCTAGCCCACGCAAAATAGCCGCATTTTTCTCCCAGGCGCCGTGGAGCATTGATGGATAAACTCCTGTGAAATGCTGCCCAGGCTCCGTAATGGATCGAATAATAGAGGTATTACCAGAAACCGTAGTTCTGTCGGCAATCGTGAGATGGCCCGCAAAGTTTGCTGCGCCGCCAATGATGCAAAAATTACCAATTTTGGTACTGCCAGAAATAGCTGCACATCCAGCGACAACGCAGCAATTACCTATCACTACGTTATGCGCAATTTGCACCTGATTATCAATCTTTGTTCCTGCACCTATAACCGTATCACTCATCGCGCCACGATCAATCGTGGTTGAGGCGCCAATCTCGACATCATTGCCAATGACCACTCGCCCCGTCTGAGGAATCTTGACCCACTCACCGCCTGTAGCAGAAAAATCTGGGGCAAAACCAAAACCATCGGCGCCGATGACTGCGCCACTATGAATAATGCAACGCTCACCAATCTGAGTGCTGTAATAAATAGAAACGGAGGGATAGATCAGCGTATCGCCTGCAATAATGCTGTCCCTGGCAATGCTGGAATTTCCAAGAATAGAAACACGTTCACCCAACTTTACGCCCGCGCCAATTTGCACAAATGGCCCGATGTGGCAGGAAGATGGAACGCTTGCGGTGGAATCAATCACTGCACTAGGATGAATTCCTGGGGTAAAAATTGGGCTATTTGCTTTTGCAAAGTACTGCGCCATTCTGGCGAATGTAGCGTATGGATTTTTAGAGACAAAGTACACCCGCTTGGCAGAATTTGCACCGGGATTAGCTTGTAAAAACTCTAAATCAGACTTGCCAACAATCAATGCGCCAGCAACACTATCGCTAGCTTGCTGTCTATAAAGAGGGTTGCTGAGGAAGGAAATTTGATCTGACTGCGCTCGCTCCAAAGGAGCGAGGCCAGTAAATCCGTGGGAAGCCTCCCCCACCAAGCTTGCTTGAAACTGTTCGGCCAGCTCAATGGCGGTCGGCATAAAGCTTACTTCTGGCTATTTAAAGCCTTGATAACGTCATCGGTTACATCAGCCTTAGGGCTGACATAAGCTGCTTCTTGAACGATGATGTCAATTTTTCTTTGCTCTGCAATTTGCTTCAATACTAAGTTTGCTTTTTCAGCAATCTTAGCGCGCTCTTCGAAAGTGCGCTGATTGAGATCTTCAGTAAATTCGCGTTGCTTACGTTGCAGTTCACGATCCTGATCAGCCAACTCACGTTGGCGACGAACGCGCTCAGCTTCGTTCATTACGGCAGCATCGCGATCCAACTTTTCAGCGGCAGATTTAATTTTTTGAGCGCTATCACGCAAATCATTCTGGCGCTTAGTAAATTCGTTTTGCAGGCGAGTTTGCATTGCTTTAGCTAGGTTCGACTCGTTGAAAACTTTCTCAGAATTAACAACAGCAACGCGCGTTCCTGCATCTTGAGCGAAAACTTGAGGGGCTGCGATTACTGTCATGGCAGCGATCACGCCAACTTGAATCCATTTAGAAGATTGATAAAGCTTCATAAAACTTTCCTTAAACAATTAAAACGCTGTACCTACTTGGAACTGCAAACGCTGAACGTTGTCCGTTGGTTGTGACTTATACGGAATACCGTAGCTGAATTTCAGTGGCCCTAATGGTGATATCCATGATAAACCCAATCCATAGGAATATCTCAGAACTAGATTGATGTTTTCCCCAAACGCATTACCGCCGTCCACGAAGGTAAATAGACGCAAGGTCTTATCGACACCCGAACCCGGAACAGGGAAGGTGTATTCCACGTTAGTAACAATTTTCGATTGACCACCAGTAGGCTGGTAGGAGCCAATAATGGTGTTGTAGTACTGAGGGCCCAAAGAGCCAGGAGCATAGCCACGAACAGAGCCAATACCGCCCACATAGTAGTTTTTAGTAATTGGGAAGGGCTTGCTGCCATAAGCCTCGCCATAACCAACCTCACCATTAAAGGACAGAATATTGCCTCTTGAGAATGAGTGGTATTTCTGGTACTGGCCATAAATACGATAAAAAGTGAGATCTCCAACGGGGGTTCCCACTTCAGCAGAGAGCTGCTGCAAGGATCCGTCAGAAGGAATCAAAGTACTATCGCGACCATCACGCGCCCATCCGACTGTTAGAGGTACGTTGTATGTTTGCAAGCGGCCTGGCACCGTTCCGCCATAGCTGGTTACATAATTCTGATAAGGGATCGGTGTATTGGTGGTGGCATAAATACTGAATACCTCAATGCCTGTTCCAAAGAACACACGATCAACCTCGGTATACGGAACACCAAACTTAATGTTGGAACCAACGGACTTAATTTGATAATCTGGATCGCCAGCATAGTACAAAGGCTTGGATGAACGATAGTACAGATCGGTATAACGACTAATGCCATCTTCCGTAAAGTACGGGTCGTAATTTGAGAGCGTTAGATTCTGAGTAATCTTACCTAACGAAGCATTCAAACCAATCGCAGTACCAGTACCAAACGCGTTATCTTGATTAACGCCGGCAGACAAAATCAATTTCTCGGTTGAAGAAAAGCCTGCACCAAGAGTGACAGCACCCGTTGGCTTTTCTGTAACCTTGACATTGACGTCAACCTGATCAGGGGAGCCTGGAACGTCTTCCGTGGTGACATCAGTTTCAGTGAAATAACCTAAGCGACCTAAACGCTTTTTGGATAGATCAATTTTGTCACTATCAAACCAAGAGCTTTCGAACTGACGCATTTCGCGACGAATCACCATGTCACGAGTTCTTGCATTTCCAGAAATGGCCACTTGGCGCACGTAGATACGACGTCCTGGATCAACCACTAAAGTGAGGTCGACCTCGGCAACGTCGCGACGTATATCTGGTTGCGGATTAATGGTTGCAAATGCATAGCCATAAGAACCCAATATCTCAGCAATTGCCTTGGTGCTCTCGGTTAATTTAGCCGATGAGAATGTATCCCCGGGCTTCAAAACAACCAACTGCATCAACTCTGCTTCTTTACCCAACGTTTCACCAGCTAAGCGCACATCTTTAACGGTAAACTTTTTACCCTCACGAATACTAATAGTGAGGTAGATGCCCTTTTTATCCGGGGTGATCGACACCTGAGTAGACTCGATCACAAATTCGAGATAACCACGATTGAGGTAATAAGATCGAATGGACTCCAAGTCGGCAGTTAACTTTTGCTTGGAATAAAGATTATCTTTGCTGTACCAAGACAACCAACCGCCAGTTTTTAATTGCATCTCACTTTTCAGCGTGCTCTCGCTAAAGACTTCATTACCAATAAAGTTAATCTCTTGAATTTTGGCAACAGGGCCTTCATCAATATTGAAGTAAATAGCAACCTGGTTACGCTCAACTGGGGTAACCGTAGCGACCACCTCAGCCGCATACATGCCTTTTCCAACATATTGGCGCTTTAATTCTTGCTCGGCCTTATCAATTAGAGCCTTGTCGTAAAAACGCGCTTCAGCAACACCCACTGTTTTTAAAGACTTACGCACGATCTCGGGATCAAACTCTTTCATCCCCGTAAATTCAATACGAGAAATCGTTGGGCGCTCTTCCACGATCACAATGAGAACGTTACCCTGCTCTTGAATTTGCACGTCTCTAAAAAATCCAGTGCTATACAAAGCCTTAATGGATTCCGCACCTTTTTCTTCGGTAAAGGTATCACCCACTTGAACAGGTAAATAACTAAATACCGTTCCAGGCTCTACGCGCTGCAAACCTTCAACACGAATATCTTTCACCACAAATGACTCGGCCGCGGAGGCATTCAAACTCAACCCAAGCACAGAATATACCAGGATATGGGTGATGAAGCGGGCAAAAATACGGAAAGAATGTGTCAGAGGATTCAAGGCGAAATATAGCGTTGTAAATCGTTAAACAAGGCCAGTAATGACATAGAAATCAGCAAAATAAAGCCCACTTTTTGGAGCTGCTCCTGCATTGATGTCGAAATCCGCTTACCAGCGACCAACTCCCATGCATCATACAGTAGCTGACCCCCGTCAAGCATCGGAAAAGGGAGCAAATTCAGCAAACCAATGCTAATGCTCATAAGCGCCAAAAAGGCCAAAAATGGCTGCCACCCCACCTGTGCTGATTTACCCGCCATATCCGCAATGCTGAGGGGTCCACCCAGCTGTTTTAAGGAGGTATTACCGGTAAACAATCCAGCCATCAGTCTTGCAGAAACCTTTGTAATTACCCACACTCTCTTTGAGGCAAAAATGAGCGCATCCACCGGCCCTAATTTCAGGTCCTGCCACTGCGCCAAGGGGGTTAATGCAGGGAGAATGCCCAGGCCCAACATCGGATCCTGATGAGGGCTAATTTTGGGTAAATCCTTGGCATAAAAGGACTTTATGGAGCTTCCGTCAGCAGCTGTTGCTAGCTCTAGAGCAAACCCATTCTGTCCGGTAAGCGCATCCATCAAGCTCCAGCGCAAGGCATTCCAACTCGGCACAGGGTCAAAATCCCCAAAAAAGGGCGCACCACTCTCCTCAGAGCCCAAATTCTGCCAACCAATCACCCGATCACCTGCTACCAACCCAAGCTTGGCAGCCACCGAATTTTCAGGGGGATTTTGTAGCACAGCAGGTAATTGCGGAGCGCCGGACATATAGATCAAGGCAAAAAAGGCAATCGCTAAAAAGAAATTGGCTAATGGGCCCGCAGCCACAATCATTGATCTCTGCCATAAGGGCTTTTGATCAAATGCTTCAGATTGATCGGCCGAGGCAATCACTTGCTGGCGATCTCGACCATCGAGTAATTTCACATAGCCGCCCAATGGAATTGCAGCCAATACCCACTCTGTATTATTTTTTGCATGGTAAGTGAACAACGGCTTACCAAAACCAATGGCGAAGCGAAGGACTCGAACTCCACAACAGCGGGCAGCAAAAAAATGCCCAAACTCATGAAAGCTAACCAACACACCCAGGGTTAACAAAAAAGCTGCGAGAGTAATCAATGCCTGCAAAGAATTTCCCTCACCACCACTTTCGCTGCTTGACGAGCACGAGCATCCACATCCAGAATTAATTCTAGCGAATCTGCATTGACGGAAGAAATAGAGCTCAACACGCTCTCCACCACATGGGGGATTTGCAAATACGGTAGACCATCATCTAAGAATGCTGCTACAGCAATCTCATTGGCAGCATTCAGAACCGCTGGCGCTGTACCCCCAGTCTTAGCGGCGGCAAACGCCAAAGAAAGACAAGGGAATCGCTCTAGATCTGGATCGGTAAAACTTAAGTTTGCCAACTGCGTCAAACTGAGCGGAGCCACACCTGCTTCGATACGCTCTGGCCATGCTAGACCATAAGCAATAGGGGTTCGCATATCAGGCTGACCTAATTGCGCAAGCACAGAACCGTCGCGATACCGAACCATCGAATGCACAACGCTTTGCGGATGAATTAATACTTTAATTTTTTCCAAAGGCAAACCAAACAACCAAAACGCCTCGATCACTTCAAGGCCTTTATTCATCATCGTCGCAGAATCAACTGAAATCTTTCTGCCCATCACCCAGTTGGGATGTGCACAAGCCTGCTCGGGAGTAATGCTGGCCAATTGCTCAAGCGGCGTACTCCTGAATGGTCCACCAGAGGCAGTCAACCACAGTTCTTCAACCCCTAAGCTCGGATTGGGGTCTTTAGAAAATTGAATGGGCAGACATTGAAAGATGGCATTGTGCTCACTATCGATTGGCAGTAATTCGCCACCCCCCACCTTCATCGCCTGCATAAATAAATCGCCAGACATGACCAAGGCCTCTTTATTTGCGAGCAATACTCTTTTGCCAGCTTTTGCAGCAGCTAAAGCGGGCACCAATCCTGCTGCACCCACAATGGCAGCCATGACGGTATCGCAATGCGATTCAGTAACGGCGCTGACTAAAGCTTGCGGTCCATGCAAGACCTGCGTATTAATATTTTTCTCGAGCAAAATTTTGCTCAAGCGAGCGGCACCATCAGCATCCGCTACTACCGCAATAGCTGGCGTAAATTCAGCGCACTGCTTAGCCAGTAAATCCACCTGCTTTGCTGCGGTAAGTGCGACTACCTTAAAGCGATCTGGGTGAGCACGAATCACATCGAGCGTATTAACGCCAATGGAGCCAGTAGAACCTAGAATGGCAACCTGCTTGACTGACATTACACAAATCCCGCCAATAGCGCTGCGATGGGCATTGCCGGAATCAAAGCATCCACCCGATCCAACACTCCGCCATGGCCTGGTAATAAGTGACTAGAATCTTTGACGCCAGCTAAACGCTTTAACTGAGATTCAAATAAATCCCCAAAAATACTGAAGGCTGTTAATACCGTGACCATCAGGAACATGGGAACCCAACCAAAGCGGATAGCCCAGGCACCAAACAAGGTCGACTCAAAAGGCAAAAAGTAAACGCATAAGAACGCATAAACATAGCAGAGCATTAAACCGCCAACGGCACCTTCAATCGATTTACCTGGACTAATTTGCACAGCAAGCTTGTGCTTACCAAACGCCTTACCAACAAAGTAAGCGCCAATATCGGCAACCCATACTAGAGCCATGCTGCTAAGCAAAAAGATCAGCCCTAACTCGCGCAAGAAAACCAATGCAAACCAAGTGGCTGGCAACAAAATTAAGCCGAGAACCACATAAAAAGGTCGCAGCTTTTCTAGCGAAAGATTCATGCCTTTCGCCAAGATAAACGGTGCAACGAAGAACCAAAAAATGACGGCTAAAAGTAATAAAGAAAATTGCCAGGAGGCATTTTGCATACCCAGCAAAAACAAAATAATGGCCAAGCAAAATAATGCGTATAACCAGGCAGCACGTCCTGCATCAGGCGCTAGTAAACGACTCCATTCCCAAGCAGCGGCCAATAAAGCCACCAAAAAAAATGCGCCAACATACATGGCCGGGAGCAAAAACAGAATGGGTAGCAATACCGCCAATAGAACAAGGGCGGTAATGACTCGGGTTTTTAACATGGGAAATTAAGCTTAGTAATTAGCAGCGTTAAACTGCATCGCTCATTGCTTGAGAGGCAAGCTGAGCACTGGTACGACCAAAACGGCGCTCGCGCTGGCTAAACCAGTCAAACGCCTGATGCAATTCTTTTTCATCAAAGTCGGGCCACAAAACATCTGTGAAGTACAGCTCGGTATAAGCCAGTTGCCATAACAAGAAATTGCTAACGCGCTGCTCGCCACCAGTGCGGATAAACAAATCCGGCTCTGGAGCGTACGCCATTGAGAGATGTGGTTGAAGTAGTTCTTCGGTAACCTGTTCTGGCTTCAAATTGGGGTTAGCAGAAAGACATTGGCGCATTGCCTGCAAGATATCCCAGCGACCACCATAGTTGGCAGCAATCGTAAAAGTTAACCCCTTGCACTCAGCAGTCTTTTCCTCAGAGAATTGCACCATCTCTTGGATAGCGGAATCAAAACGGCTCAAGTCACCAATTAAACGCAAAGCAATATCGTTTTCCGCCAGACGAGACACCTCACCCTTGAGTGACTTCAGGAATAACTTCATCAAGAAGCCCACCTCTTCTGGTGGGCGACGCCAGTTCTCTGAGCTAAAGGCAAATACCGTGAGATATTCAACACCAAGCTTACGGCATTCTTCAACGATTTTTCGCACAGCACTCAAACCTTCTGAATGCCCAGCAACACGAGGCATCATGCGCTTACTAGCCCAACGCCCATTGCCATCCATGATGATCGCCACATGGCGCGGTATAGCACTTACCTCTGGGATAGCTAGGGTTGAACTAGAGTGTTGAGTCATGAGAGGCTGAAAATTCAAGCCGGCCTTAAACCGTCATGATTTCTTTTTCTTTTTCTGAAACGATCCTATCAACATCGATCACCGCCTTATCCGTCATCTTCTGAATGTCATCAGTAGCACGACGCTCTTCATCTTCGGAAATTTCTTTGTCCTTAGTCAGGCGCTTTAAATGCTCATTTGCATCGCGACGCAAATTACGAACAGCAATCTTAGTTTCTTCACCCTCATTCTTCACAACCTTTGTGAGGTCGCGGCGGCGCTCTTCAGTCAGAGCAGGCATTGGCACGCGGATTACCGTACCCTGAGATGCTGGGTTTAAGCCTAAATCGGAATCACGAATTGCTTTTTCAATAACTGCAACCATCGTCTTTTCAAATGGCTGAACGTTAATGGTGCGCGCATCTGCTAAGCCTAGGCTAGCAACCTGACTTAATGGCGTTGGGTTACCGTAGTAGTCCACCTGAATGTGCTCCAGAATTCCTGGGTTAGCACGGCCAGAGCGAATCTTGGCTAAATTGGTCTTCAAAGCCTCAAGAGACTTTTGCATCTTTTGATCGGTATTGGTTTTAATTTCTGCTGCGGACATCAGGCCTCCTATTAAACGTGTACTAAAGTACCTTCAGGTTCACCTTGCACTACACGCATTAATGCGCCTGGCTTGAGAATTGAAAATACTTTGATTGGTAATTTACGATCACGGCACAATGCAAATGCAGTTGCATCCATGACTTGTAGATTCTTGATTAACGCTTCGTCAAACGTAATAGTTTTATATAAGGTGGCAGTTGGATCTTTTACTGGATCGGCACTGTAAATACCATCCACCTTCGTTGCTTTGAGCATAATCTCAACATTCATCTCAGCCCCACGCAGAGCAGCGGCAGTATCAGTTGTGAAGAAAGGATTGCCCGTACCAGCTGCGAAAATAACAACCTTACCCTCGCCCATAGCGCGAATTGCACGTGGACGAATATAGGGTTCAACAACTTGGTCCATACGTAGTGCAGATTGCACGCGCGCCTCAACACCTTTTTGACGCAAGGCATCTTGCAATGCTAAGGAATTCATCATGGTTGCCAACATACCCATGTAATCGGCAGTTGCGCGATCCATACCGGCGGCACCACCTGCAACTCCGCGGAAAATGTTTCCGCCGCCAATCACAATTGCTAGCTCTACTCCAATATTCACAATATCGGCGATTTCCTTAACCATGGAATCGATAGTGATTGGATTGATGCCAAAAGCATCATCACCCATAAGGGCTTCACCAGATAGTTTTAGGAGGACTCGTTTGTAGGCTGGCATGTTTTTTATTTTCCGTAATTTGCCAAGTAATTTACTTACTTAGCTTATTGATCTTTAAGCACTTTTTAATATCTCCGCCAAATTATAAAGGGCTTGGGAGGGATCAAAGAAAAGGGCACAGAAACTAAGGTTTCTATGCCCTTTTGGGTATTACCAACTAGCGGGGCAAGCCCCAAACTAGCCTATTAAGCTGTTGCTTTAGAGGCGGCAGCCACTTGTGCAGCTACTTCAGCCGCAAAGTCGTCTTGACGCTTCTCAATGCCCTCGCCTACAACAAACATGGTGAAACCCTTGATTGTTGTATTCGCAGCCTTGAGCATTTGCTCTACAGATTGCTTGTCGTTTTTAACGAAAGTCTGGTTCAACAAAGAAACCTCTTTGAGGTACTTCTGAATAGAGCCTTCAACCATCTTTTCAACGATTTCTGGTGGTTTACCGGATTCAGCAGCTTTTTGAACGGCAACGCTACGCTCTACAGCAATTGCTTCTGCAGGAACGTCAGCCATCGATAAAGCTACTGGCTTCATTGCAGCAATGTGCATTGCAACGTCTTTAGCGGCAGTCTCATCACCTTCAAACTCAACCATTACACCAATACGGGCGCCATGGAGGTAAGAAACCAACTTGCTGCTGCCAGCAAAACGCTTAAAGCGACGTGGCATGATGTTCTCGCCGATCTTGCCGATCAATGCGCTACGAACTTCATCAACAGTTTGACCATTCAATGGCAATGCTAACAATGCAGCAACGTCAGTCGGGTTATTTTCAGCAACCAACTTCACGCAGTCATTTACAAATGCCAAGAAATCATCATTCTTAGAAACAAAGTCAGTTTCGCAGTTCACTTCTAACAAGGCGCCAGCAGTGTCATTGATAGAAGTAGCAACGATACCTTCAGCCGTTACACGAGAAGCTGCTTTACCAGCCTTGCTACCTAGCTTAACGCGCAGAATTTCTTCTGCACGAGCCATATCACCATCAGCCTCAGTCAAAGCCTTTTTGCACTCCATCATCGGAGCATCAGTTTTGGCGCGTAACTCGCCAACCATTGCAGCGGTAATAGCGGCCATTATTCAGCCTTCCCTTCTTCAACAAACTCTTCTTCACCTTCTTTAACTGCTGTCAAGATTTCTTGAACAGAGTTAGCTTTGCCTTCGAGGATTGCATCTGCAATGCCGCGTGCGTAAAGGAGAACCGCTTTGCTGGAGTCATCGTTACCAGGAATGATGTAATCAACACCTTCTGGTGAGTGGTTGGTATCTACAACAGCGATTACTGGAATACCAAGCTTGTTAGCTTCAGTAATAGCAATCTTGTGATAGCCAACGTCCACTACAAAAATTGCATCAGGAACGCCATTCAAATCTTGAATACCGCCAAGTGCTTTTTGCAATTTGTCGAGATCACGGTCATTAGTCAAAGCCTCTTTCTTTGAAAGCTTTTCCCAGTCACCAGCTTCTTTAGCAACTGCCATGTCTTTCAAACGCTTGAGGGAACCTTTAACAGTTTTGAAGTTGGTGAGTGTGCCACCCAACCAACGGCTGTCGATGTAAGGCATACCAGCACGAGCAGCTTCTTCAGCAATGATCTCGCGTGATTGACGCTTAGTACCAACAAATAAAATAGTGCCACGATTAGAAGCAACTTGTTTTGCAAATTTCAGGGCGTCCTGAAACATTGGCAATGTTTTTTCCAAGTTGATGATGTGGATTTTGTTGCGATGGCCGAAAATATAAGGGGCCATTCTTGGGGACCAGAAACGGGTTTGGTGACCAAAATGGCAACCGGCTTCCAGCATTTGACGCATAGTTACTGACATAACTTCTCCTAAGGGTTGTTTCTAAAGTTGAGTCCTAGCTGCGCTAAAAAACGCCACCCTGGAAGGCTCAACTCGCGATTTCAAGTCCAAAATAGACCTGAGAACGAAATTATAGCTTAAATATCAATGCTCTAGCCACCTTCGCCCCCAAGCAATAAAAGGGGTCAACTCTCAAAAGAGCCCCTAGAAGCCCCAAAAATGGGATATTTGCCTAATATTTAGGCAATCTGACCAAGCCAAAACTATCCAAGTCGTTGATAATCAAGGCATGAATAGTGTATTTACTGCAGAAAAAGACATCCTTGGGATGCGCGAAGCTGGCCGCTTAGCTAGCGAAGTTTTGGATCATGTGGCTCCTCACGTTAAGGCGGGAGTTACCACAGGCGAATTGGATCGGATTTGTCATGAATACATGCGCGATGTCCAAAAGACCATTCCGGCTCCATTAAATTATCAGCCGCCTGGATACCCGCCCTTTCCAGCATCCATCTGTACTTCTGTAAATGATGTGATCTGCCACGGCATCCCAGGAGACAAAGTTCTCAAGACCGGTGATGTTGCAAACCTAGACATCACTGTGATTACTCCTGATGGTTACTACGGCGATACAAGTCGCATGTTTATGGTGGGTGAAGTTTCTGTCATGGCTAAACGCCTCACACAAATTACTTTTGAATGCATGTGGTTAGGAATTGCTCAAGTTAAACCAGGTGCATCACTTGGCGATATCGGTCACGTAATACAGACCCACGCTGAAAAAGCAGGTTACTCAGTCGTGCGCGAATACTGCGGGCATGGCATTGGCAAAGTATTCCACCAGGACCCACAGATTCTGCACTATGGCAAACCAGGTACTGGTGAAAAGTTAGAAGTTGGCATGACCTTTACGATCGAGCCAATGATCAACGCGGGCAAACGAGACATTCGCACCATGCCTGACCAGTGGACAGTGAAGACAAAAGATCGTAGCTTGTCAGCCCAATGGGAGCATACGCTGTTGGTTACCCCGACAGGCGTTGAGGTGCTGACTTGGTCAGAAGGTAGCAACCCACCTCCTGATTGCGTCAAGGGTCTTTCATTTAGACCGACATTAGTAAGCGCTTAATAGAATGAGTCAGTCGCAAGCAGTTAGCAATATTATTGATGCAGCTAGCCTGCGTGCCGCTCGGGAAATAGCTTATGACGAATTTAGAAAAACACAATCTGTTGGTAAATTAACTAAGCAACTTTCCAAGTTAAGCGATCAACTCCTCAGTCATTTATGGAATGCCTGCGCCTTAAATAATGAAGCAACATTAGTTGCGGTTGGCGGCTTTGGTAGAGGCGCGCTATTTCCCTACTCTGATATTGATATATTAATTCTGCTTCCAGCGGATGAAGAAAAGGCTAGAGCGTTATCAAAGCAAGTTGAGCAATTTGTTGCAAGCTGTTGGGATACAGGATTGGAAATAGGCTCTTCAGTCAGAAGTGTGGCTGAATGTATGTCAGAGTCCGAGCAAGACATTACTGTACGCACATCTCTATTGGAGGCTCGCCTCATTTGCGGTAATAAACAGTTATTCAAAGACTTTGCCAAAGCCTTTGAAGCGGCAATGGATCCGAAAGCCTTTTTTCAGGCCAAACAAGCTGAACAAATTCAGCGTCATTACAAATACCAGAACACTCCTTATTCTTTAGAGCCTAATTGCAAAGAGAGTCCTGGGGGCTTGCGTGACTTACAGGTCATCACCTGGGTTAGTAAGGCTGCATTATTGGGTGATACCTTTAAAGACCTCAATGAAGCTGGTCTGGTGACGCAGCGCGAACTCACCGAACTCAAACGCAATCAACGCTTCTTGGAAACCCTACGCGCCAACCTCCATTTGTTAGCGGGGCGTAGGCAAGACGTTCTTGCATTTGATTTGCAGGCAGCATTGGCAGCCTCAATGGGAATCACGGAAGAATCCTCACGCCAAGCAAGTGAAGCTATCATGCGTCGCTACTACTGGGCAGCAAAAGCGGTTACCCAATTAAATGACGTTCTCTTGCAAAATATTGAAGCCCTGCTCTTTCCGCAAGAGTCCAAAACGATTCTCGCCATTCCAGGCGAAGGTAACGAGCACTTTATTGAGCGTCAAGGGGTGTTGGATATTACCGATCCCCAACTTTTTCAGAATCATCCCGAACAGATTCTGAGAACCTTCTTGGTATTTGCCCAAGCATCGAATGTAAAGAGCTTATCTGCAACTATTTTTAGAGCTCTCTATAACGCTCGCACCAAGATGGATAGCAAGTGGCGCGCCGACCCAATCAATAGAGCGCTCTTTATTGAGCTATTGAAGCAGCCCGAAGGCGTCAGTCGCGCCTTTCACCTCATGAATCGCAGTAGCGTTTTAGGTCGCTACCTTCCAGCCTTCCGCAAGATTGTTGGGCAGATGCAGCATGACTTATTTCATATCTATACCGTTGATCAACACATCTTGATGGTGCTGCGGAATGTGCGCCGCTTCATGGTCGTTGAACATACACATGAATTCCCCTTCTGCAGCAGTCTCATTGCTCACTTTGAGAAACCATGGTTACTAGTCATTGCCGCACTCTTCCATGACATTGCCAAAGGACGTGGTGGCGATCACTCGCAATTAGGCAGAGCTGACATGCGCAAGTTCGCCAAGGATCATGGCTTAGATAAAAAAGATACTGAGCTATTGGTATGGTTGGTTGCTGAGCATCTCAACATGAGTCAAACCGCTCAGAAACAAGACATTACCGATCCCGATGTGGTGAGGGCATTTGCGAAAAAGGTAGGTGATGAACGTCATCTCACTGCGCTGTACCTATTAACGGTAGCCGACGTACGCGGAACCAGTCCTAAAGTTTGGAATGCCTGGAAAGGCAAACTCCTAGAAGATCTCTATCGCGCAACACTTAGGGTGCTGGGCGGAGCTAAGACAGATGCCTTATCAGAATTAGCACAACACCAAGAAGAATCCAAAGCTAAATTACGTCTGTATGGCATTAATGATGAATCATATGAAGATCTATGGAAGCAATTAGATGTAGCCTTCTTCCTAAGACAGGACTCATCTGACATTGCTTGGCTCACACGTCATCTATACAACAAGGTCAATAGCGATCAACCTATTGTGAGGGCAAGGCTGTCCCCTATTGGCGAGGGCTTGCAAGTTGCTGTTTACGTTAAGGACCAAGAAGATCTGTTTGCCAGAATTTGCGCTTACTTTGAAAGGCATGGTTTCTCAATTTGGGATGCCCGCATTCATACGACACGTCATGGCTATGCTTTAGACACCTTCCAAATCTCGGGTAGTAACTTGGTGGATGAAGGCGGTAGCTATCGCGACATTATTCAGCTGGTAGAGTTCGAGTTAACTGAGGCTTTAACCAATGCGGAGCCACTGCCCAATCCAAGCATGGGTCGCCTCTCAAGACAATCACGTACATTCCCAATTCAGCCACGCGTGCATATGGTTCCGGATGATCGTGGCCGCTATTACACACTGGCACTCTCAGCGAGTGACCGTACCGGCCTGCTCTATACAATCTCTAGAGTGTTAGCGAAGCATCAGGTCTCTATTCATACTGCCAGAATTAATACCCTGGGAGAAAGAGTGGAAGACATCCTGCTCTTGGATGCAGCAAACCTGGGCAAGAATCCAAAGCTGCAGATACAACTTGAAACTGAACTACTTGAGGCTTTAGGGGCTTAAGACAACTTAGCTAATACACGTTGAATACGAGCACTTTCAATGTCAGTTAAGGTAAGCCACCGGCACTCAATATCTTCCATAGATTGTTCTTGCCGTAAAACCTTCAACCCATAAAGCAGGTCAATATGTAAATGAGCGGGCTCACCCTTTTTAGGGTTGGCGGGGATTTCATGGATATCAATATCAAGGAGCTCTTGATTATCGGGGTCTATCTCACAAACGTAACCGGTTTCTTCATAAACCTCTCTGATTGCAGTCTCAACTGGAGACTCACCTTCATCAATGTGGCCGCCAGGCTGAAACCAACGCTTGATGTACGGATGAAAAATGAGCAAGGCTTTGTCATCCTTGATGACTAAGCCGCTGGCGGTGATGTGACCCTGGGTTGTTACACGAGAAAATGGACTAGAAGACGATAGGATGATATTGCACTGATCCTCATAAATGGTATTACGCGCCCGAATGGCAATTTCAGAAAATATATTCACGCAAAAAGAAACTATTTAAGAAGCTCAAGCATTGCTGCTTCGTCAATTACCGGAACACCTAGTTCCTCAGCTTTAGTCAATTTGCTACCTGAATCTGCGCCCGCAACAACATAATCAGTTTTCTTAGAAACTGATCCAGCCACTTTTGCGCCTGCTTTTTCAAGGAGATCTTTTGCTTCATCTCTTGTCATGGTTGGGAATGTGCCCGTTAGGACAAAGGTCTTTCCTGCAACAGCTGCGCTAATGACTTTTTCCTCTACGGCAAGTTGCATTCCTGAGGCCAGTAACTGCTCCATGACTTCTCGGTTATGCGCTTCTTGCATAAAGCTCGTGATCGAGTCTGCAACAACTGGACCTACATCTTTTACTATGAGCAGATCTTCAAGATTTGCATCCATTAAGGCATGCATCGATTGATAATGATTAGCTAGATCCTTGGCGGTAGTTTCGCCCACATGACGAATTCCCAAGGCAAAGATAAATCTGGCTAAGGTCGTGTTTCTGGATTGGTTGATTGCCTGAATGAGGTTATCTGCAGACTTCTCACCCATACGCTCTAGATTAGCTAGCGCTGTGAAGCCTAATCTGTATAGATCTGCGGGTGTTCTTACTAGATTGTGATCGACCAATTGATCCACAATCTTCTCACCTAGACCTTCAATATCCAGCGCTCTTCTGTGGGCAAAGTGAATTAAGGCCTGCTTGCGCTGCGCACCGCAGAATAATCCGCCACTACAACGCGCAACCGCTTCATCTGCTAAGCGCTCGATATGGGAATCACATACCGGGCAGTTGGTTGGCATTACAAATTCTGCTGCATCGGCTGGACGTCGATCCTTAATGACTGAGACCACCTCAGGAATTACATCACCCGCCCTTCGCACTGATACGGTATCGCCAATACGCACATCTTTGCGCTTGACCTCATCTTCATTGTGTAAGGTTGCATTGGTAACAGTTACACCACCAACCTCTACTGGCGCTAATCTGGCAACTGGAGTAATCGCACCTGTGCGCCCTACTTGCACATCAATACCCAAGACAGTCGTTAGCGCTTCTTGCGCTGGGTACTTATGAGCAAGCGCAAACCTAGGGGCTCTTGATACAAAGCCTAGCTTAGCTTGCTCAGCAAATGAGTTCACCTTATAGACCACACCATCAATGTCATACGGCAATGCATCTCTTTTTGCGCCTATCTCGTTATAGAAGGCCAAGATCTCTTCTACCGAATGCAAAACCTTACGCTCAGAGCAAACAGGCAAACCTAGCTCAGCATAAGCATTGAGTAATTCTTCATGGGTTTTAGGCAACCAAGATTGGGGCTCTAGCGCACCTAAGCCATAAGCAAAGAAAGAAAGTGGCCGTTTAGCGGTGATCTTAGAATCCAATTGACGAAGGCTACCTGCTGCAGCATTGCGAGGGTTGGCGAACTCTTTCTCACCCAACTCTGCCGCTTGTCGATTCATTTTCTCGAAGTCTTTGAGATACATAAAGACTTCACCCCGCACTTCTAGGACTTTCGGAACATTCCTACCAGTGAGCTTTAGTGGAATGGCGCGAATCGTTTTGATATTGGCAGTGACATCTTCACCGCTAGCACCGTCACCTCGGGTTGCTGCTGTTACCAGCGAGCCATTTTCATAACGAAGGGAGATTGCCAGGCCATCAAACTTTAGCTCACCCGCATAAGTCACATGATCCACGTGCAAGGCTTCGCGACAACGGCGATCAAAGGCAATCAGCTCACTATCTTCAAATGCATTATTTAAGGAAAGCATTGGCACTGCATGAGTAACCGAATCAAACTCCTTTAATGCTGCTCCACCCACCCGCTGAGATAAAGATTCTGGGGTAACCCACTCGGGATGAGTAGCCTCAATATCAATCAACTCCCTATAGAGGCGGTCATATTCAATATCAGGTAAAAGCGGATTATCTAAAACGTAATAGGCATGCTCCAGACGAGCAAGCTCGGCTTGCAAGAATGCGTAACGCTCCGCTAAATTTGTCGGACTAGTGGACGACAACGTGATTTCCTAGCTAAATAGTCTGCTAGCTGTAGAAGATCCAGCTGGAACGCCAGATTTCTCAAGATTGGCATAGAGAACATCGAGATGCTGACGAATACTGATGACCGCAGCCTCACTCAAATTGATGCCACTGTCATCTACCAAGCGCCCATGAGCTGCTTGTGCAATCTCCACCCCTTCAGAGAGCATTCTTTCAAATGCACGCTCTTCTTGTGGCACCAAGGGAACTTCAAGTAATAAGGTCACCTGAGTTACCGATTTATTTGGATCAAAATCAGTGCTACTAAACAGCACTACGCCTTTGCTGAGATATTCATATTGACGGCCATTACGAGATAACTTAAATCCACGTTGACGCATGAGCGCATCAAAGTTACCCCACGGACATGGTTCATCAAAAAGGACATTGATACTCAATTGAATGTCGCTCTCGGCAGCCATGACATCTAATTCATTAGCGCTTTCCAACATCGTGCTCACGCTCGGCATATCGATTTGGGAGCCCAACGTTTCTGCGAGCGCTTGGGCGCGAGAGCAAAAATCAGATAGCTCTAGAACACCGATAGCACCTTTGCGGCTTGCTAACTGAATGGCTAGCTGTAAATCAGAATACGTAGAGTCAGGATGGAGTTCTTCCCAGTCTTCAGCAACATCTAGGTTGGCATTTAAGCCTTCGCACATCCAGCGAGCTGTTGATTGAGCCTCAAGATCCGTCCAGGCATTAATTTCTGCCAGAATTTCTGAACCACTAATAGCCTCATCAAAGCGCAGTGTGATGACACAATCAATCCGCGGATCAATCGCAAACTTTTCTGGGGCTGAAATCGTTGTGATTACTTCGCCGAAGCTGGGCTCAGTGCGCCCTACATCACTGTCAGCAAAACCTTGACCAAAACTCGGCTCTTTTCCAAAGCGATCATCTGCAGAATATTCACTTTCCTCTTTTGCCTTACGACGGGCGCGAGCATACTTAATATTCAAAACCGCCACTGCTATCAGTATTAATAGGCCAATAACAGCCAGTGCTAATTGCAAATCAGACAAACCCAACATCGTCATGATTTGTTCTACGTACACTTAGGCGGCCTCCACCATTGAAACAGCAGAAGAAATATCCACCGCAACAATGCGGGATACACCCTGCTCTTGCATAGTGACGCCAATGAGTTGATGAGCGATTTCCATAGTGATCTTGTTATGAGAGATAAACAAAAACTGTGTCTTATCTGACATTTTGGCAACTAGATTTGCATAACGCAAGGTATTTGCATCATCCAATGGAGCGTCTACCTCATCGAGTAAGCAAAATGGGGCTGGGTTCAGGAGGAAGAGCGAGAATACCAAGGCAATGGCAGTCAAGGCCTTTTCACCACCAGAGAGGAGGTAAATAGAACTGTTTTTCTTACCAGGAGGCTGGGCCATGACCTGTACACCAGAATCCAAAATCTCTTCACCAGTCATTACCAATTCAGCATGACCGCCACCGAACAGCTCAGGGAAGAGCTTGCCGAAGTGGGTATTGACCTGGTCAAAAGTGCCCTGTAATAAGTCTCGTGTTTCAGCATCGATTTTGGCGATCGCATCTGTCAGAGTCTGCATTGCTTCATTCAAGTCGGCAGACTGCGCATCCAAGAACTGCTTGCGCTCACGAGAGCTTGATAACTCATCCAAAGCAGCCATATTGACTGGGCCTAAAGACTGAATTTCAGTATTCAAGCGATTAACTTCGCTCTGCAAGGCGCCAACTTTTAAGTCGGCACTGAAATTTGCCTCAAGTGCAGTAAGGTCAGCCTCTGCATCAGATAACAATGTGGCAAATTGCTCAAAGTTCAAACGAGCAGCCTGCTCACGCAATTGCAAATCCACCACTTTGTCACGCATTGGCTGTAGGCTGCGCTCAACTTGCATACGGGACTCATCGGCTTCGCGCAACTGATGTAATAAAGCATCCTGCTCAGTACGAGCATTTGCCAAAGCTGCTTCACGTGCACTGCGGGCTAGTAATAGACCTTGTAATTTATCTTGGGCCTCTTCGTCGCTCAGAGTTTCTAGTTCTTGAGCGGCGGCATCATGCTTATCCTGAATTTCCATGATCTGAGTACGGGCGGTACTTTGATCACGTTGCAAATCAGTGATGCGCTGTTGCAATGAACGCGTTGCAAAGGCCGCCTCTTGAGCAGACATTTCAGCAGAACGGAGTGACTCACGCAAACGATCGCGCTCTTCAGTAGAGCGCTCTAATTTTTCTTGCGCTACTTGCAAAGCTTCTTGCAAGCCTTCTTTAGATTCTTCAGATTCAAGCAACTCAGCAGCAGACTGCTCTTGGGTCTGACTCACTTGCTCCATCTGTTGGCGCAACTCACTTAATTCACCCTGAATCTGCGCTGCACGTTGACTGTATTGCTCTTCAGCTTGAGTCAACTGCATTCTTTCCACTTCAAAGCCGTGTGATTCTTGAACAGCATGTTCTGCATTCTCACGAGCTTGTTCTGCTGCTTGGTGAGCTGCTTGATAGTTAGCAACACATTGATCCAACTCACCCTTGAGCTCACTTTGCATGAGTTGTTGTGCGCGCAATTGCTTCTCAAGACTTTCCATCTCTTGAGCACGCGCCAACATACCAGCTTGCTCAGAATCAGCTGCATATAGTTGTACGCCAACACGACTCACTAAATGACCTTGTTGGGTAACAAATGCGCCACCAGCCGGTAATTTTTCACGGCGATGCAAAGCATCTTCAAGACTGCTAGCAATGTAGATCTTGTCTAACCACTCTTGCAATACAGATGTCAGTCTTGGGGCGCCTGCACTTTGCACGCGACTCAATAATGGCGTGAAGTCCGCAGGAGCTGAGGTATGTGCTGGCGTGATTTCTTCGGTGAGCAAAATTGCTAAACGACTTGGAGGGGCATCATTAGCCAAGGCCAATGTTTCTTGTACGCTCTTTGCGGTCACCGCAGCCAAACGCTCACGCAGTACAGATTCCAGCGCAGTTTCCCAGCCACTTTCTACTTTGAGCTCTTGCCAGAGGCGCTTACTCTCTTTAAGACCCTTACTTTCAAGCCAAGGTCCAATCTTCCCTTGAGCCTGGACGCTGGCCTGCAAGGCAGTCAATGCGGTCAACTTGGCTTCAGTTTGAGCAAGATCTTGATTAGCTACTTGAATCTGTTGTTGAGCAGTATTACGGGCTTCATCAGCAGCCGGGACGCGTTGTTGGGTTTCAACAGCGCGCTGCTTAGCCTCTTCCACTTTACGGGCAGCCATGACCTGACGATCTATTGCTGTTTGTAAAGCTTCAGCATCAGGACGACGTAAGCCATCGAATTCACCAACAAGGCGAGTCTCGCGCCCCTTCAATTCATCTGACTGAGCTGACATTGAACGCAGGCGCTCACCCAAACTGGCTAAACGTTGCTCAATAGAAGCAACTGAATCACGTGCGCTATTGAGTTCACGTGAGGCATTTTGATATGCCTCTTCACGACTTGGCATTTGCTCTTGCAAACCATTTAAATCCGCTAAGAGTGTTTGTTCTTTTTCAGCAGCTAAAGACAACTCATACTCAGTAGTACGCTGCGCTTGTGCTGCATCTGTTTCTTGCACAGTCCAGCGCTGTAACTGCGCTTGTAGATCCTGAGTTTGTTGCTGCAAACGTTGACGCGCTTCTTGCACATAAAGAATCTGCGCCTCAACCTGACTGACGTCAGAATTGGTTTGATATAAATCACCTTGCGCTTGAGAAACTTTATCTTGTAATGCGTACTGTTGTGTACGCATGGTTTCTAGCTCAGCCTCGACGTGGCGCAGCTTAGCGGTCTGCTCTTCCAAGCCAACTTGCGTATCGCGGATACCGTTCGCATGGCGCTCTTGCTCTTTCCCGGCCTCGGTCTGACGCACAAACCAAAGCAGTTGTTGCTGAGACTTCATCTGTGTAGAAAGCTCAGCGTGACGCTCAGCAACAGTCGCTTGTTTTTCTAAGCGAGTGAGTTGCTGATCAAGCTCTCGCAAGATATCTTCAACTCGCGTTAAATTTTCTACAGTGTCCTCTAAACGTGAGGCAGTTTCTTTGCGGCGCTCTTTGTATTTAGAAACACCAGCAGCCTCTTCCAAGAACACACGCAACTCTTCTGGCTTCGCTTCCAGAATACGGTTGATCGTGCCTTGACCAATAATGGCGTAACCTCTTGGACCCATACCGGTGCCCAAGAAAATATCTTGAATATCTTTACGACGTACTACTTGGTTATTAACGTAATAGCTCGAATTTCCATCACGAGTTAAAACGCGTTTGATACCTAATTCTGTAAAAGCACTCCACTGACCTTGAGCGCGCCCTTCAGTGTTATCAAAAATGAGTTCAACACTAGCGCGGCCAGATGGCTTACGTAAACCAGAGCCATTAAAAATAACGTCCTGCATCGATTCGCCACGCAATTCGCTGGCACGGGATTCTCCCAAAACCCAGCGGACGGCGTCAATAATGTTCGACTTTCCGCAACCGTTAGGACCCACAACGCCAATGAGTTGGCCAGGCATTTCAAAATGGGTTGGGTCTACGAAAGACTTAAAGCCGGAAAGTTTGATGGATTTCAGTTGCACGGCGTACTTTGCAGGGAAAAAAGAGGTTCAAATAAAGGGGTGAAAAATTAAAGCTAAAGTGGGAAGATGATAGCAAGCTCTTGCCTGCTTGGACGCGTTTTTGCCCCATCTATATAATGATAAATCTACCTCCCGGGACAAAATCCCTTAACAATCTGATAGTTAACTAAAAAGCATGAGCCAATCACCACAAAACATCATTGAACAAGCCTGGGAAAACCGCGCAAACCTCTCTCCAGATAGCGCCCCTGGGGATGTCCGTAATGCCGTAAATGCCGTGTTAGAGGGCCTTAATGCCGGTACTATTCGCGTGGCTGAGCGCCGTGACGTCGGTAAGTGGGAAGTAAATCAATGGGTTAAGAAGGCCGTTTTGCTTTCTTTCCGCCTCGAAGACAATCAACCTATGAGTGCTGGTGGGTTTACCCAGTTCTACGATAAGGTTCCTAGCAAGTTTGAAAACTACACTGCCGCCGACTTTGCTGCTGGTGGATTCCGCGTGGTTCCCCCTGCCATGGCCCGCCGCGGCTCATTTATCGGCAAAAACGCTGTTTTAATGCCTTCCTACGTCAATATTGGCGCCTATGTTGGTGAAGGCACGATGGTCGATACCTGGGCAACCGTAGGTTCTTGCGCCCAAATTGGCAAAAACGTTCACCTTTCTGGCGGCGTTGGTATTGGCGGTGTTTTGGAGCCAATCCAAGCTGGCCCAGTGATTATTGAAGATAACTGCTTTATTGGCGCCCGCTCTGAGGTGGTTGAAGGCGTTGTAATCGAAGAAAACGCTGTTTTATCTATGGGTGTCTATATTGGCCAAAGCACCAAAATTTATGACCGCGAAACTGGCGAAGTGCACTACGGTCGCGTTCCAGCTGGTTCAGTAGTTGTTCCAGGCTCACTTCCTTCTGCTTGCGGCAAGTACAGCTTGTATGCCGCAATCATTGTTAAGAAGGTTGATGCTCAAACAAGAGCAAAGACAGCTATTAACGAATTACTCCGCGACTAAGTTAAATCCATGAGCGCCACACTTGAGCTCACCGAAGCTCTCATCGCCTGCCATTCCGTAACCCCGGCCGATGGTGGCTGCCAAGATTTAATTGCTAAACGTCTTCAAGCAATTGGTTTTCATACCGAGAGCGTGGTGAGTGGCCCTGAAAATTTTCAGGTAACCAACTTGTGGGCAATTAAAAAAGGTGCAGCTGGCGATCAAGGCAAAGTCTTGGTATTTGCAGGCCATACCGATGTAGTGCCTACAGGCCCATTAGAGAAGTGGACAAACAACCCCTTTACCCCAACCATTCGTGACGGCATGCTTTATGGTCGTGGCGCAGCGGATATGAAAACATCCCTCGCTGGTTTTGTGGTTGCTACAGAAGAGTTTGTCACTACACACCCAGATCATCAGGGCACCATTGCTTTCTTAATCACTAGCGATGAAGAAGGTCCCGCTAACGATGGCACAGTCATTATGTGCGATCGTCTACAAAAACAAGGTCAGCGTTTGGACTACTGCGTCATTGGTGAACCGACTTCAGTTGATCGGCTTGGCGACATGATTAAGAATGGTCGTCGGGGCTCTCTGTCAGGAAAGCTCAAGGTGAAAGGTATTCAGGCGCACATTGCTTACCCTCACCTTGGCAAGAATCCAATTCATCTTTCTGCGCCAGCAATTTCTGCATTAGTAGAAACTGAATGGGACAAAGGTAATGAATACTTCCAACCCACCAGCTTTCAGATCTCCAACGTGCATGCTGGCACCGGTGCTAATAACGTGATTCCTGGTGAGTTGGTGATCGACTTTAACTTCCGCTTCTCCACCGAGAGTAAGCCAGAGCAACTCCGTGAGCGTCTAGAAAAGATTTTGAAGGATGCCGGTTTAGAGTTTGAGATTGACTGGGTATTGGGCGGTAGCCCGTTCATCACTGGTGATGGTGATCTGGCTGGAGCATTACGCAAGGCCATCAAAGCAGAAGCCAACATTGATACAGAACTTTCCACTACTGGTGGTACCAGTGATGGCCGCTTTATCGCCAAGATTTGCAAAGAGGTCGTGGAGTTTGGCCCCCTCAATGCGACTAGTCACAAGATTGATGAGTGTGTCATCGTTGACGATGTCGTGCCACTCAAAAATATCTATCGCAAGACCCTCGAACAGTTAATCGCTTGATCGATCAATTGCGCACCCGACTTTTCTCCTAAAGAACCCCTCCATCATGGACCCTGAGTCTCAGCAACACCTCACAGTAAACCAGTGCATCAATCAGATTGCACAAATGCTCGAAGCAGCAAACTTACATTACGGCCACGGAGCAATTGATGCCCAAAGTGAAGCTTTGTGGATTGTGAGCAAACAACTTAATCTCAGCCCAGCAGAAGCGTTAGATCACCTGGATGATGCAATATCCGATGAGCAGCAGCAAAACGCATCCGCCGTTGCCAACGCCAGAATCTCGACACGTAAACCACTCGCCTACATCTTGGGTGAAGCCTGGCTGATGGGCGTGCCTTTTTTCTGCAGCGAGCAAAGTATTGTTCCGCGCTCCTGGATTGCAGAACTTATAGCTGATGGTTCACTAGAGACCTGGTTGCCAGCTGATGGCAAAGCGCTTGATCTTTGCACTGGTAATGGCTCGCTAGCAATTCTCTTGGCCCTGTCATGCCCGGATATTCATGTGAGCGCGTGCGATATCAGCATGCCCGCACTCTCTGTTGCCGCCCGTAATGTGGATCGTCATGGCCTAAGCTCTCAAATAGAGCTATTAGATGGCGATCTTTGGGATGCTTTGCCAGAACCAAATGAAGATAACCTTTTTGATCTGATTATCTGTAATCCACCATACGTGAATGCCGCTTCCATGCATGCGCTCCCTGCTGAATATCACGCGGAGCCAGAATTGGCTTTAGCTGGTGGAGAGGATGGCATGGACATCATCAGGCGCATTATTGCTTCAGCACCCGATTACCTATCTGAGCGCGGCGCTATTTTGCTCGAGATTGGTAATGAGTATGAGCATTTCAAAAGGGCTTTCCCGCAAATTCCCGCAATCTGGATGGAAGTCTCCGCAGGAGAAGAGCAAGTCTTATTAATTCAAGCAGAAGACTTGCGCTAAGGAATTAACTAAGCTCGGCAGCAGCAGCAATAGCTTGATCAATTCGCTCCACCGGAATTACCTTCAATCCCGGAATCTTGGTCTTTGGCATATTCGCTTTTGGAATGATGGCCACAGTGAAGCCCAATTTAGCAGCTTCTTTCAAGCGTTCTTGACCACGAGGGCAAGGACGAATCTCACCAGCCAAACCAACTTCACCAAAGACAATCAACTCTTTTGGCAATGCGCGATTGCGAATCGAAGACTGAATAGCCAGAAGAACAGCTAAGTCAGCAGCCGGCTCAGAAATCTTGACGCCACCTACCGCATTTAAGAAAACATCTTGATCAAAGCAAGCGACGCCAGCATGGCGATGTAGCACTGCTAAAAGCATGGCTAAACGAGCTTGCTCCAAGCCAACGGCTAAACGACGGGGATTGGGCACATGCGCTGTATCAACTAAAGCCTGAATCTCTACCAACAAAGGTCTACTGCCCTCTTGCGTAACCAATACACAAGCCCCCGGAACCATTTGCTCATGCTGCGACAGAAAAATCGCCGACGGATTAGTTACACCGCGCAGACCTTTTTCAGTCATCGCGAATACGCCCAACTCATTGACAGCGCCAAAACGATTTTTAATCGAACGTACTAATCGGAAAGAGGAATGGGTATCACCCTCAAAATACAAAACAGTATCGACAATGTGTTCTAAGACTCTAGGACCAGCGAGATGCCCATCCTTTGTAACGTGCCCGACCATCAGCACACAGATGCCACTTGATTTAGCGGCTCGGGTTAATTGAGCTGCGCACTCGCGCACCTGCGCTACAGAGCCCGGAGCCGAACTTAATACCTCTGAGTACAAAGTCTGAATCGAATCCACCACCAATACTTGTGGCTTCACGGTATCCATAATCGAAATCAGTTTTTCCAACTGAATCTCAGCCAACACCTCAAGCTGAGGCGCATCTAATGCGATGCGCTTAGCACGCAGAGCAATCTGCGCAGCGGATTCTTCGCCACTGCTATAAAGCACATTCATACCCGCAGAACTCATCTCTGCTAAAGCCTGCAGTAGCAAAGTGGATTTACCAATTCCTGGATCACCGCCCAAAAGTACCACGCCACCTGGAACCAGGCCACCACCTAGTACGCGATCAAACTCTTCAACGCCCGTGCTGAATCTCGGCAAGTCTTCGGCGCTAATGGCGGATAACTTTTGTCTTGGAAGTGATTGCGCCAAGCCCTGGAAGCGAGCATTAGATGTCGTCTCAGGTAAACCCTCTTCCAAAGTATTCCAGGCCTGACAAGATGGGCACTGGCCCTGCCACTTAGCAGAGGTGCCACCACAAGACTGGCAAATATAAACTGTTTTTACTTTAGCCAAGATCCGCCTAATGAAATATAAAAATAAATTAAAAAGGAATCAATCGAGCTGAGTGCCCGCTTTATTTTCTTGTGCGCGCTTAGGGGCATCCTTGCGTCGTTGCTCTAGGTCAGCCGCTCTTGCTGCAGCATCTTTTTGTTTCTGCTCAAACTCGCGTTGATTGGCTGCTCGCTCAGCGGCTTTTTCAGGTGAAGCCCGCTCAGCAGAACGCTTGATATCCTCTTGAGTCTTTAAACTATCCCGAAGCTTGCGCTGCACTTCATGCAAGGCCATCTCTTGCTCACGAATCGGATCGATTTCTTTGCGATAGTCTGCGCGAGCACTTCTTAAACAAGAATTAACCCAGTAATTCTGGTAGCACTCAGAGGATGCTTTACCCCAGCGGAACTTAGCCCACTCACGCTGAAGCTCTAATTCTTGCTCAATCTTATCTAACTGATCAAGCTCGGCCTCTTCAGCAGGGGTTGCCAATACAACCCCGCTCAATGCTGAAGCCAATAAAAATATTGAAATCAATATTTTCGATTGGAGCAAAAGACTCTTTCTCAAATCTCGACCTTTGCACCCAACTCAACCAAGCGATTTGCAGGAATCTTAAAGAAGTCTGACTGACGTCCAGCGTTCTGATACATCCAGCAGAATAATTTTTCGCGCCAAATAGCCATGCCAGGGATTTCAGTAGAGACGATGGTATCGCGCGACAAGAAAAATGAGGTGTTCATCAAATCAAACTTCAGATCGGAGGATTTTTCAATTAACTCAATAATTTGACCCATGTCCGGCGTTTCATTGAATCCGTACACCGCACGGACAACGTAGATGCCATTACCAAGGTCGCGCAAGGTAATACGCTCACTATCTTTTACGTAGGGCACATCCCAAATGCTGACCTTGAGGAAAAATACCCTTTCGTGCAATACGTGGTTGTGCTTCAAATTGTGCAAGAAAGAAACTGGTACGTAATCTACGTGGGCCGTCAAGAAAACAGCCGTCCCCTCTACGCGATGCGGAGGATGCTGCATCAAAGCCTCAATAAAGCTCTTGAGCTCAATACCGTTATTCATTGCGTTATGGCGCAAAATCTTACGTCCTTGATACCAAGTCATTAGCAATAAGAAGCATGCGGCACCGAGTAGCAGTGGGAACCAGCCGCCTTCCATAATCTTTAAAAGATTAGCAGTTAAGAAAGCTAAATCAACAATCAAGAAAGATCCGATTACCAAAGCAACGAGCAGCGAGTTCCAACGCCAAACCACTCTCATCACAATTGCCGCTAAGAATGTGGTCACGATCATTGTGGTAGTAACAGCAATACCGTATGCGGCTGCTAAGTTTGCAGATTGCTTAAACGCCAAGACTACAGCGATCACCAGAATCAACAGAGTCCAGTTCACCAGCGGCATATAGATCTGACCAATCTCTTTATCGGAGGTGTGACGCACCTTCATACGCGGTACAAAACCTAACAAAATTGCTTGGCTGGTCATTGAGAACGCGCCAGAAATCACCGCTTGAGATGCGATCACAGTTGCAGCGGTAGCCAATATCACCAAAGGAAATACTAGAAATTCTGGCACCATTAAGAAGAATGGATTGGTAATAGTCTCAGGATTATTTAAGAACATCGCGCCTTGACCAAAGTAATTCAGAAGCAAACAAGGCATGACAATAAAAAACCAGCCCATACGAATAGGCTTGAGTCCAAAATGACCCATATCAGCATACAAAGCCTCAGCACCAGTCAATACCAGGAAGACTGCGCCCAAAACAATAAAGCCTTGCAATGAATGCTCGATCAAGAAACGAATAGCAAATAGGGGGTTGATGGCTGCAAAAATTGCTGGGTTGAGGATGACTTGATGCACCCCCATCAATCCAATAGCAACAAACCAGACCATCATGATCGGGCCAAAAAGCTTGCCAACCAGATCAGTTCCAGTCTTTTGAATAAAAAAGAGGATGACTAGAATAAAAATGGTGATTGGTATGACATAACGCGTTAAATCACTGGATATCACCTCAAGACCTTCAACAGCAGAAAGCACGGAAATTGCTGGGGTAATGATGGCATCGCCATAGAACATACAGGCGCCGAACACGCCCGCCATAATGATTAGAAGTGAACGCTTGGAATTTACAGGGGCCGTTCTTAAAGCTAGGGCCATCAGCGCCAAAATACCGCCCTCACCATGATTGTTTGCGCGCATCACGAATAAAACATACTTCAGGGAAACCACAATCGCAAAAGCCCAAAATACCATTGAGATCACACCGTAAACAGCATCAGCAGAAAACGGAATGCCGTGCTCAGGACTAAAACATTCTTTCAGCGCATACAAGGGGCTTGTGCCAATGTCGCCGAAGACAACACCGATAGCAGCGAACATTAACGAAATTGAGGCGCCCTTCTTGTGAGGATGATCCTCTCGAGAAATCTCTACAGGCCGCAATAAGGATGATTCTGAAAACTCAGGATTGCTAACTGACATTATTAAACCTTGGCGTGATGTTGCGTGGCAATATGTTACTCCTTGCCGGCTGCGATTAAAAAGAGAATTTCTTTGGTAAAACGCCTTATTTATGCGTTATTTAAAGGAATACCTCGACAGAGAGGCCCAAAAAATGGTAGAATTTGAGCTTCAGACGCGGGGTGGAGCAGTCTGGCAGCTCGTCGGGCTCATAACCCGAAGGTCGTAGGTTCAAATCCTGCCCCCGCAACCAAGAATTACGTACTAAGCCCTTAATTTTTAAGGGCTTTTTGCTTTTCTGAGCATTAAAAAAGCCCAATTACTCGGGCTTTTTGGCTATTTCTGAGTGGCTTTAGTTCAAAACCTTGTAACCGCGACCACTTAAACATCTCTTTACAACAGCCTCTTGAGCTTGGTTTCCGCTAAACGCGCCACCCGCACCACCAATTACAGCGCCAGCTCCGGCAGCCTGCGCAATTCCTGATCCGTTGCCGCCAGTAACCAATCCCAGCAGACCACCAACTACCGCGCCAGCACCAGCTCCTTTAGCAGCTGTAGAACCCATTCCTGATTGTTGTTGAGCATAGTTTTGACAGTCTTTTAAATCGCTCTCATAAGTAGCCTCATTGACGCCCTTCATATCCACAAGGGGGCGAACATTCGCACCAGCACATCCAACCGTCACACCAACCACCAGAGAACATAGGGCAAGTAACTTATTCATCCGCAGAATCCTTTTACTCAATTTCACATCGATCGATGCCATAACCGTTTTATATCATGCCGCAAAAATCGTGTCGAAGATTTTGAATTATTTTTAAATAGCCAAGTCTGGGCGCCTGTTTTCGGGGTTTGGTAGAAAGGAATTCCCAAGCTCTGATAGCGTGCCGTGACATCTGGATGTGGATGTCCATAACGATTGCGATAGCCATTTTGTGCAAAAGCCTGATGAGGTTCCAATCTTTGCAGGAGCGCCAAGGAAGAGGAGGTTTTGCTGCCATGATGTGGCGCCATAAAAACTAATTCCCTGTCACCAATTTCATGCAACATTTTTTCATCTAAGCGCTCGGTAATTTCTGCTTCACCTTGCTTTTCAACATCACCCGTTAACCAGAGCGAGCTTTGTTGATTGCGTACCTCAAGCACGCAACTCATTTCATTGGGCTTGCCAGGGTATTGATCTGCAAATACCGCTGCCTCATGAGGATGCCAGATGGCAAACTCGACACCATCCCATTTCCAGCGCTGACCGAAGCGACAAGGAATGGCTGGAATCTTTCTTTTATATAAATTTTGAAGTAGTGGATTAGCGCTAGGCAAAGATCCCATCATCAAATCAAATTGAATACTCTGCAGAAGTGTTGCAGCCCCACCAATATGATCACTATCGCTATGACTAATCACCATGCGATCAATATGATGAATTCCCTTGCCACGTAAATAGGGAAGAATCACTCTCTGACCTGCATCATCCTTCTTGCCTTGAATAGGTCCTGTGTCATAGAGCAATCTTCTATTGGCAGTCTCAAGCAGAACTGCAGTGCCTTGACCAATATCAAAAATACTCGCCCTAAACTCTCCTTGAGCGAGATATCCATCTCCAAATAACTGGGTTGGCCAAAAAAATAAGGGGATAGATAAAAAGACACCAAGCAATCGACCTTTCCACGTTTCTCCAATCGGACCAGGTCGAATTGCATACACAATTCCACATCCAGCAATCACCAGCACCCACCACTCAGGCTGCTTTGACCAAGCCACAGACCAACTCCAACTCGCCATCCATTCCAGGATGAGTGCAAGATATTCCATGGATGAATGCGCCGGCAATAAGAGCCAGCGGCCGATAAACTCTGGAAGCAAGGCGCCAGTAATTGCCAGCGGAGTCACGATATAACTGACCAGCGGAATAGCAAATGCATTAGCCAATGGTGAAACAATCGAGACTTGGTAAAACCAATACAAAGTCAATGGCAGCAGCGCCAGTGTGACAACAGCTTGGACACGACACGCCTCACGAAGAGCTTGCCCCATACGATGCATCCAATGCGCCTCCAATTCTCTTCCCGTAGGGATACCCAATAAACCGGAAGAATCTCCCATGGCATACAGAATGGCAGCTACAGCACCGAAAGATAACCAAAAGCCTGGCGTGTAGGGGGCCATAGGATCGATGAGCAACACGAATGCCAGAGCCCACCACCAGATATCAAAGGAGCGTGGATTTCGGCCAGTCCATAGCGCAAATGCCACCACCCCAACCATATACATCGTTCTTTGCGCCGGAATCTGAAATCCTGCTAACCATGCATAGATAAACGCAGTCACAAACCCCGCTACTGCCGCAACTTTGCTGACCGGAGCAATCAAAGGCCAAGTGCGTCGACGCCATATAAATGCTGCACATGAAGCACCAACACCTGCCAACATAGTTACATGAAGCCCAGAGATGGAGATGAGATGCCCAATACCCGTTGCATTAAATACTTGCCAGTCATCTTGATTGATGGCGTTCTGATCACCCATTACCAAAGCAATCAAAACACCGACATACCTTGCATCATCCGGTAGCATCGACTGAATCTTTTGACGCAAATGCCAGCGCGCAAGTTCCATGCGTAACTCAAACTCTGTCCAAGCGATATCTTTATCCAGCAATAACTCACCAGACCTTACTGATCCACTAGCTCCAAAGTCTTGATGAAAAGACCAACGCTCAAAATCAAAGGTATGTGGGTTGAGAGACCCATAAGGGCGCTTTAGCTTCGCCTTGATTCTCCAGCGTTGGCCCGGGATGATTTTGGGTATTGCCTGAGGATTTCTCCAAGCAGGCTGCCAACTTAAATAGATTCTTTTTGGAAAGCGCTTGAGAACTTCTTTTCCAGAGATGATGTCATCAACCTCAAAGGCAAACTTGGCGCCCGATGAATTACCTTGCGGCAATGCTGCGACTCTGCCCTCAAGCTTTAACTCCCTGCCTTCCAGCTCTGTGGCAAGCACATTCTCTAAGCGATTTTCAGCATACAAAGCATTCCATGCAAAGCCTGCTACAAACAACAAAACAATCACTCCAAATTTTCGAAGAGGAGATTCCTGAGAAACAAACCAACTAGACAATAAACAAGAAATGCCAACACCCACGCATGAATACACCCAATATTCGGGTGGTTGTGGCAAAAAGAGAAGAAGCGATCCCCCGGCGATAAATGCCGCAATAGCTAAGCGCAAGAAATTAAGAGGCTAAGTTGAGACTTGAGAGCTGAGGAATACCTGCGCAGAGGGCAGACCAGCGTGGCAACACTTGCATTGCATTACCCCATACCGCCGAAGCAAATTCGTCGTCACTAACACCCCTAACTGAGGCAAGCTCTTTTGCAATACGCGGTAGAAAAGCAGACTCATTACAAACAATGCCCTCCTCTCTAAGCCATGCAGGTGGAATATCGGGAGCGTCAGTTTCGGTAACGATACTATCGAGCGGCAGTTCTTTTAAGAGTCTACGAATTTGTAAAGCGCGCTCATAAGTCGCTGCACCGCCAAATCCTAATTTAAATCCAAGCTCAATAAATTGCTCGGCCTGCTGAAAGCTGCCGTTAAAAGCATGCGCTATTCCGCCGGGGATATTGCGGCGACGTAAAGCTTTCAAGATTGCATCCTGAGAGCGACGTACATGCAGGATTACAGGCAATTGATACTTCTGAGCCAAATCCAATTGCGCATCGAAAAAGAACCCCTGCTTATGAGGATCTAAATCCTCAACAAAATAATCCAATCCAATTTCACCGACACCCACGAAGCGAGGATCAGATAGGGATTCAACAATTCTTTTCTCAAGCGTCTCGATGTCGCCCTCTTGGGCTTGATTGGTATAGAGCGGGTGTATTCCTAGGGTATAAACCAAACCCGGTATCTCTTGACTATATTGATGAGCTAGCTCTTTGACATTAGAACAATCTGCCACCTTCACAGCAGACAACAGTATTGCTTTAACGTTTTTTTCAGCAGCCGCCTGAATAATTGTCGGCAATGAAGTCGCAAACTCAGGGGCATCTAGATGGCAATGGGTATCGATCCACATGGGACGCCCACTCACACTGAGAATGGCTTTAATACTCCACGCTCTAAATGCAAGATCCGATCACAACGCTTGGCGCGCACCGGGTCATGCGTCACAATCACAAAGGCTGTGCCTTGATCTCGAGCGATGTCCAACATCAAATCAAATACGCCGTCTGCAGTCTCAGTATCGAGATTGCCTGTTGGCTCATCCGCCAGAACGCAAGCGGGATTACCAACCAAGGCACGAGCTACCGCCACACGTTGACGCTCTCCTCCAGACAACTCTCCTGGGGTATGGAGTTCACGTGCAGCCAAGCCAACCGCTTTAAGCATCTTGCTAGCGCGATCCATTGACTCGTCATTACTAAGGCCGCGAATACGCAAAGGCAAAGCTACATTCTCTGCAGCACTGAATTCATCTAAGAGATGATGGAACTGATAAATAAACCCAAGACTATGGTTACGCAGTTGATCTAACTTCTTCACTGATAAATTATTCAAGTTAGAACCAGCCAAAATGACGGAACCAGAACTTGGAGTATCTAAGCCGCCCAATAAATGAAGTAGGGTGCTCTTGCCAGAACCTGAAGAACCGACGATAGCCACCTTCTCCGATGGAGAAATATCCAAATCAATCGCTTTTAATACCTCTACGGAAGTGGGTCCTAGACCATAGGTCTTGGCTAAACCTCTGGCCTTCAGCACTAAGTTATTTAAATCACTCATAACGCAGAGCCTCCGCAGGTTGCACCTTGGCAGCACGACGACTTGGGTAAAGCGTCGCTAATACAGAAAGGCCAAATGCCATTAATCCCACAGTCAGTACATCGCTAGCCCTAACATCGGAAGGTAATTCGCTAATGAAATACACCTCGCGCGGCAAAAACTGCACACGGAAAATGGCTTCAATGACCGGCACAATGACATCAATATTCAGAGCAATTAAGAGACCTAATGCAACACCAACCAAGGAACCCAAAAGACCAATCGCCAATCCCTGAATTAAAAATATTCTTTGAATGAGCCCAGGACTTGCGCCCATGGTTCTCAGAATGGCAATATCAGCTTGCTTCTCGTTCACCGTCATGACTAAGGTGGACACTAAATTAAATGCGGCTACGGCAATAATTAAAGTCAGAATGATGAACATCATCTTTCTTTCAGTCTGAACTGCTGCAAACCAATTGCGGTTTGATCTTGACCAGTCAGTGACCCAAAGCGCCTGAGGAACAATGACTGCCAACTCATTGGCGACCTCTGGGGCCCGCTGCATATCATCCACCTTGACGCGCAGACCAGATGGATCATGTAGGCGTAACAAGGCAGCAGCGTCCTTCCAATGCATGATGGCTAGAGAGCTGTCGTATTCATAATGGCCGCTGTCAACAATGCCGACTACCTGGAGCGTGCGCATCCGTGGCATAGCACCTGCTGGAGTTAAATCACTTTCAGGAACAATTAAATTAATACGATCTCCAACGTGTGCACCAACAATTGCTGCAAGTTGTGCGCCCAGGGCCACACCAAAACTACCGGGCTTTAGATCATCAATATTGCCGGTAACAAATTGTTTTGGTAAATCCGAAACCTTACCTTCTTCGCTAGGCAAGATGCCGCGAATAGCAACGCCGCGCATCACTCCTTCGCGAGTCAATAAACCTTGCGAACTCACCATTGGCGCAACACCAATAACGTGTGGTTGTGCTGCAACCTTCAGTGCTAGTGGTTCCCAGTTTGCCAGCCCATCAGGAGCGGTAATTTCCACATGAGACAGCACCGATAACATGCGATCGCGTACTTCCTTTTGGAAACCATTCATCACCGATAGAACCACAATCAGTGCGGCCACCCCTAAAGCGATACCGGCCGTAGAAATCCCAGAGATGAAGGATAGGAAACCATCGCGCTTCCCCACCGTCTTACGACGCTTGGATCGGGTGTAGCGTAGGCCAATTTCTAGCTCAATAGGAAGTCTCAACATAGTTACAGTTTAGTGAATCGCGCGGACAAACTGATGGAATATCTAAATGCCACCTAAAATCAGGGAAATGACTGCAAATTCCACCCCCTCCAAAGCTGCGCTGAGACGCTTCACCCTGATGCTTTCAGGGGAAGATGCGCTAGATGAGCTCGAAAGTAGAGATAGCCCTCATAAAGGACTGCCTCATGAGCGCTTTTTGCTCGGCGAATTGCTCCCGCTTGCCCCGGTCTTGCTTCTTGGGCAATCCGCTCCAGCCGTCAATCCAACTGAAGTCATTGCCTGCTTACAGCCAGTGCATCTGCATGCCACTCGAGATCACCTTATTTTGATGGGGCAAAATCAGATAGATCTGACCCCCGAAGAGTCGGCCAAGCTTCTGCAAGCAGCACTCCCTTTTATTGAAGAAGATTTTCAGGGCTCTGTACTTTTCCAGAACCAGCATTATTGGTTTGTTCCTGCTGGCCCATTTTCCAGTCTAGCAAGTTACAGCGTGGATCAGGCTCATGGCCGAAATATTGATTGGTGGATGCCGCGTGATACTCAAGAAGAAGGTATCGCTAAACGTTGGCGCAAACTACAAAATGAAATCCAAATGCTTTGGCATATCGGCCCAGTCAATGAGGAGCGCGGACAACGTGGCATGCCCAGCATCAACTCGATCTGGATTAGTGGCATTGGCAAGCTCAATGATGTTCAAGCGCCAGCATTACTAAAACAATCACAGCGCCTCATCGGCTCACACCCCATACTGGCCGGTCTATCAAGACTATTAAACCTGCCACACAAAATCGTTGTAGATAAGAAATCTTTGGTTGGTTCCTTTGCCTGGCTTGATCAACCGGAAACGGCTTGGCCACTTTTAAGTACAGCATTAGAAGACAAGCAGCTAGATGAAGTTGTCATTATTGACTTTGTGAAGGGAAAAGTTAGAGAGCGAGTTTTCACCGCTAAAGATCTCAATAAAAGATCTTGGGCTTTCTGGAAAAAAGCAGAACCTCTGACTTGGAAAGAAATTAGTCAGCCATGAGTTACGCATAAATTTCATATGAGCTTATTTTCCCAACGCCCCTTCTCAAAGCGCACCGCCACCTGGTTAGCGCAGAGTGGCTTACATCCACTACTGGCTCGACTCTATGCTGCTCGAGGTCTGGAATCTCCGGAAGAACTTTCACTTGATTTAAAACAACTGCTTTCACCAGTTGAACTGAAGAATTGCATTAACACCGCTTCTTTACTTGCGGATATCCTTGAGAAAAAAGAGCCGATGCTCATCGTCGCAGACTATGACTGTGATGGCGCAACCGCCTGTGCTGTTGGCCTGCGGGGCCTACGTATGTTGGGCGGCCCCGAAACCCCAATTCAGTTTCTGGTTCCGAACCGCTTCACAATGGGGTATGGTCTAACGCCTGAAGTTGTTGAGTTAGCAGCACAACAAACACCTAAACCTAAATACCTCATTACCGTAGATAACGGTATCGCCAGTGAAGCAGGTGTAGATCGCGCGCGCGAGCTAGGAATGGCAGTGATTGTGACCGACCATCATCTACCTGGAGATAACTTACCGAAGGCGCTAGCAATCGTTAATCCCAACCAACCAGGTTGTAGCTTTCCAAGCAAAGCTCTTGCTGGTGTTGGTGTGATGTTTTACATGCTGGTGGCATTACGCGCTGAACTTCGTAAGCGCGGTAAATTTACAAACGAGACTCAACCCAAGGTAGAAAACCTATTAGATCTTGTTGCTTTGGGAACAGTTGCTGACGTAGCACAACTCGATCGTAATAATCGCGTTTTAGTTTCCAACGGCTTGAAGCGTATCCGTGCTGGGATATCTCAACCAGGTATTCAGGCGCTATTTCAGGCGGCGGCTCGAGACCCACGCAAAGCAAATACTTTTGATCTAGGCTTTGCCATCGGCCCCAGACTCAATGCCGCCGGGCGTCTAGCGGACATGACTTTAGGCATTCGCTTGCTCCTCACTGACAATGCAGATGAGGCACTTAATCTTGCGCATGAACTCGATCGCATTAATCGCGAACGCCGTGTGATTGAAACGGGGATGCAAGAAACTGCCCTCTCTCATCTTGCCGAAGATCAACTTGACGGCACCATGACTGAGCGCTCCAGTATTTGTTTATGGAACTCAGAATGGCATCAGGGAGTTGTTGGCATTGTGGCTTCACGACTGAAGGAACGTTTTAATCGCCCAGCGATTGTGTTTGCTCCTGCCGATGGCAGCACCGGTGAAGAATTACGTGGCTCTGGTCGTTCATTGACAGGCTTTCACTTAAGAGATGCCTTAGATCTGGTTTCTAAAAGAGAGCCGGGGCTAATTTTGAAGTTTGGTGGTCATGCGATGGCTGCAGGCCTTACGATTCGAAAAAGTGATTTCGAAAAGTTTGATGCCTGCTTTCAGGAAGTGGCGAGTGGCTTATTGACGGATGAGTTACTAGAGCGTCGCCATGCTCACGATGGCACGTTGGAGCTCTCTGAATTTACCTCTGAAGTAGGTGACCTATTAGCCGAAGAGATCTGGGGTCAAGGTTTCCCTCAGCCTGTTTTCTATGGGGAATTTGAGATTACCCAGCAAAGCCTCATGAAAGAAAAGCATTTACGACTGATGGTTCGCCCTATTAGCGGCTCTGAACCCAGGCCGACTAGTAAACCACTCACCGCTGTTTGGTTTAACCGCACTCAAAGCCTGCCCGCCAAAGCCAAATTGGCCTATCGCCTTGTCACTGACAGGTATCAGGGTCAAGCCCGAGTACAGATCATGATTGAAGCCCATGATGAGGCGGCCAGCACCTAAGGGTCGAAGGCAATAACCCCCTTATAATCAGGGGATGGAAGCTGAACAACTAAATACTATTTCAAATACCTTGTCCGATCTGCTCACCCGTGAGCAAGCTCTTCGGGGGTATCTTTGACTTCGAAGTAAAGTCACGTCGCCTTACCGAAGTTAACTCCATTCTGGAAGATCCCACCATTTGGGATGATCAAAAGAAAGCACAAGCCCTGGGCAAAGAGAAGAAATTGCTCGATGGCGTAGTGGCGACCCTTACCGATCTCAACACCAATATTACTAGCGCTCTTGAGCTGTTTGATATGGCCAAAGAAGAAAGCGATTTTGAAACGATTGGCGCTATTGAGAAAGATGTTGAGAGCTATAGCAAGACTATCGGCGATCTAGAGTTCCGTCGCATGTTCCACAACGAGATGGATTCATGTAATTGCTTTATCGATATTCAAGCTGGAGCTGGCGGTACCGAAGCCTGTGATTGGGCCAGTATGCTCTATCGTCAATACCTCAAGTATTGCGAGCGCAAGGGTTACAAAACAGAAATACTCGAAGAGTCTGATGGCGACGTTGCAGGCATTAAGAGTGCGACGATTAAAGTCGATGGTGAATACGCATACGGACATCTCCGCTCTGAAACTGGCGTGCATCGCTTGGTGCGTAAATCCCCTTTTGATTCTTCCAATGGTCGCCACACATCCTTTGCCTCTATCTATGTGTATCCAGAGATTGATGACTCGATTGAGATCGACGTTAATCCTGCCGATATTCGTACTGATACCTACCGCGCTTCTGGTGCAGGTGGTCAGCACATTAATAAAACCGACTCAGCTGTCCGTTTAACCCATATTCCAACGGGGATTGTGGTGCAGTGTCAGAACGACCGCAGTCAGCACCGCAACCGTGCTGAAGCGATGAGCATGCTCAAGTCTCGCCTCTACGAACATGAGATGCAAAAGCGCCGTGCCGAACAAGATAAATTAGAAGCCAGCAAGACCGATGTGGGCTGGGGCCATCAAATCCGCTCCTACGTCCTAGACCAAAGCCGTATTAAAGACTTGCGCACTAACGTTGAAATCTCTAATACTCAAAAAGTATTAGATGGTGATCTTGATGCCTTTATTGAAGCCAGCCTGAAACAAGGCGTGTAAAAACCGAACACCCATTACCGCACTGCTATAGATATGAACGATAAAACCCATTTAGACCCTTCCCCAACTACTGAAGCAGTTGATGAGAATCACATCATTGCGGAGCGCCGTGAAAAACTGGCCAAGCTTCGTGCTGGTGGCGTTGCATTTCCAAATGACTTTGTTCCCACCCATTTAGCAGTTGACTTGCATGCTCATTACGACAGTCTGACTAAAGAAGAATTAGCCGCCAAGAAAGTTCATGTCAAAGTAGCCGGACGCATGGTTCTCAAACGCGTGATGGGTAAAGCCAGCTTTGCCACTATTCAAGACCGCAGTGGGCAGATTCAGTTCTATATCAATGATGAGCTCAGCGGTGCCGACGTTCATAGTGCCTTCAAGCACTGGGATATGGGTGACTTTATCTCCGCCGAAGGCAATCTCTTTAAGACCAATAAAGGTGAGTTGTCTGTTGAATGCAGCAACTTACGCTTACTCAGCAAATCATTGCGCCCACTACCAGATAAGTTCCATGGCCTCTCAGACCTAGAGACTAAATACCGCCAGCGCTATGTAGACCTCATTGTGAATCCAGAGAGTCGCAATACATTTAAAGCACGTAGTAACGCAATTGCCTCTTTACGTCGCCATATGTTGGATGCAGATTTCATGGAAGTAGAGACGCCAATGCTCCACCCGATTCCTGGTGGCGCAGCAGCGAAGCCCTTTATTACTCACCACAACGCACTCGACATGCAAATGTTCTTGCGTATTGCTCCAGAGCTTTACCTCAAGCGTTTGGTAGTTGGTGGTTTTGAACGTGTCTTCGAAATCAACCGCAACTTCCGCAACGAAGGCGTAAGCCCACGTCATAACCCTGAATTCACCATGATGGAATTCTATGCGGCGTATACAGACTATCGCTGGTTAATGGACTTCACAGAAGGCTTGATTCGTGCAGCCGCAATGGATGCTCAAGGCACTGCTGTATTAACGCATCAAGGTCGTGAACTCGATCTGAGCAAACCATTCCAACGCCTAACCATTACTGGGGCCATCCTCAAGTACTGCGGTCAATCAGGCAAGAGCTATGATGCATCCCAGTTGGATGACATCAACTTCATTCGCGCTGAATTGAAAAAAGGTGGCGAGAACCCAGACGCTCCAACCCTCAAGAATGCAGGCATTGGCGCACTTCAACTTGCTTTATTTGAATTGGTTGCCGAAGAACATCTTTGGGAGCCAACTTATATCATCGATTATCCAATTGAAGTTAGTCCACTCGCTAGAGAATCCGATACCCGCCCAGGCATTACTGAGCGCTTCGAACTCTTTATTACCGGCCGTGAAATTGCCAATGGCTTCTCTGAGTTAAATGATGCTGAAGATCAAGCGAACCGCTTCCGCAAGCAAGTGGAACAAAAAGAAGCTGGCGATGAAGAAGCCATGTACTTTGACCATGACTTTATCCGCGCCCTAGAGTACGGCATGCCTCCAACTGGTGGTTGCGGTATTGGTATCGATCGTTTAGTCATGCTGCTGACCGATGCACCAAATATACGTGACGTGATTCTCTTCCCGCACTTGCGGCGCGAAGAAGAATAAATTCTTCAGCAAAGAAAAAAGAGAGGCAACTGCCTCTCTTTTTTTAACTTCTTTTCAATTACCATACCAGCAATCACTTAATTGCCATAGACCTCAACGCCACCTTTAATAGTTTTAAGGACTTGTATATTCTTAATATCATCTGGCGCAACCTTTAAAGGGTTTTGATCAAGAACCACTAAATCAGCAAGCTTTCCTGGTGCTAGCGATCCCTTGCTAAGCTCTTCCTTGTATTGATAGGCTGCATTGCGAGTAAAACCCTGTAAAGCCAAATACGGAGTAATCCGCTGTTCAGGCCCCAACACTGCCCCAGAGAATGTCTTACGGTTCACGGCACTCCAAACTGAAAAGAGCACATTAGGGCCGGATGAAGGGGTGTCATTATGCAGAGAAAGAGTTATACCTTTTACATTAGCGCTATTTGCTGGGCTTAAATTGGCAGCCCTCTCAGCACCTAAGACCCTGTTATAAACATCGCCATATAACCAAGTGTCATTGGGCATCATTACTGCCATCACGTTTTTCTTCTTGTAATCATCTAACTGATCATCGCGTGCAAAGAAAGAATGGGCAATCACGGTACGACGATCTTCTGTAATGCCAGTCTCCGCAATCGTTTTACTTAAAGCGGCTAGAGTCATATCAATGCCGGCATCCCCATTGCTATATCCAAAGTATTGAATATTTTTCTCGTAAGCTAACTTGGTGTACTTATCAAACAAGGCCTGTGGATAGTAGGCAAAGCCACGCCAGTCTTTTGGAAAGCCTGTGGTATCAAGATAGGGCTTGGTGAAGTAGGCCAAACGCAGTTGCGGTGCTCCATCGGTTGGCACCTGAATTCCGGCAACTTTAAATCCTCTGTCTCCGTGGCTATAAACACCAAACTGGGTATTGGGGTTGGAGGCCAACATTTGATCGACGATATCGAAAGTTGGTAAAGCAATTAAATCGATGGCCACAATTTTTCTATCGATAGCTAATCGCATATTACGCATATCCGCAATACTGGCTTCGTAACTTTGTGCCGTTGTAAAGCCATTGGAGACATAGATCTTCTCGGCTTTGCGGTAAGTTTCAAATGTCAGATCCTGTGAATACTTACCAACCGCCTTAGCAACCGCCTCTAAATAAGGCATGCCGATCAATTCACCTGTGAGTTGGCCAGTTTTAGGGTCTACTGGAATAAATCCGGAAACGGCTTTAGTGGCTTTTGTAATTCCTAATTTCTTTAGGCCAGCAGAATTCACCATACCAGTCAGCGTAGAGATATTCTCAAGCAACACCGCTTGCTTTGGAAATGCGGCATCCAGATCAGCGATTGTTAATCCACCATCAGACAGCATTGCTTCAGCGTAACCCGTGCCAATAACCCAACCATTAAATACTTTGGCCTCTGAACGCAGCCTGTTAATTAACTGGGCTCTAGTCTGCGGAGGATTTCTGGAGAAGTAGGCAAGATTGACACCGAGCGTATCTTGGGCGATTAATGCAAAGTGCCCCCAAGTGTCAATAAAGCCAGGCAATAGGGTGTGCCCTTTTAAATCTTGTAGAGCGGCATTGGATCCAGCCTGAGACAAGGCTTCGCGCATATCGCCGGTGTAGGTAATCTTGTTGTCTTTGACAACAATCGCCTCAACATACTTAGGAGCATCCCCCTCCATCGTGAGGATGTCTCCGTTGAAGTACACGGTTGGCACGGTGACATTGGCAGCGGAAGCTAATGAAAATGTGGTTAAAAGGAGAGCAAGAAACTTATAAGTATTTTTCATAATCTCTTTATAAACCATTTAGGCTAAAGAGCCTACCGAGCATTCCGCTTGGAGACTAATTATGCAGCCAAGCCTTTTTCGTCAAATACTCCTTCGAATAAGGCAGAGCTTAAGTAACGCTCAGCCGTATCTGGAAGCACCACCACGATGGTTTTACCCGCGTATTCAGGCTTCTTAGCTAAACGAACCGCTACTGCAGCTGCAGCACCACAGGAGATGCCCACCAAAATACCCTCTTCTTTAGCAATACGGCGGGCAAATTCAATAGCTTCTTCGTTGCTTACTTGCTCAACTTTATCGACTACTGATAAATCTAGATTCTCCGGAATAAAGCCGGCACCAATTCCTTGAATCTTATGTGGGGCAGGCTTGATTTCTTCACCATTGAGTTTTTGCGTGATGACTGGACTTGAGGTGGGTTCAACCGCAACCACCTCAATGTTTTTCTTCTTAGTGTTCTTAATATAACGGGCAACACCGGAGATTGTTCCGCCAGTTCCAACGCCCGCCACAAACACATCAATCTTGCCATCAGTATCTTCCCAGATTTCTGGACCGGTGGTCTTTTCATGAATCGCTGGATTCGATGGATTGCTAAATTGCTGCAGTAAGACATATTTAGGATCAGACTCTGCAATCTCTTTAGCCTTAGCAACCGCGCCATTCATGCCTTTAGGACCTTCGGTCAGGACAATCTTGGCACCCAAAGCCGTAAGCAACTTGCGGCGCTCAATACTCATGGTCTCTGGCATGGTCAATGTCAAAGGGATGCCGCGAGCTGCCGCTACGAAAGCCAATGCAATGCCAGTATTGCCACTAGTTGGCTCAACCAATTCCTTGCCTGGCCCTAAGATACCTTGTTCTTGCGCATCATTAATCATGGCCACACCAATACGACACTTCACTGAATAAGCTGGATTACGGCCTTCGATCTTGGCGAGCACAGTTGCCTTAGCACCATCAGTTACGCGATTTAAACGCACTAAAGGTGTCTTGCCAATGGTTTGGGAGTTGTCGGTAAAGTAAGTCATGAGGATTCCTTAATGCGAAGAGATTAATAGAGATCTTATGGGTTAAAGCAATTCTTGTAAAAGAAATGATGGTTATTAGCTAAATACTAAAAACAATTAAGACGCGCCCTGAGAACGAAGCAAGGTAACAGCCTCCTGAGCGGTCATTACACCCTCATCGGTGGGGACTACCCATACCTCAACACGGCTTTGTGGGGCGCTAATTTTTAACGTTAAATGCTGCGTTGCCTCTTGATTCAGGTTTTCATCTAACTCAACCCCAAGCCATGCCAGTTTTTTACAAACCGCTGACCTCAAAATAGGATCATGCTCGCCAATGCCGCCACTGAAAGAAATCAGATCGAGGCCACCGAGACAGCCAATCATGGCTCCGCCCTCGCGAATAATCTTATAGATAAATAAATCAATCGCCTCCTTGGCCAAGGGATCTGAACTGCCCCTCAGTTTTCTCATATCCGCAGAGATTGTTGAGACCCCAAGCAAGCCACTCTTTCTATAAAGAAGATCTTGCAGCTGATCATGGGTGTAGCCACGCTCGACCAAATACATCAATACACCAGCATCTAGAGATCCGCTACGAGTCCCCATCATCAAACCATCTAATGCAGAAAATCCCATCGTGGTCGCCACACTCTTGCCATCAATAGCAGCACACAAGCTAGCACCATTACCAAGGTGGGCCATCAACACTTTATCCCTCGCTTTGTTCGAGCTCTCCATAAGCTCGCCAATAATGTACTGATACGAAATTCCATGAAAACCATAGCGCCGAACTCCTTGATCAGTAATCTCTTTGGGCAATGCTAGAGATGTTTCGAGAGTACTCATGGTTTTATGAAAGGCGGTATCAAAACAAAGAACTTGTGGAATGCCCGGAAATACTTGAGAGAAAGCTTTCACGCCATCCAGACTATGGGGCTGATGCAATGGTGCTAGGGCACTCATCGCTGATAGCTTCTCTAGCGTAGCTGGGGTTGAAATGATGGGCTGAAAAAACTCAGAGCCCCCATGAACAATACGATGGGATACAGCCCGAATAGGAGGAAGATCTTTAATTCCGAGCAATAATTCCTTGAGATGCAATAAAGCAGCAATAAATGGATCTTGGTCAACATCCAAAAAATGATCAACATGCTCTACACCCTGATAGGCATAGCGAAGTTCAGTTTTTCCACCTGGCTCAAGACCCTCAAAACTGCCAGCCAAAATAGAAGGCAATACTGCACCATCGAGGGTTGGATAAATTGAAAACTTGAGAGATGAGGAACCAGCGTTAACGGTCAGAATTGCCATATGAATATAAGGTAGGTGTGATGAAGCTCATCAATGAAGAGGTAATGGTGAGAGCGCTATTCAGTTTTAGTATGTTTAAAAAATGTCACCGCAAATAAAATCAGTAAGACACAAAACCAAAACAAGGACCATTCCGGAACCTGTAATCCCAAAATAGCAGGCAACTTAGCAGAACAAAGTCCATCAGCCTTAAACAACCAAGGTAAACCTTGGACCAACTGAAATTGATTAATCCAAACCTCTAGAGGATCTATGCCGCAAGAAGCTTCTGGATAAGATAAGAGCCAGACTTGCTTGCCCGCGATGATGACTCCAAAACAAGCAGACATTGCCGCCAATAAGTGAAATAACTTTTTCAAAGCAGGAATGCCAGCTGCTAAAAAGCAACTGATAGCAATTCCAAGGCAGCCAATTCGCTGCAAGATGCAAAGGGGGCATGGCAAAAAAGGGGTGTCCTGATAGCCAAATTGCTGAAGTAAGACAGCAAAGACTACCAAGCTCAAGCTAAATAAAGAAATAAAGAGGTATTGAGTGCGGCTCATCCCTAGATGATAGCGAGATCACACTCCCAAAACCCCAAACCAAGGCTTTTATAACTAAAAGTGTATAACTTATAAGAAGTTTATTGGTGATTGCGTCTTGGATACCCCCTGTAGCAACCCAAGATTGAGGATAATTGAGGTTTAGACAACCTCATCAAGATTAAGCATTTATGGCAGCGTATAACACCGAAACCGTTCTGACCGTTCACCATTGGAATGACACACTTTTTAGCTTTACTACCACCCGCAATAAAGGTCTACGCTTTCGCAGCGGTCACTTTTTGATGATTGGTCTTGAGGTTGAAGGTAAACCACTTGTAAGGGCCTATAGCGTTGCTAGCCCTAACTACCAAGAGCATCTCGAATTTTTGAGCATTAAAGTCCAAGATGGTCCGCTGACTTCACGCCTACAAAAAATTCAGGTGGGAGACCCTATCCTCGTTAGCGAGAAATCTGTTGGTACTTTAGTCATTGATGATCTAAACCCTGGTAAACATCTGTATCTTTTCAGCACCGGCACAGGTCTTGCGCCATTCATGAGCATTATTCGTGATCCAGAGACTTACGATAAGTTCGAGAAGGTCGTTCTCATTCATGGTGTTCGCCTGGTCAGTGAACTGGCTTATGGTGACTATATTAAGAATGAGCTTACTCAGGATGAGTATCTGGGTGAGCTGATCAGAGAAAAGTTGATCTACTACCCTACCGTAACCAGAGAAGCTTTTAAGCATACTGGACGTCTAACTACCGCCATCGAATCCGGTCAACTATTTAAAGATATCGGCTTACCTCCATTAGATCCTGCGGTCGATAGAGCTATGATTTGTGGAAGCCCTTCCATGCTCAAGGAAACCGCGGAAATGCTTGATGCCAAAGGTTTCAAGGTATCCCCGAGTCTAGGTCAACTCGGTGACTATGTATTCGAACGAGCCTTCGTGGAGAAGTAATCTGCCGATTTAATATATCTAAAAGTAGTTTAGTTATCGCTATATATTCCTTGCGAATATATAGCGGCCTTGATACAGTGTTTCTAACGAGATCAGTTTCAAGGAGTTGAGATGTCACCTATCAGAGAGCACTACAACCCGGCCATTATTAGCCTGTTGCGCGAACACGATCAGCTGCCTCATGACAAAATTGCCGAAAGAAAAAGTTTTCAGCGCCAAATTCTTTTTTTAATGAACGCTATTAAAACAGCAGAATTTGAAACTTCATTTTCTTAAGCACTCAATCTAAATCAATCAGACATAAAAAAACCGCCTATCTGGCGGTTTTTTGTTAGCCTGAAATGTAACCTACTTCAGAGCATCTTATTTCAGAATCACTGATTAATCTTCTATTTGAAAATACACATCAGCGCTAGCTTGAACATTGACTTGTGTATTAGAAGAATTTTCGGCAACTGGAGAAGCAGCAAAAGTTTTTTCAGTCGTTAGCAAAACTGATTGAACAACTGCGTCTTGTTTGTTTTCAATTGTGTAACCCATATTGCACTCCTTTTTTTAATCTAAGCTGGCATATTCATCCAATGAGGTTACAGAATAGGGGTTTTTCTTATATCTGAGAAGAATATATATTTCATTTACTTATATCTATTTAAATATAAGTAAAAAGAGCAAATTAAAGCCTGCATTAGCAATCAGAAGCATTAAACAGAGCCTCTTTAAGGCATTGTCAGAAAGAGCGTGCATCCCCAAAACCCACTGCGCAAGACTTAGACCAAGCCAGTATGCCGGAATAGCGAAAAGAAGATAGGTAAGCCAGCCCAATCCACCACCCATCAAACTTGCGGCAACAATCGCAAATATAGAGATGCCAGAAACGAAATGGGATAACAAAGCCCTCGTTCTATCGAATGCTTGATTAGTTGAATTGAGGTATAGAGCAGCTGGAGGACCACCAATCCCGCAGGCTCCCAACAACAAGCCTGATAAGCCACCAGCCAATCCATCTAAAGCACTAGAACTGTTGAATCGCACATGGGGCTTAACTAACAAGTAAGCGGCGAAAAATAGAATAACTGCACTCGTCGCCGTCTTGAGTGTCACCAATGGAATAAATCTTCCTAACCAAATACCAAGCGGCAAAGACACTGCAGAAAAAATTAACATCAACCAAAGTCGAGGGCGATCTTCTTGATGCACCTTCCACTGCCGGGAAAGCAATACACCCCCAAATACTTCAGAGCACATCACAATCGGAATTAAAAAGGGGATTGGGAAAACCCACATTAAAAGAGGCGTCATGATGAGCGCCCCTCCGAAACCACTTAATCTTCTGAAAAATCCACCAAAAAATGCCGCGACTAGCAATAAACTGATCGAGGCTAGATTTTCAGGAATCAAACGGCCTCGCTGACATCATGTTCGCCAGCAATGAGATCACGAATCTGACGACGGATTTCTAAATAAGCGGGAGTATCTTCAACCATTCTACGAGGCTCGGGAACGCGGATAATTTCCTTCACTCTGCCAGGACGACGCGTCATCACGACAATGACATCTGAAAGATTGATGGCCTCCTCAATACTGTGGGTTACCAGTACTACCGTCTTGCTTTCTTCATTCAGAATTCGAATCATTTCAGCCTGCATCATGGCGCGATTTTGCGCATCTAAGGCCGCAAAAGGCTCATCCATTAAGAGGACTGTTGGATCCACAACCAGCGCTCTAGCGATCGAGACGCGTTGACGCATGCCGCCTGAAAGTTGATGTGGGTAGTGGTTTATGAACTGACTTAAGCCAACAAGAGCAGCAAAGCGAGTAACAATTTTCTTAATCTCTCCGGTATTAGTGCCTTTAATTTTTAGACCAAAAGCAATGTTGTCATACACAGTCAACCAAGGGAATAGTGCGTAGTCCTGGAACACCATCGAGCGATCCGCACCAGGGCCATTCACGACTTTTCCAGCGCACTCAATGCGACCGGCCGTTGGCACCTCAAACCCAGCAATTAAATTGAGTAAGGTGGTCTTTCCGCAACCGCTATGTCCCAAGATTGAACAAAACTCATTCTTGCGAACCTCTAGAGAGATGTCATCGATTGCCAAAACCTCTTGGCCCTTGGCATGCATTGACGGATAAATTTTTCGTACGTGTTCTACTTTAAGTGCTGGCATTGGATTATCTATTTACATGTTTAATGATTAACAATACTGCTTATGCATTCAGCGCTCTAGACCATGGCATAAGTTTCTGCGCCGTATATCGAATCAATCTATCTAGGCACAGACCAATCAATCCAATAGCCAACATGCCAACCAAAATGTAATCTGTTCTTAAAACAGTACGCGCATCATTAATTAAGAACCCCAAACCAGAGTTAGCACCGACCAATTCAGCCGCTACCAAAGCCATCCAACCCACTCCAAGACCAATACGAATACCAGTCACAATCTGAGGAAGCGCTGCACGCAAGACAACTCGAGTAATTACGCCCCAAGAACCAGCACCCAAACAACGTGCGGCACGAATCAGGTTCGGCTCTACATTCTTAACCGCATCAATCGTGTTTAAAAGAATTGGGAAGAAGATGCCCAAGAAAATAATGAATTGATTTTGGGTGTTGCCAACACCAAACCACAAAATACTCAGAGGAATCCAGGCGATTGGTGGAATGGGTCGCAAAATTTCTACGATCGGATCCACCTGCTCATTCACCCATTTAAAACACCCCATCACGATTCCTAGAGGGATTGCGACAGAGGCATAACAAAAAGCAATAAATTCTCTCGATAAGCTATCGAATAAATGTTTCCAGATTTCGCCAGATTTCATCAATTCGAAACCACCTTGTGCCACTCCCGAAGGAGGTGGCAACAAGGTAGCTTCTGTTTTATCCAGAATAAACCGACTGGCATATTCCCAGGCAGCAAGCAAGACAACCAATAAAGCAAGGCGACGAAATTGCTTGAAAAAATGAATGATTGGCATAGCGCTTTATTTTTTATAAACCTTACCGTCAAAAGACCAATCTCTAGTGAGATCACCCTTTTCTGAGAAGGCCTGAGGCTTAGAAGTGTTCAATGGATTCATATACGTTGGGTAAGGCGTTTTATCCATTGGCGCAGACCAGTTGGCAGGCAAGAATGGAGGACGAGTAATCGTTGCCCAACCCAATTTTTCAAATGTCTTATCCATAAAACGAGTATCCACAGCGCGGGCGAAATCAATACCTGTTAACTTATTCTGAATACGCTTGTTTTCATAAAGCCATGTATAGATCGGCTCATTTGCACGACCCCAGAACACTGGAATAGGATAAATGTAATTTGGCTTATACAAGAGGTTGTACGCAGAAATCTGCTGACGCAAGATTTCTTTTGAATAATTCTTCAGATTTGGGTCTTCCTGCATAACATCTACAGCAGCATCTGGATTTTTTCTAATCCAAAGTGTTGCTTCTGCAATTGCATCGGTAAACGCCTGAACAACATCGGGAGCGTTATCAATCACCTCTTGGCGTACATAGAAAGTACCCTCATAAATATTGTAGGGATAGCTATCACTAATAATTCTGGCGTTCTTACGTTCCTTAGACATGATGGTTGGGGTCGGATCCCAAGGCACTACTGCATCAATACCCTTAGGCATCGCCATTTGCTCACCCGGAGGCATATTTTTCAGGATGATATCTTTACCAATCTCAATACCATTAGCCTTCGCTGCAGCTTGAATGTAGAACTCCGCAGAGGAGCCAGTCACAATGCCAATAGTGGCCGGAGGATTTGATCCTTTGAAGTCTTTAAAGGATTTGATTTTGGAGTCCAATGGGACCAATACCGCATGCATCAAATTTGTATTGATCACCGCAATCGTTTTAACGGGAACATTTTTATCAATTAATGAAGTAAATGGGAAATTTCCGCCATTACCAAACTGGAATCGACCGGAGATGATCACCTCATTAATTGCTGGCCCAGATGGGAATGCTTGTAATTTTGATTCGATACCACGCTTGGCCAAAAGACCTTTTTTATCCATTACCAAGTTAATCGTATTTTGACCAGACCATGGCGGCTGAAATGCAATCTGCAATGGCCACCAACCTTTTTCCTTGAGCCAGGCTACAGACTTAGCAGAAACCTTCTCATCAGCACCCTCCGGCCATCCGTAGTCGTTGAATTTAGTTGCATTTTGAGCCATCGAAAGCATTGGAGCGCCCGATAACATGGCGACAGCGAGCACTGAAAAGATACGGCGTGATGCGCTAAATTGTTTCATTACGATCTCCTTAAGAATGAAATTTCTTGTACCGAATACAAAAAGCAAAAGTCAAAAAAACTAACTGCTGAAGCTTAACTCTATACCGCCCAACTTGGTTCTAATTTTTCTATATTCTTTTTTCATAACTAAATACTTCACCAACTCAGTAAAGGGCTGCAAAGCAGGCCCTTGCTTCAAAGCTTCCTGAGCACCATCTCTTAATCCTGTTGCAAGGTTTTCAGGATAAAAAGCATGCAAGCTCAACTGCTCCTTACTTACTGAACGCCCCCATTTTTTTCTTAATACCGGCAATGCAGGTTCAATCAACTCCCCAGGCCTACGAGATGCGTTGTAATCTACATTGGCACGATTCATCACTTCAGCACTTGGAGTGCCAGCTAATCTTCCGTAGTGACCTTTGAGGTACAACTTCACCTCATCAGGAATCGTTTTATAACGCTCACCCTGCATCACATTCAGAACAGCTTGAGTCACGATATATTGGGCAAATGGGCTGACCAATATGGGGTAACCCAAGTCTTCACGAACTCTGGCCGTCTCTTCAAGAATCTCAGCTTCCCTATGTGAAATACCCATTGTGGCTAATTGAGCACGTAAATTAGAAATCATTCCGCCAGGGATTTGATGCTCATATAAGGCTGGGTCGTAACTGGCTTTCTCTCCGCGAGAAAAATTGTCACGCGCGCAAATCCAATCAAAGTATTCATCCACTTTTTGCAAAGCAGAGAGATTCATCTTTGGTGCACGGCCTAGTTTCTGTGCGCTGGCATAGACATCTAGCACAGAAGGCAAGGAAGCGCCATTCGCTAAACAGTCTGTTGCGACATATCCATAAGCAAATCCAGCCTTGATAGCCTCTTCGTATACCAATGGAGCCAAACCAGATTGGCAGTGGGAATGCAATTTAATCGGGATACCAGCAGCTGCAGAGACTACCGCAGGGAAAAGTGTTGCGGCCCGATCAGGAGTGAGTAAGCCAGTTGGGTCTTTTACCGAAATAAAATCGACGCCCAACTTTACCAACTCATGTGTGCGGGCAATAAAGTACGCATCGTCATGCACAGGGCTTAAGGCATACGTCAACATGGCATTGATTAACATGCCATATTTTTTACCTGCCTTAACAGAAGATTCAATATTGCGGTTATCGTTCAGGGCATCGTAAACAGTGAGCACCTTCACGCCAGACTGAGCCAATAACTCCACATTGAGCTCCACTACGTCGTCTGGGAATAACTCAAATGTATAAATACTTTGACCACGAGTTAATGCATCTGTCGGCGTAGTGAGTTGCTTACTCAAAAACTCCATGCGCTTCCAGGGATCCTCGCGCAAGAATCGCACCATGACATCGAATACAGCTCCGCCCAATATATTGATGAATCCATAGCCAGCCTGATCAATATCATCCAAGGCTGGATACATATGGGGAGTAGTCATGCGGGTAGACCAAAGACACTGGTGCGCATCGCGCAAAGTGACATCAATCATTTCAAATGGCTTCTTCTTAATCATCACGCAAGCTCAATCACCATCAGAGGCTGCCCAACTTCGATCGTTGCGCCATCCTCAACCAAAATCCGTGACACCTTGCCTGAACATTCCGCAGGAATGGTATTGAGCAACTTCATTACTTCAACTATGCATACATCTGTAGCAGGTGTAACGCTATCACCCACCTCAACAAATGGCGGAGAGCTTGGGCTTGGCCTACGATAAAAAGTACCAATCATTGGACTCACGATCATGCGCTCTGAAGATGAAATAGTCAGTGCAGCATTAGCAGTCGGGACAGCAATAGGGCTTGGAGCAGACACAGTCACTGGGGAGGCAGCGTATGCGGCCGGAGCAGCAATATTTGGGGCTCCTACAGAAATCTCAATCTCAAATTCTTCCGTCTTATAACCAAAGGTAGTAAACGTACCCGCGTCCTTGATGAGGGCAACAATCTCCTTTACCTGCTTCATCGTGAACTCAGGGGGCATCTTCACCTTGGTTGCAGCTTTTTTTGCTGGAACTTTTTTAGAAGTCTTTGGATTTGCTTTCGCTTTTGAGGCGGCTTTCTTTTTTGTTTGCACTGTCTCGTATTTTTAGTTAATATTTTCTCTAATGAAATTTAAAGTATCATCAGATGAAATGCTTTAAGGGTAAACACTTAAAAATGCAAATATCCTCAAAAAATCCTTAATAAATGCCGCAAAAGCTCTCCCGCATCACTCCTCCAGCCGAAATATTGGAAGAATCCGCCAAATCCAGCATGGCGGAAAAAGTGCTGCTCATTCTAGAGACGATTGCGCAATCAGAATTTCCACTCACGCTTGAGACCATATCTACTAGCACCGGATTAGCCAAGCCCACCGCATTTAGATTGCTAAACACACTAGTTACCCAAGGATTTATTGAGCGAGATCCCAATGGCAGGCGTTTTCAACCCAGCGCAAAACTCAGAATCTTAGGGATCAATATTCTCTCGGTGGACTCGATCCGGTCACAACGCGTAGCAGTCATGAAACGTTTAGTCGAAGAAATTGGGGAAACTTGTAACTTCAATATTTTGGATGGCAACAAAGTGATGTATCTAGACCGCGTCGAAACAAGCGCACCTATTCGACTTCACGTAGATCTAGGTATGCGCGTTCCGCTTCACTGCACTGCTAGTGGAAAATTATTTCTCTCCGGCATGACTGAATTGCAGGTTCAGCGCTCACTTGGAAACGAGCCTTTTAAAACTTATACCCCCAAAACAATTACCACTTACGATAAATTATTTTCTGAGCTGGAAAATATTCGTCAAAACGGCTATGCCCTTGATGAATCAGCCTTCCTGGAGGGTTTCATTGGTATCGCTGTACCAGTAATTAATTCTAAACAGAAAACCTTTGCGACGATTACGGCTCATGGGCCCGCTCCGCGCATGCAAGAAAAATCCATTGATTTTTATATCAAACCTTTAAAACGCGCTGCCCAAGATATACAAAGCAGCCTATCTGAAACTAGTAATTAATTTTTTGGAATTCATATGAGTACACCCGTAATTATTACAGTAGCAATGACCGGAGCGATTCCGAGAAAAAAAGATTGTCCAGGTTTGCCAGTAACTACTAGCGAGCAGATTGAAGAAACTCAGAAGGCATTTGAAGCGGGTGCTTCTCTTGCACACATTCATGTGCGCAACCCTGATGAAACCCCAAGCTCTGATCCTGATTTATATGCAAAGGTACAAGAAGGCATTCAGAAATATTGTCCAGGAATGATTATTCAATTTTCTACCGGTGGTCGTGGGCGCGATCAGGCGGCACGTGGCGGCATGCTCTTTCATCGGCCTGATATGGCCTCCTTAGCAACCGGATCAGTCAACTTCCCTACTGGCATCTACGAAAATCCACCAGAATTTGTAGATGGCCTCGCAAGTGAGATGCTCAAATACGACATCAAGCCAGAAATTGAGATATTCGACCTGGCTATGCTCTACAACGCGGCGAATCTCATTGAACGTGGCTTGCTAAAAGCGCCGGCTCACGTGCAATTTGTGATGGGCATCCCAAATGCAATGCCAGCGAGACGCTCGATTCTAGAATTTCTCATTTCAGAATTAAAGGCCGTAATGCCTGATGCCACCTGGACTGCAGCAGGTATTGCACGTCATCAACTCACTGTAAATGAATGGACCCTTGAATTAGGTGGTCACGTTAGAACCGGGTTGGAAGACAATACTCGCTTTGATAAAACCCGCGCTGCAAAAGATAATGCAGAGCTTGTTGCGCGCTTAGCTGAAATAGCTCCTAGATATAACCGAACAGTTGCTACGCCAGCACAAGCTCGCGAAATTTTAGGTTTAAGGAAGCACTAATTAGCATGCTAAACACATCGTTCGATTACATTGTTGTCGGCGGCGGATCATCTGGCTGTGTTTTGGCTAACCGCTTATCAGAGGATCCTAAAAATTCCGTTTGCCTTATTGAGGCTGGGCCTAAGGACCGCTCTCCTTGGATTCATCTACCAATTGGCTATGCGAAAACCATGTGGGATCCAAAACTCAATTGGAAATTTCAGACCGAGCCTGATCCCGGCGTGAACAATCGACAAATTTATTGGCCTAGAGGAAAGACATTAGGTGGCTCTAGCTCAATCAATGGCTTAATTTTTATTCGCGGCCAGAAAGAAGATTACGACACTTGGCGTGATCTCGGTAATCCAGGTTGGGGTTGGGATGATGTACTACCCTACTTTAAAAAAGCAGAAGGTAATGATCGCTTGGGCGAGCCATTGCATTCTAAAACTGGGCCATTAAAAGCCTCGTCCATTCCAAAGAAGCATCCCTTAGTTGAGGCATTTAAAAAGACAGCTAATACTTTAGGAGTGCCAGAGACAGATGACTTTAATAACCTAACGCAGGAAGGCGTTGGTTACTATCAACTCACCACCTACAAAGGCTTTCGCTGCAGCACTGCAGTTGCTTACTTAAAGCCTGCTAAGAAACGCAGTAACTTACAGATCTTGACAGATAGCCAGGCTTGCAAAGTTATTTTTGAAAATAAAAAAGCCGTTGGAGTCGAGATTATTCGCAATGGCATTAAGAGTGAAGTTCGCGCGAATAAAGAAGTCATTCTCAGCGCTGGCGCCATCCTAAGCCCGCAGCTCCTGCAATTATCAGGAGTAGGTCCCGCAAAACTCCTTCAGGAATTTAATATTCCTGTTGTGGTTGATTTGCCAGGGGTCGGTGAAAACCTACAAGACCATCTGCAACACCGTCTTATTTATGAGCTAAACCAACCCATCTCCACCAACGACCAACTCTCATCTTGGTTTGGGCAATTAAAAATGGGTTTGGATTGGCTGCTCTTCCGCGGTGGCCCATTATCGATCGGCATCAATCAAGGCGGCCTCTTTACACGAGTGATGAAAGATTCCAAAACGCCTGATATTCAATTTCACTTGGCAACACTTTCCGCTGAAATGGCTGGGGGCAAGGTGCATCCTTTTTCTGGATTCACCATGTCAGTATGTCAATTACGACCAGAATCTCGAGGTCATGTCCGCATTCAATCTTCGGACCCACTCGTGCCGCCAAAAATGTTTGCCAACTACATGTCGACACCATACGACCGCGATATCAATATTGCCGCAGTCAAGTACGCCAGAAAAATTGCGCAGACTGAACCACTGCGATCTCTTGTGGTCAGAGAGGTCAAGCCCAATAACCCCCAATCAGATGAAGAAATCTTAGAGTTTTGCCGCAATAATGGTGCAACGATTTTCCACCCTACTGGCACATGTCAAATGGGTCCAGATACTGATCCAATGGCAGTGCTTGACTCCTCTTTAAGAGTTAGAGGTGTACAAGGTTTGAGAGTGGTTGATTGCTCTGCCATGCCAACACTTCCCTCAGGCAATACCAATTGGCCAGCAGTGATGCTCGCTGAGAGAGCCTCAGACCTTATTCTAGGAAAGATTCAATCTCACTAATGCATTACCTTATCTTTTCCTTAATTGGAGTGATGACAGGCTTACTAATGGCCCTTTTTGGTATTGGTGGCGGTGCATTTATTGTTCCGGCATTAGATGCTGCCTTTTTAGCAGTGCCCAATTCTGCTCATCCGCCTTTTCAACTAATAGTGATTGGTAGCTTATGCACCATTGTTATAGGATCCCTACCCCGCGCTATTAAAGTTTTAATTGGCGATAAAAATGAACGTGGTATTGCAAGGCTATTAATACTCAGTGCGCTACCATTCATATTGCTAGCCAGCCTAGCAGCCACTCAATTGGCTGATCAAGCGTTGCGCCTAGGGTTTTCTGGGACGATTGTTTTAATTGGGCTATGGACTCTCTTTGGCAAAAATCCGTCGAGCAAATCAGCTCCCACCCCCATCAAACCCAGCACTTATAAACTCATTGCCGTAGGGGCTATTTCTGGAATTTCATCAGCATTATTTGGTCTTGGTGGCGCAACCCTCTTGATGCCGCTCTTAACAATGTGGGTAGGATTGCCGATTGCTATTTGTGTTGATATTTCGATTCTATTTGTATCGGCAACTTCCATCGTGAGTCTTACTACCCTCAGTTCAGCATGGGTGGGAATTCATGGGGCAGATAGCATCGACAGCACAATCTTAATTTTGATACTCATTCTAGGGATAAGCGCCGCATTGACGCAGACTCTGGCAGCAGGAAAATTAGTCAGAATGAAGGATGGCTTAAGGCAGCGCTTACTAGGGTGCTACCTCGTAAGTCTGGGCATCTGGGTAATTGCCCGCTCTCTTAGCTAAATCTTAAAATCTAAGCCACTTTAGGAATAACATCCATCAGCTTTAAGCGCTGAACCTTGCCAGATGGTCCACGCGGCAGATCTTCCATAAAGAGAATAATCTTCGGCGTTCTGAATTTGCCCAATTCTTTTAGGCAAAACTGGCGCATCTCTTCTTCGGAACAAGCGGCGCCTGGTTTGAGAACAATGCAAACCATAATTTCTTGGCCATAGTTGCTATCTGGAATACCAACTGCCGCCGCATCCAATACTGCAGGATGCTTTAGGACAGCCTCATCGATTTCTCGGGGGGCAATATTTTCTCCGCCTTTAATAATGAGTTCCTTAAGGCGTCCGGTGATGAAATAAAAACCATCGTCGTCACGCATTCCAAGATCACCCGTCTTAAGCCATCCCTCACTATCGAAAGCCTTTGCAGTTTCTGCTTCTGCTTTGTAATAAGCATTCAGAACATTACCGCCACGTAGGCAAATCTCACCAACAGTATTATTGCCCTGAAGGTTACCTTCTGGATCGATCACCTTTGCCTCTACCCCACAAGGTTGACCTGGGCTGCCATAGCGCCGGCTTTCATCATGGGGGTTACAAAAAACCATGGATGCTGACTCTGTCATACCCATGCCTTCGATCACCGTTATTCCAAAGAGCGCCTCGAATTCACGATGATGCTCGGGGGGTAAGGGAGCAGAAGCAGATCGACCAAAACGAATCGATTTCAACTCCTCGCGACTTGGCAATGCACCCCCACTCTTGGCAGCATTAATTAAATACGCAATGATGGTTGGGACCATATTGATCCACGTGCAGTGGTATTGAATGGCCAAGCTCCACCAATTCTTTACAGAGAATGAATGTGGGGCCACAACAGATCCGCCAGATACAAACGGAGTAATAGTAGAAATTACCTGGCCATTAATGTGATAAATCGGCAAAGAGCTCAATACAACATCTGCTTGCGTCAATGAATGCCATGCAGCCATGGATCGAGCTGCATGCAATAAATTGGCGTGAGTTAATAAGACGCCCTTAGGCGTACCTGTTGTACCTGAGGTATACATTAAAAGTGCAGGTCGTGAAGACTCTACCGCAGGCAATATTCCAGGGGCGCATTGCATAAAAGGGCCTGCGGCGGCATCTGGGTCAAGCTCTACTAACAGGAACTTTCTTTTGGTTTTCTCAATGGCCAAAAATAGACTTTGCTTCTTGTCGGGCGAGTAAAACAAAACTTCAATGTCGCTATGATCCAAGACCCAGGCCAACTGATCCGTGGGGGCCAATAGGTTTAAAGGTGTGATGACTCGACCGCAAGACATGGTTGCCAAAAATACTGTGCTGGTCTGGCGCCCGTTTTGCATAAATAAGCCAACGTGGCCCTGCTCACTAATACCTTGTTGCTCTAACCAGGTTGAAAAGTGACGCGCTTCTTTTGCGAGCTGCCCATAAGTTAGAGAAAACCCAATCTCAGGTGCAAATAGAAATGGTTTTTCAGGCTGCACTGCCTCCCAGTGCACCAGTACTTCGCCCAAACTCTTGCAAGCTGCAGTCATCTTTAAACTAGGCCTGTGGAAAGCGGCTGAAATATTCTTTCAACAAATCCTCTACCTTGGGCACATGCTCAGGGATTGGTCTAACCACTCTTGTGATGTTCATGTAGTGGCGGTAATTCATATTCTCAGAGAAATTATTTTTTCCCCAGGTACCACATCCCATGGATAAAGAAAAAGGTAGGCCATTTTCAAAGCTACCACCCGTTGCAATCGCATGAGCCTGATTCACAATAATTCTAGCTACCGGCAATTGCTGCGCTAGTGCTGCAGCCCTAGCAGCTTGTATGTCACCGCTTTGCGCGGTATGAAAGCCAACAGAATGTCCAGCCCCTTGATAGGCATAAACATTGGCAATTAATTGTTTGGCTGCCTCAAAATCTGCAGCCTTCCAAACGGTTAAAACTGGACTCAGTTTTTCACCAGAAAATGGTGCATCTGGGCCATAACCCTGCTCTTCAACCATAAAAAATTTGGCTGATTTTGCTTTTGGATTCTGTAATTGAGCGCGCTCAGCAATGACCGCTGGATTCTGAGCTGTCAGTGTTGATGTCAGCTTGCCATGATGGAACATCACATCCTCAAGCCTCTTCTTGTCAGCCTCATCCAACATCAAGCCGCCTACCGCCTCAAGAGCACCAATGGCTTTGTCGTAAACCTGAGCGCAAATGACCGTCCCATTCTCGCTGGAACAACTGGTAGCGTTGTCAAATGTTTTGGACTGCAGTATTTTGTTAGCAGCACCAGCAAGATCAGCATGTTCATCAATAATCACCAACACATTGCCTGCGCCGACCCCAAAAGCAGGTGTACCGCAAGTATATGCAGCGCGGATATTAGATTGAGAGCCTGTTGCAACAACCAGATCAGCTAATCGCATTAATTCATTCGTGGAGTCTTTGGTGATTGGTGATGGCAACATCTGCACTAAATCACGAGGCGCTTTTACTTGATCCAATTGCTGATGAACAAACTCCAACAAACGTGCGCAGGTTGATTGCCCTTTTGGAGAGGGCGCAATAACTACTGCATTACGGCACTTTAAGGCATTCAAAATTTTGTTAATTGGGGTTGCGCCAGGGTTGGTTGAAGGCGTGATGGCCGCAACCACACCAACTGGGCGAGCATATTCTGTAAGCCCTGTTTTTAAATCTTCAGAAATAATCCCCACCGTTTTGGCATAACTTAAGTCTCGTACCAAGCCTAGGGTTTTTCTAAAGTTCTTTTTAAACTTATCAGCTACATCCCCAAGACCAGTATCTTTGACAGCCAGCTCTGCCAACTCTTGATTGCGCTTTGGCTCCAATATTGACCAAGCTACAGCCTCAACCACTAAATTGACTTGTGCTTGCGTATATTGCTCGTATATTTTTTGAGCCGCACGTCCGCGCTCAACAATAGCTTCTACTGGCGTCATCATTTATCTTTTTATCTTTAATTATTAATTTGCATCTTCAGATTTACTGCAACTTATTCAGCCTTAATGCTGGCATCCTTCGTTACTTTTTTCCACTTAACCAATTCTGCTTTCACAATTGCACCTAATTGCGCAGGAGTACTACCCACCGCTTCGGCGCCTTGACCTAATAATTTTTCTTTGATAGCTGGCTCAGCCAATACTTTGATAGTGGCCTTATTGAGAGTCTCAACAATGGCACTTGGTGTTCCTGCAGGCACGAATATGGCATACCAAGAATCGACTTCGTAGTCCTTAAACCCAAGCTCAACCATAGTTGGAACATCCGGAAACATTGGCGAACGCTTTACAGTGGATACCGCTAAAGCCCTGAGTTTTCCGGTCTTAACGTAGTTAGCAGCAGCTGGAATAGAAACCCACAACAAAGGAACTTGTCCAGCAATCACATCAGTAATTGCAGGGCCACCACCACGATAAGGTATGTGCATCATGGTTACGCCAGCAGAGCCTGCCATCATTGCACCAGCCAAATGACCAGGAGAACCATTGCCCACTGAAGCATAAGAAACTGCATCAGGTTTAGCCTTCGCCATTTGAATCACATCCTTAACTGACTTCACTGGGAAATCGGGATTGGCTACCAATATTTGCGGCAGTGAAGCGACCAAAGATACCGACAAAAAATCTTTTTCAGTATCAAATGCCAACTTTGGATAGATGGCAGGATTAATAGTGTGGGAAGAGAGAGTAAACAAGACGGTATAACCATCAGCTGCAGATTTTGCAGCAATGTCCGTTCCAATTGAGCCGCCAGCGCCACCGCGATTATCAATGATGATCTGCTGGCCAAGGGCCTGACTCAAGGGTTCTTGCATGATGCGGGCAATAACATCAGTACCCCCACCCGGTGGATAAGGAACGATAAATTTAATAGGTTTGGTTGGCCAAGCTTGTGCTTGAGCAAACTGCGCCAAACCAAGCGAGCCTGTTAAGGCTAGGACCATCGACAGAACAGCGACTAATAGATTGCTTCTACGCATACCCAATCTCCTGTTAAAACTGCTTTTGGGCCTATCTTAGCCCTTATTTGCTATCTCTTGAAGCATAAATGATCTTATTAAACGGAACAAGTTGTTTCGTATAAGTAAAAATACTAACATTTTTCCTAGAAATTACAACCTTGTTCTATTAGAATGAACAAAACGACACATTTCATGAGATTTAACACTTATGCTTGAATTAGATCCTATCGAACAGCTAGATACCGCCAAAAGAGATAACTCGAGCGAAAACTCCTCCATGCTGAAGGGTGTGGTGATTTTGGAGGCCTTGGCCGGATTGCAACAGCCCGCGACCTTAGCCCAACTCATGCAAATTACCGGCATGCCAAAAGCATCTCTGCATAGAACATTGGCTATTTTCGAAGAGGCGGGCTTGGTAGCACGAGAGCCTGGGGGGCGTACCTACGCTCCTGGTGAGCGCCTTTCACATTTAGCAATGTCGACACTAACGCACGACACTGTCTCAGCCATACGTCACACCATTCTTCGCGGCTTAGTGGCTGATCTTGGTGAAACTTGCAACCTCGCAGTCTTAAGGCGTGGCGAACTTTTTTATTTGGATCGTGTTGAGGCAAATTGGGCCTTACGTCTGCACCTCCCCCCCGGAACAGTGCTGCCGCCACATTGCAGTGCCAGCGGAAAATTACTGCTCGCCTACAAGCCTGTAGAGGAACGTACTAAGATTTTAGAAAATCTTCCGCTTGAGCAATTTACTCATAGAACCATTACAGATCGCCACTTGTTGGAATCCGAAATGGAGAGAATTGTCAGCACTGGTTATGCAGTTGATAACGAAGAGTATGTATTAGGAGTTTCTTGTGTGGCTGTGCCGGTAAGAGACTCTATTGGCGAGGTTGTGGCAGCAATTGCTGTCCATGCAGCAACCGCAAGACTCCCATTAAATCAAGCGATGGAGCATATTCCTAAGCTAAAAGAAGCGTCTGAGCGCATCTCTCAAACTCTTTCCTAATCAGTACCGCATCACGGAACACTTAGGAAAAATCTCAACGTGAAATACCCGCTCTTAGAAAAAATGATTGATGAGGCTAAGAGTGATTTACCTCTTGGAGTAGTCTACCCACTTAGCGCGCCAGCACTGGAAACTGTTTTTGATCTCATCAAAAGACAGTTGTGCACACCCATCTTAATAGGCCCTAAAAAAGATATTGAAGAGCTAGCTGCCATTGAAGGACTCTCTCTAGATGGTATACAAATTGTCGATACGCCCAAAGACCCCATCTTAGCAACGAAGAAGGCTGTTGAGATGGTTAAAGAAGGGAAGTTGGCCGTTCTAATGAAGGGATCTTTACATACCGAAGATCTGATGGGGCCAATTGTGAGTCGTGATGGACTGCGAACTGATAAACGAGTCAGCCATCTTTTCTTATTTGAACTTGCTCGTTATCACAAGCTACTGGGCGTCACAGACGCAGTGGTAAATATTGCGCCTAACGCTCAACTCAAAAGAGAAATTCTTGCCAACAGCTTAGACGCCTTAAAAAGATTAAGCATCAGCAATGTCAAAGTAGCCATTATTGCCGCCACTGAAGTCATCAACCCAGCAATGCCATCAACTACGGATGCGAAAGAAATTGTCGATGAGCATATTGCTCACCCTATTTTTCCAGACACCATCATTGAAGGCCCTTTTGGATTTGATAACGCGATTTCAGCTCAGTCGGCAAGAACTAAGGGCATTTATTCCAAGGTTGCTGGGGATCCAGATCTCTTGTTGATGCCTGATTTACAGGTTGGCAATATTCTCTATAAGTCCTTTGTTTATATGGCTGGTGCCGAATGTGCTGGAACCATCTTAGGTGCTCAAGTGCCTATCACCCTGACATCCAGATCTGATTCTGTTTTTTCTAGAGTGGCCTCTACAGCAATGGCCATTCTTCTTGCTAAAAATCCTCAATAGTTGAGAAAGCTATGTTCAAAATATTTTCTAGTGACCCAGTGCATGACCCTGTCAATAAACAAGCGCCAGCAACGGAGATAAAAAAGACCACCTGCTACATGTGCGCTTGTCGTTGTGGCATTCGGGCACACTTACGCGATGGTAAATTGGTATATATCGATGGCAATCCTGAGCATCCATTGAATCAAGGCGTCATTTGTGCCAAAGGTTCCTCAGGAATCATGAAACAGAATTCTCCTGCACGCATTACGCAACCACTGTTGCGAAAAGCGGGCAGTGAAAGAGGCAATGGCGAGTTTGAACCTATCAGCTGGGAAAAGGCATTTGATATCCTGACTGAGCGTCTTGCCAAAATTCGCGCTACTGATCCAAAGAAATTCGCCCTCTTTACGGGCCGCGACCAAATGCAAGCACTCACTGGCTTGTTTGCAAGACAGTTTGGTACGCCCAACTATGCAGCTCATGGTGGTTTCTGCTCAGTCAATATGGCCGCCGGCATGATTTACACCATTGGTGGAAGCTTTTGGGAGTTTGGTGGTCCGGATTTAGATCAGGCGAAGTTGTTTGTGATGATTGGTACTGCTGAAGATCACCATAGCAACCCAATGAAGATTGCTTTGTCCAAATTTAAACGGGCTGGTGGTCGCTTTATCTCAATCAACCCAGTAAGAACTGGGTACTCTGCGATTGCAGATGAATGGATTCCAATCAAACCCGGTACTGATGGGGCGCTCTTCATGGCTTTGATGCATGAGCTGATTCGCCTTGAAAAGTACGATGCCCCCTTCTTAAAACGTTTTAGTAATTCAGCGCAATTGGTATGCATGGACTCAGGCCCAGAAGAGGGTTTGTTCTTGTATGACCCTGACTCCGATCCGCTTAACTTGGATTTACCTCACAACAAATATATTTGGGATGAAAAATCCCAAAGTGCGAAACCTTGTTTTGCTCAAGGCACCTCACCCGCTCTTCTGGGTGAATATGTCATGGGCCCAGGACCACATCAAGGGAAGAAAGTGGTTCCTTCATTTGAGCTTCTTAAGCGACAAGTGAGTGAAACTACACCAGAGTGGGCTGCAGCCATTACTAGCATTTCGGCCGAACGGATTCGCAAGCTTGCTCTGGAGATGGCCGATACTGCATTTGGTCAAGAATTTGAGTTACCCATTCAGTGGACAGACTCTTGGGGCGAAAAGCATGAGTCTGTAACTGGCAGACCCGTTGCTTTCCATGCAATGCGTGGTCTCTCAGCACACTCCAATGGATTCCAAACCACGCGTGGCTTAGCAGTACTGATGTCTTTATTGGGAACCATTGATCGCCCAGGCGGGTTTAGACATAAAGCACCTTACCCACGTCAAGTTCCGCCGAATGCAAAACCACCGTCTTCTGAGAATGACATTAAACCCAATACTCCTTTGGCCAAACCTCCGCTCGGATGGCCAACACAACCAGAAGATTTGGCATTAGATTCCGATGGCAAGCCATTACGCATTGATAAGGCTTATTCATGGGAGCACCCTTTAGCAGCCCATGGATTAATGCACAACGTGATTACCAATGCAGTGAAGGGCGACCCCTACTCTATTGATACGCTCATGATCTTCATGGCAAATATGTCCTGGAACTCCACCATGAATACGATGGAAGTTCGCGAACATCTCAATGCTAAAAATGATGATGGCGAATTTAAGATTCCATTCTTAGTAGTATGCGATGCATTCCAGTCGGAGATGGTCGACTTAGCTGACTTAGTGCTCCCAGATACTACCTATCTAGAGCGTCACGATGTCATGAGTATGCTCGACAGACCCATTTCTGAATTTGATGGCCCCGTTGATTCAGTTCGCATTCCCGTTCTTGAGCCATTAGGAGAATGTAAGCCATTCCAGGAAGTCTTGATTGAGCTGGCATCCCGCTTAAAGTTCCCTGCATTCACCACGCCAGAAGGGGATCGTAAGTTTAAGGATTATCCTGACTTTATTACTCGCTTCCAGACCACCCTAGATTCAGGCATTGGCTTCTTAAGCGGATGGCGCGGTAAAGATGGTGACAAATCATTGCGCGGCGAACCCAATCCGAACCAATGGCAAAAATATGCTGAGAACAATTGCGTTCACCAATATCACATGCCTCCTGAGCATCAGTACATGCGTAACTGGAACAAGGGGTATTTAGACTTCTCGAAAGACAACGCTCTACGCCAGAAGAATGATCCGATCATGATCGCGATCTACTCAGACATATTGCAACGTTTTCGCTTGGCGGCAACCGGCAAACGTCCTGGCGCGCAACCGCCAGAGCATCTGAAGGCACGCATCTACAAATATTTTGATCCACTGCCTTTCTGGTACCCACCACTTGAGGATGAAGCTACAGATCTCACTAAATTTACCCTCAATGCAATTACCCAACGCCCGATGGCGATGTACCACTCATGGGATTCACAAAATGCGTGGCTAAGACAAATTCATAGCCATAACTATCTATATGTCAATACTGCGACTGCACTCAAGAGCGGTATTGCAGATGGCGCCTGGATGTGGATCGAATCGCAGTGGGGTAAGGTCAGATGTATGGCAAGACACTCGGAAGCCGTTGATCCTGGAACAGTATGGACCTGGAATGCTATTGGTAAAGCAGAGTCAGCTTGGAGTTTGACTAGTGATGCAGATGAATCTAAAAAAGGCTTTTTATTGAATCACCTCATCTCAGAGGAACTTCCCTTGGGAGGCTTTACCGTTAGCAACTCTGATCCAATTACTGGCCAAGCTGGCTGGTATGACGTTAGAGTACGACTGGCACCTGCAGATGAAAATGAACCTAAAGAAACCTGGCCACAAGTAAAGGCATTTGAAGTTCCTGGAATGGCCCTCAAAAAATCGGGGGAGACAAAATGAGCAAAAAAAATAAACAACTCGCTCTCGTTATTGATCTTAATGTTTGTGTAGGATGTCATGCCTGTGTAACCTCATGTAAAGAGTGGAATACATCCGGCTCAGCAGGCCCGCTTACTGATCTGAACGCCTATGGTGCAAGTCCAAGCGGCACTTTTTTTAATCGAGTACAAACTTTTGAGGCGGGAACCTTCCCGAATACTCAAACAGTTCACTTTCCAAAATCATGCTTACATTGCGAAGAGCCGCCGTGTGTTCCCGTTTGCCCTACTGGTGCGAGTTATAAGCGCAAAGAGGATGGAATTGTGCTGGTGGATTACGACAAATGCATCGGTTGCAGCTACTGCTCCTGGGCTTGTCCTTATGGCGCTCGAGAGCTAGATCAAGAACGTCAGGTTATGACCAAGTGCACACTCTGTGTGGATCGCATCTATAGCGAGACTTTGCCAGAGTCCGAGAAAAAGCCTGCTTGCGTTCTCGCCTGCCCCACTAGCGCACGTATCTTTGGCGATGTTCATGATCCAGAATCCGCTGCCAGCAAAGCAATAGAAGAACGCTCAGGATATGCACTCATGCCTGAATGGGAGACTCAACCTGCTAATCACTATTTACCGCGCTCCATTATGGAAACGATTGATGCAGCAAGGAATGACAAATAATGCGACCACAATTTTCAATCATCTTCTTTACCACCCTAGCCGGAATGGCACAGGGTCTTTTATTTTTCCTGGCCTTATCAAACCTATATAGCCAAGCAACCCCCAATGCATTCCTCACCAATCTTGCTCTGCCGGTTGCCTTTGTACTTCTGGCCTTAGGATTGGTGGCCTCATTCTTCCACTTGGGCCACCCTGAGCGAGCATGGCGCGCTGCCATGATGTGGAGGACCTCTTGGTTATCCAGAGAAGTAATTGCCTTGCCAGCACTCATGGCAGTGACTGCAGCAACTTACTTTTATGCCTGTATTAGTGTGGTGCCACAATGGTTATGGATTGCCCTTCTAGTTACTACGATTGCGCTTTGGATCTGCACTGCAAAGATTTATCAATGCATTCGTTTTATCCAAGAATGGTCGCACCCCTCCACCCTGACAAACTTCATTCTCCTTGGATTGACATCTGGATTGATTTTGTTGGAGTTGCTAATTGCTTTATGGGGTGACTCTGCTACACAGATCATTGATGCGCCACTATCAATGCTTGCCCTCTTGCTACTATTCCTGTCTTTTAATCTAAAGCTTTGGATTTGGAAGCGCAATCAAGGCCTAAAACCGAAGTCTAATCTTTCTTCAGCAACAGGCATCAAAGGTAGCAATATTCGTCAAACCTCAATGGGTTTAATGGGCGGCAGTTTTAATACCCGCGAATTCTTTCATCACCAAACTGATCGCGTTATTGCCAATCTCCGTAAAATTATCTTGCTGTGTGCCTATGTAATACCAATGATATTGATGGCATACACCATTACTATTCCAAGCATCTTGATGATTGCCTTGGCATTACTGATCAATTACCTAGGCTTGCTTGCTGAAAGATGGATGTTCTTTGCAGAAGCTAATCATCCACAGAACCTGTATTACCAAAGAGTCTCTTAAGTACGCCTAATGCCTATGGATCAATTTGCCGAACAACTGATTCATGGCAGAACCCATATATCGCCCAAAAGATTAGGGGATCCAGGCCCAAGCCACGCACAGAAAGAAACCATTCTCTTGGCAGCTAATGCCGCTCCTGATCACGGCAGAATGGTTCCATGGCGCTTCATTGAGATCCAGGAAAGCAGTCGCCCCGCCCTAGGAGAAGTATTCCATCAGTGCCTGTTAGATCGCGATCAGAACGCTACCTCGATACAACAACAAGAAGCGCGCGAGAAAGCATCCCGTGGCCCACTACTGCTACTAGCCATTGCCAACTACCGAGATGCAAATGACGATATTAGCAAACAAGAAAAGCTGGTTTCCCTTGGGTGCGCCATTCAGAACATTCTGCTGAGCGCTTATGCCTTCGGATATGGATCTGGACTATCGAGCGGCAGAGCTTTGCAAAGTGATCGTATCCGGGAGTTATTCCAACTCACAAAGGATGAGGAACCGATTTGCTTCATTACGATTGGTACCGTCCAAAAAAATAAGCCCAGTCGTATTCGGCCGTGCTTATCTGAGTATCACTCTATTTTTTAATTAATTACTACAGCACTTCCACTGTTTGGTTTTCAGTGTCGATTCGTAATTTAGCACCACTTACAATTGCCTGAGTAATATCACAATCAAAGCCGCTCAACATCGGAATGCCCGCATGAGCAGCGCCTTGGGCTAGGATTGGATTGGCTGCATTAAAAATAATGGCAGCAGGGCAAAGGTTTCTCGACTTCATCTCATAGAGCATCCATGCACTTGCCACCCCGCCTTTAGCGGCATCTAGAACTAAAATCTTATCTTTATATGATTGGCCAAAAAGCTTATGTGCCGGGCGTGAGAAAACCCCTTTTATGCGATCCAAATCATAGCGGGCTGAAAATCCATCGGATGCACTCAGACATTCGCCTTCGATACTCTCGCCTTGGGCATGTTTAGCCTTATAAATTTTTCCACTCACTTTAGTCTCCCCGTTACAGCAGCTTGCACACAGTCTTCCATGGAGGCCAGCATCGGCGTATAACCATAGCCACCCAAAATATTCACAATTTTTGCACTATTGGTTGCTAATACCTTCCACCCATTCGTCTCTGCTATTTCTCTTGCATAAGATTGATAGAAGCACATGCCAGAAAATACTGTACCGCCTGCACTTTCAATCATTTCCGTATACCCCATGCGATCTGAGTCTGGTTTTACTTGCGGGCTAGTCATAGCCAGCAAAGGCTTAATGAATTTCTTGCCTTTACATAGCTCTGCAATACTCTTCATCTCCATGAGACTTAGCTGCGGCGCAGAAAATACCACGACGTCAATTTCTTCAGCAATACGATAAGAATTCTGCAATCCCATTACCTCTTCCTTGGTAATGGGAACCTCTGGAAGATGTAAGTACTCCAAATCTCGAGCGCGAAGAGCTTCAGGCGTAACACCCAATACGTGAAATAGCGCAGTAGATCCAAAACTCGCCATTGCTGCGCCGAAGTGTTTCATAGCATCAGAGCCTGGATGACCTTCGATGCCATCCAAAATAGGAACCGACCAATAGTTCCCTGATTTCTTACCAATCAGACCCCCTAAAGCGCCCCACTCATTGAGCGTTTGAGGTGTCCATGAAGTTTTAAAGCGATGCGTAGGCTTACGGTGTTCATCGAGGTGATAACCGTAGCGAGGGGTTCTGCCAGTCAAACCTGCCGCCAATGCAGAAGGGCCTCCCTCAAAATTTGATCTAGCACCACAGACGCTATTGGAATAAATAACCACTCCGGTGTCACCAAATGCTAAATGCTCTCCAAATACGGGCGCCATAATAGTTTGGTAATTAATGCAAGTATCCGTCATAGACACGCCCATTTTTACAAAGGCATCAATAGCGCGTTTTTCAAGCTCAAGCATTTTTTCAGTTTGACCTAATTGCTTTGCTTTGCTGAAGTCAGTGCCCCTTGGATCAGTAATCGTCGGAATGCGAACCGATCGGTCCTCAATCGAATTCTTAGCTAGACCTTCGAGCCATTCAACACCAGCTTCACCCAAGCTCTCGGTATCAGCCATGATGTGCGCCTGGGATACAGGTACTAAATCTTTAGCACCAAAGAACTCGCCTACTTTAATTTGATGTGCGATAGCTGTTTGTCTTACTGGACCTAATTCACCAGCAAGCATAGCCTTTTCTTCTTGATTTAACTTCATCTTGTTCTCTTCCCAATTCTCATTCATCTACCATCAATCAATAGTGGCACCAGAATCCCTAACCACCCTGGCCCATTTCGCAATCTCACTAGTCTGGAAATTAGCCAAACTCTCTTTGAAGTCTGTATTTGGTTGGACACCCAAGTTACCCAAGCGCTCTTTGAACGCAGCTGATTGAGCCACCCTCTCTGTATCGACTCTTAATTTTTTGGTGATTGAATCTGGCAATTTCGCTGGACCAAATAAAGCCCACCAAGCAGTTGACTCAAACTGGGGGTATCCCAATTCTGCAACCGTTGGTACGTTAGGCAATAGAGGTGAACGCGTCTTACTAGTTACAGCTAAAGCACGCAGTTTTCCTGAAGTGATGTGCGGCAATACGGATTGAATTGGATCAAAGACTAATGGAATTTGATTGCCAATGAGATCTGTTACTGCGGGTGCACTCCCCTTGTAGGGAATATGTTTGAGTTTGATCTGAGTGGTGGATTCAAATAAGGCCGCAGTCAAATGTCCTGGGGTACCATTTCCAGCTGTTCCATATGCAATCGTATCGGGCTTTGAACGGGCCTCAGCAATTAACTCGGCAAGCGTTTTAATACGATCACTTGAATTAACCACAATGACAACAGGAGCGGTGGCAACCAAAGCAATTGGTGTGAAATCTCTAGTCATGTCATATGGCAGCTGTTTATACAAACTGCCATTGATTGCATTCGTTCCTACAGTACCCATAAATAAGGTATAGCCATCTGGTGCTGACTTGGCAACGAGATCGGCGCCAATCGATCCGCCAGCACCGCCCTTATTCTCAATAATGATTTGTTCTTTAAGGCGATCACCGAGGAGGACTGCTAACGGCCTAGCAACAATATCAGTTGGTCCTCCCGGTGGAAAGGGAACAATTAGCCTGATAGGTTTGCTCGGATAGACATCCGCTATCACATTGCTTGAAAGCAAAATCAAGCCAAAGCAAGTTAAGAAATATTTAAAACCTTTTATTACTAGGCTATTCATATAAACAGACCTCAGCAAAATGCGGATGGAATTAGTCTAGTGCAAAAGAAAAAGTCCAGTTGAACCGGACCTTTTCCCTATACTCATGACAGCTTATACGTAATCTTTATATTTATCCAAGAAGCGCACTGGCTTAGATAAAGCATCACGGCGGAATGGATCACCAAGCTCACGAGTACACATGATCTCGATTACACAGGTCTTACCTTCCTTCATCTGCATATCAATTGCTTTCTTGAGGGCTGGTCCAACCTGATCAAGCTGATCAACCACAATTCCCTCGGCGCCCATGGATTGCGCAATACCGGCAAAGCTTGGGCTCTCTAACTCACCAGCCACAAAGCGACGGTTATAGAAGTCCACTTGGTTCTTTTTCTCGGCACCCCACTGACGGTTGTGGAACACAACCGCTGTAACTGGAATATCGTGACGAACAGCCGTCAGAATCTCGACCATGCTCATTGCCCAAGCGCCATCGCCAGCGTAAGCAACCGCCGGACGATCAGGAGCGGCTGCTTTAGCTCCAATAATGGTTGGTAGTGCATAGCCACAATTACCAAAACTCATTGGGGCAAAGAAGCTACGTGGCTTTTCAAAGCGGAGATAGCTATTAGCAACGGAGTTGATATTGCCAATATCGGTAGACACCATTACATCAGCAGGCATAGCCTTTTCAAGCTCACGCAAAACCTGACGCGGGTGCAAGTAATGACCGCCTGTTGGAGTCACTTCTTTTTTCTGTTCTTCAATCATGTCAAGACTAAATGCATCTTTTTCATGAGTCCACTCATCCAACTCTTTTTCCCATGCGGCTTTTTCTGCAGCAATCGTTTTAGCGCGTTCTGCTTTAGTGGCATCACAAGCTAATTTCTTACCTTCTAAACGCTTAGTTAATGCTACTGCAGCTGCCTTAGCATCACCACAAATGCCTACTGAAATCTTCTTCACTAAGCCGAGCATCTTGTTATCTGCATCGATCTGAATAATCTTGGCATTTTTTGGCCAGTAATCCATACCATGCTGTGGCAATGTTCCGAATGGCCCAAGACGTGAACCCAGCGCAACAACTACGTCAGCCTGAGCCATCAACTTCATTGCAGCCTTGGAGCCTTGATAACCTAGGGGGCCACACCATAAAGGATGGCTTGCAGGGAATGAATCGTTATGTAGGTAGCTATTAACTACTGGGGCACCCAAGCGCTCTGCAAAGGCTTTGCACTCCTCTACAGCATCACCCATCACGACACCACCACCAGAAATAATCACGGGGAACTTAGCATTAGCCAAGAGTTCAGCAGCCTCATCCAAGCTCTTCTCACCGCCAGGCCCACGATCAAGACGATTTGGTTGTGGAATTTCTACTTCAATCTCACCATAGAAATAATCACGTGGAATATTGAGTTGGGTTGGACCCATTTCAGACAATGCGCGATCAAAACAGCGGCCAGTAAATTCAGCCATACGCTTTGGATTGTTAACGTGACCTTGATACTTTGTGAACTCTTCAAACATTGGCAATTGGTTGGCCTCTTGGAAGCCGCCTAAACCCATACCCATTGTTCCTGTCTCAGGAGTAATGATCACCACAGGGCTATGTGCCCAATATGCCGCCGCAATTGCAGTAACGCAGTTACTAATGCCAGGGCCATTTTGTCCAATCACAACACCGTGACTTCCACTAACGCGAGCATAACCATCGGCCATGTGTGCAGCACCTTGTTCATGCACCACTGGAATCAAGCGAATGCCTGCTGGAGCAAAAATGTCCATCGCATCCATAAAGGCAGAGCCCATGATTCCAAAAATATCTTTCACCTTGTTAGCGACCATGGTCTCCACAAACGCTTCGGAAGGGGTCATTTTCTGCGGGCCAGTGGGTAAATTAGTGCCAGACTTAGACATAAAGCTCTCCTAGGTATTCAATTAAACGGAACATTTTGTTCTACAATATGAATAATAATAGCGTATTTTTAAGAAAGTCAAGCATATAAACCCCAATCTGGAATATATTTGACAACACATTAAGACTTTTAAGGGCAAGGAAATGGCTGAAAGCACATCTTCAATCGATTTAATGGGTTTACAGCCTGAAACGAGGGTTTCTTTGCACTCCGCCTTCCCAGAGTGCGGGGGCTTTGCAGATTTTGAAATTCCCGCCTTTAATAAGCCCAGCGAGCTTGTTCCCGCTGTCGACCCTAGTTATCAACTTAATTCAGAGGCTACTTTAGCCATTCTGGCTGGATTCGCCTTTAATCGCAGAGTAATGCTTCAGGGCATGCACGGTACTGGTAAATCCACTCATATAGAACAAGTTGCAGCACGTTTAAATTGGCCGTGCTTACGCATCAACTTAGATGGCCAAATTACTCGCATGGATCTGATTGGCAAAGATGTCATTGGCCTAGAAGACGGAAAGCAAATTACCCGCTTTCAAGAAGGCCTCATACCTTGGAGTCTGCAACGCCCTGTTGCACTCATCCTAGATGAATACGATGCCGGTCAACCAGATGTCATGTTTGTCATTCAGAGAATGTTGGAGCGCGAAGGTCGTCTTACTCTACTCGATCAAAATAGGGTCATTAATCCCAATCCCGCCTTTCGCATCTTTGCTACCAGCAACACGGCTGGACTAGGAAATTGGAATGGGTTATATCAAGGAACACAATTACTAAACCACGGCCAAATGGATCGTTGGGATATCGTCGCTGCGCTTAACTATCTTGAGCCCAGCGAAGAGCAAAAGATTTTGATGGCAAAAGTACCAGAGCTTTCTGATGCCCAAGCAAAAGCGATGATTAGCCTTGCGAACCTGACTAGAAGCAGCTTTGCAGCCGGAGACATTTCGACATTAATGTCAACAAGAACACTCATTACCTGGGGAGAAAATTGGCGCATTTTTAAGGACTTGCAGATTGCATTTGCTCTGGCATTTTTAAATAAATGCGAATCTGAAGAAAAGGTATTGGTGGCTGAATACTATCAACGCTGCTTCGCTAGCGAACTTGATGTGAACAAGAAGTAAATTTAGGCGCTATTACAGTCACCTTGCAAACCCAAACCCACCAAGACTTCGAGCAGCAGCAACAATACGGTGCAATGATTCGCTCATTGTCTGGTGAGGCTAGCGCGCAAATTCGGGATTGGCAACTATTTCATAACTCAGCGCCCGTCGATTCCATTGCTCCACATCTCAGTCTTGAGAACCTAAATGCATCGTGGTCCTATCCGCGTGGCGTGCTAGATGGCATCGCATTGCGCCTACGACATTCAGATGCAGACCTACATGCGTCGCTAACACCTGAAGGCATGATTGAATCGCTGATATTTGAAGTCTTAGAGCAAATTCGAGTGGAGAGCAATTGTCCTGATGAGCTCAAAGGCAGCCAGCAAAATGTTCGGATGCAATTTATTGCTTGGATGCAACAATTCATTGCGAGTGGCGGAGTGGAGGGAAGTATTGGTCTTTTACTCATCACCATCTTTTCAACGGTTTGGATGAAACTCAATAGCCAGTCCATTCCGCAGTTAATGCAAGATATCGTAGAAGCCACTAGAGCTGGATTGGCTGCAAGTATGGGACCTCTTTTAGTAAAACTAAAGGCTAGCCGCAAGGACCAAGAGGGGTATGGGAAAACCTCGCATGAAGTAATCAATCTGGTATCCGGGTTGATTGCCAAGGAGTACCGCAATAACCCCAGCATTCGCACTAAACGTAAAAGCCAAGGCGCTACACAACTAAAAATTGAGTGGGTACCACCACATGCTGGAAAAATTGCAGTGGATTTTAAGAGCCCGGCAATATCTTGGAGTGAGAAGCGATACCAGCTCAAGACATCACTTAATAAATATGTCATTTACAACTCAAGTTATGACACTGAGGTTGAGGCCAAGAAAAAAATTAGATTGGCTCAGTTGGCCGTATATCAAGATCAGTTGAATACTGAAATAGCCAAACAAAATATTCCTTGGGCAAAGCTCATTCGCATGTACCAGCAATTATTTTCAAGCCATTCACCAATTCAGTGGCAAAACACTGAAGCTGAGGCAGTTCTTGATCGACGCTACCTTACTCGTGCATTAACCTCCCCACTTCAGCCTGCGCTATACAAAAAGCTAATCCCCAGTAGCCAAGTAAACGCGAGAGTTACCCTTTTGGTGGATTGCTCTGGCTCCATGAAGGAGCAGCGGATCAAAATTGCTACTTGCATAGATTCTTTAGTGAGAATACTTGAGCAAGCCGGCATTAAAACGGAGGTGCTTGGATATAGCACCAACACCTGGCAAGGCGGAAAACCTTTTAAAGAGTGGCGCAAAAATGGCCAACCCCCTAATCCCGGACGTCTTAATGAACGAGCGCATTGGATTTTTAAAGACTTTGATACTAGCTGGAGAAGATCTCGCGCTGGCATAGCTGCGTTATTGCGTCCAGAAATCTATTGCGAAAGCGTTGATGGTGAGGCACTCATTTGGGCTGTAGAGCGCTTGCAACACTCTAGTAGCAGTAGGCATTCCACCAAAACACTTGTTCTCTTCTCTGATGGTTGCCCAATGGATCGCGCAACGATTGAGGCGAACGGTGAAGAATTTTTAAAAGAACATCTTCTGCAGGCTATTTCTTGGTGCGAACAGCAACCCCATATTCAATTATGGGGTTGCGGCATTGGATCTGAACTTCGGTCTGCCTTTCAACACCGCCTTAGCTGGGATGAGGATCCCGATAATGTGGCAAGTACTTTAAAAAATTGGGCAAGTGAATTTAAGGCATCATCTTTTATCAATAAAAAATATTCATAACACAGTAGTTGGAGAAAAATATCATGCAACTTTTAAATAGAGTCTTCACCAAAAAAAATAAAATTATTCTTGCGCTTTGCGCTACTCTAGGCATATTTGGCTCTACCAATCTTGCCGCTCAGACGTGGCCCGATAAGCCCATCAAAATGATTGTTCCGTTTGCTGCTGGTGGAAGCGCAGATATTTTAGGAAGAATACTTTCCCAAGAGCTAGCTAAGAATCTTGGTCAAAACGTGATTGTTGAAAACCGTGGGGGTGCTGGCGGCAATATTGGCGCAGAAATGGTTGCTAAATCCCCGGCAGATGGCTATACCATCCTTCTAGCCTCTGGCAGTATGATGACCGTCAACCCTTTCATCTACAAAAAGTCCTCTATTAACTATATAAAGGACTTAACTTACATCACCGCCATAGCAACCGTTCCAATGGTGATTGCAGTAAGCCCAAAACTACCAGTTAATACACTTTCCGAACTAATCGCTCTAGCCAAAACAAAAGAGTTGAACTTTGGATCGGCTGGTATCGGCAGCCAGATACATATGGCCAACGAGAATTTTCTGTACTCTGCAGGAATTCATGCGACGCATGTACCCTATAAAGGCGAGAACCCTGCATTAAATGATTTAATCGCTGGGCAAATTGATTTTATGGCTGGTAATTTTCCAGCAACTGGAGGATTTGCAAAAGCAGGCCAAGTTAAAGCGCTTGCCGTTACCAGCAGCAAAAGGTTGAAGCAGCTCCCTAATGTTCCCACTGTTTCTGAAGCGGGTATCCCTGGATTTGAAAATACTGGTTGGTATGCCTTAGCAGTCCCAGCAGGCACACCACAATCCATCATTGACAAAATTTATGTTGCAACTGAGAAATCATTTAAGGCGCCGTCTCTACTTGCCAATATGGATACCAACGGCTTGACACCAATGATGATGAAGAGCAAGGATGTAGATACCAAAATACAGGTCGAATCTGCAAACTGGGAAAAGGTAATCAAGGCAAGAAATATTCCTACGCAATAATTTAAAATCCGTCAAAGAAAAAGCCACCCCGAAGGATGGCTTAAAAGATTTTTTTGGAGGTACTACCTAAAGAATGAACTACAACTTCATATTGGTCCCACCAGAAATTTTTCAGTATTAGGTATGCATGATTCTAGGCATTAATGCATTATTTTGGTGCATTAATGGTTTTCTTTGGCATGATTGATTGAATATTTAGGAATTTCAATCACTAAATCCTGTTTGGCAACGATAGCTTGGCAAGATAAACGGGACTGGGGGTTTAGACCCCACGCACGATCAAGCATATCCTCTTCATTTTCATCGGGCGGGTTCAAGCTTTGAAACCCCTCTTTAACGATTACATGGCAGGTAGTGCAAGCGCACACCATATCGCAAGCATGTTCAATGGGAATGTCATTCTCTAACAGGGCTTCGCAAATCGAAGTGCCTGGGGCAACCTCAACAACTGCACCTTCAGGACAGTATTCACTATGCGGTAGTACAACGATTTGAGTCATGATTCTTTTCTATGGGTATTCGGTTTGTATTTTGTTTACTTAAATTTCAGCAACATTCTTGCCAGATAAAGCCTTTTGAATACTAGCGTTCATGCGTTTTTGTGCAAAGTCATCGGTAGCTTTAGCGGCATGATCAACGGCCTTGCGAACAATGGCGCTATCAGTTTCTTCATTTAAGATTTTTTGTAGAGTTGCCATCTCTTGATCAACTGCTTTCTGCTCTTCCGCATTCAGTAAAGAGCGATCACTCGCTAACGCGGTTTGTACTGCATCTAATAGACGCTGCGCATTCACTTGCTCTTCACGCAATGACCTCGAAAGCAAATCCTCTTTGGCAGATGCAAAACCGTCTTGCAGCATGCGTGTAATCTCTGCATCAGTTAGGCCGTAAGAGGGCTTGATATCAATTGATGCTTTTACGCCAGAGCCTTGCTCTACGGCGCTTACAGACAATAAGCCATCCGCATCCACCTGGAAGGTGACACGGATACGGGCTGCGCCTGCAGCCATTGCTGGTATGCCGCGTAATTCAAACTTACCTAATGAGCGACAGTCTTGAGCAAGTTCGCGCTCACCCTGCACTACCTGAATGGCCAATGCAGTCTGTCCATCTTTAAAGGTTGTGAAGTCTTGCGCTCTAGCTACTGGTATAGGTGTATTACGTGGAATGATTTTTTCCACTAAGCCGCCCATGGTTTCAATACCAAGCGATAGCGGGATAACATCTAAAAGTAGCCACTCATCATCTTTACTTTGATTACCGGCTAATAAGTCAGCCTGCATCGCCGCACCCAGTGCGACTACTTGATCAGGATTCAGATTATTCAATGGCTGGGTTCCAAAGAGCTCACCAACAGCGCGCTGTACATTTGGCATACGGGTTGAACCGCCCACCATTACTACACCCTTAACATCTTCAGCTTTAAGACCGGCATCACGCAATGCTTTTTTGCAAGCCATCAAGGTCTTAGTCACTAGATTTTGGGTTATCTCAAAGAGCTGCGCCTGACTAACGCCAACATTAACCACCGTACCATCCGCTAGAGTCTCGTGCACACGAGCTAGAGGATTGTGACTCAGCAGTTCTTTGGCATGCTTACAGGCTTGCAGGAGCGTACGATGATCGTGAATAGATAAAGGAGGAAGCTTGGCTTGCTCAATGACCCAGCAATACAAGCGATGATCAAAATCATCACCACCTAAAGCAGAATCACCGCCAGTAGCAAGCACCTCAAACACACCGCGACTCATGCGTAGTATGGAAATATCAAAGGTGCCACCACCTAAATCGTAAACGGCATAAATACCTTCAGAGGCATTATCCAATCCGTAGGCAATCGCAGCAGCAGTCGGCTCATTCAATAAGCGTAGTATCTCAATGCCAGCTAACTTAGCGGCATCTTTGGTTGCTTGACGTTGCGCATCATCAAAATAAGCGGGCACTGTGATCACAGCGCCAACAATCTCATCAGATACAGAGTCTTCCGCTAGTTGGCGCAAGCGCGCCAAGATTTCTGCGGAGACTTCAATTGGACTCTTATCCCCAGCAACTGTTCTGAGTTTAAGCATACCGGGTTGATCAACAAAGTCGTATGGGGCGCTTTCAATATTCTCAACATCCAGCAAGCCCCGACCCATGAAACGCTTTACTGAAACAATAGTGTTTTTTGGGTCAATCACTGCGCTCTCAAGCGCTTCAAAGCCGGCTTGAGTTCTGCCATTAGGTAAATAACGAATAACGGAAGGAAGTAGCTCGCGCCCTTGTGCATCAGGCAGAACCTTAGGCAAGGCATCACGCACAATGGCTACTAAAGAATTAGTGGTTCCCAAATCAATACCCACGGCAATACGGCGCTGATGGGGCGCCAGCGATTTACCGGGTTCAGAGATTTGTAATAAGGCCATAGGAGATAGAGTTTAGCTTGAGTGAGGACTAAATTAAGGCTGCAATGCTGTCATCAAGCTCAACCGCAAACTTATTGATGAAGAGCAAGCCGCGAAGTAGCTCTGCGGCACGTACATAGTTTTTGGCGCCATCAATGGCTTGGACGATTTCTGCAAGCGTCTCTTGTTTTGATTGCTCTACTTCAGCCATCAAGGCTTCAAGCGCCGTCAAATCTTCCGCTTGCTCATCTAAACTCTCTCGCCACTCCATCTGCTTCATCAGAAAAGCAGCAGGCATGGCGGTATTGGTTTCTAACTTGGCATCAACGCCATGAAGCTGGCAAATATAGAGGCCGCGTTGAATAGGATTCTTCAGTGTTTGCACAGCAGTGTTAGCAAAGGTAGCCATCTGCATGGCAAGGCGCTGTTCAGCATCGCTACCACGCGCATGGCGATCGGGATGCACCTCCTTCTGAATCGCGAGGTATGCCTGATCTAGAGCAGGCAAATCGATTTTGAATTGCTGATTTAATCCAAAGAAGCGGAAGTAATCGTCAGACGCGGAAGGATTCGCCACAACCACACTCATCTTTTACGTTTGGATTTTGAAACTTAAATCCCTCGTTCAAACCCTCACGCACAAAGTCTAACTCTGTACCGTCCAAGTAAGCCAAGCTTTTTGGATCTATGAATACCTTAATGCCATTGGACTCAAATACCTGATCTTCAGCGGCAGGCTCATCTACATACTCAAGCTGATATGCCAAGCCAGAGCAACCTGTTGTGCGAACACCCAAGCGCAAGCCACAACCTTTGCCGCGCTTCTCAAGATTGCGGTTTACGTGTGCAGCTGCTTTGTCGGTTAAGGTAATTGCCATAGTTTTATCTGCTTATTTCGCTGGATGTTTTTCTTTGTAATCCGCTACTGCTGCCTTAATAGCATCTTCCGCCAAGATAGAGCAGTGAATCTTTACAGGGGGCAAAGCCAACTCTTCAGCGATGAGTGAATTCTTAATCTCCAGCGCTTGATCCAAAGTCTTACCCTTAACCCATTCGGTTACCAGGGAAGATGAAGCAATAGCTGAACCGCAACCATAAGTCTTGAACTTTGCATCTTCGATTACGCCTTGATCATTCACGCGAATTTGCAACTTCATCACGTCACCGCAGGCTGGGGCTCCAACCATACCAGTACCTACACTGTCGTCGCCCTTCTCAAATGAGCCAACGTTACGGGGATTTTCGTAGTGGTCGATGACCTTTTCGCTATATGCCATGGTATTTCCTCTTTAATTTCTTTATCTTTAAATATCTTTTAGTGTGCAGCCCACTGAATCGTGCTGATGTCGATTCCGTCTTTGTACATTTCCCAGAGCGGAGATAACTCACGCAACTTGGCAATCTTCTCTTTTACCAACTTGATGGTGAAGTCCACTTCTTCCTCAGTCGTAAAGCGACCCAAGGTAAAGCGAATGGAGCTATGCGCCAACTCATCGTTGCGACCCAAGGCACGCAATACATAAGAAGGCTCTAACGATGCTGAGGTACATGCTGAACCAGAAGAAATCGCCAAGTCTTTCAACGCCATCAACATAGACTCGCCTTCAACATAATTAAAGCTAATGTTGAGGTTATGCGGAACACGATCATCCATATCGCCGTTGACGTAGACTTCTTCAATATCTTTCAAGCCATTGAGTAGGCGGTCACGTAGTCCGCGAATACGCTTATTCTCTTCGATCATCTCAACACGAGCAATGCGGAAAGCCTCACCCATACCTACGATCTGGTGAACTGCAAGAGTTCCAGAACGCATACCGCGCTCATGGCCACCGCCATGAATCTGTGCCTCAATACGAATACGTGGCTTACGACGCACAAACAAAGCGCCAATACCTTTAGGACCATAAGTCTTGTGTGCAGAAAAGCTCATCAAGTCCACTTTGATCTTCTCTAAATCAATATCCACTTTGCCAGTTGCTTGCGCTGCATCCACATGAAAAATCACACCACGCGAACGGCACAACTCACCAATGGCAGGAATATCTTGCACAACACCGATTTCATTATTGACATACATCACCGAAGCCAAAATCGTACCCGGCTTCATTGCAACTTCAAGCTGTGCAAAATCAATCAGGCCATTAGGCAAAACATCTAAATAAGTCACTTCAAAACCTTCGCGCTCAAGCTCACGACAAGTATCTAAAGTTGCCTTGTGCTCGGTCTTAACGGTGATGATGTGATTACCGCGATCTTTGTAAAAATGTGCTGCGCCTTTTAATGCCAGGTTAATACTTTCAGTAGCACCGCTAGTAAACACAATCTCTCTTGGATCAGCATGTACTAATTGAGCAACCTCTGAACGCGCCCACTCAACCGCTTCTTCTGCAGCCCAACCATAAGCATGACTACGAGAGGCGGCGTTTCCAAACTGCTCGCGCAAATAAGGCAACATTTTGTCAACCACGCGCGGATCAATCGGCGTTGTAGCTGAATAGTCCATATACACCGGGAAGTGCTTAGGACTAAACATTGGAACCGGTTGCTTTGGAAGGTCTTGTGGTGCGTTCATGGTTTATTTATCGGTAGGTAATACGTTATTAACTTTGGCGCGCCAAATTGAATACAGAATTCACTAATGGCGCTTTAGGCGCTACTTCTTTTTTAGCTGCAAGTGCTGTAGCAGGCTTATCCGCTTTAGTACTTTCAACTTTAATTTTCTTTTGACGCATATCTTGAATCACAATGCCGCGCCCTTCTTGCTGATGAACCAAATCTTTTAAGCTCACCGAACTCAGGTACTCAACCATTTTTGAATTGAGATTACTCCAGAGATCATGCGTCATACAACGGCCATGATTTTCTTCATCGGTATGACAGTTGCCCTTACCGCCACATTGAGTTGCATCGAGAGGTTCATCGACGGCAACAATAATGTCAGCCACACTCACCTCAGAGGACGGACGTGCCAAGGTGTAACCACCACCAGGACCACGAGTACTCTCCACGATATTGAAACGGCGTAATTTGCCGAACAATTGCTCGAGATAAGAAAGGGATATTTTTTGTCTTTGGCTAATTCCGGCCAAAGTTACGGGGCCATGCGTTTCACGCAGGGCTAAATCAATCATTGCGGTTACTGCAAAACGACCTTTGGTTGTAAGTCTCATATGTCACCTTGGTAATGGATTGTTATGGACAGCTAACAGTCGGGCGGGTAATACCCGACCATTCCACTCAACTTTACCATATTCCCCATCAAATTGCTCGGGAATTATCCCAAAAAACCTCAATACAAGCCAGGAATTAGCCAATCAATTGTTAGACAGAGTCCCTAGACCTAGCCCCAAAAGCCATTTCTTTAACCTTAGTGAGCCTATCCCTAGTATTGGCAGCCTTTTCAAACTCCAAGTTTTTGGCCTCAGCGTTCATTTGCTTCTCTAGGCGCTTAATTTCAGCCGCCAAGTCCTTCTCGCCCATATCTTCATAGTGGGCCCGCTCCTGCTCAACCTGCATCTCCTGACGCTTCTCTTTAACGTCATAGACACCATCAATAATGTCCTTAATGCGCTTTTTGACCCCTTTAGGCTCAATTCCATGAAGCTTATTGAAGGCAATTTGCTTGGTTCGCCGTCTTTCAGTCTCGCCCATTGCGCACTTCATAGAGTCGGTAATGCGATCAGCATACAAAATGGCTTTGCCCCGAACGTTACGAGCGGCACGGCCAATGGTTTGAATCAAACTGCGTTCTGAACGTAAAAAGCCTTCTTTATCGGCATCCAAAATGGCTACTAGAGAAACTTCAGGAATATCCAAGCCCTCGCGTAATAAATTAATGCCGACCAACACGTCGAAGACACCCAAACGTAAGTCACGCAATATTTCTACACGCTCAACCGTATCGATATCAGAGTGAACATAACGTACCTTCACACCGTTATCGGAAAGATAGTCTGTTAATTGCTCCGCCATCCGTTTAGTCAACACAGTCACCAGAACTCGCTCATGCACTTTGACGCGTGCATGAATTTGATCTAACAAATCATCGACCTGGGTGCTTGCTGGCAACACTTCAATTTCTGGATCAACTAAACCGGTTGGTCTAGCTACTTGCTCGACAACTTGTCCTTGATGTGTTTTCTCATAATCAGCCGGTGTTGCAGAAACGAAAATGGTTTGACGCATTTTGGTTTCAAACTCAGTAAATTTCAGTGGGCGGTTATCCATTGCTGAAGGCAAACGGAAGCCAAATTCCACCAAAGTGTGTTTACGAGATTTATCCCCGTTATACATCGCATTCAACTGACCAATCAGAACATGACTCTCATCTAGGAACATCAAGGCGTCGTTAGGCAAATAGTCTACTAGTGTTGGTGGGGCATCCCCTGGAGCGGCGCCGGAAAGGTGGCGCGAGTAGTTCTCAATACCCTTGCAGAAGCCCAACTCATTCAGCATCTCTAAATCAAATCGCGTTCGTTGCTCGAGGCGTTGCGCCTCAACCAGTTTTCCATCCTTCACAAACTCATCTAAGCGAGTACGCAATTCTGTTTTGATGGTTTCGATTGCTTTCAAAACAGTATCACGAGGTGTGACGTAATGTGAGCTTGGGTACACAGTAAAGCGTGGAATCTTTTGACGAATCTTGCCAGTGAGAGGATCGAAGAATTGCAAACTCTCCACGACATCATCAAACAACTCCACCCGAACTGCTAACTCATTATGTTCGGCCGGGAAAATATCAATGGTGTCACCACGCACTCGAAATACACCGCGCTTGAAATCCGTTTCGTTGCGATCGTATTGCATCGCAATGAGGCGCATCAAAATATCACGCTGACTCATCTTGTCACCGGGACGTAATGTCATCACCATACTGTGATAGTCGCCAGGATTACCAATGCCGTAAATTGCAGATACGGTCGCAACAATAATGACGTCTCGACGCTCTAACAAACTCTTGGTTGCCGACAAACGCATCTGTTCGATGTGCTCGTTAATAGAGGAATCTTTTTCGATAAAAAGGTCGCGCTGAGGTACATAAGCCTCTGGCTGGTAGTAATCGTAGTAGCTGACGAAGTACTCAACAGCGTTTCTCGGAAAAAACTCTCTAAATTCACTATAAAGCTGGGCAGCTAGGGTCTTATTCGGGGCAAAAATGATGGCAGGACGGCCTGTTCTAGCAATGACATTAGCCATCGTGAAGGTCTTTCCAGAGCCAGTAACCCCTAAAAGCGTCTGGAAGGTCAATCCATCCTGAATACCCTCAACCAGGGCATCAATGGCCTGGGGTTGGTCCCCAGCAGGAGGAAATGGCTGATAGAGCTGATAAGGGGAGTCCGGGAAGGATACAAACTTGGCCGGATCCAGGTCGTGGCCCGCCTCACCCAAGGGATCTGCCGCAGGGGTTTTTTGCAATTCTTTTACTTCGGCTTTTGGACCAGTTTTGGGCAACTTAGGGGGCATCTCGGCTATCATTTCACCTGTGAGAGTTCTTCACAGCGAATTTTGTACAAACAATGATTTTGCCGTTTTTCTTAGGAAATAGTTGATTCTGACTTCAAAAACCGACAATTAAACTGAATTTAACGGCAGCGACAAACAAAACCACCCTTAATTACCCCCTAACTACCACTTTCGACCTCAAATGACCCTGTTTGCCTCAGTCCAGCTAGCCCCTAAAGATCCTATTTTTGGCCTCACAGAAGCCTACGTTGCAGACCAGCGCGCTGACAAAGTGAATTTAGGTGTTGGCGTGTATTACACAGACGAAGGCAAAGTGCCACTTCTTAAGGCCGTGATTAAAGCTGAGGAAGCGATTGTTGCAAAGCACTCACCACGTAGCTACATTCCAATTGAAGGTCCAAACCCCTACAACAGTGCAGTGCAAAATTTATTGTTTGGTGCTGACTCTGCGCTCATTAAAGATGGTCGCGTTGTAACTGCTGAGTGTCTCGGTGGTACCGGTGCATTGCGCGTTGGCGCAGATTTCATCAAGCGCTTGAACCTCAATGCACCATGCGCGATTAGTAACCCAACCTGGGAAAACCATCGCGGCATTTTTGAATCTGCTGGCTTTGATGTCGTTGAGTACACCTATTTCGACGGCAAAACTCGTGGCGTAGATTTTGACGGCATGGTGAAGTCTTTAGAGTCTTTCCCAAAGAACACTACCGTGTTGTTGCACGCTTGTTGCCACAACCCAACCGGTGCAGATATTACTGAAGCGCAATGGCGCCAAGTGATTGACATCTGCAAGAACAAAGGCCTCATCCCCTTCTTGGATATGGCCTACCAAGGCTTTGCTGATGGGATTGAGAAAGACGGTATTGCAGTTCGTCTCTTTGCTGACTCGGGCATGTCTTTCTTTGTATCAAGCTCTTTCTCTAAATCATTCTCCCTCTATGGTGAGCGTGTTGGTGCATTATCCATCGTGACCCAAAGCAAAGATGAATCTACTCGCGTACTTTCACAATTGAAGCGCGTCATTCGCACAAACTATTCCAATCCTCCGACTCACGGCGCTGCTATTGCTGCTGCCGTTTTGAATTCACCAGAATTACGTAAGCTCTGGGAAGATGAGCTGGCAGAAATGCGTGACCGTATTAAAGCAATGCGTCATGGCTTGGTTGAAAAACTCGCTGCCGCTGGAGTAAAGCAAGATTTTGCTTTTATCGAGAAGCAGCGTGGCATGTTTTCTTACTCAGGCTTAACGGCTGAGCAAGTTGATCGCTTACAGAAAGAGGATGGCATTTATGCTCTCTCGACTGGACGCATTTGTGTTGCAGCCCTCAATACCAAAAACATTGATAAAGTGGCTAAAGCAATTGCCCGCGTATTGGCGTAATAAGCGGATACACTGAATTACCGGAGGTACCATGCTATATCAGTTACATGAGTTTCAAAAAGCCTTACTTCAACCAGTTAGTTCTTGGGCACGCGCTGCTTCAGAAGCTTTTATCAATGCCTCAAATCCCGCCTCCAAGGTTCCGGGATCGGATCGATTGGCTGCTAGTTATGAACTCCTCTATCGCTTAGGTAAGAACTACAAGAAGCCAGAGTTTGGTATTCGCTCAGTCACGGCGCATGGCAAAGAAGTTGCCATTCATGAAAGAACTGCAGTTGCAAAGCCATTTTGTAACTTAGTCCGCTTTAAGCGCTTTTCCGATGATGTTGAGGTCATCAAGAAACTCAAAGAAGATCCAACAGTATTAGTGGTGGCTCCATTATCTGGACACCACTCCACCTTACTACGTGACACAGTACGTACCCTCTTGCAAGACCATAAGGTTTACATCACCGATTGGATCGATGCTCGTTTAGTACCGGTAGAAGATGGTGAATTTGGTCTTGATGACTATGTTCATTACGTACAAGAATTCATTCGCACTATTGGCGCTAAAGATTTACATGTGATCTCTGTTTGCCAACCTACCGTTCCAACTTTGGGCGCAATCTCATTAATGGCCTCTGCCGGCGAAGCAACGCCAGCCTCTATGATCATGATGGGCGGCCCAATTGATGCACGCAAGTCACCGACTGCAGTAAATAACCTTGCAGATCAAAAATCATTCGAGTGGTTCGAGAGCCATGTAATTTATAGCGTTCCGCCTAACTATCCAGGCGCTGGCCGTAAAGTTTACCCAGGCTTCTTACAACACACTGGCTTTATCGCCATGAACCCACAGAACCACTTGCAATCTCATTGGGATTACTTCCAAAACTTAGTTCGTGGCGACGAACAAGATGCTGAATCACATATTCGCTTTTACGACGAGTACAACGCGGTATTGGATTTGGACTCTAAGTTCTATTTAGACACCATCAAGACTGTTTTCCAAGACTACTCACTGCCAAACGGCACCTGGGAAGTTGCCGGCGAACTCGTGAAGCCGCAAGATATTAAAAAGACTGCTCTACTCACCATTGAAGGTGAGCTTGACGACATCTCTGGAAGCGGTCAAACACGCTCAGCACATGGTCTATGCTCTGGCATTCCAAAAGGTAATAAAGACCACTACGAAGTTGCGGGTGCTGGTCACTACGGCATTTTCGCTGGTCGTCGTTGGCGTGAGAAAGTTTATCCAAAGATTAAGACGTTCATTCGTGAGCACCAGAATACGAAGAAAACTGCTACACGGACTACCAAGTCTGCATAAATTAAGGGCTCTTCGGGGCCTTTAATTTTAAGAAGAATGCGAAAAGCAATTTCCATGAGCCTAGCAAATAACCTCATTGATCAACTTGAGGATATTCTTCCGCAAACCCAATGCACTAAATGCGGCTATCCAGATTGCCGTGGATACGCAGAGGCAATGGCCTCTGGTGATGCGCTACCAAATCGCTGCCCACCTGGTGGGGTTGAGGGTATTGAGCGCCTAAGTAAGGCTTTGATACCCATCTACCCCCAAGATGCCTTTGAGCTTCATCCCACTATCGATCCAGAGTGTGGCGTAGAACGCCCCAGGCCAGTAGCGTTTATTGATCCACAGAAATGTATTGGCTGCACACTCTGCATTCAGGCATGTCCTGTCGATGCAATTGTTGGCGCCTCTAAACAAATGCATGTGGTTCTGACTAAGTGGTGCACTGGTTGTGACCTATGTATTCCGCCATGCCCAGTAGATTGCATCAGCATGATTGATGTCACTGAAAATAAAACTGGCTGGGATGCCTGGTCTCAAGACTTGGCAGACATCTCCCGCCAACGTTATCACGATCGTGAAAAACGACTCGATAGAGAGCAAAAAGATAATGATGATCGCTTAGCCAAAAAGGCTGCAACTAAATTAGCTGCGGTCAATGCTGAAAGCCCATCTTCTGCAGATGAACTTCAAGAACAAGAGCGCAAACGCGCCATCATTGCAGCAGCCATTGCACGAGCCCAGCAAAAGAAATGATGAATCTAGAAAAGCGTCGTGCTTTTTTTGAGCAGCTCAAAGCCAATAATCCCAAGCCAGAAACTGAGCTGGAATATAGCTCCCCATTTGAGTTATTAATTGCAGTATTGCTATCAGCACAAGCAACCGATGTCTCAGTTAATAAGGGAACACGCAAACTCTATAAAGTTGCCAATACCCCGCAAGCCCTATTAGACCTTGGTGAGGAAGGTGTGAGACCCTATATTCAGCATATTGGCTTATTTAATTCCAAAGGCAAGCATATACAGGAAACATGTCGGCTTCTGCTTGAGAAGCATGGCGGAGAAGTGCCGCAGACTCGCGAAGAATTAGAAGCTCTACCCGGCGTAGGCAGAAAAACAGCCAACGTCATTCTGAATACTGCCTTTGGACAAATCGCCATGGCTGTTGATACTCACATCTTTAGAGTCTCCAATCGGACTGGCCTAGCACCCGGCAAAGATGTAGTGAAAGTGGAAGAGCAATTACTCAAGCGCGTGCCAAAAGAATATCTGCTAGATGCCCATCACTGGCTTATTCTGCATGGTCGATATACCTGCAAGGCGCGCAACCCAGATTGTGCGCAATGCATAGTAGAGCCACTATGCGGCTTTAAACAAAAAACTAGCAAAGGAAAAGTTCGTGGCGATATTTAATCCAACCCGTGAAGAAGTGCGGCGCTTTTTCTGTGACGCCTGGAAAAAGAAGACCGAGAATCATATTCTCGATCCAATGGAGACGTTGGCCAGTGATTGGATGGTTGAGCATCCCGAATACCACGACTTACTCAAAGATCCAGAGGGCGCTCTAGCTCAGGACTACACACCAGAGCGGGGAGAAACGAATCCATTCCTGCATCTATCAATGCATCTCTCCATTAGCGAGCAGATCTCAATCAATCAGCCGCCCGGCATTAAAGAGATCGCAGATAAGCTCTCTCTGAAGTTAGGCTCAATGCATGAAGCACAACACGTGATGATGGAATGCCTAGGGCAAGTGATGTGGGAAGCGCAGCGTGAAGGGCAGCCACTTAATCCAGAGAGGTATCTGGAGGCTTTGAAAAAGTTGGCCTAATTATTACAAAACCAGTCTTTGATCCTAGACACATTAATTCAGCCGATCAAAGCTCGCTAAGATACCTTCCCATTAGAACGATTTGCGAAGTCTTAAGCTGCCCTGATAAAACGAATAAGCGCTAGAAAACTCTGTAGAAATTGCTGCCGATAAGCTTAAATCTTTTTGCAACTCATAATTAGCGGAGGAAATTTCAATCACGGTAGCACGTGCGTTGGTCAAGGCTATCGGCAATCCGAACTGGTAGCTCGGACTTGATTGAGTTGACATATTCATAGTTGTAGATTTTCCAAAGTCATACTTATAGCCTACGGATATTGCCCCAAGACTGACCTTATTAGATGAATCCATGAGCGAGTATCTCAAACCAAGTGTAGTAGGTATGGAAACATAATTCATCGATGATGTATTGAGTCCAGCACTTGGATTACTGCCTGAACCACTTACAGACTCATTCATACCTTTGTAGGCATAGTTAGTCACTGCAACATTTAAAAAACCATCAAGATTTGGTAAGGCGGCCGCTAACGGAAGTGATCCCATGACATTAACTCCATAGGTATTGACGTTAGTATTTCCGGTAGCAGATTGGATGTTTGAAGATGTGCCAGAAACGGTACCCTGACTAAGATTCTGTCGAGTGCTGTTGTAGTTATAGTTACCAAAGAGCAATGTGCCAACAAATTTGGCTGTTTCGATCTGTAGCTTTTTAAACAGCCCAATACTCAAACCAAGGCCGTTACCACTTCCATCTGAACCAGCTGAATAATTAGCTGACGTCACATTCGCCAAAACTCCAGCAGGCTCATCCTTGCTACCAAAAATATTACCCGAGAGATTTAATCCCCAAAAAGAAATATTTTGTCTAGCCCCTGAGGATTGCCCGAGTTGATCTACCGAACCACCCTGGTAGTAGAAAGAGGACTTGATAGTTGCATCACCTTCAGCATCAATCATCGAAGTCGCATCTCGAATACTCGCTTCGTTAGCCCGAATGGTTGAGTTCAGCGGGCCCGCCATCAGGCCTGCAGGTACCTGACTCGAGGCGCCAGGAGCATATGTGTAGAAACCTGGTGAAACCTGCGTTGCTGATGCTTGACCAGTGGATGCTACATAAGTTCCCGGTAGCGCTGGCGTAGCAGATGTTGCACCTGTATTGGCAACAAAGTATCCGGCAGGAGCTGGAGTGGCTGAAGAAGATCCAGAATTAGCCACATAGGAGCCGATGGGCGCCGGAAGGGCGGCTGTAGCCCCCTGTATTGGAACGTAATAACCAGGACTCGCCACTAGAGCGGAAGACTGTCCAGGATTCGGCTGATAGAAACCGGGCGCAGCCAAGGTGGCGGCAGTTGATCCAGTAAAATTTACATAGGACCCAGGAGATGCATCAATACAGCCACCGGGGGCGCTATCTAGACCAGTGGAGCTATAAGTACCGACGCCGCAGGATAAAGCAGCCATGGCTCCACTTGAGGCAGACATTGCAACAAGAAAGAGGCTGAGCGAGGAAGATTTAGACGATTTCATAGGGTTAGCAGTAAATTAATAGAATGAGCGCCCAAACATTAAACCAACTACTTTCAGAAGCCTCTGAGTGCTATCGACTTAATTTAACAGAAAAGGCCGAAAGTCTCTATAGAGCAGCGCTACAGATAAACCCCAATCAAGCAGGCGCCTTATTTAACCTAGGAACACTTTTATTGCGAAGGGCTGATCTCCAAGGCGATCAACTTGTTAAAGACTCTTTTCGGCAAGATTTAGCGAACGAAATAGATCAAAAAAAAGCTGTTGAGCTTGTAATACAAATACATCTTTCAAATACATATAAAAAGCATGCTCAGAAATGGCTGAGATATGCTGAGCTTAATCAGCTAACATTCCCAACTTTAAGTGAGCTCAAGAGACAAATTGAGATCCCAGCCCATTTAGAAAAAATAATTTACATCCCTACGGAAAAGAAGTCATTAGAGCGATATCATCCGATCGAATCCTCTTCATATGTTTATGCAGTTGATGTTGTCGGTGGATGTAATTTACGTTGCCCAACCTGCCCTATTGGCAACCAAAAAGAAATGCCGAAGGGGATCATGGGGCCAGAATTATTCTCCAAAATACTCAAAAAAATATGCGAAGAAAATCCAGCTCATAAGCCAGATATTTGGCTTTTTAATTGGAGTGAACCCCTGCTTAACCAACATTTACCAGATTTCATCAAAGAAATTCGTAAGGCTAACTTAACTTCGTTCATTTCGAGTAATTTAAATATCTCAGATCGAATTGATGCAGTGATAGAGGCTAATCCCGATAGATTTAAGGTATCTATTTCTAGCCTACAGCAAGAGATATATGGGGTAACTCATGACCGTGGAGATATTCAAACAGTCATTCAGAATTTTGAGAAGTTGGCACAAGCAAGGGATAGCCACCAATCTACAACTGAAATATGGATTGGGCATCACCTTTATAAAAATACTATTAACGAGATGGATCAAATAAAAGCTCTTGCCAATCATTACGGTTTTGGCTATAGACCTTCATATGCAATCATGGCGCCAATTGAAAAGGCTCATGCCTTACTTAAGAGCATCAATGGAATTGAGTCAGACATTGAAGAACAGCTTTTCTTTCACCCGAAAACAATAGCTGAAAATATTAAATCGAGAAGATCGGGATCGATGGATTGCGAATTACGCTTTAATATGACTGCAATTAATTATGATGGGTCGATTTCGCTGTGTTGTGGTACCACTAAAAATCTATCAGATGAAATTGGCAAGAAAACCTATTTTTTAGAGAATAGCGCTTCTGAAATTGAGAGCTTGAAATACAAGCATTCTTTTTGCTCTACTTGTATGGAAAATAATCTGCACCTCACCATTCAGGATGTTTAGGTATGAAAATTGACATTCAGTCCGCCCGCAATATATTAAGGGCAAAAAACTTTTATTTAGCTGCCACTCAATATCAGGAGCTTATTTCTGCCGACCCGACTAATTACATTCTTTATCTTGAGCTTTCATCGGCGCTAATGGGTTTGCAAAAATTTGATGAGGCATTAGTAGTGGTAAAGCAGATAGAGCACATCGAATCAAGCTTCAAAGATGAAGTTCAACTACAAAAAGGCAACATTTATCTTGCTCAGGGTCGTTTTTTAGAATCTATTCAAATTCTGCAAGGCTTAATTCCAGGGCCCTGCGAAGATCGTGCCAGAACCCCTCTATCTGGAGCCTATATTGGTCTAGGCTTACCAAGCAAGGCCATAGCATTATTTCTTGATCTTGCCAGAGAGAAATTAAGTATTGGTGATGCCAATAACTTAGCAATCAGCCTTTGTGAGCGAATGGAAACACCTGAAGCGCTGGAAATATTGGGCGATCGCATTGTGATAAATAATTATGATCAGAGCACAATCTCGAACTTATTAATGCTATCCAATTACGAAGCTGAACCTGGAAAATATATTCAGATTGCCAAAGTAGGAATAAGGAAAATTTCTAAAAAAATCAGACCTCAAAAATTATCTCAATCAAAAAATAGTCTTCCAAAGATTGGTTTTGTTTCGGGAGACATGAATCAACATCCGGTTGGATGGTTTTCTCTTGGGCTCTTACGGGAATTAAGTAAAAATTACTCAATTTCAATTTACTATACAGGCCATAAAACAGATCAATTAACAAATGAACTTATTTCTATCGTCTCAGGATTTTCTTTTGTAGAAAGTTTAACGGATGGCGATTTAATTAATCAGATTCAGTCCGATAAGATAGATGTCTTAATTGATCTATCTGGTCATACAGCTAATAGCAGAATATCGATCTTTAACCAACGAATTGCACCTATACAGCTAAGTTATTTAGGCTACTTTGCATCAACCCATGCACTACAAATGGATGGGGTTATCTTTGATGAATGGCATTTGCATAATGTGTCGGATGATTTTTTTTCAGAGGCCATCTACAAATTACCCTGTTCACGTTTTTGCTATACGCCCCCACCTTATGTACCGCAACTTAATCCACTGCCCGCTATTGCAAACGGTAGCATCACATTTTGCAGCTTTAGCAGTACATCAAAAATTAATAATGAATGTATAGAGATGTGGTCAAAAACTTTAATGGCAATACCGCATTCTAGAATTCAATTAAGATGGAAAACCTTACGTGATCACCAACTCAGAAATCATATTAGAGAATTGTTTTTGTCTTATGGGGTTACCAATTCAAGAGTTGAGCTTTATGCGGACTGCGATCATGAGTCACTGTTCCACTTTTATAATGAGGCAGATATAGCATTAGATACATACCCATTTTCTGGAGCAACTACAAGTTGTGAGGCCCTTTGGATGGGTCTTCCCGTTATAACCAGAACCGGCATAACCCCAGCATCCAACCAATCAGCAAGCATCCTTCATGAAATTAATCTTGGTGAATGTGTTACAAACAGTATTGATGGGTTTGTAGAGCAAGCAAAAAGACTATCCAATGATCTGGACAAGCTATCACATTTGCGCACGACAATGAGAAAGCGGATTTCCAACAGCCCCTTAGGAGACCCTAAATTCTTTTCTGTGCATTTTTCTAAATTGATTGAAGATATTTACCTAAAATTAAAATAGAGTCTACGTTATTTGAATGACTTCGATTGACCCATTGATGAAGTCAACTCAATCCTCTTTCATATTGGCGCGCTTCACTATTGGCTCTAACCTTGCCTTTTCATCAGCCAAGAATTTAGCAAATGAAGCTCTTGTTCCAGGTGACGGCTCTATACCTTGAGGCGTTAGACGGCTTTGAACGGCGGCAGTCTTAAGGCCTGCATTAATTGCTTGATTCATTTTCTCCAAGATAGCATCAGGCGTTCCCTTAGGCGCAAAGACACCCGCCCAGTGACCAATGAATACTTCAGGATACCCCTGCTCTTTAGTTGTTGGAACATCAGGCAGAGCGGCAATTCTTTTATTCCAGGTGGAAGCAACTGCTTTTAATTTGCCGCCTTGGATTTGCGGAATTACTACAACGCTTGCCTCTGAGGTTGCGTCAACTTGATTAGAGATAACAGCCACCATTCCTTCGGAACCACTCTTATAGGGAATAATTTCATATTTACCGCCTGCTTTTACTTTCAACATCTCCGCTACGAAGTGTGGAGTACTCCCAGTACCAGCGGTCGAGAAGTTAAGCCCCTTGGGATCTTTGGCAAGAACAAGCAGATCCTTCATATTATTAATTTTTGAATCGGCTGAAACAACAATAATGGATGGGCTTATAGCGAGCATCCCAACGGGCACTAAATCGCCTTCCTTATATGGCATGGATGACTTAATCATTGGGTTAGTAATAATTCCACCAGCACTAACAAAGAAGGTGTACCCATCTGGCGCACTCTTTGCTACAAAATCTGCACCCAATACAGAACCAGCGCCTGGTTTATTTTCAACAATAATGGGTTGACCCAATTGCTTTGAGGCAGCTTCAGCAACCACCCTGGCAACAGTATCGTTAGCGCCGCCAGGACCAAACCCAACAACAAATTTAATGGGGTGATTAGGCCAAGGGTCAGCAGCAAACGCCGGTCCAAATGTGAAGCTTAAAAATGTAATTAATACGGCTTTGGTGAAAAACTTCATTTCTATTTTCCTTTTTATCCTACCAAGGCAAGGCCGGCAATACTGGCTTTAATCCAGCCCTTTGAATCGTTGCAACAGCTTTTGTTGAGGCTAAATACTCAATCAAGTCTTTTGATGCAGCGAGATTTTGTGTATCACTAGTAATGCCCGCAGAAAATAGCACTGTCTTTTGCGCCTCAGGCGGCAACTCACCAATAAACTCTACCCCAGGAATAGGAAGCAACTCACTCACTTGCTGAAAACCTAATTCCGCATCCCCTCTAGCTACAACAGAAGCGACTCGCTCGCTATAAATTTTTCTTGCAGTTTTATCCATCTGCTCTGCAATTCCCATTTTGGGGAAAAGTTCAGTTGATAAGTAAACGCCGCTAGCACTTGCTGAATATGCAACTGACTTTGCATTTAATAAAGCCAATTTCAATCCATTCATTGTGCTGATATCAGGCTTTGGTGCACCTGCCTTTACTACCGCACCCATTACCGAAGCAACCAAATCAACTCGCGTCCCAGATTGAAGATCTCCGCTCTTGATAAACCCCTCTAAAGCTGGTACAGCCAGGATTAATACATCAAACTGCTGACCTTTCGCTAATCTAGAAGGAATGGAGTCCGGTGCAGCGCCCATTGATGAGCCATAAGAAATAATGACTTTATTAGGAGATTGTTTTTCATACTCAGGGGCTAACTCCTTTAGAGCTTCAGCAAAGGCTCCAGAGGTAATCACCTGAATGTCAGCCGCATAAGAATGGTTAACTTGCAATACATTAGTTGCGAGCAATAAAAAAGTAAAAAATAGATTGCGCATTAAATACCTAGGATAAATTTGCAATTACATCCTTGATTGCCGCATGTAATTCTTGAGCTTTTTTTCTTCTAGTCTCTAATACGGCTTCTTTTGTTTCTTGTGTTTTTTTGGACCAAGCCGATCCAGGGAAGTATGCGTCATCCTTAAATCTAGGGATGACATGCCAATGGATATGCGGAACCATATTGCCTAAGGCGGCAATATTGACTTTATCTGGGTGCATAACGTGGCGCATGGCCTCTTCAACAGCGAATACTAGAGCCATCAAATGCTCGCGCTCACTATGGGTAAGGTCCGTCATCTCAGCCACGTGACGATTCCAAATCACTCTACAGAAGCCAGGCAGATCGGGGTCGCTGACCAGAACGACTCGACAGTCATCTCCGCGCCATATGAGTTGCCCCTCTTCAGGCTTGAGTTCGTCTTTACAAAGTACGCAATTAGTCATTTGAAGAATGTAAACGAAAACGGCACCTAAGTCACCCTTGTGGGGTCATTTAGGTGCCGCGGCAGTATGGTGCTGCTGCTTACAACGTACTACTTAGGGATCTATTAAAGATTAGTGGAACTGCTCTTCTTCAGTAGAACCAGTCAACGCTGTTACAGAAGACTTGCCACCTTGGATAACGGTAGTGACGTCGTCGAAGTATCCAGTACCAACTTCTTGCTGATGTGAAACGAACGTGTAACCACGGTCACGGGCAGCAAATTCTGGCTCTTGTACTTTCTCGATATATGCAGTCATACCGCGCTGCATGTAGTCTTGAGCCAAGTCGAACATGTTGTACCACATAGAGTGGATACCAGCCAATGTGATGAACTGATACTTGTAACCCATTGCGCCTAATTCACGTTGGAATTTAGCAATCGTTGCGTCATCCAAGTTTTTCTTCCAGTTGAAAGATGGTGAGCAGTTGTATGCCAACATCTTACCTGGGAACTTCGCACGAATCGCTTCCGCAAACTGGCGAGCAAACTCGAGGTCAGGAGTACCAGTTTCACACCAAACCATATCAGCATAAGCAGCGTAAGCCAAACCACGTGAGATCGCTTGATCCAAGCCTTTACGTGTTTTGTAGAAGCCTTCTGGAGTACGCTCGCCCGTCAAGAATGGCTTGTCATTTGCATCGTAGTCAGATGTCAACAAATCAGCAGCTTCAGCATCGGTACGGGCCAAGATGATAGTAGAAACACCCATCACGTCAGCAGCCAAACGTGCAGAAATCAACTTCTGGACTGACTCGGCAGTAGGCAACAATACTTTACCGCCCAAGTGACCGCACTTCTTAACAGAAGACAGTTGATCTTCAAAGTGAACGCCAGCGGCACCCTGCTTAATCAATGCCTTGCTTAATTCAAATGCATTTAATACACCACCAAAACCTGCTTCAGCATCGGCAACGATTGGAGCGAAATACTCGATGTAGCCTGCATCGCCCTTGTTGATACCTTTGGCTGTTTGAATTTCATCAGCGCGTTGGAATGAGTTATTAATGCGTTCAACCATCTTAGGAACAGAATCTACTGGATATAAAGATTGGTCAGGATACATAGCTGCATAAGAGTTACCATCAGCGGCAACTTGCCAGCCTGACAAGTAAATTGCTTGAACGCCAGCTTTAACCTGTTGCATTGCTTGACCACCGGTCAAAGCGCCCAAACAGTTAACGTAAGCTTCGTTGTTTACCAATTCCCAGAGGCGCTCAGCACCATGTTTAGCTAAAGTGTGCTCAATCTTCAATGAACCACGAAGACGTACTACGTCCTCAGCCGTATAGCCACGAGTAATACCTTTCCAGCGTGGATTGGTATCCCAGTCTTTTTGTAGTGCTGCGATTTCTGCTTTGCGATCTGCCATGTTTTTCTCCCTAAGTTAAACAAGTACTTCAAAATTTAAGGACCTTTAAGACCTATTCAAGTCTTATGTCTTATATAAGAGTTTAGACAGTTAGAAAAAGCAGGCAAGGGGAATTTGAGATATTTTTTAAAATATTTAGTTATTTAAATTCAATAACTTATGTTCTTATTTTTACAATGTGGAACGCACATCCACTGTTTGCAATAAAACAAGGAGTAACTTGCTGCACTACATTTTACGCAGCGTAATGGAATTTCACATTATGAAAAGTAAAGCTTCTGCGGATTGGCGCAGAGGATGCGATGGCGTATGGACTCGTCTGGCGCATACAAAGCGAGGCTTTCAAGCATCTGGGCCACTGTTGGCATCACACCCCAATTGGCCACATGCGGCCAATCAGAACCCCAGACACAACGATCAGGTGCGGCATCAATTAATACTGTTGCATAAGGGACCACATCTGGATAAGGGGGTGCTTGATCAGTTAATCGGTATGCACCCGACACCTTGACCCACGCCCTCTCTCTCACTAAATCAACAAGCGCATTAAAACCAGGGGAATCCAGACCAACAGAAGTTCTTAAGTAGCCCATATGATCAATCACTAGTGTGGACTTTAACTTCTGCATGCGCGGCATTAATACCGGGAGATCATTTGCATCTAACAAAAATTGAATATGCCACCCCCAATCCCTTGCTAAAGCATCACACTCCTCAAGCTTCGAAATATCTAAGCCGCCTCCAGAGAACATAAGGTTCATGCGAATGCCAACTACACCAGTATCCCTCATCTTTTGATAATAAGAATCTACTTGACCAAGTAGCGGCACAGCAACCCCACGCAAGCGTTGCGGATGATTTCTTAACGCCTTTAGCATTGGCTCATTATCTTGGCCATTCACGCTGACTTGAATTAGGACACCATAAGTCATCCCAACCTCATCAAGCATTCGAATGTATTGCTCCTCGGTTGCCTCTGGAGAAGTGTAGGAACGATCAGGCACAAAACTGGCCGCACTAATGACATGCGCATGTGTATCCACTGCGCCAATAGGCATCTGAAAAGGAAAAGGACCACCCTGATGATCGGGCGGTCCTGGGCAAAACGGAATTTCTTTTTGTGACACAGATAAGCCGTTAGTTAGCCTTCAATTCGCGCCCCTTGGTTTCAGGAAGAATTACTGCAGCTATAAAGAAAACACCATAAGCAATCACAGCAAAGATCGCAATCGCCATAGCCAACCCATATTGAGCTGAGAAATAACCAACTAAAGCAGGGAATAAAGCACCAATACCGCGGCCAAAGTTATAGCAAAAGCCCTGACCGGATCCACGCAAACGAGTTGGGAAAAGTTCAGTCAAGAATGCGCCCATGCCTGAGAAATAACCGCTAGCAAAAAAACCGAGGGGGAAGCCAAGCCACATCATCATCTCATTCGTGATTTCTAACTGGGTGTATGCCAAGACTAAAACAATTGCGCCCAGCGAGAAAGTCATAAAGAGTTTCCGACGGCCAAAGCGGTCAGCCATCCAAGCGCCAACCAGGTAACCAACAAAGCTGCCAACAATCAGGAATGCCAAGTAACCGGTAGAGCCAACGACTGTTAATTTACGCTCAGCCTTTAGGAAGGTTGGCACCCAAGTTGTAATCGCGTAATAACCACCTTGCGCACCCATGGTCAACAAAGAAGCCAAGATGGTAGTTTTCAAGATACCCGGTTTGAAAATTTCAAAGATTGATGGTGAGTCACCAGCTGCCGCAACTTTTTCACGAGCAATCTTCGCAATCTCAGGCTCCTCTACATTACGACGGATGTAGAGCAGGAGTAATGCTGGGAAAAAGCCCACAACAAACATTGCGCGCCATGCCATATCAGCAGGGAGCAAGCTAAACATAATGGCCTGCAGAAGCACAGCAGCACCCCAACCTACCGCCCAAGCGGATTGCACACTACCAACAGCGCGGCCACGATATTCAGCGCGAATCGTTTCACCCATCAATACAGCACCAGCAGCCCACTCACCACCGAAACCAAAACCCAAGAGTGCGCGAGCAATCATGAGCTGATTAAAGTCTTGTGTGAATGCACAAATCAAACTGAAGCTAGAGAACCAAAGAATCGTGAACTGAAGCGTGCGTACGCGACCAATACGATCAGCTAAATAACCTGCAAACCATCCACCAAATGCAGAAGCCAATAAAGTACCCGTTACCGCAAGACCAGCCATGCCCCGATCGACCTGCCATACTGCAATAATGGTTCCAATCACCAAGGGGTAAATCATGAAGTCCATGCCGTCTAATGCCCAGCCTAAGAAACAACCCCAAAAAGTTTTCTTTTCTTTGGGGCTCATGACCTTATAAAAACCAGTCAGACTGGTATCCGGTTGTTGACTCATTTTGTCTCCTTTATTTTTTAGGCTTTAAATTAATGAATGAGTAATATCTTTATAACCCAATTATTCCTGCTAAAGCACAAACTAGAGAAAACCCTTAACACTCCATCATGATGCATTGCACACTAATTGGCGACCACAGCATATTGATTGATTTCTCCAAATCATCAGATGCCTTAAAAGATATTCATGAGCTAAGCAAGCTACTGTTGACCAACAAACCCTTATGGGCAGCTGAAATCGTTCCCGGCCTAGATTCTCTAGTCATCCAACTGCAATATACGCATGAAGGCCCGAGCCTAACGCGTCAACAAGCTTTTGCAGAGCTAGAAAAAATTCAGCGGCAATTAGCAAAACAGAAGGGGCGCTCAACTTATCCGGCTAAGATTCACCGCATTCAAGTTTGTTATCACCCAGATGTCGCATTAGATCTGCACGCCATTGCCAAGGCTTGTCAATTGTCTATTGAAGAGACGATTCATCTTCACAAGAAAAATCTTTATACGGCAGATATTTTGGGCTTTATGCCTGGGTTTGCATACTTCAGTGGCCTTAACCCTAAATTGCGCCTACCTCGCCTATCCTCTCCTCGACCAGCAGTGCCTAAAGGTAGTGTTGCGATTGCAGAATTACAAACTGCAATTTATCCCCGAACTACGCCAGGCGGATGGAATCTGATTGGTCGCTCACCCAATCAAATGTTTGACATCCAACATAAACCGCCAGGATTATTTATGGCCGGAGATCAAATGCAGATTGAAGAAATTACATTGGATGAGTTTTATTTACAAGATCAAAGAAACGCTCACCAAGAAATTATTCACGCATTAGATAAAACTAATAACAAAGCAGCTATTGAAGTATTGCAGTCTGGAACCTTTAGCACTATTCAGGATAAGCCAAGATCCGGCCTTTCTCATTGGGCGGTTGGTCCTGGTGGAGCCTGCGACTTATCATCACTTCATTTAGCAAATGCTTTAGTAGGCAACTCATTAGAGATGGCTGCTATAGAGATGACCTCCAGTGGTCCAAGCCTTCTTTTTCATCAAGCAACTTGTGTAGCCTGGGTTGGCGCACACTGTGACGGCATTGTTGATGGTCGACGCATTCCAGGCAATCGACCTGTATGGCTGGCAAAAGGCAGTACGCTCAAATTCTCGCTACTGAATCCTGGGTTTCGAACGCTACTAGCAATCGGAGGTGGACTGGAATTGCCTAAGATCTTGGGCTGCTCAGGCTCACACATCAGCGCTGATATTGGACCAAAACGACTTGAAAAGGGGGAGATCTTATCGCTCATCAATCCTCAATTACCTTTGCACTCACCTTTCTTAAAATCACTCCTTAAAGAAGATGCATTGCCATCTTTTGCAAAATGGCACATCAAGTCACCCTTCACACCCCTAGAAACAATCACACCAATCCATTGCTTGGCAGGCCCTCACCTATCCTTTTTATCCATTAAAGAGCGAGAGTTATTTTGGTCGACCGTTTGGACCGTGAGCAACCAAAGCAATCGCATGGGTCTCCGTCTACAAGGTGAGTTCAAGGTCAAAAAGAATTTACCCAATATTCCATCACAAGCAATTACGTTTGGAACTGTGCAATACCCACCCTCACATGAGCCTATTGTGATGCTTGCAGAGCATCAAACTACTGGCGGATACCCGCGCTTAGCCGAAGTCATTCATTCCGACCTCATTAAATTGGCACAAGTTAAACCGGACTCAAAAATACGATTCATTCCGATAGATATTGAAGAGGCAGACCGTTTAAATGCGGAAGCGTTAAAGTTACAAGAATCAACAATCAACTCAATTCAAACAATTATTCAAACCAGTGGAAATTCGTAATGGATATTAATAGCGATATGGGCGAAGGCTTTGGCGCCTGGGAAATGGGCAACGATGCATTATTGCTTGACTACATTACATCGACCAACATTGCCTGTGGGTGGCACGCTGGCGATCCAGCACGTATGAAAAAGTTGGTTGAAATGGCAAGCAAAAAAGGGGTTCATATTGGCGCACATCCAGGCCTTCCAGATCTAGAAGGGTTTGGGCGACGTGAGATGGCTATATCCGAAGAGGATGCCTATAACTATGTTCTTTACCAAGCTGGCGCATTAAAAGCTTTTGTGAATGCAATCGGAAAGAAGCTACATCATGTCAAACCGCATGGAGCCCTATATAACCAGGCAGCCAGAGACATGAAACTTGCTAGAGGAATAGCGCGGGCAGTAAAAGATTTAGGCCCGGAAGTTATTTTGTATGGTTTAGCGGGAAGCTGCATGATCGATGCTGCAAAAGAATTGAATGTGCCGGTATGGCAAGAGGTATTCGCAGATCGCAAATACACTAAAGAAGGTTTTCTAGTTCCGCGAAGTCAGGCGGGCGCTGTCATTGAGAATGAATCCGAAGCACTCAATCAAGCGATCGATATGTCAAGGAATGGGAAAGTGACTGCAATTGATGGCAGTGAAATCAAAATCCAGGCCGATACACTGTGTATTCATGGCGACAATCCGCATGCAGTTGAGTTTGCGAAAAAGATTAAAGCCGCATTAATTTAGACGGCTTGCCGGCTTTTTGATTTCACCTGAAAAATGGTTGGAATAATCATCAGCTGGAATACGACGATTCCTAGGAATAAGGCTTTGGGCAAACCAGCATCCATAAAGAAACCAAAAATAAATGGGCCCACTGCCGCGCCCAAATCAATTCCTGAATAGACGATTCCGTAAACACGCCCAGCTACACCTTGTGGCGTTGCCTTTTTCACTAATAGATCTCGTGAAGGCGCCACTACTCCATACCCAAATCCCAGAGCAAAGAAAATGATGGGAATGAGATCAATTGAAATAAATCCTGTGGATAACAGCAAACACATTACTACCGTAATAGACAGGCATGCGGAGACAATTCTTTCCGGTGCCTGCAACTTCGCCGCCAAGTAGCCCCCAAACAAAACTCCTCCAGCGCTCCCTAACGCCAAAAGCGTGATGTAGTAACTGCCTACATTTAAAGGAATCTCATAAATACTAAAGAGCGCGCTTGGTGCAAAAGATTGCAAGCTAGAGGTGGAGGCCATACTAAAGAAAAAGAAGACCCAACACAGCCAAACCGCCGGCAATCGCAAGAATGCAAATGGACTCTCCTGAGCAACACCAGGATTGGTCGCCTGGGTACTCGCATGCGTATTCTCATGACGCTCTTTAACATTGTCTAAGAGGGCATTTTTATTGACCCAAAGTATCACCAAGACACAAGCCTCTAGAAGGGCTGCAGATAAGAAAGCAATACGCCAATCGGCAAGTTGAGCAATCGCTACCATGAAGGCTGGCGCAGCTGCCCAACCTAAATACCCTGTGACGCCATGCATAGAATAGGCGTATGGAAGATTGGGTGGAGACACCTTATGATTAATGAGTGTGTAATCAACGGGATGAAAAATACCATTACCGCAACCAGCAATAACCGCTCCTAGTAACAACATGGTGTAACCATTGCTTTGGGAATACACCAGTGCTGCAAGTACAAGTAAGCCAACGCCACCGAAGAGAACCGGTCTAGCTCCAATACGGTCTACTAAAAAACCAGATGTAGCCTGAGCTATACAAGACACGACAAAGAAGACCGACATGAGCAAACCGAGTTCGGCATAACTCAATGCAAAAGCTTCCTTCAACCATGGGAACATGGGAGGGAGCACCAAATGAAAGAAATGAGAGCTGCCGTGAGCCAGGCTAATGAGACCAATAACCCGGACATCACCGGCGCGCCCACTAAGCGCGACAGTCATGCACCGAGTTTACTGGCGCAGGAATATTCCTGCTGAACTACGTATTTGCTACTTAAGACCGCTTAATGAACCTGACGGCTAAAGCTAAAGTCACCTGATTTATCAACATCGACAGGCACCACATCCATGGGCCCGAACTTGCCTTCCAAAATCATCTTGGAGACGGGATTCTCAATATATTGCTGGATCGCCCGCTTCAGCGGCCTTGCTCCAAAAACCGGATCAAAGCCCACTTCAGCAATCTTATTCAAGGCGGCATCACTCACCTCAAGCTGCATATCCACTTTTGCTAAACGATCTGACAAGTTCTTGAGTAAGATCTTGGCGATGTTGGCAATGTTGCCTTTGTCCAAACCATGGAACACCACGATTTCATCAATACGATTTAAGAACTCAGGGCGGAAATGATTCTTCAACTCCTCAAATACTGCTTCTTTAATTTCTGCTTGCTTCTTATCTACCATTGATTGAATCAAATGGGATCCAATGTTACTGGTCATAACAATGACAGTGTTCTTAAAGTCTACGGTACGACCTTGGCCATCAGTGAGGCGGCCATCATCAAGCACTTGCAGGAGCACATTGAATACGTCTGGATGCGCTTTTTCGATTTCATCAAACAAGATCACGCTATATGGATGACGACGAACTTGTTCAGTTAAATAACCACCCTCTTCGTAACCAACATAACCTGGAGGCGCACCGATTAAACGCGCCACGCTATGCTTCTCCATAAACTCACTCATATCAATACGAATGAGGTGATCTTCACTATCAAACAAGAAGCCAGCGAGGGCCTTACAGAGCTCAGTCTTACCAACTCCAGTAGGCCCAAGGAATAAGAAGGATCCATAAGGGCGATTCTCTTCAGCCAAACCAGCCCGAGAACGACGAATAGCATCTGATACTGCGCGAATAGCCTCTTCTTGACCAACCACACGCTTATGCAGCAGCTCCTCCATCTTGAGCAACTTATCGCGCTCACCCTGCATCATCTTCGATACCGGAATACCTGTCGCACGAGAAACTACTTCCGCAATTTCTTCTGCGCCAACTTGAGTACGAAGTAACTTGTTCTTCAATACGCCGTCTTTATCGCCCTTAGCTTCTGCCGCAGCAGCAGACTTCAACTTAGCTTCTAACTCAGGCAGCTTCCCATATTGCAACTCCGCAACCTTTTCTAACTTGCCATCGCGTTGTAGCTTTGCAATATCCACTCTTACTTTTTCAATTTCCTCTTTCAGCTGAGCTGCACCCAATACAGCACCCTTCTCCGCTTTCCAAACCTCTTCTAAATCAGCATACTCAGCGCCCAGACGTTTAATTTCATCCTCAATAAGGCCTAGACGTTTTTGCGAAGCATCATCCTTCTCCTTCTTAACGGCTTCGCGCTCAATCTTTAATTGAATCAAACGACGCTCCAGCCTATCCATCACTTCAGGCTTGGAATCAATCTCCATCCGAATACGCGAACCCGCCTCATCAATCAGGTCGATCGCCTTATCTGGCAAGAAACGATCCGTAATGTAGCGATGCGATAACTCAGCAGCTGCAACAATCGCTGGATCAGTAATTTCAATACCATGATGCAGTTCATAACGCTCTTTAAGACCGCGCAAGATGGCAATAGTTGCCTCGACGGTAGGCTCCTCCACCATCACTTTTTGGAAACGACGTTCCAGCGCAGGATCTTTTTCGATGTACTTACGATACTCATCTAAGGTGGTTGCGCCGATGCAATGTAATTCACCACGAGCTAAGGCGGGCTTGAGCATATTGCCGGCATCCATCGCGCCCTCACCCTTGCCTGCACCAACCATCGTATGAATCTCGTCGATAAAGATAATGGTTTGACCTTCATCTTTAGCGACATCGCTAAGAACAGCCTTGAGGCGTTCCTCAAATTCACCGCGGTACTTGGCACCAGCCAATAACAAGGCCATATCCAAGACCAAGACACGCTTATTTTTCAATGTCTCAGGAACTTCGCCATTGACGATGCGCTGCGCCAAACCTTCAACGATTGCGGTCTTACCCACGCCAGGCTCACCAATGAGTACCGGATTGTTCTTACCGCGACGTTGCAAAATTTGAATGGTGCGACGAATCTCATCGTCACGCCCAATTACTGGATCGAGCTTACCCATACGAGCACGCTCAGTTAAATCCACTGTGTATTTCTTTAAGGCTTCACGTTGGCCTTCAGCATCTGCACTATTCACTGATTCTCCTCCGCGCACTAAATCAATAGCCGCTTCTAACGATTTACGATTTAATCCATTTTCACGAGCAACTTTACCGAGCTCACCCTTGTCATCAGCCACCACTAGTAAGAACAACTCGCCAGCAATAAATTGATCATTGCGTTTATTAGCTTCTTTTTCACATAGGTTAAGCCAGTTACTTAAATCCCGGCCTACCTGAACGTCTCCGCCGGTACCCTGCACTTCAGGAAGATTGCTGATGATCTTTTCTGCGCCTTTTTCTAGGCCAGAAACATTGACTCCAGCTCGAGTCAATAAACTCTTCGCACTACCATCCGAATCACGCAACATTGCCAACAGCAGATGGGCCGGCTCGATGTATTGATTGTCTTTAGCCAAAGCGATACTTTGGGCCTCACTTAAGGCCTCTTGAAATTTGGTTGTTAATTTATCTATTCTCATTTTTACGCCTCATGTATTCCATGGATATCTATCTATAGAATATAAGGGCAATATTTCTAATTTCAAGCATCTAGCGCACTTTTTACCCTAATTCGACCTTATTTTGACCTGGCTTGTTTACCTTCTAGAGTGCTCTGATGGCAGCTATTACGCTGGCATCACGAACCGCCTTGAGCATCGCCTGGAAGCCCATAACTCAGGGCAAGGCGCGCGCTACACAAGGTCCCGCACACCTGTTGCCCTCTTAGCAACACAAGAGCACTCCGACCGTTCTGAGGCCTCTAAAGCCGAACTCCGCTTAAAGCGTTTACCTAGGTCTAAAAAACTCGCTTTTTTTGAGATTGAGAACACCACCAAAACTGGGCGTAGTTAGTCAGAGCAATCTATGAGCCAGCAATACAATATAGCCATAACAAAACCAATTATTTAACCGGACAACAATCATGCAACCAAAATGGGGAACCAGAGGAATGGCGGTAGCGCCACATTCTCTAGCATCAGAATCTGCTTTAGCTGTTTTACGTGAAGGGGGCAATGCCCTAGAAGCAATGGTTGCCGCTGCTGCAACCATTGCTGTGGTCTACCCTCATATGAACTCCATAGGCGGAGATTCTTTCTGGGTGGTTCATTCTCCTGGAAAGGCCATGGGTGGAATTGACGCCTGTGGTGCAGCTGCTGGATTGGCCACTAAACAATGGTATGCAGAACGCGGCATTACTAAAGCCATTCCATTTCGCGGTGCAGTAGCGGCTAATACCGTTGCCGGGACTATTTCTGGTTGGGGCGCAGCACACCAACTCTCCAAGCAAGGACTAGGCGGCAAACTACCACTTTCACGCCTGTTAGCTGATGCGATTCACTATGCAGAAGCTGGCACACCGGTTACCTTTAGCCAATCCAGCCTTACAGAAAAGAAGCGTCAGGAACTGAGCCCAATCCCAGGCTTCGCAGAGACTTTTTTAGTAAATGGCAAAGCACCTGCGGTCGGCAGCATCTTTAAGCAAGAGCGTCTTGCCAAAACCTTGCGTCAGATTGCCGAAAAAGGGACGGATGATTATTACCGTGGCGAACTGGCTGAATCACTAGCAAAAGAACTCGCTGAGTTAGGCAGTCCACTGAGATTGGATGACCTGCACCGTCACAAGGCAAAACTCATAGACCCTCTTGAGCTCAAACATAGCTTGGGTAATGTCTACAACATGACACCGCCCACACAAGGCGTAGTCTCATTGATGATTATTGGCATCTTGGATCAACTGAACTTAAAACGCTTCAAAGTAGATAGCCCAGAATACGTTCATCACTGCGTTGAAGCCACTAAGCAAGCATTTAAGATTCGCGATCAGTTTGTGACAGACCCTGCGTATATGACAAAGAATGCGCAATCTTTCTTGTCACCTGCATTCCTGAAAAAATTAGCCAAGAATATTGACCCTAATAAAGCCCTTCCATGGGGCCAAGGCAAAGGTCCTGCAGATACTATTTGGATGGGCGTGATTGATGGCGATGGCAATTGCGTTTCTTTCATTCAAAGCATCTATCATGAGTTTGGCGCAGGCATTGTGCTTCCCACCTCAGGTGTCAACTGGCAAAACCGCGGTTGCAGTTTTTCTCTCGATCCAAATACACTCAATCACCTTGAGCCGTATCGCAAGCCTTTCCACACTCTTAACCCAGCGATGGCTTTATTTAAAGATGGTCGCTCAATGGTTTATGGAACGATGGGTGGAGATGGTCAACCACAAACCCAGTGCGCAGTATTTACTCGTACAGCAACTTATGGCCTCGATCCACAGGATGCTATTAGTCGCCCACGCTGGTTGCTTGGCCGCACCTGGGGGCAAACGAGTGATAGCTTAAAACTAGAATCACGCTTTGGTCCAGAAGTCGCGAAAGAACTTCATGCTTTAGGCCATGAAATTGAAATGTTAGACGCCTTTGATGAAACCGTTGGTCATGCAGGCTGCATTATTCGCGATCCATCGGGAACACTACAAGGTGGATGGGATCCTAGAAGTGATGGAGCTGTGAGCTCATTCTAATATTGGGCAATTTAGTAACAATTAGACGGCATTAAAAAAGGCTACCAAGTTGGTAGCCTTTTTTCTAACTTCGAATTTCAAATTACCACTGAGTTAGCACTTATGCAGTACGTGTCTTCAAATACTTAGCACGCATTGGGCGTAGCACGAAGAATGCCAGGATAGCTGCAGTAGCATCCAATACGATCATGATGGCAAATACTGGTATCCAGCTTTCAGTCACGCCATGAATATAGGCTGCAACTGGTGCGCCGATAATAGAACCAACGCCTTGAGCCATGTACAAGAAACCATAGTTTGTAGTTGCATGCTTTTGACCAAAAGTATCAGTCAAAGTAGATGGAAATAAAGAGAAAATCTCACCCCAACCAAAGAACACAATACCTGAGAGTAATACGAACATGACAGGATCTGAGCGTGTCATTACCCAAGCAAACATAGCAACTGCTTCTAAACCAAAAGCAATTGTCATGGTGTATTCACGTCCGATACGATCAGATACCCAACCAAATATTGGTCGAGTTAAGCCATTGGTAACGCGATCAATTGTTAGGGCCAAAGGTAAGGCGGCCATACCAAAAACCATAGCCGATGTAATGCCAAAGTCTTTTGCAAATGCGCCCATTTGAGAGATCACCATCAAACCTGATGTAGACATCATGGACATCATCAAAAACATCAACCAAAATACTGGTGTCTTTAACATTGTCTTTGGAGCAACTCCTGTTGCAGCGGCCTCTCTTTGATCAGCCGTTTGCACGCGATCAGCGTGAGGCACGCGGATCCCTTGCGCAGCCAATAGTCCAACAGCGCCAATGATGTAACCAAAGAATGTCAACGTGCCCTGAATACCTGTCTCAGTCAAACTAGCAGAGATTGGGAAGGTAGTAAGCAACGCACCAATGCCATAACCAGCAGCAACCATACCAACTGCGAATCCACGATTATTTGGAAACCAGCGAACCATCAAACCAACAACGCCGATGTAAACAATGCCGGTACCCAAGCCGCCTAAAACGCCGTAGGTGATGTAAAGATGAGATACGGTAGTAAGGTTAGCCGAAAGAACCCAGCTTGCGCCCGTCAGAATGGTACCAATGGATAACAAAAGGCGAGGGCCAAATTTATCAACTAAGTAACCCTGAAATGGCGAAAAGAAAGTTTGCAACACAATCAAGATCGAAAATGTTATTTGCAACTCTGTCAACGTAACGCCGAGCTGACCCATGATTGGCTTGGTAAATAAAGCCCATACATATTGCGGACTAGAAATGGACATCATACAAATCACGCCCAAAGCCAATTGCACCCACTTCGACTTGAGGGGGTTCTTACTGGTGCTTTCCGCACCCATTACAGCTGAAGTCATATGAATCTCCCGTTTATTGTTTAATCAAAATTTCTAAATACTTTTGTACATGTATTTTGATCTAAATTTGCGGGTAATTACTAAGGAATTCCCTTGGATGGTGCATAAACGCTTATTTTGATGCGGCTTGATGCACCAATAAAAACCTTAAATAAGGACCCAATCTGGCAAAGAAAAAGAAATTAGGTCAACTTCCAACGAGCCATTGCAGCTTCATCGGTAACGCGGGCATCAACCCAGCGAGCCCCTTCTGAGGTGTCTTCTTTTTTCCAGAAGGGGGCTGCCGTCTTAAGGTAGTCCATGATGAACTCACAGGCAGAAAATGCTTCACCTCTGTGTGCGCTGGTGACTGCCACTAATACGATTTGATCTTCGGGCAATAAAGGCCCAATACGATGAATCACCAGTGATTGGAAAATATCCCAGCGCGCTTTGGCTTGATCCAGAATTTCCTGTAACGCCTTCTCAGTCATACCAGGGTAATGCTCAAGCGTCATACCCTTTACTTGGCTACCGTCATTCATATCTCGCACGGTGCCCAAGAAAGTAACTACTGCACCTACTCGTGGATCACCTTTGCGTAATGCCGCTATTTCCGCGCTGACATCAAAATCGCTTTCTTGGATTTTGATTGGCATATCAACCCCCAGTCACCGGAGGAAAGAAGGCTACTTCAGCACCATCTTGCAATGGAGTGCCTGCATCAACCATGTGCTGATTCAACGCACAACGCAAGACTTTGCCATCCGCCAATACTTCAACCCAGGGATTGCCGCGCTCGATAAGGTGAGCCCTAAGTTCAGCAATCGTTTTGACTGTTGCAGGAATGGTGATGCTCTCTTGCGAGACACCAAGCGCTTCACGAAGTGAGGCAAAGAATCGTAATTCGAGCTTCATAAAGTAATCGTAAACCGATTATTTGAGGAATGCATCAAAAGGGATGTACTTCACAAGGTCACCAGCCTTAATTGGCTGGTTTGGTGGGCAATCTACCAAGCCATCACCCCAGGAGGCGCTAGTAAGAACACCTGAGCTTTGGTTAGGAAATAAATCTAAGCCGCCCTGCTCATTCACCTTGACACGTAAGAACTCATTACGACGATCGGCTTTTGACCAATCAAAATCTGCACGCATGAGATAAGAATGGGGCTGCTTAGCCTCACGGCCCTGTAACTTCAGAATAAAAGGGCGAACGAATAATAAGAAGGTAACAAAGCTGGATACAGGGTTGCCAGGCAACCCAATAAACCAGGCTTCGCCATCTTTAGATTGATCTGATTTACGGACCGCGCCAAATGCCAATGGCTTACCTGGTTTAATCGCGATCTGCCAGAGATCCAATCTTCCTTCAGCAGTAACTGCCGGCTTAATGTGATCTTCTTCGCCAACCGAGACGCCGCCAGAGGTAATAATTAAATCGTGATCCTTACTGGCTTTACGTAATGCACCGCGTGTCGCATCCAGACGATCTGGAACGATGCCTAAGTCTGTTGCATCACAACCTAAAGATTTGAGGCAGGCTAATAAAGTGTCACGATTGGAGTTATAAATGCCGCCCGGTTTTAATGACTCACCAGGCAGGGCCAATTCATCGCCAGTGAAAAAGGCGGCCACCCTGACGCGACGTTTAACGCTTAAGTGAGTCAAACCCGCTGAAGCAGCTACGCCTAACTCTTGTGGGCGCAAGAAAGTACCTGCAGTAAGAGCAGTTTTGCCAGCAGTGAGATCTTCGCCTCTGCGACGAATCCACTGGCCCGCTGTTGGAGCGATATTGATAGTCACTTGACCGCCTTCACCCTCTAGCGTGCAATCCTCTTGCATCACGACTGCATCCGCACCAGGAGGCACAGGAGCTCCCGTGAAAATTCTAGCGGCTGTGCCAGACTCCAACGGGATTCCCATCGATCCAGCCGGAATGCGCTGAGCAATCTTGAGTGACTTTCCTGGAGTGGCGGCATCAGCAGAGCGAACCGCATATCCATCCATCGCAGTGTTATCGAGTGGAGGTACATCAACAAGGCTATTGACGTTTTCAGCGAGCACCCGGCCTAAAGCGGCCTGCATAGCAACTTTCTCACTCTCACCAATAGTTTGAGCATGGGAAAGTAGGTGATCTAAAGCCTGCTGCGCAGTCAACATCGGTGGCTTTGTCATAGGGTGATTATTTATTGCTTAAATTTTCTAAGTTAAGAATTAACTTAGATGTGTAGTAATAAATGCTTTAACTTGATTCACGTCGGCATCGATATTTTCTACGCGCTGTGGCTTAGATTTAATATCTTTAAATGCTGGCGGACATTCTGCTGGACGACCTAAAGCAATTTCTATCGTTTCTTCAAACTTGATAGGTAAGGCTGTCTCGAGAACAATCATTGGAATACCGGCTTGTAAATGCTCGCGAGCTACTTTCACGCCATCAGCGGTATGTGTATCAATCATGATGCCGTAGCGTTTATCAATATCGCGGATAGTTTCTAGGCGATTCTCATGGGTGCTACGGCCAGATTGGAAGCCGTATTTACCAAGCTCTTTAAAGACAGCATCTTTCGAGATGTCAAAACCGCCTGCTTCATCAACTTGCTTAAACATGGCTGCAGTAGCCCTGCCATCTTTACCCATGAAATCAAATACAAAACGCTCAAAGTTACTTGCTTTGGAGATGTCCATTGATGGGCTAGAGGTATGCAACGTCTCAGCAGACTTACGCGCACGATAGACACCAGTGCGGAAAAACTCATCGAGCACATCATTTTCGTTTGTTGCGGCAATCAAATGCTCAATAGGTAAACCCATCATGCGAGCAATATGGCCTGCGCAGATATTGCCAAAGTTACCCGAAGGAACAGTGAATGATACTTTCTCATTACTAGACTTAGTTGCTAGCAAGTAGCCTTGGAAGTAATACACCACCTGAGCAACTACACGACCCCAGTTAATGGAGTTCACGGTACCAATTTGGTTCTTCGCTTTAAAAGCATGATCATTGCTAACTGCCTTAACAATATCCTGGCAGTCATCGAAGACGCCAGCTACTGCTAAGTTAAAAATATTGGGATCTTGCAAAGAATACATTTGTGCTGACTGAAAGGCGCTCATCTTGCCACGCGGTGAAAGCATAAATACCTTCACACCCTCTTTGCCACGCATCGCATATTCAGCAGCACTACCTGTGTCACCAGAAGTAGCACCCAAAATATTAAGCTGCTGACCTTTTTTCTTTAGGGCGTACTCAAAAAGATTACCTAGCAATTGCATGGCCATATCTTTGAAAGCTAAGGTTGGACCATTTGAAAGACTCAATAGACCGATACGGGTTCCCTGTTCTTCCCCCAACCAATGCAAAGGCGTAATGTCTTTGGCATTATCTTGTGCGCGACCATTGCAGTAAACCTGCTCTGTATACGTTTTACGCAAGATTGCACGTAAATCTGTCTCAGGAATATCGTCGCAATATAGGCTCAATACCTCATAAGCAAGGTCGGCATATGACAAGCTGCGCCAAGCATCTAGCTGGGCTGCAGTGACTTGTGGGTACTGAGTAGGCAAATACAAGCCGCCATCAGGCGCCAATCCACCTAGCAAAATTTCTAAGAAGGATTGTTGCGGGCTATTGCCACGAGTAGATTGGTAACGCATATATTTTGCTGGGTTTTACTTAAGACAGATTTTCTAAACGGATCTTCACAACTTCACCAGCAACCGTCTTGAGATTCTGAATCTCTTTAATCGCGGCAAGCATGTTCTTTTCTTTGGTCTCGTGGGTTAAAGCTACCAAATCAGTTTGACTTTCACCCTCATCAGCTTCTTTTTGTAAGAGCGCATCAATGGAAACGCCATGCGATGCCAAAATCTTAGTGATGTCAGCCAATACACCGGCCTGATCAGCTACACGCAAGCGCAGATAGTAACTAGTCGTGATCTCACCAATAGGGAGCACTGGTGTGTCATGCACAGCATCTGGCTGGAAGGCCAAGTACGGTACGCGATGTTCGGCGTCAGCACTTAGCAAACGAGTGATATCCACTAAGTCAGCAATCACTGCGGAAGCAGTTGGCTCAGAGCCTGCACCTTTTCCGTAGTACAAAGTTGTTCCAACGGCATCGCCAAATACCTGCACGGCATTCATGGCACCTTCAACGTTGGCAATCAAGCGCTTAGAGGGAATTAAGGTTGGGTGCACGCGTAGCTCAACGCCTGTTGAAGTTTTCTTTGCGATACCAAGTAGCTTAATGCGATAGCCCAATTGCTCTGCATACTTAATATCAATTGCATCTAATTTAGTGATGCCTTCAATGTGTGCTTTTTCAAACTGCATAGGGATGCCAAATGCAATCGCACTCATGATGGTCGCTTTATGAGCAGCATCAACACCTTCGATATCAAAAGTAGGATCCGCTTCTGCATAGCCTAGGCGTTGCGCCTCTTTAAGCACTGTTGCGAAATCCAAACCTTTGTCGCGCATCTCTGACAAGATAAAATTGGTTGTGCCATTAATGATGCCCGCAATCCATTCGATGCGGTTTGCTGTTAAGCCTTCACGCAAGGCTTTAATAATGGGGATACCACCGGCTACGGCAGCTTCAAAGGCAACCATCACGCCTTTAGCATGCGCCGCCTTAAAGATTTCGTTACCGTGAACAGCAATCAATGCTTTATTAGCTGTAACCACGTGCTTACCGGCAGCGATAGCTTCAAGAACTAAGTCTTTGGCAATGCCATAACCACCAATAAGCTCAACAACGATGTCGATCTCTGGGTTATTGATCACGGCACGGGCATCACTCACCACTTGTGCGCGGTCTTTAACCAATTCTTTGGCACGCTCTACATTTAAATCAGCAACTGTATTAATGCGAATGCCGCGCCCTGCACGACGAGTAATTTCATCTTGGTTACGCTCGAGAACAGTGAATACGCCACCACCAACAGTGCCAATACCTAACAGACCTACTTGAATCGGTTTCATGATGCCTTTGCTGCAGTTGAAGAAGCCTTGCGGCTGTGCTTATTACGATAACGCTCCAGAAAACGGGCAAGGCGGCTAATAGCTTCCTTGAGCACATCTTCGTGAGGCAAGAACACTACGCGGAAGTGATCAGGTTTGCCCCAGTTGAAACCAGAGCCCTGCACTAACAATACTTTTTCCTCTTTCAAAAGATCGGCTACAAATTGCTGATCATCTTCAATTGGATAAACCTCAGGATCTAGCTTTGGAAATAAATACAAAGCGGATTTTGGTTTCACGCAAGTGACACCTGGAATATCGGTAATGAGCTTCCACGCAAGATCACGTTGCTTTGCAAGGCGACCACCCTCACTAACTAAATCATTAATGCTTTGGTAACCGCCCAATGCAGTTTGAATCGCATACTGACCTGGCACGTTCGCACACAAGCGCATTGAGGCCAGCATATTGAGGCCTTCGATATAGTCTCGGACCATTTCTTTATCGCCTGAAACCACCATCCAGCCAGCGCGGTAGCCGCAGGAACGGTAATTCTTGGAAAGGCCATTGAAGGTAATAATGACTACATCTGTAGACAAAGAGGCTAATGAGAGATGCTTCTCGCCGTCGTACAACATCTTGTCGTAGATTTCATCAGCAAACAAAATCAAACCATGCTCACGAGCAATTTGCGTTAATTCCAGCAGTATTTCTTTGGAATAAATCGCACCAGTAGGATTGTTTGGATTGATCACCACGATCGCTTTGGTACGCGGTGTAATTTTTTTACGGAGATCGTTTAAGTCTGGCGCCCACTCTTTGGATTCATCACAAAGATAGTGGACCGGTGTGCCGCTCGATAAACTAACTGCAGCAGTCCAAAGCGGATAATCTGGAGTTGGGACTAAAACCTCATCGCCATCATTTAAGAGTGCGTTCATCGACAGAACGATGAGTTCAGATACACCATTACCGGTATAAACATCATCCAAGGTTACGCCTTGAATGCCCTTTTCTTGGCAATACTGCATGATGGCTTTGCGCGCAGCAAAGATTCCCTTGGAATCAGAATAAGCTGAGGCATTGCTTAAATTGCGAATCATGTCCAACTGAATCTCTTCAGGCGGATCAAAACCGAAAACCCCTACGTTTCCGATGTTTAATTTGATGATTTTGTGGCCCTCTTCCTCCATGCGCTGAGCAAGCTCAAGCACCGGCCCACGTATGTCGTAACAGACGTTATTGAGCTTTTGGGACTTTAGGATCGGTTTCACAATAAATTTAAGGGTAAGTTCTTGAAATATGAGAAAAAACAGCTAGCTATAATCCACATAATTATGACAGAGAGTCCACTTGAAGCTTCAATCTGACCCCCATTCCGGAGCAAATACGATCACTGGCTATGGCGATGGCTACGTAGAGATCAATAAGATCCCTTACGACCATGCGGTCCTGCTCAGCTCCGACGGCGCCATCTCTAACTGGTCTGCGCAAACATTTGACAGCTTAGAAGCCAGTCATTTCGCGCAAATGGTTGATTTAGAACCAGAATTAATCCTGATTGGGACCGGTAGCCGCCAACGCTTTCCCAAGCCAGAGCTCCTTAAATCTTTGATTGAGGCCAAAATTGGCTTTGAAATCATGGATTCCCAGGCTGCCTGCCGCACCTACAACATCCTTGTCGGCGAAGGCCGTCAGGTCGTTCTAGCCCTGATTGTGGAACCCACTTAATGCAATTTGGCCACATCCGGCAGTCTTCAGCCCTGCATCCAGGCAAGATTTTGCTGCTGGCCATCATTTATGCCCTGCTGTGGTTTGGCACTCTTAATTACCGTCACCTCATCCCATCCGACGAAGGCCGCTATGCTGAGATAGCCCGAGAAATGCTGGTTACCGGTGACTGGATAACCCCTCGCTACAACGGTTACAAGTATTTTGAAAAACCCCCTCTTCAAGCCTGGGCAACAGCCGCCGCTTTTCAAGCTTTTGGTATTGGCAATTGGCAAGCGCGCCTTTGGACAGCGCTAACGGGTTTCCTAACTATTCTTTTGGTCGGCTTTACTGGTGCGCGCATCTTTAACGCTAGAGCAGGCTGGTTGGCTGCTGTTGTATTGGCATCAAGCCCGATGTGGGTTATTAGTGGTCACTTCAATTCGCTCGACATGGGCTTGTCCTCATTTTTAGTGGCAGCTCTATGTAGCCTCTTACTTGCACAAACTTCCCATAACAAAAATAACTGTCGCAACTGGATGTGGGCTTGCTGGATTTTTATGGCGCTAGCAACACTATCCAAAGGCGTTATTGGCGCAGCGATTCCTGCAATGGTATTTATTGCTTACTCCATTAGTACATGGGACTGGAAAATCTGGACGCGCTTACGCTTATTTAGTGGAACTATTTTATTCTTAGCTATCACTGCTCCTTGGTTTGTATTGGTAGCGCAACGCAATCCTGAGTTCCTAGAGTTTTTCTTTATTCATGAGCATCTACAGCGCTTCACACAAGATGATCACAGCAGAACTGGCCCCGTTTACTATTTTGCGCCGCTACTCGTGATCGGACTGCTCCCCTGGATTCTTCAGGTCCCCGGGGGACTTGCACAAGCATGGAGCGAGCGCCGTCGCGAATTCTCAGCGAGCTGGTTATTAGTCTGCTGGTTTGCTGTGATCTTTGCATTCTTTAGTATGTCTCACTCCAAATTGCCTGGCTACATCATCCCCGTTTTCCCAGCGCTCGCTTTAATTATTGGTAATCGTTTAGATCGCTTACTTGGTCACACCAACACTATGGCATTACCATGGAAATTACAGACACTTTGCTTTGCAATTTTGGGGTGTGTTGGATTTTTCTTTTTAGATGCCATTGGCAAACAAGCAAGACCTGATGAGATTGAAGCTTATGCGCAATATACCTATTGGGTGATTGCTGCATTAGTAGCACTTGTCAGTTTTAGCGCTTACGCAGCATGGCAAAGCAAGCGCAATGGCATTCAAAGTATTGTGAGTTTTGCTGGTGGTTTCTTTCTGTGCGCCATCATCGCAGGAACAGGTCATGAGACTTTGGGTCGCGCTGTATCGGGCATCGACCTGGTAGAGCGAGTCAAAGCCTCTATTCCAGAAAAAGTGAATTTCTATTCAGTGCGTCTTTTAGATCACACCATGCCTTTCTACTTAGGCAGAACCATGATCATGGTGGAATCTCCTGATGAACTCGAGTTTGGAGTCAATCAAGAGCCAGAGCTTTGGATGCCGACCTTAGAAGCCTTTATTACCCGCTGGCAAGAAGATCAAACGGCCTATGCCATGATGGTTCCAGAGCAATTTGAGACGTTAAAGGCCCAGAACTTCCCCATGCAGGAAGTCGATCGCGACTCTCGCAGAGTGATTGTGAAACATCCCGATACACCGACCCCAGCGCGGTAATATAGAACACCATGTCAGACACCAATTCTCCATTCATTCCTTTTACGCGCCCTAGCTTCAATCAAGAAACCATCGATGCTGTTTCAGAAGTATTGCGTTCAGGATGGGTGACATCCGGACCGAAGTTGGCCGAGTTTGAAGCTGCTTTAAGTAAATACTTTGGCGGTCGTCCGGTACGCTGTTTTGCCAATGGCACCGCAACCATGAAAATTGCCTTGCAGGTTGCCGGTATTGGCGATGGCGATGAAGTCATTACCACTCCAATTTCTTGGGTAGCGACTTCTAATGTGATTTTGGGTGTTGGCGCCAAACCAGTCTTTGTAGATATTGATCCCATTACACGCAATATTGATCTAAATAAAGTTGCTGCCGCAATCACACCTAAGACACGCGCGATCATGCCCGTCTATTTGGCCGGTCTTCCCGTTGACATGAATCAGCTCTACGTACTAGCCGAACAACACAAGCTTCGCGTGATTGAGGATGCAGCTCAGGCCTTTGGCTCACAGTGGCAAGGCAAGAAGATTGGCAGCTTTGGTGACCTGGTGAGCTTTAGCTTCCAGGCCAACAAGAGCCTCACTACTGTTGAGGGTGGCTGCCTTGTTCTCAATAACCTCGATGAAGCAAAGCTCGCTGAAAAATTCCGCCTCCAAGGATTAACTCGTCAAGGCATGGATGGCATGGACGTAGACGTATTGGGTGGCAAAGATAACTTGACTGATGTGAATGCAGCCATTGGTCTTGAACAGCTCAAGCAACTTCCCTCTTATCAAGCACGTCGTGCTGAACTCGCGCACCAATACTTTGCTGTGCTGCGTGCCAAATTAAAATCTGCTGGATTGGAAGATTTGAAATTAGAACTCCCAGTAGAAAATTTCACTGATAGCAACTGGCATATGTTTCAAGTTGTTTTGCCACTCGAGCAGATCAATACGGATCGGGCCCAAGTGATGATGGAGCTAAAAGATCTTGGTATTGGCACTGGCGTTCATTACCCCACAATTACCGGGTTCACACTTTACAAAAACCAAGGCTACAAAATATCCGACACACCAATCGCCGAACGCATTGGTCGATCCATTCTCACCCTCCCCTTATTTCCTGCAATGACCGATGAGGATATTGGCCGCATAGCCAGCGGATTGGTCGGAATTTTGCAGAAATACCGCAAAAACTAGCGTTCCTGGGTTAAACCCAAAGAATCAGGCAAAATTGCAGCATGACTGCAAATTTAGTTGCCAACCCAACACTCAGCATTGTTATTCCCGTTTACAACGAGGAAGATGGTCTCCAGGCTCTATTCGATCGCCTTTATCCAGCATTAGATACTCTGGCTACCAAACGCAAGATCACCTACGAGATCGTATTTGTTAACGACGGTAGCAAAGATCGTTCTGCTGGCATTCTTTCCAAGCAAGTCGAGTTACGTCCTGATGTAACCCGTGCCGTTTTATTTCACAGCAACTTTGGCCAACATATGGCCATCATGGCTGGCTTTGAATACGCCAAAGGCGAGCACATCATTACTTTGGATGCAGATCTACAAAATCCTCCCGAAGAAATTGATGCTTTAACTGAGCAGCTATTAAAAGGTCATGATTACGTAGGCACTATTCGCGCCGATCGCCGCGATAGTTTCTTCAGAAAATTTGCTTCACGTGCTATGAATCGCTTGCGCGAAAACATTACCCGCATCACGATGACTGATCAAGGTTGTATGTTGCGTGGATATAGCCGTCGCATTGTTGACTTAGTACGTCAATGCGATGAGAGCAATACATTTATCCCGGCACTGGCATATACTTTTTCTGCAAACCCAGTAGAAATTACCGTCAAACACGAAGAGCGTTTTGCTGGTGAATCCAAATACAGCTTGTACCAATTGATTCGCTTGAACTTTGACTTAGTCACTGGTTTCTCCGTCATGCCGTTGCAGATCTTCTCAATACTTGGCATGCTGCTATCCCTTGCTGCTGGTAGCTTGTTCGTCTACCTGCTAGTGCGTCGATTCCTTCTGGGTGCTGAGGTTGAGGGTGTATTTACCCTATTCGCCCTAACCTTCTTCCTGATTGGTGTAATGCTCTTTGGGCTCGGTCTTTTAGGTGAATATATTGGTCGCATCTATCAGCAAATCCGCAAGCGCCCTCGTTATGTAGTGCAAACCGTTTTAGAGAAAAAATAATTGCACGCGGTCGTCTTTGCTTATCACGATGTTGGCGTCAACTGCCTCAAAGCACTTCTCAATGCGGGCATAAAAGTCGATCTAGTAGTAACCCATCAAGATGACCCCAATGAGAACGTATGGTTTGGGAGTGTTGCAAAAATCTGTCAAGAAAAAAATATTTCTTACGTCACTCCGAACGCTAATGAATTAGTAGAGTTAATTCCTAAGCTGCAAGCTTTAGCTCCTGACTATATTTTTTCTTTCTACTATCGCTTCATGATTCCGGAGCAGATTTTGGCTTGCGCCAAAATTGCCGCACTCAATATGCATGGCTCACTACTACCAAAATACCGCGGACGTGCGCCAGTTAATTGGGCCATTCTGCATGGCGAAACGCAGACCGGCGCAACTTTACACGTCATGGAAGCAAAACCGGATGCGGGAGATATTGTTGGGCAAGCAGCCGTCAGCATCGACCCAGATGAGACCGCCACTGAAGTATTTGGTAAGGTCAGTCAGGCTGCCGTGAGTGTGATCGATCAGGCCTTGCCTAGCCTTCTAAAAGGAATTATTCCCCGCAAGGCGAACGAGCTCCAAAAAGGCAGTTATTTTGGCGGTCGTAAGCCTGCGGATGGGCAAATTCATTGGAATCAGACCGCCAAACAGGTCCACGACCTGGTTAGGGCGGTTGCACCCCCTTATCCGGGCGCCTTTAGTGACCATGATGGCAAAACCATGATTGTGGCCCGCACCAGCCTAAACGGGCCATTTCCGGCCAAGCTCAATCTTGAGGTTTGCGGCATCCAAGTGGTTGATAATCGGGTATTCGGCATTTGTGGCGACCATCAAGCAGTTGAAGTATTGGAATGGTTTCCAGCAAGCAAATAAGTAGCGACATAAATTAGATTAAAACGAGGCAGTAGAGATGAAAAAAGTACTCATTCTTGGTGTTAATGGTTTTATTGGTCACCACCTTTCCAAGCGCATTCTCGAGACAACCGATTGGGATGTCTATGGCATGGATATGCAAAACGATCGTCTTGGTGATTTGGTTAACCATCCACGCATGCACTTCTTTGAAGGCGACATCACGATCAATAAAGAGTGGGTTGAATATCACATTCGCAAATGCGATGTCATCTTGCCTTTAGTAGCGATCGCAACGCCAGCTACGTATGTTCAGCAACCACTCAAAGTATTTGAGCTCGACTTCGAAGCCAATCTCCCAATCGTGCGCTCTGCTGTTAAGTACAAAAAGCATTTGGTATTCCCATCAACTTCTGAAGTGTATGGAATGTGTGAGGATGGTGAATTTGATCCTGCTAAATCGAATATGGTTTATGGCCCAATTAACAAGCCACGCTGGATCTATGCTTGCTCGAAACAGTTGATGGACCGTGTGATCTGGGGCTATGGCATGGAAGGCTTACGCTTTACTCTCTTCCGCCCATTTAACTGGATTGGCCCTGGTTTAGATAGTATCTACACACCAAAAGAAGGCTCATCCCGCGTTGTGACTCAGTTCTTAGGTCATATCGTTCGCGGTGAATCTATCAACGTGGTTGACGGCGGCGCCCAGAAACGTGCCTTTACTTATATTGACGATGGTATCGATGCTTTGATGCGCATCATCGATAACAAAGATGGTGTTGCTAACGGCAAGATCTACAACATCGGCAATCCAAAGAACAATCACTCTATCCGTGAGCTAGCCAATCAGATGCTAGAAATCGCGCGCAGTATTCCGGAGTATGCAAAGAATGCCAATGAAGTGAAGATTGTAGAAACTACTTCGGGCGCTTACTACGGTGAAGGCTATCAAGACGTTCAAAATCGTGTTCCAGCAATTGACAATACGATGAGCGAACTGGGTTGGAAGCCAACCACTACGATGTCAGATGCGCTCAAGAATATTTTTGAAGCCTATCGTGAAGATGTAGAAAAAGCGCGCACTTTAGTAGATAAAGAATAAGCGAAAGCAAATTCAAAGGTACATGGCTAAGATTGCTCTCAAGGTTGATGTTGATACCTTACGTGGAACTAAAGAGGGCGTACCCAATCTAGCCCGCACTTTGGAGCGTTTTGGCCTTAAAGCCACCTTTCTATTTAGTCTTGGGCCTGACCATACCGGCTGGGCCTTAAAACGCGTCTTCCGCCCTGGCTTTCTGAAGAAAGTCAGTCGCACCTCTGTTGTGGAGCACTACGGTATTAAGACTTTGCTATACGGCGTTCTCCTTCCTGGACCAGACATCGGTAAAAAAGCTGCGGCAGAAATGCGCGCAATTGATAAAGCAGGTCATGAGACAGGTATTCATACTTGGGATCACGTAGCCTGGCAAGATGCCGTTCGCAATCAAGATGCATCCTGGACAAAAGCGATGATGCAAAAAAGCTGGGATCGCTTTGTAGAAATCTTTGGCCATGCCCCAGTCACTTATGGAGCAGCCGGATGGCAAATGAACGAAGCAGCCTTTGAGCAACTCGATCAATGGGGAATTACCTACTCTTCTGATGGTAGGGCCGAACCCAATCTCATGCCTTATCGTCTTGCACTGCCTTCAGGAAAAGCGAAGCATGTTCAGTACCCAACCACACTCCCTACCTTTGATGAACTCATTGGGATCGATGGCGCAGATGAATTTGGCGCAGTCAAAAAGTTATTAGAAATCACCCAAAGCAATCCAAATGACCAAGTCTTCACGCTCCATGCTGAACTAGAGGGGCAAAAGCTATTGCCTGCCTTTGAGCAGCTACTGGCTGGATGGCTAAATCAAGGCCACGACCTAGTCACCATGGGCGAGCTTCATAAATCTTGGGAAGCCACAAAGCAACTCGATAAAATAGCCGTACTACCGCTGGCCTGGGGAGAAATACCCAATCGCAGTGGCGACTTAATCATTCAAAATAACTAGAACTTAGAGACAACAACCAACAAAGGATCATCATGACAGTAGCCATCGGTCAACCTATGCCACAGTGCGCGATTCCAGCAACTTCTGGATTAATGTTTTCACCTGCGTCCGCAAAAGGTAAAAAGCTGGTTCTCTACTTCTACCCTAAAGATATGACGCCAGGCTGCACTGCTGAGTCTGGAGAGTTTAGAGACAACATTGAAGCATTTACAAAAGCCAATACTCTGGTGGTCGGGGTCTCCCGAGATAGCCTCAAGTCACATGACAATTTCCGCAGCAAACTAGAACTCCCTTTTGAGCTGGTTGCCGATACCGAAGAAACGCTTTGTCAGATCTTTGGCGTCATGAAGATGAAGAATATGTATGGCAAGCAAGTCCGTGGCGTCGAGCGCAGCACCTTCCTATTTGACTCCTCTGGCAAGCTAGCAAAAGAGTGGCGCGGCCTGAAGGTTCCAGGTCATGTGACGGAAGTGTTACAAGCTGCTCAAGCCACTAAATAATTTTTACAATAATTTGATCTGAGGTGCTTGCAAACCCCAAAATTTGGGGTAAAGTGATTCATATGCACCGTAAACGACGGGAAAGTCTGACAATCCGTTTGAATCAGAAACCTGAATATCTCAGATCAGGTACGGGGAGCAACCCCCTCCGTTTTTCAGTCCTCACCACAACTAGTTTCGCAATAAACCGTCAATGCAATCCGCTTGGCGGTTTTTTCTTTTAGGAGAGTCCATGCCACTGCCCCCAATCCCCACTCAAATTGCTGATCAAGTCAAACTCAGTCGCAAAGATACTCCCGACTTAAAGAAACGCCCTGCTCAAGCAAAACCGGTGGTAGTGGAAGCCGTTGACTGGACCAACGACGCAGAGGAAGATTTATCCGCTGCAGAAGTAGCTCTCGAGAAGATTAAGGCGGATCATCGCCCCACCTCCAATGCACGAAACGAAAGCAAGGCGCCTACACCCGCAAAACCTAAACGTGTAATTCGTACTGGGCCGCCAAGCTTATTTGTTCTCGATACCAACGTATTGATGCATGACCCAAGCTCTTTGTTCCGTTTCTCCGAGCACGATCTCTATCTGCCGATGACGACTCTAGAAGAGTTGGATAACCACAAGAAAGGCATGACAGAGGTAGCTCGTAATGCTCGTACTGTCAGCAGATCCTTAGACCAGCTGATTGCCGGCACCAGCGGCACTCTGGATGAAGGCATCCCTCTAAATAAGCTAGGTAACCAGGATGTGACTGGCCGCCTCTTCTTCCAAACCAAATTCTCTACTCAAGCATTGCCAGAAGGCTTGCCCGAAGGCAAGGGCGACAACCTGATTTTGGCAGTAGTCAGTGAGTTGCAAAAAACTCGTAAGGGTCAAGAAGTAGTATTGGTATCCAAAGACATCAATATGCGTATCAAGGCACGCGCACTTGGCTTGCCGGCTGAAGATTATTTCAATGACCAAGTTTTAGAAGATCGCGACTTGATGTATGCCGGAGTCATGCAGCTGAATGCAGACTTTTGGCCTAAGCATGGCAAGGATATGGAAAGTTGGGCTGACTCAAAATCTGGCACCATGTTCTATAGAGTAACTGGGCCATCCGTACAAAGCATGCTGGTCAATCAGTTTGTTTATCAAGAAAATCCAGATGGCTCTACACCTTTCTACGCACAGGTTAGAGAAATTAATGGCAAGACCGCTCTCTTACAAACACTCAGAGACTTCTCTCATCAGAAAAATAATGTTTGGAGTGTGACTGCGCGTAATCGCGAACAGAACTTTGCCATGAATCTACTCATGAATCCGGATGTGGATTTTGTGACCTTATTGGGTCAAGCGGGAACCGGTAAAACCCTGTTAGCACTGGCCGCCGGCCTCGAACAGGTCCTCGACAGCAAACGCTATAACGAAATCATCATTACTCGTGCCACGGTGCCTGTGGGCGAAGATATTGGCTTCCTGCCAGGCACCGAAGAAGAGAAAATGCAGCCTTGGATGGGTGCATTTGACGACAATCTCGAGGTATTACAGCGCAACGAAGATGGTGGTACTGGTGAATGGGGTCGCGCTGCAACTCAAGAATTAATTCGTTCGCGTATTAAAGTAAAAAGCATGAACTTTATGCGCGGCAGAACTTTTGTGAGTAAATTCGTCATCATTGATGAGGCGCAAAACTTAACCCCTAAACAAATGAAGACTTTGGTAACCCGTGCAGGCCCTGGAACCAAAATTATTTGCTTAGGTAATATCGCCCAGATTGATACCCCTTACTTAACAGAAGGTTCTTCTGGTTTGACTTATGTGGTGGATCGCTTCAAAGGCTGGCGTCATGGTGGTCATGTGACATTGGCGCGCGGTGAGCGCTCACGTCTTGCGGATCATGCTGCTGACGCACTCTAAGCAAAGTCTCTCATGCCGCACTCTCCTGGGGTGCGGCATTTTTATTTGTAGCTTACTCATCCTAAGTGGATGCAGCACATTTAGCGGTAAGCCAAACACTACAAAAGTTTCTCAATTCAAACAAGACACCAGCGTTGGCACAGAGGATATTTCTATTGCAGCGGTAGGTCTAGTCGATGTTCCTTATCGATATGGTGGCAATACCCCCAAAGGTGGTTTTGATTGCAGCGGCCTCATTGTTTATGTCTACAACAAAGCGGCAGGAATCAAAATGCCGCGTACGATTCAATTAATGAGCACTAAGGGTGTAAGTATTGAAGGTCAGTCACCAGCTCCAGGAGACTTAGTGTTCTTCAACACCACTGGTGAAAAATATTCCCATGCGGGCATCTATGTTGGGCAAGGCAGATTTGTACATGCCCCTAGTGCCGGAGGAACAGTACGCCTGGATTACATCACATCACCCTATTGGGCAGCGAAGTTTACTGAGGCGCGGCGTTTCACCCCTCAGTAAATAGCATTAAAGGCCGACTGTATAGGTAGCTAGGACTGTAGTGGATGTGATGGCTTGATAAGCCTCTTGACGATAAATACCTGTTAGACCCAATCTCTCTCTATTACTCAAATCATAAAAAGCGCCAAGGGTAGCCGTTGGTCTTAAAGTACGGTAGTTATTATTCATAGCGATGTTGTAATCGCCATTACCGGTTGAGATTAAATTGCCTACATTTGCATTTACATCTTTTTCTGCACCAACGCTAGCTACTAATGTTGTTTTCTCATTCAACTTATGGCTTCCAATGAATCCTGCAAGTACAGTTGTTGTGTAATTAGCAATGGCGTTATAAGTTAAAGGGCTGGAGACACTGCTCGATTGAGCCTCACTATAGCCACCCATGCCACCCACTACATAACGCATACCAGCATAAGGCGAGACAAGAGATTTATTCCCAACCGCAAAGCCGTATTTAAGCAAGCCTTGAACGCCTTGAGTGGTCAAATTAGTTGAACCAGAGCCAGCTTCAGAGGCACCTACCACTGGTCTCGTTAAAGTTGCGCCCTTGTTTGCGTAGCCAGCAGATATTTTGGCTTCCACACCTGTTCCATCCAAATTTTGAGACCAGGCGCCAAAGATACCCACCATAGGACTGCCGTTATTAAGCTGCGCAATTCCGCCAGGAGTGCTTTGCACAAGATGCTGATCCAGGTATCCACCAAATCGTAAATTTGGAGAAAAACGATATGCGCCAATAATCAAAGCGCTAGTAGTGTTATCTGGATAGCCGCTAACATTTGTAAAGCGACCACCAGCAGATACGCAAACATTGTTTGCGCCAAATAGAGAGCAGTCATAGGTCATGCCATTCACTACACCAGCATTCTGCATAGCAAATAAGCCTTGTAAGGTGTTCCCTAGCGAAGTAAGTGAAGCCTGAGTATCAGGATCTATAGGGTTTAGCAGATAGGATTGAGCAATTAATTCGGTCTTCAGAGTATCGAGAACCGGTGGCGCTGCAGATTGAGGAATGGACTGAATGACTAAATCAGATTGCATAGCAGACCCACCTATGCGGTGGACTAATGCCCATACATAATTATTTCCGCCTGAATTAAATGTTCCATATGAATTTCCAAGATTATTAATCTTCAATCCATTGAGAACTGTTGAGTATGTAGTGTTGTATGCCAGCGATGAACCATTATTAATATTAAAATTCATTACTCCAGTTACAGTACCTCTAGTGACATCTAACTTACCGTAATGAGTCAAGTCCGTAACTATCACGTTATAGTTGACTGGCAAAATACCTGAATAAGTTAAGGGTAATGATCCCCCTTGAGAGTTATTTAAGGTTGTGAGATTGCCAAGGTTATATACGCCAAATGAGTTTGAACCGCTAGCTGTAATAGTGCCCGTATTCTCAACAGTTACCTGAGCTGACCCCAAAATATCGATGCCATTTGCTGATGAGCCAGATGTAGAAATTACTCCTGAGTTTGAAATCGCATTTACTCCAGATCTTGAGCCAGAATTAAGGCGCACACCAGCGGCATTAGCACCGGATGTGGTTATCGACCCAGCATTTGTAATTGTGTTTGCACTAGAGCTTGCATTCGTAGCGCTAACGTAAATACCAGCAGCATTTCCACCGCCGGTAGTAATAGAGCCAGTACCAGAAACACTAGTAACTGGAGTATTTGCAATGGTGCTACCGCCTGCTTGAGATCGACTATTTGCCCCAGAAGATATGCCATAGCCGTTATAAAAAGCGCTGGTGTTTAAATTACCATTGTTTGTAACATTAGCGCCACTACCTAAACCAATTGTGGAGCCATTAATTAAAAGCACAGTTCCAGAATTTACATTCACCGTTACGCTATTGCCTGCACTAGAGCTACCTTGCGTGGAAATTACACCAGCAGAAGTTGAGCCAGATGGAATACAGGTAACCGTTGTTCCACTTGTATCGGGAGTGTAGTTATCACAACTACCAGCAGCAAAAACTACTGTAGAAGCGCACAAAGTAAATCCAGCTAAGAAAATGCGAATAATGCACTGACATACAGACTGATGAAACATCATATTGAACTCAACTATGAAGAGGATTAGTGACTTGACCATATTAAATATATTGTTAATCATAATTACCCTAATAGTTAATATCCATTAACCCTAGAGCTAATGCATATCTCGCATGATTAAAAATATTAGTTTTAAGCCTTATAAGAAGATATAGTTGATTCACCTAACCTGGAGAAGTCATATGAAAAAGTTGATTATTGCTTTAAGCATTGCATTGAGTTTTGCACTCCCGACATACGCCTTTGCAGATCAGGCTGCTTGTGAAGCTAAGGCTATAAGCAAGGATGGCAAGCCACTCTATGGCGCAGCTAAAGATGCCTCTATTAAAAAATGTCTAGGCGATGCAAAACCAACTGATTGCGAAGGAAAAGCAGTTAGTAAAGATGGTAAGCCTTTGTATGGCGCTGCCAAAGCAGCTTCCATCAAAAAATGTGAAGGCGGAAAATAATTTTGATCTTCTAAATTTTATTTAGCTGCTTTAGTAAAAAAGCCTCGCATTGCGAGGCTTTTTCTTTGTCTATTCTTCCGTATTCTTTTTATTTATTCAGCATTAGAACGGCTCATATCCACCAGAAGAGTAACCGACAGAACCCATCGCTAAGTTATCAAACTTAGTATATGGACCTTGCCAACTTAAGCGCACAGTACCAATTGGGCCGTTACGTTGCTTACCAATGATGATCTCAGCCATACCTTTATCGGTCGTGGTATCCGGGTGATACACCTCATCACGATAGATGAACATGATTAAGTCGGCATCTTGCTCGATGGCGCCTGACTCACGTAAGTCAGACATGATTGGACGCTTATTAGGGCGTTGCTCAAGACCACGATTTAACTGAGAGAGCGCCACTACAGGACACTGCAATTCTTTTGCGAGAGACTTGAGTGAGCGTGAGATTTCTGAAATCTCGGTTGCGCGGTTTTCAGAACCGGAACCACTCATTAACTGCAAGTAATCAATCACCACTAACCCGAGCGTGCCGCCAAAGTTTCTGGCAATACGACGAGCGCGTGCACGCAACTCTAAGCTTGATAAAGAACCAGTCTCATCAATCAGAATTTGGGTATTACTTAAGCGAGCAATTGCATCTGTGACGCGTGGCCACTCATCGTCTTGCAACTTACCAGTACGCATACGACCTTGGTCTACGCGCCCTACTGATCCAAGCAAACGGGCAGCCAATTGCTCACCCGACATCTCCATAGAGAACACCACAACAGGCAAGCCTTCAGCAAGCGCAACGTTCTCAGCGATATTTAAGGCAAATGCAGTGTTGTGAGTAACGACATAATCATTCGTTACGTAAGTTCTTTGGGGGTGACTAACTGAAATACATTGCGCCTCAGACATCCTGGAAGGCTCAATACTTTGAAATGAAAGTCTACGTTGGCGATCCCAGCTTGCTCTTAATCTTTCAGTCTTTTCGGGCAGAGTAAAAGCTTGAAAACCGGGACCAAAACTCATATTTAAAACATAAGATAAGCGGCCTTGCTTCTTTTCACCCTTGTAGGTATAGCTTGATTTTTTCTGTGCTGTTGAGCAAAAGCCACCCAAAGACCTGGCTAAAGCCGCAACGTCTTCAGACAATTGCTTACTCGCCGTACAGAAACGAATAGAACCCCACTTCTCAATCCACCCATCGGTATCCATCAATCCCTGGAATAATGCGAGACGAGAAGTCTTGTTCGCCTCTAGATAAGTAGCAGGAATATATTTATCAAAACTTCTGCAACCTAGTACGCCTAATTCACCTAAAGCAGCTCTAAAATAATTTGTCTTTACAGCTGCTCTTTGACCATTAGCGGCAATTCTTTCTTTCGAAACCAATCTCCAGTCATAAGCATTAGCATGCACCAACTCCATCTCATAGTTCGCAAGCAAATTCATGCGCTCTACCAACTCTGGAGATTTGGTAGAAAATGAAATGCTCCTATGAGATAAAGCCAAAGTTCCATCGCCAAGCAACGCACCTAAAACCCATGGATGAATTGGCAATGCATTCGAGTGGCCAAAGTCACCCGAAACAGGATCAATCCACAATCTATTTTTATATCGAACACATTGCAGCATTTCCATTAATCGGGTGGTATTGATAACGCGTGGCTCGGACCAATCGCGATACATCACCCGCCAGAGATGCTCATCACAGCACTCAGCTTGACGGCCATCGGAAAAGGTAACTTTGTATATCTGCTTAAGACCTTGCGGATAAATACCGGTAACCATTGAATGCTGGCCATCAACGGAAGCCAGGCGATCGCCAAAACGCAAATCACCCATCAACTTCCAGCCATCAACCGTTTTCACTTTTGCATCTAGAGGCTGAGCTTTACCCATAGAAGGACGACCCGCAACAATCACTAAGTCACCTTTTTGCAGGCCGCTAGTTTGCTTATCTAAATCTATGAAGCCAGTTGCAATACCGGTGATGTCACTACCACCTTGGCGGTTATAGAGCTCATCAATGCGGGCAACAACAGCCTTCAACAAAGGTTCAATCTCTAGATAGTCGGCTTTGCGACTGCCCTCTTCACCAATCTGAAGAATGCGTGACTCCGCTTCATCCAACAAGGTTCTGACTGTTCGACCCTCTGGAACGAATGCAGAATTCACAATGCTGTCTGAAACTTCAATTAAGCGACGCAAAATACTACGGTCACGAACAATATCAGCATAGCCTTTAATGTTTGCTGCACTTGGAGTGTTTTGCGCTAATGAATTAAGGTAATCAATACCAACTAAGTCACCACCCTGCTCAGATTTAATTGCATCATGAACAGTAATAACGTCAGCGGGATGATTGTCGCCAACCAAACGAGCAATTGCTTTGTAGATCAAAGCATGTTCGGGGCGATAGAAATCTTTATCGTTTAATACTCCACCCAGGTTATCCCAAGAAGAGTTATCGATCAGTAGACCGCCGAGCAAAGATTGCTCGGCTTCTACAGAATGCGGCGGGACTTTTAAAGCCTGCACGACTGCATCCCCAGAACCCATCATGCCGGGATTCAGCGTCACGGAACGTGAACGGGATTCAGCCATGAGGCTAGTTTACAGACCTAAAACTTAAGCTTGCTCGCCAACTACACGAATAGTGATGTCTGCAACTACATCGGTATGAACAGCAACCGCTACAGGGTGATCACCAACCATTTTCAATGGGCCAGTAGGCAAACGAACTGAAGACTTCTCAATTACAAAGCCTTTAGCTTTCAAAGCATCAGCGATGTCATGATTGGTTACAGAACCAAACAAACGACCGTCAACACCCGCTTTTTGACCGATTTCGAGAACCAGGTCTTTGAGTTTGATGCCAACCGCTTCAGCAGCAGCCAATTTCTCAGCAGCTAATTTTTCCAACTCAGCACGACGAACTGCAAAGTCAGCAATTGCTGCTTCAGTTGCACGACGCGCTTTGCGTTGTGGGATTAAAAAGTTACGAGCGAAACCGTCTTTAACGCGAACTACGTCGCCAAGGTTGCCCAGGTTAGTTACTTTTTCTAAAAGAATGATTTGCATTGAGGGCTCCTAATTATTTCTTGTGTTGATCGGAGAATGGCAATAAAGCCAAGTAACGAGCACGCTTGATAGCAGTGTCTAACTGACGCTGATACTTTGCCTTTGTGCCTGTCAAACGAGCAGGAGTGATCTTGGCGTTTTCGCCAATGAAGTCCTTCAATGTATCTACATCTTTGTAATCAATCTGTTCTACGCCAGCAACAGTAAAACGGCAATAACGCTTACGCTTGAACAATGGGTTCTGAGCTGGTTTCTTTTTGAAATCGGGTTTCTTTCCAAACGCCATGATGATTTCCTCTTTAATTTTTCAATTGAATATGGGTAATATGGAAAACAAGTCTTTGATTACGTAGAGTCTTGGGTGCTAAGAATCCCTCAAACACTGCCTCAGCTCCTAAATCCATTCGCTCTAAGTCCTTTTGTATCGGACCGATTGTGATGGCTTCAACGTTCATCTGAATTTTCCTTGCCACTCCTACCTCGTTTGCTTGGCCGCTATGTTCTAGCTGGCAATGCATCACCGGTATTCCTGCTGGTGTAAATCGAATCGCGTCTTTAGATACCAAGATCGCAGTGAGGGTGAAATGATTCAACGCCGCTCCGCTTCTCTGATACGTTTTCTAGTCTGTGTATTCCTCTTCAAATTTCTAACTTAGGCTGTCGCTACAGGAGCGTCAGATTGAGCTGATTTACGCGCTTCTTCACGTTGCACTTCTTTCATCATGATGGAAGGCTCTGTTTCAGCTTTCTTAGTCTTGATGATGAGGTGACGCAAAACAGCATCGTTAAATTTGAACGCATGCTCGAGCTCTTCCAGAGTTTTCTGGTCGCACTCAATGTTCATGCAAACGTAGTGGGCTTTAGCAAGCTTGTCGATCATGTAAGCCATCTGACGACGACCCCAGTCTTCCATACGATGAATTTTGCCGCCCGCAGCTGCTAATGTAGCTTTGTAACGATCGATCATCGCTGGCACTTGCTCGCTTTGGTCCGGATGGACGATAAAGACGATTTCATAATGACGCATCTAACACTCCTTAAGGATAGAGTCACCTGGGCGTCTTGCTAAGTTCTGATGGTTGTGAACTTAGCGCCAGTGTGACAAGGTAGTAACAAATTGTAGGTACTGCTAACAACGCTTTTAAAGCTGCTTTTCAGCACTTACCTTATTACAGGCAAGACCGCTATTCTAGCAAAAAAATCCTGCCAAGTCAGGGATTTACCAGCTATTTGAGCCTGTTTTTCGGCATTCAGCGCTAGCTGGAGTGCAATTCTGGCTCTGGGGGCGGTAAGGCTGCCTGATGCCAAACACCCGCCAATGTCCTTTTCAGGCAAATCTGACAGGGTTTCACCCGCACCGGTTCTGGTAGTTCTCACCAAAGCAATTCCATGCTTTACCGCCGCACCAAGGGAATCTCTCCATGCATCATGAAAGCCTCCCATGCCAGAGCCCGCAAGGACCAAACCCTTTACTTTGGAGTTCAGCCAATGGGTAATTGTTTCTGAGCGAGCGCCTGCATGGCTCGTCAATATTTCTACCCAAGGCCATTCACCCTCTTTAGGGATTGGCAAATCCTCATTCCAAAGGGCCTGAACCGCCTTCACGCCTGATAGCCAGGATGGATTAATCAACCCAACTGAGCTACTAGGGGAGGCTTGGATAGGCGCATTGAGGGCGCTACCATGGCGTTTTGCCAGATCCATAGCCAAACAACCCCTGCCATCCATAACGGCATAAATACCGCCAGGGCAGTTATCAATAGGTGTTGAAGCCCAACGAATAGCGTCCAGCAAGTTGGATGGGCCATCCGCCTTAGGGGCATTGGACGGCAACATAGCGCCAGTCAAGATGACTCTTTTGCCTAAATTTTGAGCATATTTTCCGCAAGTCAGCTGCAAAAAGACACCCGTCTCTTCAATCGTGTCAGTTCCGTGAGTGACCACTATCCCTTTAACCAAGGTATTAGCGAGAGCCTCTCTTACACCCTCACCCAGTAAGGTCAATAAGGGCTCTGTCAGGTTGCGGCTATTTATGTTGGCAACCTGCCTTGAAACCAAGCTAATGCCTTCAGGAACGGCAGACTGAATATGGGTAAGCAAAGAGGCGACTTCGACCTGGCCAGCTTCATATTGCATAGGATTGTCAGTTGGGCTCGGCGCCAAACCGGCAATCGTGCCGCCCATACCTAGAACCAAAATATGAGGTGAAGTTTCAGGAGTATTTTGTTGAGAACTCATACCCCATTATCCCCCTTAAATAGCTTGATCTATCAAATACTGCTGTATACAATCCCAGTATGGACATAAACACAGTCGATTTTCCGGAGGAGCTGACTGCCCTCCCCAAGCTCACTCCACGTCAGAATGAGATTTTGGAGTTGATTACTAAGGCCATCGATGAAAGCGGTCTGCCGCCCACTCGTGCAGAAATAGCTACCCAACTCGGATTTGCTTCTGCCAATGCCGCCGAAGAACATTTGCGCGCGCTTGCTAAAAAAGGTTACATCGAATTAACGCCCGGTACTTCACGCGGCATTCGTATTCCGCAACGATTCAATCAATCCCATAACAGCAATAAATATCGCCAACTATCGTTACCATCAGGCGCATTGCAACAACTCACATTGCCATTAATTGGGCGTGTTGCGGCTGGATCTCCGATCATGGCTGTGGAGCATATTGAAAAGCATGTTCCAGTGGATCCAAATTTATTTAGTAAAGGCGCTGATTACCTATTAAAAGTAAAAGGTATGAGCATGCGCGATGCCGGCATCTTAGATGGCGATTACCTGGCAGTTAGAAAGACAACCGAAGTTCGTAACGGTGACATCGTTGTCGCTCGCTTAGATGATGAGGTGACTGTAAAGCGTTGGCAACAAAAGAAAACTGCGAATGGCATGGTCATCGAATTGCAAGCAGAGAACCCAGACTTCAAAAACATTTTGGTAGATGATCGTCAACCCAACTTTGCTATAGAAGGACAAGCGGTTGGCTTAATTAGGGCTGAAGGTCTGTAAGCTATGTTGCATATAAGAAAAGGCCTCTAAGTAGAGGCCTTTTTATTTACTGCCGTGAAGAGCGGTATTTTTTGATTTACTTCTTACTGGGCGCCACTACGTTAGCATTCTTTGGCGAAGAAGTAATCGTGATCAATGTCTTTGGTCCAGTTAATGAACCTTCATTGAGCTCCACTGTAGCAGTACGATCACCCTTGGTAAATACTAAGATACTCGTTTTTGTTTTCACTGCGCTCACCGTTGTCCAGCCAGCACGTGGATATTCAGATTGGAAGAATGCATAAATATCAGTGGGCGTTTGCACACCAGATAAAACTACACGACCAACCCAGCTATCACCGCGACCAATAATTAATGAATCCGCACCAATAATTTTTGAGGCTGCCGGCAAAGGCATATCACCCAACAGCTGAGCCTGAACTTCTTGAACCTCCTGAGGGGTGCCTGTTGGCGAATCGCCAGAGCTAGCACATGCCCCTAACATTACCGATAGGAACAATGTAAGAGCGCTGAGTTTAAGGGTGTGAAGTTTGATCATTTTTCGCTTTGCAGAATTGATGCGACTTTCTTATACATACTGAAAGTATTTTAGGTGCTCCACCTATTTCGTCAAGCGAAATTACTGGAGGCGCGTGAGGGAATCGAACCCCCGTACGAAGCTTTGCAGGCTCCTGCCTAACCACTCGGCCAACGCGCCAAAACTCTTGAATCAAAAATGGGAAGCTTTTTAGGGCTTCCCATCGAACTTGGAGCGGGAAAGGAGGTTCGAACTCCCGACCTATACCTTGGCAAGGTATCGCTCTACCAGCTGAGCTATTCCCGCATAACAGGGCGATAGTTTAACAAACAATCTGCAAGAAAGCATTATTCCTTGTAAAACCTCTTAAGCAAGGGAATTGATTTGCCCAGGAGGGCTTAACTGGCTGGGCTTTGTAATGCTTAGTCTATTTTTCCAGCGAGCTGGGGCAGGGCCTTTTTCATGTAATAGAACATCGACCAAAGCGTTAAAAATGAGGCAATCCAAATTAACCAGGTACCTACTTGAGCACAATTGAGCCAACCAAATAAGGTGTCATTTAGCAATAAAAAAGGAATGGCCACCAGTTGAGCAGTCGTTTTGAGCTTGCCAACCATATGAACTGCCACGCTTTTTCCAGCCCCTAATAAAGCCATCCACTCTCTCAGAGCGGAAATTGTAATTTCACGACCAATGATGATGAGTGCAACCCAAACTTGTACACGATCCATATTCAATAAAACCAATAATGCGGCAGCAACAATAAGCTTGTCTGCCACAGGATCCAAAAACTGACCAAATGCAGATTCTTGTTTTAAACGGCGGGCCAAAAAACCATCTAACCAATCGGTAATAGCGGCAGAGATAAAGATGACTGCAGCAATCAGATTCTTATCAAAAGGAGTAAGCCAAGAATTGGGAAGATAAAAAATAGCTACCAATAGCGGAATCGCTGCAACACGCAACCAGGTTAGGGCGATCGGGAGATTAAAAGGCATTGGATAAGCATAAACCAAGAACGGTCAATGCCCCTAGTGAAGCTGACGATATATCTGCTCTGCGAGCGTTAAAGAGACACCTTCAACACTGGCAATCTCTTCGATGCTGGCATTGGAGACGCCCTTTAGGCCACCAAAACGAGCTAGCAACTTTTGACGACGCTTGGCACCAATACCCTCAATCTCCTCTAGGCGAGAGATTGTCCTAGCCTTAGCACGCTTAGCGCGCATACCAGTAATGGCAAAGCGGTGCGCCTCATCTCGTATCTGGGCGACTAATAGCAATGCCGCGCTATCAATGCCTAATTCCAAAGACTTACGTCCATCCGCAAAAATGAGGGTTTCCAATCCAACCTTACGACCCTCACCCTTAGCAACGCCCACAATCAAACTGACATCCATTCCAAATTCGGCAAGAACTTGTCTTGCCATTTCTACCTGGCCTTTGCCGCCGTCAATCAAAATCACTTGAGGAATCTTTTCAACGGGCAACTCTTGAAAGTTGGCATAACGTCTCTGTAAAACCTGACGCATTGCTGCGTAATCATCGCCCGGTGTAATGTCATTGATATTGAAACGTCGATATTCACTGGACTGCATCGCGTTCTTGGTATACACCACACAAGATGCTTGGGTTGCTTCCCCTGAAGTGTGGCTAATATCAAAACATTCAATGCGCAACTGCTCAAGACTCTCCAATTCGAGGCTCAAGATATCAGCCAATGCACGTGCCCTAGCCAACTGCCCACCCGTCTCAACTAAACGTTTAGTAAGTGCAATCTTCGCATTTCCCTCTGCCATCCCAAGCCAGTGACGTCTTTGACCTTGAGGTTGATGCAAAAAGGTAATTTTTCTACCCGCTTGTGCATTTAATAACTCGTGCAAGTCTTCCGGGGGAGATTCATTGAGTTGAGTCAGGTCATCACTTGCCGATTGAAGAGCATGATTTAGAACGAGTACTGGTGGAATTAAATTCGCAGCAGTTTCATCCGCATGTTCTTCCAAATAATGCTGAGTAATAAAGGCCTCCAATATCTCCGAAGCGGATGGTAGCTCACCGGAGGTGGAGCGTAAACCCTTGGGGAAATACGCTCTATCACCCAAGTGACGGCCGCCACGAATCATTGCTAAGTTCACACAAACCATACCCTCCATTTGCGCTACAGCGATCACATCTACATCACCCTCACCCTCGGCAACGGTATCCATCGACTGTTGCTGCAACACACTAGATAAATCAGCGATGCGATCTCGCAATACCGCAGCCATCTCAAACTCCATTGCTTCGCTATGCCTGTGCATTTCTTTTTCCAGCTCGGATAACACTCGGCTGTGATCACCCTCTAAAAATCGCGTAGCTTGAGCAACATCTTGCCCATACTGCAGGGCGCTGAGGCGACCAACACAAGGAGCGCTGCAGCGATGAATTTGATGCAAGAGGCAAGGACGACTGCGATTCTTAAATACAGAATCCTCACAAGTTCTTAAGCGGAATACTTTTTGAAGTATCTGCACACTATTACGTACTGCCCAGCTATTCGGAAATGGTCCGAAGTAATGATTCCGTTTATCGACCTTGCCGCGATATGAAGCTAGTCTAGGGAACTGATGCCCGGTTAACATCACATAAGGGTAAGACTTGTCATCACGAAAGAGAATATTGAATGGCGGAGCCAACTCTTTAATGAGATTGTTCTCTAGAATGAGGGCTTCCGTTTCAGTCCGTGTTACCGTTGTCTCATAGCGGGCAATTTTGCCCACCATCAGTTCAATACGCGGTGATAACTGGGTACGCTGGAAATAACTAGAGACACGCTTTTTAAGGTTGCGAGCTTTGCCTACATACAGAATATGTCCCGCTTCATCAAAAAAGCGATATACCCCCGGCAATCCGGGTAGCCGTTTAACATCCTGCTGAAGGGTTTCGAAAAGCGAATTACTCATGCGTTGGGATATTTTCTGCCAAATCGTCGATAACTATGGTGATGCCGGTGTTTGCTGGCGTCTAGCCCGAAGCTTATCAAGCATTCATGGGCAAGAGGTCCGTATTTTTTGCGATGATCTGCCAACCCTTAATTTACTCGCATCAGGAGTAGAGCCATCCATTAAGCAAAAAATTGATATACAGCCATGGGAAGCTAGCCATGCTAACGCTCGTCACCCAGTACAAATGCCCGATGTTGTGATTGAGGCTTTTGGTTGCGAACTGCCAGAACGTTACTTAGCCGGCCTATTTATCGCCCCAGTCAAACCCATCATCATTAACTTAGAATACTTGAGCGCAGAGCCCTGGGTAATTGATTTTCATGGCAAGGCGTCACCTCAGTCACACGGAATTCCGAAGTATTTCTTCTTTCCCGGCTTTCAGAATGAGGTGGGCGGACTTTTGCTGGACCCTATTCCAGCAAAAGGTCCTCTTGATGCAAAAAATATTCCTAATGATCTGAAGTCTGTATGGTCTGAGTTGCGACCAGGTAAAAAACGAATCAGTATTTTTTGCTACCCGGGTGCGCCCCTAAAAAAATGGCTAGCTGACTTAGGGCGTCTTGGTGAAGATATTGATGTCTTGCTTGCCCATGGCCATGCCGAACAATTAAGTCTTTATGGAGAGCAGCCGATATCTCTCCCCAAAAATCTCCAACTGCTCTCAATGCCATTTGTATCTCAGGATGAATATGACTGGGTGCTCTCGCAATGCGACTTCAATATTGTGCGGGGAGAAGATTCTTTTATTCGGGCGCAGCTTGCTGGCAAACCATTTATTTGGCATATCTATCCTCAAGAAGACCGTGCCCATGAAGTGAAATTAGCAGCTTTTCTGGACCTCTATCTGGAAGAGGCTAACCAAGGGTTGAGGCTAGCTACGATAGCCGCCATGACTTGGGCAATGCCCAGCGAATGGTTTGGCGACTTAAACAGCTGGAATGCGCATGCCGAGCATTGGCGCACCCATTTACTTGAAAAACAAGCAGATGGCGGCTTGGCAGCACGTTTAATCCGCTTTGTCACCTAATCCCAAGCAATAAAGGCTTGCGGGCGGTTACAATCTTGTTTTTGATAAAAACCGCAGAAAATTAGCTCTGCCCCCAGGAATAGCAAGATGAAAACAGCACAAGAACTCCGCGTTGGTAACGTAGTGATGATCGGCACCGATGCCCAGGTCGTTTTAAAGGCCGAATATAGCCGCTCTGGCCGCAACTCCTCTGTTGTGAAAATGAAATTTAAGAATTTGTTAACCGGCGCACCTAACGAAGGCGTTTACAAAGCGGATGACAAATTTGATGTTGTGATTCTCGATAAGAAAGAATGTACTTACTCTTATTTCGCAGATCCAATGTATGTATTTATGGATACTGAATACAACCAGTATGAAGTGGAAGCTGAGTTCATGGGTGATGCATTGAACTACCTCGAAGAGAGCATGCCATGTGAAGTAGTGTTCTACGAAGGTAAAGCACTTTCAGTAGCAATGCCTAACTCATTGGTTCGCGAAATCATTTACACAGAACCAGCAGTTAAAGGTGATACTAGCTCAGGTAAAGTATTGAAGAACGCAAAATTGGCAACTGGCTATGAATTGCAAGTTCCATTGTTTTGCAATACCGGTGACAAGATCGAGATCGATACTCGCACCGGTGAATACCGTAGCCGTGCTAACTAATTAGCTAGTTACAGATGTTAAAAAGCCCGGCATGCCGGGCTTTTTTATTTCTACAGACCAATATCTACTTAATCGGCAATAAGTCCCAACTGCCCCAGCAAGCCTTTGGCGTGCTGGTACTGAGCCTCGTTCTGCAATTCGTTCCATGTCGGCGCTGGCGCTACCGGCATCAGACGATTTAAACGTATTGCGGATTCTGATTGCTTTGTCTTGGAGACTTTTAATTTTGAGAGCAGTTGATCAGCAAGATCTGGACGGTTGCAGATCAATACTGCATCGCAACCAGCCTCTAGGGCCATTTCTGCACCCTTGACTACCGATCCTGCAACGCTTGCACCTTCCATGGATAAATCGTCGCTGAAGATCACGCCTTCAAAACCTAATTCTTGACGCAAGATGGAATGGAGCCAAATCTTTGAAAACCCTGCTGGGTTCTTATCTACCTTTGGATAGATCACATGCGCCGGCATAACCGAAGCCAAGCTGAGATCCAACCACTCATACGGCTTAGCATCATCATTCAAAATTTCCTTTAAAGGGCGCTCATCTACCGGAATGGCTACGTGCGAATCAGCCTCAGCCCAGCCATGTCCAGGGAAGTGCTTGCCACAGTTGGCCATGCCAGCAAGACGCAAACCTTCATTCAAGCTTTTCGCCAATGCAAAAACAATTTGGGGATCACGACTAAAAGAACGATCACCAATAACACCGCTGCGGCCAAAGTCCAAATCCAGCACTGGTGTAAAACTGAAGTCAACGCCACAAGCACGCAACTCAGCAGCGAGCATATACCCACAAGCAGTTGCTGCAGCCATTGCGATTGCAGCAGATTCTGCAGCATGAGTTGATTTATTTTTCGCGCTCCATAATTCACCCAATTTACGCATAGCTGGTAAGTGGGTAAAGCCGTCTGTTCTTGCACGCTGTACTCGACCACCCTCATGATCAATGGATATAAGCACATCAGGGCGCAGCTTCTTAATGGCAGCAGTTAATTTAGTGAGCTGCTGACGATTAGCAAAGTTTCTGCCAAATAAAATAACGCCACCAGTCAGGGGATGCAAGATACGGCGGCGATCTTCTGCATTTAATTCAAGACCAACTACATCCAGGGTGACTGGGCCAGGTGCCATAGTTAACTTACTCATTGCTTCCTCTATTTCAACTGTAGTTTTTATTTACTTTTGAGTAACGATGACATGCGCAATTGCCATATCTTGTTCATCGCTCACAGTAACATGAGCTTCCCAATTTTTTTCTTTCATAAATAGCGCCAAAGCTCCTAAGTAAGAAGTGATTGGTTTGCCGCTAGGCTCATTTAAGGTTTGGAGTGAACGCCAAGTCATCGGCATTCTCATTCCCAAGCCAATCGCTTTTGAGAAGGCCTCCTTGGCTGCGAAACGCGTAGCCAAGAATGCAATACCGCGCTTATGATTTCTGGCAAGGCGGTTTCTGAATACCAACATTTCATCTGGTCCCAGAATTTTTTCAGCTAGGCGGCCATTAGTGCGATCGTAAGCCGCTTGTAAGCGCTCAATCTGCAGAATGTCTGTGCCGATGCCGATGATCATATTTACTGTAATGGCTTTTTATTATTTGCTGTTATTAATACTTAAGCGCTGGCTCTGCCCTGAGCCATCAAGGCTTTCATGTCGATAATTGCTTTTTGCCAACCCTTAAATAAGGCCTCAGCAACAATGGCATGGCCAATATTGAGCTCGGATAATTCTGTAATTGCCGCAATCGGTTTCACATTACCTTCATGCAAACCATGACCCGCATTGACTCTCAGGCCGATACTTTTTCCGAATATTGCAGCTTTACGAATACGCTCTAACTCTTTAGCCTGATCAGCGCCAGATAAATCAGCGTAACGGCCGGTGTGCAATTCCACCACGGTTGCACCAACCTCTTTAGCCGCCTGAATTTGTTTTTCTTCTGGATCAATGAATAGAGATACCCGAATACCAGCATCAACTAATTTTTTTGTAGCGGCCTTCACCACCTCAAAATACCCCAAGACATCCAAACCACCTTCTGTTGTGACTTCTTCACGCTTCTCCGGAACCAGGCACACATCATGTGGCTTAACCTTGCATGCGATGTCAATCATTTCGGGCGTTACTGCACACTCTAAATTCATGCGCGTTTTAATTAGTGGTCGCAGTGCCAATAAATCCGCATCTTTAATGTGACGACGATCTTCCCGCAAGTGCAGAGTAATTAAATCAGCGCCAGCCTCCTCAGCAAGGGCTGCTGCTCTCAGTGGATCAGGATAGACCGTGCCTCGTGCATTACGCAAAGTGGCGACGTGATCGATATTGATACCCAGTTCAAGGCTTGGATGGCTGCTCATCTCTGTAGATTACTAGATTTTCTTCAGATCAATCAAAATTTGGCGAGTCGTCAATACCTGATCCTGCAAGTGCAAGCCAAGAAGAAAGCGCATTAATTGCTTACTCTCAGAAAGAGTCTCAGGGTCTGAGAAATCTCCCGCTGCAATCGCCAAAAGGGATTTACCAGTAAGAACGGGCCAGTGTCCAGGATCATCGGCCTGAACAGGGCGTACCCCTCGCTCTGGTTGATAGACATACTGCTCTTGAGCTAATGGCACCTCATTCGTTTCAACGCAGCGATCCAAGGCGGCTGCATACCCCGTCTCCTGCAAGAGCGATAACTCAAACGGACGCAAAATCTCTTCTAAGCCTTTAGACTCAAACTCCAGATTCGATAAAGCATTAATAGTCTCAGAATAGCGATCGTAGAGTTTTTCGTAATCATCTTCACGCGCTAAAAACTTGACGAGCAATTCATTGAGATAGAAGCCGCAGAGCAAAGCATCACCAACCAAAGAAGGCATACCCCCCACCCATTCCGACTTCGTTAAAGTGCGGAGCTCTGATTTACCACTCCAAGAAACTAGTAGCGGTTGAAAGCGCTGCAATACCGGCCTTAGAGTGGAGTGTGGACGCTTGGCGCCCTTAGCAATCAAAGCCATACGGCCATATTGCCGAGTAAAGACATCCAGAATTAGGCTGGTCTCTTTATAGGGAATGCTGTGCAGTACAAAAGCAGGCTCGTCAGCAATGCGAATCGAAGCCATGAAACTTATTCCAAACCTTGAGCCCGCAATTCAGCTCGATCATCCGCCCAGCCACGCTTGACCTTAACCCAAGTCTCTAAAAAGACTTTGCCGTCAAAGAGTTTTTCCATATCGATACGGGCATCAGTTGAAATCTTCTTGAGACGCTCACCCTTTTGACCAATGATCATTGCCTTATGACTATCGCGATCAACCAAAATGGTTGCGGCAATGCGACGCATCTTGCCATCCATCTTGAACTGATCGATCACTACCGTGCTGGTGTAAGGCAGTTCCTCACCAGTAAAGCGGAATACTTTTTCACGCAGGATCTCAGCCGCTAAAAAGCGCTCGCTGCGATCGGTAATAGTGTCGCCATCATAAACAGCTTCCGCCTCGGGCAGATAGCCCTCGAGAACATCCAACAATCTTTCAATATCACCAGGACTCTTGGCGCTCATCGGCACGATCTCAGAAAACTCGCACTTCTGGTCTTCATGGCCACCTAGTTCGCACCAAGGGCGAGCCATGTCTTTAATAAAGCTAAGTAGTGCTTGGTCGCGCTCTGATGGAGTCTGAAAGCGACTGTTAAACAGGTCTAATTTATTTAAAACCAGTACAACCGGTAAGTCATCTGGCAGTAGTTTCAACACCTTCTTGTCATCTTCACCAAAGTACCCAGCCTCAACCACGAAGCAAGCGACATTCACGTCTTGCAAGGCAGTGGTGACAGTGCGGTTCAGCGCCTTATTTAAAGTATTCATTAAGCGCGTCTGAAAGCCTGGGGTATCGATAAAGATAAACTGCGCTTCTTCGCGATTCTGAATACCCAAAATACGATGACGCGTAGTTTGCGCTTTACGAGAGGTAATGCTGATCTTCTGTCCAACTAACGCGTTCAGAAGAGTTGATTTACCCATATTAGGACGCCCAACAATGGCGATGGTGCCGCATCTAAACACGATTAGCCCTTCAGCTTAAGATTGAACTGCTCTTCGGTCGCTTCTTTTTTAGCCGCCTTCTTCTTGGCCGACCGAGTTTTCTTGGGTTTGCGAGATTCTTGTGGCAACGCTTTGAGCATAGCAATCAAAGCCAGCTTGGCAGCCGCTTGTTCAGCAGCGCGGCGTGAGGCGCCCTCACCTTTGACTGCCACTTTGTGGCTAGGGATTAGGCATTCCACCTCAAACTGTTGATTGTGTGCAGCGCCAGTAGTGCCAGTCACGTTATAAGTTGGCAATGGCAATTGATAGCCTTGTAGGCATTCTTGCAATAACGTTTTATCGTCTTTGCCTAAAGTTTTAGGGTCAACATGTGCCAAGATAATCGAATACAGTTTACGTAAGGTTGCCTTAGCAGCCTCAAAACCACCATCCATAAAGATCGCGCCAGTCACTGCCTCTAAGGTATCGGCAAGAATAGAGGGGCGACGAAAGCCGCCACTCTTCAATTCACCCTCACCCAGGCGCAAGTAATCGGATAAAGATAAAGTTTGAGCGATTTCATATAAAGCCTGCTGCTTTACTAAGTTCGCACGCACACGGGAAAGATCGCCCTCATCTAAATCGGAATAGCGTTCATAGAGCATCTCTGCGACTACGCAGTTCAAAATGGAGTCTCCCAAAAACTCAAGTCGCTCATTATTTTTCTTGCTATGACTGCGATGAGTCAAGGCTTGATTCAGTAGCTCAGCCTTTTTGAAGGTGTATCCGAGGCGCTCTTGCAGCGGTCCAGTTTCGATAACGGCGCGCGCATTCATAATATTTACTCGAATCCGCCAATGCGGCCAAGATTGCCTAGATTAAGCCAAACAAAGAAGGCTTTGCCAACAATATTTTTATCCGGCACAAAGCCCCAGTAACGTGAGTCTGCACTGTTATCACGGTTATCACCCATCGCAAAGTAATGCCCTGGAGGCACTTTGCAAGTCACGCCAGACTGCTGGTACTGACAGAACTCGGAACCCGGAAAACGCTCAGTCGGAAATACGGTAGCAGGACGATCGGGGTCATTCAGGATGTCATGACGATTGCCGCCCAAATCTGCCGGGAAAGTTTCCGTGAAACGTTTGGCATAGCGCATATTCTCGGGATCGAGATACGGCTCGCCACCACTATATTGCAGAGGTTGACCATTAATAGTCAGGCGCTTATTTTCATAAGTGATTTCGTCGCCTGGTAAGGCCACTATGCGCTTGATGTAATCTACCGATTCATCACGTGGGTAGCGAAAAACGACAACATCACCGCGCTTGGGTGAACCCAAGTCAACAACTTTTTGATTCAGTACCGGTAAACGAATTCCATAGGTAAATTTATTGACCAAAATGAAGTCGCCGATTTGCAATGTGGGGATCATTGAACCAGAAGGAATCTTAAAAGGCTCAGCAATAAAAGAGCGCAAGACAAACACTGCGCAAATTACCGGGAAGAAACCTGCTGTGTATTCAAGCCACAAAGGCATACGATCAATACCCGCCAAACGTCTTTGCGGGGCAAAGTGCCATTTGTCAGCAACCCAAGCGATTCCAGAAACAATCACCAAGATAAAAAGGACTAGGGCAAAGTTCATTAATCCTCCACCTGCAGAATAGCCAAGAAGGCTTCTTGTGGAATTTCCACGTTACCGACTTGCTTCATACGTTTCTTACCTTCTTTTTGCTTCTCTAATAACTTACGCTTACGGGAGATGTCACCACCGTAGCACTTAGCCAATACGTTTTTACGCAATGCCTTGACGTTTTCACGCGCAACGATATTGCTGCCAATCGCCGCCTGAATAGCCACATCGAACATTTGACGAGGAATAATGCCGCGCATCTTAGAAACCACTTCGCGCCCGCGATGTTGACTATTGCTGCGGTGAACAATCACAGAGAGGGCATCCACCCGCTCACTATTAATTAGGATGTCGACCTTAACAACATCTGCCGGGCGATATTCTTTGAACTCGTAATCCATTGAGGCATATCCGCGTGAGATGGATTTCATTTTGTCAAAGAAATCCAAAACAATCTCAGCCATTGGCAACTCATAAGTGAGCTTGACTTGACGGCCTAGGTAATTCATATCCATCTGAATACCACGCTTACCAACACACAAGGTAATCATCGCTCCTACATACTCTTGCGGCATATATAAATTAACGGTCACGATAGGCTCAAGAATCGTATTGATCTTGCTGGCCTCAGGCATCTTCGACGGGTTATCCACCATCATGAGTGTGCCGTCAGATTGCTCCACTTGATACACCACCGTTGGAGCGGTCGTGATGAGATTCATGCCGTACTGACGCTCTAAACGCTCTTGCACAATCTCCATGTGGAGCAAACCCAAGAAGCCGCAACGGAATCCAAAACCAAGAGCCTGTGAAACCTCTGGCTCATATAAGAGTGAGGCGTCATTTAACTTGAGCTTTTCAAGGGACTCGCGCAACTGATCGTATTCACTCGCTTCTACTGGATATAGGCCAGCAAAAACTTGGGGCTTCACTTCTTTAAAACCAGGTAGTGGCTCGGTCGCAGGAACGCGCCCTTGCTGCCCGGGAGTGTGTGTCACGGTGTCGCCAACCTTGGCGGCTTTTAATTCTTTAATACCGGCAATCACAAATCCCACTTGACCAGCGGATAGCTCAGGACGATCTACTGACTTCGGACTAAACACACCCACATGCTCGACTAAATGGCTCGAACCATTGGCCATCAAGGTAATTTTTTCCTTAGGTTTTAAGGTGCCATTCACAACGCGCACCAACATGACAACGCCTACGTAGTTATCAAACCAGGAGTCAATAATCAAAGCTTGTAATGGATCCTCTGCATTACCCTTTGGTGGAGGTACCCGAGCAATCATTTCCTCGATGACATCCGCAACGCCTAAGCCTGTTTTGGCTGAGCAGGTCACAGCCTCAGAAGCATCAATACCAATGACATCTTCAATTTCTTTTTTAGCACGCTCAGGATCGGCTTGGGGCAAGTCAATCTTATTCAGTACTGGCACAACCTCAACGCCCAACTCAAGCGCCATGTAACAGTTGGCAACCGTTTGGGCCTCAACACCTTGACTAGCATCTACAACTAACAACGCACCTTCACAGGCAGACAAAGAGCGGCTGACCTCATAGGAGAAGTCAACGTGTCCCGGGGTATCAATCAGGTTGATGTGGTAAATCTTGCCATCTTTGGCTTTGTAATTTAAAGCTGCTGTTTGCGCCTTAATGGTAATACCGCGCTCACGCTCAATATCCATTGAGTCAAGAACTTGGGCTTCCATTTCGCGATCGGAGAGACCGCCGCAGAGTTGAATAATACGATCAGCAAGCGTCGATTTGCCGTGATCGATATGGGCGATGATAGAAAAATTGCGGATTAAATCCATAGCGTCTTAATAGGTCATTCAAAAAACGCCTTGTCAGAACGCACCAGGATGATGCGCTGCAAAAAGTCGTCTTAAAGTGATTGTAATGGGTGGCGCCTAAAAGGCGCCAAACCCCTTTTTTAGGCCAAAAATGGGGTTATTTAGGCCTTACAGGGACGACTAAAGTGCTGTCAGCCCGGCGGATAAAGACTGGAACAGCCTTATTAGCGTCCAAGCCCTTGGCTAGGGTCTCAAATTGCTTAACACTCGTAATATCGGTATCTGCAACTCGAATAATAATGTCACCTGGTCGAATCCCCGCTTTTGCCAAAGGGCCATCCCCTAAACCAGTAACCTCAACCCCGCTCTTGATATTCAAATCCTTCTTTTTGCTATCGGATAGCTCGCCCACAACAACCCCAAGAGTATTGGCACTATTGCCATTTGCCGCAGGTGCATCTGGCTTCTTGCTGGCCGCCTGAGTAGATTCGGTATCAGTTACAGTAACCGTTAAGTCACGGGTTCCGCCTTTACGCCAAACTTGCACTGGCACCGAAGTGCCTGGCTTTGTTTCACCAACCACTCTTGGTAAGTCGGTTGATTTAGAAATATCGCGCCCGTTGAAACTGAGAATCACATCACCCGCTTCAATACCGCCAGCTGCTGCCGGTCCACCTGGCTCGACATTGCGTACATACGCGCCGCGAGGCTTACCCAAACCGAGACTCTCAGCTACTTCTTTTGTCATCTCGCCTAAAGCAACGCCAATTCGGCCGCGAGTCATCTTGCCATTAGTACGCAATTGATCTGCCACACGCATTGCCTCATCAATCGGAATTGCAAAAGAGATGCCCATATAGCCACCAGAGCGACTAAATATTTGTGAGTTGATGCCAATCACTTGACCAGCAGTATTTAAAAGTGGCCCTCCGGAGTTTCCTGGATTCACCGCAACATCAGTCTGAATAAAGGGTAAGTAGTCACCTGTATCACGACTCTTGGCCGACACAATCCCTGCAGTCACGGTGTTCTCAAGGCCAAATGGAGAGCCAATCGCCAACACCCACTCGCCTACCCGCACTCTCGATGAATCACCTAAAGGCAGCTTCGGCAAATCACGTGCTTCAATTTTCACAACCGCAACATCGGTACGCTTATCCATGCCAAGTAACTTTGCTTTGAACTCGCGCTTATCAGTCAGGGTCACATAGATAGTGGTGGCGCCTTCAACAACATGAGCGTTAGTCAAAATCAGCCCATTGGATTCAATAATGAAACCAGAGCCTACACCACGATCTGCTTCTTGCGGCTTACCTGGATTAGGCTGCGCTGGCTTAGGTCCATTAGGAATTCCCGGAATAGGTACACCAAAGAAACGGCGGAAGAATTCGGCTTGATCTTCTGGCATTCCAGGAATGCCGCCTTGCGCTTGCTGCACCACTACTTTTTCAGTTATACGTATATTGACGACCGCAGGACTTGCGCGTTCAACCAAATCCGCAAAGTCAGGAATGGTCACTCGAGGATTTTGAGCTAACGCAGGCGGAATAAACGCGACTTGCCCTAGACCAAAGATAGCCAAGAGCGCAATTAAGTACTTTTTCATAAAGCTATAGACCTACTTGGTAAAAACCAACAATAAAGATATTAAGAATATTAGGTCAGTTTGCCAAAAATCAAGGTACCGTTAGTACCCCCAAAGCCAAAATTGTTTTTGACTGCATGGTCGATCTTCACGTCTCTAGCGGTATTGGCGCAGTAGTCCAAGTCACACTCAGGATCTTGATTGAAGATATTGATAGTAGGTGGCGATTTTTGGTGATGAAGAGCCAAAATCGTGAAAACAGACTCCAAGCCACCTGCGCCGCCCAAGAGGTGGCCAGTCATCGACTTGGTGGAGTTAATTAAAGTCTTCTTAGCGTGGTCGCCAAGAGCGGCCTTAATAGCGCCAGTTTCGTTCTTATCACCCAACGGCGTGGAAGTACCGTGAGCATTGATATATTGAATCTGGTCAGAGTTGAGGCCAGCATCGCGCATTGCATTGACCATACAACGACGGGGACCATCCATATTTGGGGCAGTCATGTGATAAGCGTCACCACTCATACCGAAGCCCAGTAATTCGCAATAAATTTTTGCGCCGCGGGCTTTAGCGTGTTCATACTCTTCAATCACAACTACGCCTGCGCCCTCACCCAGAACAAAACCATCGCGGTCTCTATCCCAAGGGCGTGATGCAGTTGCAGGATCATCATTGCGTGTAGAAAGCGCTCTTGCAGAAGCAAAGCCACCAACCCCTAATGCGGAGATAGTGGATTCAGCACCGCCAGCAACCATGACATCAGCATCACCGTACTGAATTAAGCGCGCAGCCAAACCAATACTGTGCAATCCAGTCGTACATGCTGTCACCGCAGCAACGTTTGGACCTTTAAGACCAAACAAAATACTAAGGTGGCCAGAAATCATATTGATGATGGAGCCTGGAACGAAGAAAGGCGAGATACGACGAGGGCCACGAGCCAATAACTCAGCACCCGTTTCTTCAATCATTGGTAAACCACCGATACCGGAGCCCACCATGACGCCTACGCGCTCAGCGTTTTGTTCAGTGATCTCTAAACCACTGTCGCGAATAGCTTGCGTACCAGCAGCAATGCCGTAATGGATAAAGGTATCCATATGGCGCGCCTCTTTGGCAGAAACATATTCTTCGACATTGAAATCTTTCACCTCTCCAGCGAAGTGAACGCTAAGCGGAGTGTGGTCAAACTTGGTGATAGTAGCAATGCCTGATTTGCCCGCGAGCAAATTAGACCAAGCTACATCAACCGAATTACCAACAGGTGAGATAAGACCAAGGCCGGTAACTACTACCCGGCGTCGGCCATTTGATACTGACACAGTAATACCTAGGCTAGGGAATTAACCCTGAGCTTTAGATGTAGCGAAGTCGATCGCGAGCTGAACTGTGGTGATCTTTTCAGCTTCCTCATCAGGAATTTCGATGCCGAATTCATCTTCCAAAGCCATAACCAGCTCAACAGTGTCAAGAGAGTCAGCGCCCAAGTCGTTCACGAAAGAAGATTCATTCTTGATGTCTCCTTCTGCGACGCCTAATTGCTCAGCGACGATTTTCTTAACGCGTTGTTCGATGTTGTCCATTAATTTCCCCAGGGGTTGTAAAAACGATGAAAGGATTTTATCAGTTTGGCGGACCGAATTAGCAAATTCGCCTAAAAATGACCAAATCCCTGCTTTGCCGTTAGGCTAAATAGAGTCCGCCATTGACGTGTAAGGTGCTACCCGTAATGTAACCAGCCGCTGGGGAGGCCAAAAAGGCCACCGCTTGGGCGACATCCTCAGGGCTACCCAAGCGAGCCAAAGGAATGTTCACTTTTAGGGCATTTTGCTGTTCTTCGCTCAAAGCGCGGGTCATATCGGTATCGATAAATCCAGGGGCCACGCAATTCACAGTGATATTACGGCTACCAATTTCACGAGCTAAGGCACGAGTCATTCCAGAAACGCCTGCTTTTGCAGCTGCGTAATTTGCCTGACCAGGATTACCCATATGACCAACAATAGAGGTGATATTGATAATGCGGCCACCACGAGCCTTCATCATTGGGCACATCACTGCCTGAGAAAGACGGAAGACTGAACTTAAGTTGGTATCAATCACATCCGTCCACTCATCAGACTTCATGCGCATCGATAAGTTGTCACGCGTAATGCCAGCGTTATTGACCAAGATATTAATACCGCCATATTCCTTGACGATCAGATCAATAATTTCCTCGCAAGCATTTGGGGCGTTCACATTCAACACTTTGCCGGCGCCGCCTGCAGCTCTTAAATGCTCATTAATCGCTTTTGCTCCACTCTCGGATGTAGCTGTTCCAATTACCTTTGCGCCGCACTTAACTAACTCATCCGCAATCGCTTGGCCGATGCCGCGCGAGGCGCCAGTTACCAAGGCAATTTGTCCGCTTAAGTCGAGATTCATATTTGTTTTCCGCTCAGTTCTATATTTCTTTAATCTTGTTTTATTTCAAGCTTGCCAGGACTTCATTCAAGCTAGCTTCGTCAAATACTGGCACACCAGTCACTTGATCATTAATACGCTTAGTAAGGCCTGCCAACACTTTGCCAGGGCCACATTCCACTACCTGAGTAATGCCTTGAGAAGCCATAGCCTGAATGGTTTCTTGCCAACGCACAGGCTTAGCAGCTTGACGCACTAAGGCATCTTTAATTGCAATCGGATCACTCAAGATTTCAACATCAACGTTGTTGATCACAGAAATCGTGGGGGCTTTAAATTCGATATTGGCTAAATAGCCTTTGAGCTTTTCAGAAGCGGGTTGCAATAAAGAAGAGTGAAATGGTGCAGATACTGGCAATGGCAAAGCACGCTTAGCGCCAGCAGCCTTTAATAATTCACATGCTTTAGTAACGGCATCACTTGCACCAGCAATCACTACTTGACCAGGGGCATTGAAATTGACGGCTTCAACAACACCGCCAGCAGCAGCACTTGCTTCAGCGCAAACCTGAATCACCGCGGCATCATCCAAACCCAAAATAGCAGCCATGCCGCCCGTACCGACAGGTACTGCACTTTGCATTGCTTCAGCACGAAAGCGCACCAAAGGTACGGCATCTTTAAAAGAAATGACGCCGGATGCAACCAAAGCGGAATATTCACCAAGACTATGTCCCGCCATTACCTTGGGTGCAGAACCACCCGCTGCCAACCAGGCTCGATAAAAAGCAACGCCCGCAGTCAACATTACAGGCTGAGTATTCGTGGTTAATGACAGCGCCTCAGCAGGGCCTTCAGAAATCAGCTTTGCAACGTCTTCACCCAATGCCTCAGAAGCCTCTTGCAATGTTGCGCGTACTTCTGGGCGCTCAGAAATGGAATTGAGCATGCCAACGGATTGAGAACCTTGACCAGGGAATACAAATGCAAATGTCATGTGATTAATTCGCTAAAAAGAAATTAAAGAGATGAATGAATAAAAATAGTGTGCCGCTCTTAATATTTAATGGCAACCGCACCCCAAGCAAAACCACCGCCAACACCCTCTAGCAAGAGATGTTGTCCACGCTGAATCTGCCCAGACCGCACACCAGCATCCAACGCCAATGGAATCGATGCAGCCGAAGTATTGCCATGCTCATGCACAGTAACGATGACTTTATCCATGGACATACCCATCTTTTTAGCGGTGCCTTCCATAATGCGAATATTGGCTTGATGCGGGACTAGCCAGTCGATTTGCTCGGCCTTGAGATTCGCTTTTTCGAGTGCTTCGTGAGCTACTTGCTCCAAGACCTTCACAGCGAGCTTAAAGACTGCTGGACCATCCATAGTCATAAATGGAGAGCCGTGTACTCCGCCATTTCCAGCGCGCCCAGGAACGCACAAAATATCGCGCTGACTACCATCAGCATGTAATGCGGTAGAGAGAATGCCCGCTTCTTTAGAGGCCTCAAGCACAACAGCTCCAGCACCATCGCCAAACAAGACGCAAGTGCCACGGTCTTGGAAATTCAAAATACGGGAGAATGTTTCTGCGCCAATGACCAATACTTTTTTGTATGAGCCAGAACGAATAAACGCATCTGCAATAGCAAGCGCATAAGTAAAGCCGGCACAGACTGCTTGCACATCAAAAGCCGCACAAGCAGTGTGCGCACCTAATTTGTCTTGCACTACGCAAGCAGTACTTGGAAAACCGCCCAAATGATCTGGGGTAGAAGTGGCCAAAATGATAAGGTCCAAATCTTCAGAGGTAATACCAGCACTAATCAATGCAGCTTGTGCCGCCTTGACAGCCAGATCACTAGTCAACTCATTTTCAGCAGCAAAGTGACGTGCAGAGATACCGCTTCGTGTCTTAATCCACTCATCGCTGGTCTCCAAACCAGTTTTGGCAAGACGCTCGACTAAATCTTGGTTAGTTAAGCGCAACTCAGGAAGATAGCTTCCAGTGCCCGCTACTCTTGCAAAAATACTCATACTTTTGTCTCCACCACAAAGGCTGCAGCAATGCGCTCTACCATGCGGTTCTTAGCCGCTTCATAGGCGCGATCCAAGGCAAAGCCAAATGCAAAGCGATCGGCAGAACCATGGCTTTTAATCACACAACCACGTAAACCTAACAATACTGCGCCGTTGTAACGACGATGATCAACACGCTTACGCACTCTTAGCAATGGCACCATTGCACAGATCGCCATCAACTTCGTAAGCCATGAGCGATTAAATTCTTGACGAATCAAGCCACTCATCATTTTTGCCAAACCTTCACTGGCTTTCAGAACGACGTTGCCAACAAAACCATCGCACACCACGATATCCGTAGTGCCCTTGAAAATATCATTACCTTCTACGTTGCCATAAAAGTTTAAAGAGGTTTGGCGAAGTAACTCGCTGGTTTGCTTAACAACCTCATTGCCTTTAATCACTTCCTCACCAATGTTGAGAAGGCCAATTGAAGGGTTTTGTTTACCATCAACCACCTGCACCATCACGTTTGCCATCTGGGCAAACTGCACTAAATGCATTGGCTCGCAGTCGGCATTTGCGCCAAGATCCAGCATAGTTGTACCGCGCCCTAATTCATTGGGGATGGCGGTAGCTATCGCAGGACGATCAACACCATCAAGCGTTTTAAGAATGTAGCGAGAGATCGCCATGAGTGCGCCAGTATTACCAGAAGAGATCACTGCATCAGCGACACCCTCCTTCACTTGCATGATGGCAACGCGCATAGAGGAATCTTTTTTGCGACGCAGAGCGATCTCAATGGGATCATCCATCAAGACAACTTCACTAGCGGAAATAATTTGAATTCGCTCCATAGGAGCTTTGGGAGATTTACTCAAGACTTGCTTGATTAAATCGGGATCACCAACGAGGGCAATCTTCACATCAGCGTGTTTTTCTAAAAAATCGCAGGCAGCCGGAACCGTCACGACGACTCCATGATCTCCGCCCATGGCATCAATAGCGAGAGTAACGCTCATAAGCTGATTGATTGCTGCAAGTGATTTATCCAAGAAAAAAGCGGCTTTTACTGGAGCCGCTTCTATCTGTTTAGACTAAAAAATTAGTCGTTTTTAGTTTTAACAACTTTACGACCACGATAGTAGCCGTTAGGTGAAATGTGGTGGCGCAAATGAGCCTCACCAGTTGTGGCTTCAACAGCCGTAGCAGGTGCGGTCAAGAAGTCGTGCGCACGATGCATGCCACGTTTGGAAGGTGATTTTTTGTTTTGTTGAACGGCCATATTGAACTCCTAAGCAAGGCGATATTCTAGCATGGAAATGCGCCTAAATGCTTGATTTTTTGACAAAAGATACATAAAACAACAACCGAAATCAGACCCCTAATTTCAGTTTTTCTTCATATTTTTCAATACGTTAAAGGGGTTTTCCCGCTTATTTGAGACCTCTTCTTTACCCTCATCGCCAAAGGTAGAAGCATGGGGCTCACAAAACCCATCGGGATGCTTTGGAATTAGAGGCAAAGACAGCAAAACCTCATCCTCAATGGTTTCCAGAAGGTTGAAATGCTGATTTACGACCAGAGGCTCTTGCTCTTCATCCTCAACGGGGTACTCATCAGCCTCAGAATCCGTCAAAACCAGAATAAATCGACGTTTTTCGTCTAAATCCACCGCGCAATCTTGTAAACAGCGCTGACAGACCAGGTGCAGACGCCCTTTTAGGCCTAATTCAAGGATTTGATGAGGCTCACTACCCGGGGAATCTTCAAAATAGGTCTCTACTAACCAATTGAAGCCATCGGCTGGATTGACGGTTGAAGCCTCCTCAGCCAATCTTGGCATATCTGACATACTTAAAAAACCAGCGCCTTTATAAGATTGAGGGGCACAAAAATCTACCCTCTTTAAGGCGCTTGGCTCGGCAGATAGCTCGACTTGAGGTAAAACTTGATTACGATTCATGGCATCAGTCTAAATGAAGCCGCACCAGAAAGCACAAAACAGAATGAGTAGTTTCCAAAACCCACCCCTCATCTTAGCGTCTACATCCAAATATCGCCGTGAGCTTTTAGAGCGTCTACGCATTCCTTTTGAAGTCATTTCACCAAATGTAGATGAGACACCACTCGCCGGAGAAAGCACACTCGATTTAGCACTTCGACTTGCTCAAGCTAAAGCAGCAGCAGTTGCCAAAGGGAATCCTGATGCGTGGGTCATTGGCTCTGATCAAGTTGCCGATCTGTGTGGTGCAGCGATTGGTAAGCCCGGTAATTTTGAAAGAGCATTGGCACAGTTACAACTCATGCGCGGTCAAGTAGTGACTTTTCAAACAGCGCTGTGTTTGATGAAGGGCGATATCCAAACTACTTTATGCGTTCCTACTGAAGTCACCTTTCGCAAACTTCCAGACAGCACTTTGGAGGCCTACCTATATGCCGAAGAACCTTATGACTGCGCTGGCAGCGCTAAGTCTGAAGGCCTTGGTATTAGCCTGCTAGAGTCCATAAAGAGTGATGACCCAACCGCTTTAATTGGCTTGCCGCTAATCGCATTAACCGGCATGCTACGCGATGCTGGCTTTGCAATTCCATCAAAAATATCAAACAAAAATTAATCACTAGATTCATTAGAAAAAACAATTCATGAGCAAACTCGGCACCCTGTATTTAGCTCCCAATACCTTGGGTGATGATGGTCGCACTGAGCAATTGCCTTGGGTACTTCCATCCGAAACGATTACGCAAACAGCCAAGCTAAAGCACTGGATTGTTGAAGATGCCAAGACAGCCCGCGCATTATTAAAAGCGGTCGATTCTATTTCTCCATTAGCGTGCACGGTTCAAGAAATGCAAATGAGTGAATGGCGTGGTGCTGCGCGTAACGCAAAGTATGGTGATGCGGTGAAACCCGCCGATTTACTCAAACCTTTGCTTGCCGGAAATGATATGGGCTTGATGTCTGAAGCAGGGGTCCCCGGCGTTGCAGACCCTGGCGCAGAGTTAGTGCTAGCGGCCCACAAGCTTGGCGCCAGAGTCAAACCACTAGTTGGACCAAGCTCTATCTTGTTGGGCCTCATGGCAAGTGGACTTAATGGTCAACGCTTTGCATTTCAGGGGTACTTGCCCCATGACACCCATGAGCGCGCTGCCAAACTTAAACAACTCGAGCTTGAGTCTCGTAAATTACAACAAACTCAAATTTGGATTGAGACACCGTATCGAAATACTGCCATGCTCATGGCTTGTATCCATTCGTTGGCACCGCAAAGCTTGTTATGCCTCGGAGTGGACCTTAGCCTGCCATCAGAAATGATTGCCACCCTTTCAATTGCGGATTGGCGCAAACGCTACCCGAATGAAGCTGCATGCTCTTCATTACAAAATAGGCCAACAGTATTTCTACTATTGGCCTAAATCTTGAATACTTTATTTTTACTTTAAATCTGATGTCTTCACTAGAGCTTTACCAGCAGCAGCCCCAGCCTCAGCGCCAAAGCGTTTAGCAACACGCTCAGCGAAATTCTCCTTCATGGTGTAGTCCAGAATATCGGGCGCCTTAAAGATGTCGCGCGCAACCGTATCAACCGTACCATACCCATCAACCAATCCAATCTTGACCGCTTGCTCGCCATTCCAGATGCGGCCAGAAAATAAATCTGGCACGTCTTTTAAGCGATCGCCACGACCCTCTTTCACCACTGCAATAAATTGCTGGTGAATCTCATCAATCATGGTCTTAACCATTTCAATTTGCTTTGGATTCTCTTTGCTAAACGGATCCATCATGCCTTTATTAGAGCCTGAAGTAATCATGCGACGAGTAACGCCCAACTTATCCATGAGGCCTGTAAAACCAAAGCCTTCCATGATCACGCCAATGGATCCCACTAAGCTGGCTTTATCAACCAAGATTTGATCCGCAGCGACTGCCACGTAGTAACCACCAGATGCGCAAATGTCTTCGACTACGACATAAAACGGTTTTTTGGGATAGAGCTTGCGCAAGCGGTGGATCTCATCATTGATCATGCCGGCTTGAACTGGCGAACCTCCAGGACTATTAATGCGCAACACAACCCCAGCACTATGTTCATTCTCGAATGCAGATAGTAAAGATGAATTGATATCCATCGCATTAGCCATCGAGCTGGAAGAAATTTCTCCTTCAAGTGTTACCAACGCAGTGTGCTTTTCTACCCCCATGCCCTTGCCTGGAAGATGAAAGTCAAATATCGAAAGCAGTGCGCCAATAATGACTAGCAAGGTGAGCACTCGCAGTACCGCTTTCCAACGACGTGCTTTACGAGTCTCCTTCAAATTCTCCAACAAGAGATGCTCAAGAGCTTGGCGCTCCCAATTCGGGTTTGGATTGTTTTCCATCTATAAATTCCTTAGTGTTACCAATCAGATTACAAATTATTTTTAAGCCATTGAGATAGCTGAGTGACATCATCAACATGCGCCAATGAAGGTGACTCCTTCAGAGTGCTCGGGGGATGGGCACCGTAAGTCACTGCTACTGCATCGACTCCTGCATTCGCCGCCATATCTAAGTCATGGGTAGTGTCGCCAATCATCAGCATGCGACGGGTCGGCACCTGGGTGACATCCGATAGTTCCAACAACATTCCTGGATGAGGCTTAGAAAAAGATTCGTCAGCTGTACGGGTCTCATGAAAGAGATGGCCGATCTGATGATGCCCAAGCGAGCGATCCAATCCGACGCGTGACTTTCCAGTGGCAACAGCTAGTAAATACTGTTTAGCATGCAACTCTTCTAAGAGCTCTCGAATGCCAACAAACAAATCGAGCTCATGATCTTTGGCTAAGTAGTGATAACGAAAACGCTCAGTCAGCTTTGGGAAATGGGCCGGCTCTATCCAAGGCACTGCTCTGCGCAATGAATCCTGAATTCCCAAACCAATGACTGAACTCGCTAATGTGTCGTCAGGCGCTTTAAAGCCTAAATCGCGACAGGCTTGCTGAATGCAATGCACGATGGTTGGCGTCGAATCCATGATGGTTCCATCCCAATCCCACACAATCAGGTCATAGGGACGATTCGATTTATTTGCTTGGGACATTCTGATATTTACTGCTCAAAGGTTTTCATCATGGCCGCAAATTCTGGGGGCAATGGCGACTCAATCCGCATCTTTTCACCAGTACGCGGATGAGTAAAACCAGCCAGATGAGCGTGTAAATATAAGCGTTTGGATTTAACTATCTTATCCAAATCTTCAAAGCCATATTTATCATCGCCCAAAATTGCATGGCCCAATTTTTGCAAATGCACCCGAATCTGATGAGTGCGTCCCGTCTTGAGTTGCGCCTCAGCAAGAGTGATTGAGGCACCCTCGCTCTTTAGCGCTTTAGTCACCCTTAAAGAGGTGTGACTTGGTATTCCATCTGGATCAACCCGAACACGGCGCTCGCCATTGGGCAGAAGATATTTATGCAGCGGATATTTGAGCTGCATGGTTTGAGCGCCCTGCACGATTTCACCATGTGCAAGCAAGTAATAGCGCTTATCAGTTTGACCCTCACGAATTTGACGATGCAGCTCCACCAAAGCGCTCCGCTTTTTAGCCAAGAGTAAAACGCCTGAGGTATCTCGGTCTAGGCGATGCACTAATTCCAGAAACTTAAGTTCTGGACGGGTAATACGCAGGGTCTCAATGACACCAAGGGCGATACCTGAGCCACCATGGACGGCTAAGCCCGCCGGCTTATTTACTATTAAGAGTGCTTCATCCTCAAAAAGAATCGGCATTTTGTCTGAGTAGCCATGCGCCCGAGATTTGGTTTGGGCGCTATTGACTGCAGCCATTTGGGCAGGCTCAGCAATTCGAACTGGGGGCAATCGCACCACATCCCCCTCAATCAGACGAGTTGTTGGCTCAGCCCGCTTTTTATTGACCCGGACCTCGCCAGATCGAATAATTCGATAAACATGGCTTTTGGGAACCCCCTTGGCCCAGCGCAATAGATAGTTATCTAGGCGTTGACCGGCTTCTTCGGGACCAATGGTCTGAAGGTGCACTGCAGCAGGGGCTGAAGTAGTGGACGTTTTTACCTTTAAAGGCTTGGAAATGGGTTCGGATTTCATGATTTATCTCTCTTGTGACCCCACCAGGGGATGACAAGGGACTCAACAATACCCCATTGTCACGCAACTTGTGCCGTATAATCAACGCTCTAGCCAATTTATTGGCCCGAGACCAGCCTGAAGTCAGGTTTGAATCGTGGAGCTTGGAGTCGCCCTTTAAAAGACTCCCGGGGTTGCCCCTCCCCCGTTGTAATGAGGCGCAGGGTTGGTGTGCCGTATGCCGCGACCCGCGATTAGAAGACAGTTTTCAGGCGCGCGCCTGCATTGATGACCTAAAGGAGGTCTCTGCGGCGATCGTCAAGTGTGGCACCAAATTAACCAACAGTTAAGCTGGTGAACTAGGCAAAAAATGCTTAGATTTGCATGATCCACACTCTTAAACCACCTTGGGCTTAGTCCCAAGCGGTATTTAACTTGTCCCCTAACGCAGCGCGCAGCGACGCCCTCCCCCATAGGAGAGTGTTATGAAACGCATGTTGTTTAATGCAACTCAACAAGAAGAGTTGCGAGTTGCCATCGTTGATGGTCAAAAACTTATTGATATCGATATCGAAGCTGCCGGTCGTGAACAACGCAAAGGCAATATCTACAAAGGTGTCATTACCCGTATTGAACCTTCCCTTGAGGCCTGCTTTGTCAATTACGGCGAAGAGCGCCATGGCTTCTTGCCATTCAAGGAAGTAGCTCGCAGTTACTTTAAAGAAGGTACCGACGTCCGCAACGCTTCCATTAAGGATGCCTTACGCGAAGGTCAAGAAATCATTGTTCAAGTAGAAAAAGAGGAGCGCGGCCAAAAAGGTGCAGCCCTCACATCCTTTATCTCCTTGGCAGGTCGTTATTTGGTTCTCATGCCGAATAACCCACGTGGAGGTGGCGTTTCCCGCCGTATTGAAGGTGAAGACCGTCAAGAACTCCGCGAAGCGATGGCTCAATTAGAAGTGGCAGATGGCATGAGCATCATTGCTCGTACCGCCGGTATTGGGCGCGACGCCACCGAATTGCAATGGGACTTAAGTTACCTCATGCAATTGTGGAAAGCGATTGATGAAGCTGCTAAAGGCAACTCCGCTCCATTACTGATCTATCTCGAATCTAGCTTAGTGATTCGCGCGATACGCGATTACTTCCAGCCTGATATTGGTGAGATCCTCATTGATACCGATGACATCTACGAACAAGCTGCAGCATTTATGTCTGTAGTAATGCCTGACAATTTGCCAAGAGTTAAGCGTTATCAAGACGATGTGCCTTTGTTCTCTCGCTTCCAAATTGAGCATCAAATTGAAACTGCCTACTCACGCACTGTGCCATTGCCATCTGGCGGCGCAATCGTGATCGACCATACTGAAGCTTTGGTTTCAGTCGACGTCAACTCAGCACGTGCAACCCGTGGCTCTGATATCGAAGAGACTGCAACTCGTACCAACTTAGAAGCTGCTGATGAAATCGCCCGTCAAGCACGTTTACGTGACTTGGGTGGCTTAATCGTGATCGACTTCATTGATATGGAATCGAGCAAGGCCCAGAAAGATGTTGAGAACCGCTTACGCGATGCTTTGCGTCATGACCGTGCTCGTGTTCAGATGGGCAAGATCTCCAAGTTTGGCTTGATGGAAATGTCACGTCAGCGTTTGCGCCCTGCACTGTCTGAAGGCAGCCATGTAACCTGCCCACGTTGTAACGGCACTGGCCACATTCGCGATACCGAATCTTCTGCATTACAAGTTCTGCGCATCATCCAAGAAGAAGCGATGAAGGAAAACACGGCAGCAATTCATACACAGGTACCAGTCGAAGTAGCTGCGTTCCTCCTGAATGAAAAACGTGCTGAAGTCATCAAGATCGAGACTCGCTTCAAAGTGAACGTCTTGATGGTTCCTAACAAGCATTTAGAAACTCCGCATTACAAACTAGAGCGTTTGCGTCATGACGACCCACGTCTTGACGACCAAAAGGCTAGCTATGTGATGGCGGAAGAAGCTGCTCGCGAACTCGAGACAGACACGACCGTTAGCAAAAAAGATGCGGATGTAAAAGTACGTCCGGAAGCAGCCGTTAAAGGCATCACTCCAACGCAACCTGCACCAGTAAGCCAGCCACGTCCTGTACGCACTGAAAAAGTGGCGACAGAAAGTTCTGGCGGCTTCTTTGGATTTATTAAAAAGCTTTTCTCCTCAGCTCCAGCAGTTGAAGAGAAGCCTGCAGCAAGCAACCCACGTGGCCGCAATCAAGGCCGTAATGGCAACGATCGCAATCGCGGTCGCAACCGTCGTGGCGAGCGTACTGAGCGCCCAGCAGTTGCCGCAACCGAAGGTACTCCAGTAGAAGGTACTAGCAACAACCGTAACCGCAACAACCGTAACGGCAATCGTAACCAAGGCAACCAAAATAGTCCGAAGCCAGAGCGCCAAGATGCAAACCGCAATCAAGCCAATCCAGCAGCAGTAACTCCTGCAACTGAAGCCGCTCCTGGTAGTGAAGCTACTCCTGGTGCCGATGGTGAAGAGCGTCGTGGTCGTGGTCGCAACCGTCGCGGTCGTGGTCGTGGTCAACGTGGTGAGCGCACAGAAGGCGGCAATGAAGTTGCCGGCGCACCAGTAACCGCTGTGTCCGCAAGTCCATTTGCAGGCCCTCCAGTAGGAATGGCTGGTGCATCTGCAAGCATGCCAATGCAGAACATTGCGAACAGCTTTGGCAACGCTAAACCTGTAGCAGAGAAACAAGAAAGACAAGAGCGCGCACCACGTGCTCCACGTCAATCCAATCGTCCTGCACAAAATTCTGCTCCAGCATCCACCCCAGCACCAGTTGCTGTTGCGGCTGCTACGTTAGAAGTAATCACCAAACCTGCACCAGAACTTCCTAAAGTTGCCTTCCAGCCGCTTGAAGAAACTCCGCTGCATAGCGTTGTGCAATCAGCTGGCATGATCTGGGTCGCTACCGACTCTTCAAAGCATGCTGATGCCCAAAGCCAGATTCAGGCAGAGCCTGTTGCCCATAACTTGGGCAGAGCGCCTAAACCGGCTGCGAGCCTTCCTGATGGTCCAATGGTTTTAGTAGAAACCGGCGGCCAAGAAAAAACGGTTTAACGCTTATTAAAGCTTTTCTCCAGACCGCCATTTATCTCAAAAGGATATTTGGCGGTTTGGCAGAAACCCCGTTTCACAGCCATAATTGAGTACATGGTTGAAAAAGTAATCCCCATCCGAATTGACGAAGGCAAAGGCCTAACGCCACCCATTGGTGCCGAACTCGTCACGCCTCATAGCCATACGAAAGACACTCGGGGACGCACCCTAAGAGATCTACGCATCTCTGTAACTGATCGCTGCAACTTCCGCTGCACCTATTGCATGCCTAAGGAAGTGTTTGATCAAAACTATCCTTACTTGGCCCACAAAGAATTACTGAGCTTTGAAGAAATTACTCGCCTCACTTCTATTTTCGCCACATTAGGCGTTGAAAAAATTAGATTAACTGGCGGCGAGCCTTTGTTGCGCAAAAACTTAGAAGTGCTGATTGAGATGTTGGCCAAAGTACGAACATTAGAAGATAAAGCGTTGGACCTCACTCTCACTACTAACGGCAGCATCTTACGCAAGAAAGCCGTGGCGCTAAAAGCAGCTGGTCTGCAAAGATTGACAGTGAGTCTTGATGGTTTGGATGACGCGATCTTCAAAAAAATGAATGATGTTGATTTCCCAGTTGCCGATGTACTTGATGGAATTGCCGCCGCACAAGAAGCAGGATTCCAGAACATCAAAGTCAATATGGTGGTGAAAAAAGGTACCAACGATCATGAGATTGTTGCAATGGCTAAGCACTTTAAAGGCAGTGGCGTCATACTGCGTTTTATTGAATTTATGGATGTGGGCAGCTCCAATGGCTGGAATATGGAGCAAGTACTTTCATCCAAAGAGGTCATTGCTAGAATTCATGAAGCTTTTCCTCTGGAGCCTGTTGAAGCTAACTACACCGGCGAAGTCGCACAGCGCTGGCGTTATGTGGATGGCTCAGGTGAGATTGGCGTGATCTCCAGTGTTACCCAAACTTTCTGTCACGAATGCTCTAGAGCTCGCATCTCGACTGATGGGCAAATGTATCTTTGCCTTTTTGCCAATGAAGGTTTTGATTTCAAAACCTTGCTGCGCTCTGGCAAAAGTGATTTAGAAATCGCCAATGCGGTAATGAATACCTGGTCAACCCGCGACGATCACTATTCTGAAATTCGGGGTTCACATACCGCGAATCTGTTATCCGGCAACCGCAAGGTTGAAATGTCCTACATTGGTGGTTAATGATTTCTACTAAAGACATTACCGGACTCATACTTGCTGGTGGACGAGCGCAACGCATGGGTGGCATTGACAAAGGTTTAATCCCTTTTCACGGTAAACCACTCATCGAGTCAGCTATCGCAAAGCTCAAGTCCCAGGTGCAAACCATTGTGATTAATGCCAACCGCAACATCACAAAGTATGCGAGCTATGGATACCCAGTAATCATGGATGAAACGCCAGATTTCTCAGGGCCATTAGCAGGCTTCTCTGTAGGCTTGAAGTCCTGCAAGACGGCCTATCTCCTAACTTCACCTTGCGACTCCCCCTTGTTACCCAATAATCTCGCGGAGCTATTAATCGCCGAGATGGGGCGAGGGGATTTTGATTTGGTGTACGCCTCTACCAAGGAAGTTGATGGCAAAGTATGGGCGCAGCCTGTTTTTTGCCTCATGCGGAGTAACTTGCAAGATTCATTGAATCAATTTCTCCAAAAAGGAGATCTCAAAATTGATCGCTGGTTTAAAGAGTTACATAGCAGTACGGTCATTTTTGATGACCCTCAGCTATTTGCCAATGTGAATACTCCTGAAGAGCTAAAGTTACTAGAAGAAGTATCAGCATGAGTCATTCCCCAAACCAGGAAATTCTCTTGACCTCGTCACTACATGTTGATGATGCACGCAAGGCAATTGCTGCGTTGGTAGAAGATCTCATTGAAGAATCTAAGACGATTCATGATCCTGCAGATATTGAAACTGTTGCATTGGATCAAGCGATTAATCGGATATTGGCAGCCGATTTACTTTCACCTATCGATGTGCCAGCTGCAGACAATTCAGCCATGGATGGCTTTGCATTTGATGGCAAATGTCTCGACACTAACAGCATGACCATCTCCTTGAAAGTGGTTGGTACAGCACTTGCTGGCAAACCCTTTGAGGGCAATATTGGCCCTGGGGAATGCCTCAAGATCATGACGGGTGCCGTGATGCCTGCTGGCTGCGATACCGTCATTCCACAAGAATTCACAAGTGCCAAAGATGCGTTCACGATTGAATTCAAGCAAGATCAATTAAAGCCTGGCGAGAACAGACGCCTACGTGGCGAGGATCTTCAAAAGGGTAAATCTGCAATTGCTACGGGTCGCTTACTGCACCCTTCCGATCTAGGTCTAGCCGCATCACTTGGCATTGCCTCCTTACCTGTAAAGCGCAAACTCAAAGTGGCCATTCTGTCTTCCGGCGATGAATTGCGCGCGCTAGATCAAGTATTGGAGGCGGGCAGCATCTATGACAGCAACCGCTACAGTCTTACTGGTTTACTCAATCGCCTGAATTTAGAGATCATTGACTGTGGCATTGTGCGCGATGATCCCGCCTCTTTGAAGCAGGCCTTTATCGAGGCAGCTAGCAAAGCTGATGTATTGATTTCCTCCGGGGGCGTTTCGGTTGGTGAAGCAGATTTCACAAAACAGATCATGCAAGAGTTAGGCGATGTCGGTTTCTGGAAAATCGCTATGCGTCCAGGACGTCCTATGGCCTTTGGAGTTCTCAAACCAGTCGCTGGAAAATCTTCTGCTCGCAAAACCCTTTTCTTTGGTCTACCCGGCAATCCCGTAGCGGTCATGGTGACCTTCTATCAATTCGTCCGTGCAGCACTTTTACAACTCAATGGTGCCAATCAGACTGAACCACCCCTCACCCAGGCTATCGCCGAAGTTCCCATTCGAAAAAAACCAGGTCGAACAGAATTTCAGCGCGCCATTCTGGGGCGTGGAGCGGATGGCAAGCCAACGGTACGCCTGACTGGCAGCCAGGGGGCCGGAATTTTGCGCTCGATGAGTGAGGCTAATTGCTTTGTAATCCTAGGTCATGAGCAAGGAAATGTTGCCGCTGGAGACTGGGTAGATATAGCGCTTTTTGATGGACTGCTTTAAGATTGCGTCATCATGAAACTTAGCAAAAAAGAACTCGTCTTTCTAGACCCAATGCATACCGCCAAAACCTTAGTTTTGGTTTACCTCTGCTTCTCTGTACCAATCGTATTGCTGGCTCTATTTGTAGCCTTCATTCGTGACGGCGCCATTCCAGGATTTACTGTGTTGTCCGCACTCATTCTCAATGCCCTGCTCGGGTTTGGATTGTTATGGATTGCCTGCAAAGTCTATAACTGGGTTGCTGGAAAATTCGGTGGTATTGAATTAGCGATGCGCGAACTGCCAGAAGAAATTGACGCCGAGTAACTAATTTAATATTCGAAGCTAAGCTTCAAGCAATAAAGCCGAGTAATGCTCGGCTTTATTTTTACTAAATTTTGTAAACTTCCGCATTAATGAGGCTGGGTGGTTTCTTTCCATCAAGCGCCGCACGTAAATTATCTACTGCCAAATCCACCATCGCTCTACGTGTTTTTTCTGTCGCGCTAGCAATGTGCGGAGCAAGCACAACGTTACTCAATTTCAATAGCTCGGGATGCACTTTGGGCTCGCCTTCGAATACGTCTAAGCCGGCTGCAAAGATTCTTTTTTCCTTGAGAGCTTGAGCCAGAGCCGCATCATCCACAATGCCACCACGGGCAATGTTTATAAGGGTTGCCGTTGGTTTCATGAGTGCAATTTCTTTTGCGCCAATCGTATGATGACTCTCGGCGCTATAAGGCAACACTAGAACTACGTGATCAGCGGTGCGAAGCAATTCTTCTTTAGAAACATACTTTGCACCACAGGCTTTTTCATCGGCATCCGATAAATGACTGCGATTGTGATAAATCACATTCATCCCAAAACCTAATGCGCGCTTAGCAATGCCTTGACCAATTCGGCCCATGCCAATAATGCCTACTGTACTGTGATGCAAATCCATGCCAAGGGGGTTATTCACAATCGACCATTTATCCCACTGACCTGCCCGCACCCAATGCTCAGATTCAGTTATACGTCTTGCGGTTGCCATCAATAAAGCAAAGCCAAAGTCAGCTGTTGTGTCGGTTAAAACATCTGGCGTATTGGTTGCGATTACACCAGCAGCAGTCATGGCCGGCACATCAAAATTGTTATATCCCACAGAAATATTGGCCACAATTTTCAGATCTTTGGCATGCATTAAGGCGTTTGCATCAATTCTTTCGCTGCCTGCAACTAAAGCCCCTACAACCCCAGAGAGTTCTTTTTGCAACTCTTCAGAGCTGAAAATCCGATCCTCCTGATTGGATCTCACCTCAAAAGATTCCTCTAATTTGGCTAATGCCTCTGGAAAAATGGCTCTTGCAACCAGGATTCTGGGTTTTTGCTTGCTAGTGCGGGTATTTGACTCAGTATTCATAGTGGGAACTTTACCTCAACTAAATAGACCCTTTCGCCTGAAAAATAGGCTACTTCAGCTAAAATTGGGGTTTTATAACTAAGCACCCGGCTTTTTGGGGCTCTTGAAACAAAACCACCATGACTTACGTTGTTACCGAAGCTTGTATCCGTTGCAAATACACCGACTGCGTTGATGTTTGCCCAGTTGACTGCTTTCGCGAAGGTCCTAATTTTCTAGTGATCGATCCAGATGAATGCATCGATTGCGCAGTTTGTGTTCCGGAGTGTCCTGTTAATGCTATTTACGCTGAAGATGATGTCCCTGGTGACCAACAGGCATTCGTCAAACTCAATGCTGAACTTTCCCCTTCTTGGACTTCGATTACTAAGTCCAAAGCAGCTCTTCCGGATGCCGAAGAATGGAAAGACGTTAAAAACAAACTTGATCAGCTAGTAAAGTAATTTTCTAGCCAAAGAAATTTGTGTCGAATAAACCTATAGAAACCGATGCCGTCATCATTGGCGCCGGTCCTGTGGGTCTCTTTCAGGTTTTTGAATTAGGTCTGCTAGAAATTAAAGCCCATGTCATTGACTCACTTCCAGAGGTTGGCGGTCAATGCATTGAGCTTTATCCAGATAAACCCATCTACGATATTCCCGCGATTCCAGTCTGTACTGGTCGCGAACTCACCAACAATTTACTAAAGCAAATTGCACCCTTTAGCGCTCAATTTCATCTGGGTCAAGAGGTTAGCAAGCTCGAATGCCAGGCTGATGGGCGCTTCCTAATAAGCACCTCACAAGACATTCATTTTCTCAGCAAAACCGTCTTTATTGCTGGTGGTGTTGGGGCTTTTCAGCCCCGAACTATCAACCTTGAAGGCATTGATGCCTTTGTAGGGAAACAACTTTTCTATCATGTTAAAAATCCTGAGCAATTTGCGGGAAAACGAATTGTGATTTGTGGTGGGGGTGATGCAGCTCTAGATTGGGCAATTCATTTTTCAGAAATTGCTGCGAGCGTTACTTTGATCCATCGTCGCGATGATTTCAAGGCTGCGCCAAAATCGATTGCGAGAATGCGCGAGCTATGCGCCAGCAATCAGATGCAATTGTTAATTGGTCAAGTCACTGCTTACGAAGCAAAAGATGGTCCGCTTTCTGAGATCACTTTCACCAATATTGATGGCGAATCCAAACAAATTCCGCTTGAGGATCTTTTGGTGTTCTATGGACTTTCTCCTAAGTTAGGCGCGATTGCGGAGTGGGGCCTCAATATCGATCGCAAACAAATCTGCGTTGATACCGAGAAATTTCAAACCAGCATTCCCGGGATTTACGCTGTTGGCGACATCAATGTCTACCCCGGTAAGAAAAAATTAATTCTGTCTGGGTTCCATGAAGCAGCTCTTGCCGCCTTTGCTGCCGCGGCATATCTAAACCCCGAAAAACAGATTCAACTCCAATACACAACCACCTCTCCTAAGCTTCACAAGGCCTTGGGAGTGAAGTCGCCCACATTCGAGTAAGCTATCCCTAATTCGTTAATACATAACCACTTTTAGCCAATCTATATGCGTCAATATCACGATCTCATGAAAGAAGTCCTCGCCAAGGGGGTTCAAAAGTCCGACAGGACCGGAACTGGCACGGTCTCCGTATTTGGGCACCAGATGCGCTTTAACTTGGCTGACGGCTTCCCAATGGTGACTACCAAAAAGCTACACCTGAAGTCCATCATCTATGAATTACTCTGGTTCCTCAAAGGCAGCACAAACAATAACTGGCTGAAAGAGCGCGGCGTATCGATTTGGAATGAATGGGCAGCACCTGATGGTGATTTAGGCCCCATCTACGGTTATCAGTGGCGCTCATGGCCTGCGCCGAATGGTCAGCACATTGATCAAATCTCAGAAGTAGTTGAAACCATTAAAAAGAATCCAGACTCACGTCGCATTATTGTTTCTGCGTGGAATGTAGCGGATATTCCTCGCATGGCTTTAGCACCTTGTCATGCCTTCTTTCAGTTTTATGTGGCCGATGGCAAGTTGTCATGTCAGCTATACCAACGTAGTGCAGATATCTTCTTGGGTGTGCCCTTTAATATTGCTAGCTATGCATTGCTTACGCACATGATGGCGCAACAATGCAATCTAGAAGTGGGTGACTTTATTTGGACTGGCGGTGATTGTCACTTGTATAGCAACCATCTTGAACAAGTCGAGCTTCAGCTATCGAGAGACTTCTTCCCCTTGCCTAAGCTTAATATTTTGCGCAAGCCTGATTCAATCTTTGATTATGAGTTTGAAGATTTCGAAATCGCTGGATATGAATCTCATCCTCACATTAAAGCTCCTGTAGCCATTTAAGAATCGTACTTATGACTCAACCTGCTATTTCTATGATCGTTGCTCGCTCACGCAATCACGTCATTGGCCGCGACAATCAAATGCCTTGGAAGATCTCGGCTGATCTACAGTTCTTCAAGCGCGTTACCATGGGCCACCCTGTGATCATGGGTCGCAAGACTTGGGAATCTATAGGACGCCCACTTCCTGGACGCCGTAACATCGTAGTGAGCCGCAATGCAAGCTATCAAGCTACTGGTGGCGAATTAGTCGGATCACTCAATGAAGCCTTGAATAGCTTAAGTGAGTTCCCACGTGTTTTTGTCATTGGCGGTGAGCAACTCTTCACGCAGGCCTTTCCGAAAGCAGATCGACTCTATATTACCGAGATCGATATGGACGTTGAGGGTGGCGATACCTTTTTTGAAGTTCCCAATGAATCGGATTGGAAAGAAGTAGAGCGCACCCCTGGATCCGAAGGCGACATTACCTTCAGCTTTATTACGCTAGAGCGGAAATAAAAAAGGACTCCCTGGAGTCCTTTTCCACAGTAAAAGCATTACTGCTTTTACTGGACCACAATCTTTGCATCTTTTGCAATCTGACCCAAGAATTCATATTGCTTTCTTTGCGTCATGCCAGCACGAATAGCTGCCTTAGCTTGCTCGAATGCTGGTGGCTTGCTTGATTTCTTATCTTCTAGCTTGATTAAATACCAACCTTGTTGCATCTGAATTGGAGCTGGCGAAACCTGGCCTTTAGAAAGAGTCATCAATACAGAAGCCAATTGTGGCGCTACTTGACCAGGCTGGATCCAACCTACAGCACCGCCCTGAACCTTATTCGGCGCTAAAGAAACACTCTTGGCAACCTTATCAAATGGCTCACCTTTTTTAATACGCGCCAAAGCTGCTTGTGCATCAGCCTCACTTGCTACAGCAATATCGCTTACCTTGTACTCTGAAATCATGCCTTGAGGCCCCAAAGATGCAATCTCTTTGTTGTATTCGGCCTGAACATCAGCATCTGTAATTGGGTTTTTAGCCATGTATGTTGATAGCTCTAGATCTGCCAAATAATTTTGACGAATCATCATCAGCTGTGTATTGGCTTTTTCTGAATTTGCTAAACCATCTTTCTCTGCTTGCTGTGAAAGTAGTAACACTTCAACATACTTCTCAATCACTATTTTGCGCAATTCCGGAGAATCTTTTTGTCCTTGTGAAAGCGCAACCTTAATTCCCTGCTCCACCATGTCATTGGTAATGATAGTTCCATCAACAGAAGCTGCAGCATTAATGGGCAAACCGCTCTGTTGCGCATAAGCACCGCCAACAAACGCGCTAGTCAATACGCCTACAGCAATAAAGCGCACTACCATTGGATTCAATACAGAGATAAAAGGTTTCATAAGGAATATATCTTTCTAAAATTTAGCCTCAATAGTACCAGTAGGCATAGGTCAATTCAGAATAAGCCACAGTAAAATATGCCTATGTGTGTTCAATATCTCACCACCGTAAATGTTGATTGGGTAAAAGCCCACTTTGACCTCGATCTACCTCCATCGAATGCCCATGATGTTTTCCCGACATATCCGGGGCCCATCATCCTCAAAAGTCACAACACTGACCGCACTGCTATTGGCTTGGCACGCTTTGGCCTGTTGCCATCTTGGGCTAAAGAAGAAACCTTCGGCAGAAAAACTTATAACGCGAGAGTTGAAACGGTAGCTGAAAAGCCTTCTTATAAGTTCGCCTGGACTAAGCGACATTACGCCTTAGCCCTGGCGGATGCTTTTTATGAACCTTGTTATGAGTCTGGTAAAGCAGTTCGTACTGCTATCAAGCAAGCCAATCACGAACCGATGGCCATTGCCTCTATCTGGGATACCTGGACTGAACCAGAAACCGGCGAGCTGATTGTTTCATTTTCGATGCTCACTATTGATGCGAGCAGCCACCCAGTGATGAAGCGTATGCATAAATCTGAGGATGAGAAACGTACAGTGGTGCCATTACGAGCTGAACTATTTGATGCATGGCTCAATGCCACACCAGAGGGAGCACAAGCGCTATTACAAATAGACTCTATCCCCGAGCTAACGCTAGCCTAGAAAGTCATCACAGGCTTTGTAGCCTGATATGGATCAGCCGATTGGGTTTCTATAGCCTCAGCCTCTTCTTCACCCTGTGGTTGATTATAAAATTTTGAATCCATTGCTCGCTCTTTAGCTATACGAGCATCTTCCGCTCTTGGATCCACAGGACCAAACGGCCCTTCAACCGGGGATAAAGACTGCCTATTGAATTCCTGAACCTGGCCAGGGGTATATGGGGAATAAGTGGTCGACCCAGGGGGCAAGGGAGGGGTTTGGGAACAAGCCAAAGCACCCATCAACAACAAGAGTGGGCTTAGCTTCGAGACGAATGTATTCATGAGACTCATTGTATGGCAGCAGTCAGCACTTCATCCAAGCGAATTACTTCGGTAACTCTGGAGGATATTTCTGACTGCTGGGATGCGACACATCAGTAATAGAAAAATCACTGCCGCATAAATCGAGACTGTTCCCAAATCATTTTTACCTGCCTTATGCCACCAATAGTGAATGATTGCAGTACATACGATTAAGTACATAAGCTTGTGTAATAAAGCCCAACGCCTGCCAAGCTGACGAACTGCCCAATGATTTGATGTCACTGCCAATGGGACAAGTAATACCAAAGTCAGAAAGCCCATCGTAATAAAGGGGCGCTTTACAACATCATTCCACATGGACTGCAAATTTAAATTCTGATCCAACCAGAACCAAATCGAAAAGTGCATGCAGGCATAGAAGAAACAAAAGAGTCCCAACATACGGCGTAACTTGATCCAAGCAGTCAAACCCGTCATCAAGCGTAAAGGGGTCATTGCCAGCGTAACGCATAAAAAGACTAGTGCCCAAGTTCCCGTTGAGCGAGTGATGAATTCAATTGGGTTAGCACCCAAGCCTTCGTGATCACCAAGCCAAACTAAGCGGGCCAGCGGTAACAAAGAAAGCAAGAAGACCGTTGTCTTAATCAAATTCATAAGCCATATTAAACGACCCCATTGATCCTGAATCAATGGGGTCGTTAATTAATTGCAATCCGATTAAAACTTAAGCCAAACTCAGTCCTTCCTTGCTCAGCGGGAAGTTTCTGACTGGTCTACCGATCGCAGCAGAAATGGCATTCGCAACAGCCGGGCCAACCACACAGATCGTTGGCTCACCCACTCCACCCCAAAAATCAAAGCTAGGAACTAAGACTGTTTCAATCCTTGGTGTAGCGGATAACTTCAATATTGGGTAGGTATCCAAATTCTGCTGTTTGATGCGGCCATTTTCTACAGAGATCTCTGGCAAGAAGATTGCGCCCAATGCCATCGCCACAGAACCTTCAATTTGCTCTCGGGTTAAGTAGGGATTAACGACATGCCCCGAATTTAAGGCAAATACCAAGCGCGTAACCTTCACCACATTATTTTGCACAGTCACTTCAGCAACGCAAGCAGAGTAACTAGCATAACCCATGAACTGAGCAACACCACGATAGGTTCCTGCTGGCAATGGTTTATCCCAATCCGCTTTTTTGGCAGCAGCATTCAGTACGCCTAAATGCTTTGGATGATTTTGCATGAGGGCCTGCCTAAATTTCACAGGATCCTTACCTGCTGCCTTAGCGCACTCATCCATAAAACATTCCATGAAGATGCCGTTTTGGTTGGTATTCACACCACGCCATGGGCCAACCGGCACATGGGTATTTTTCATCACATACTCGGTTAAGAGCGTCGGGAAGGTATAGCCAAGTTGCGCATCAGGACCCTTCTCATAAAAGCCTTGGAGCTGACGCTCATCTTTACCATTCTTAATGGCCTGAGGTGCTAATGTGGCATTAATGGACTGACCCGCAACCTTGATGTGCATACCAGTGACATTGCCAGAGCCGTCAATCCCAGCAGTCATCTTTGCCATCGCTATCGGATGGTAGTAATCATGTGTCATGTCTTCTTCACGACTCCAAATGACTTTGACCGGGACCCCTGGAAACTTTTGCGCCACCTTGGCGGCAAAGGTTGTGAAGTCTTGCATGGATCCACGACGACCCAAGCCACAACCCGAATCTAATTTATATACTTCGCAATTTGCGAGTGGTAATCCAGTGGCTTCAGATAGAGCCGCATGAGAACCCTCACCATTTTGAGTTGGCACCCAAGCTTCTGCACGATCGCCAGTAATTTTGACAGTGGCATTCATAGGCTCCATCGTGACATGAGCACGATAAGGCGTGTAATAAATGGCCTCTACTTTTTTAGCGGCGCTATTGATAGCGGCAGGTGCATCCCCCTCTTTACGCTGCCAAAAGTCACCCTCCTCATCCAAACCATCACGCAACATTTTATTGATGCCATCTTGTGACACTGTGGCAGCTTTGCCCTCATCCCAGACAATGGGCAAAGCATTAAGCGCTGAATTTGCATGCCACCAGGTATCTGCTACCACCGCTACAGTACTGTCATCAATCTTGACTACGCCCTTCACGCCGCGCATCTCTCTAATTTTGGCTTCGTCATAACTGACCAATTTGCCACCAAAAACAGGGCAGGCCTTCACAGAAGCACAGAGCATTCCTGGAAGCTGTAAATCAACGCCATATATTTTTGATCCATTCACTTTATTAGCAGTATCTAAACGCGCATAAGGCTGTCCGGCAACTTTCCAATCCCTAGGATCTCGCAAGGTAATCGACTTTGGATCAGGCGGGGTTAAGGTAGAGGCCAGCTCGGCCATTTTGCCGTATGTTGTTTTACGACCTGTTGCCTTATGAGTAATCACACCTTTGTCTACAGTCAACTCTACAACGGGTACATTCCATTGATTAGCCGCTGCCTGCATCAACATAATGCGAGCCGCTGCTGCGCCACGACGCACATAATCTTCAGAGATCCGAATGCCGCGGCTACCACCAGTACCGTGCTCACCCCAAACGCGTTTGCGCGCCAAACTTTGTCCTGGAGTAGCTGACTGAGTTTTAACCTTTTTCCAATTGCACTCGAGCTCTTCAGTAACTAATTGAGCAAGACCTGTACGTGTTCCTTGACCCATCTCCGAGCGAGCAATTCTGATATAGACGGTATCGTCCGGTTTAATGCTAACCCAAGCATTGACTTCGGCTTCACCTGCTTGCAGTGGTGTATTTGGATCGTATTTAGTGCCTGCTTGAGCAAATGCTAAATCAGGCAAGGCGCCTATGCCCAGCATGAGTCCGCCACCCAGCATGGTGCCCTTGATGATGAAATCACGACGTGAGGTGCTTTCTAAATTGGGAGTTTGATTTTTAGTTGTCATGTTCTTCTCCTTAACCACGTGTCGCAGGAGTGGCGTTGTATTGCGCCAAAACATCTGCCAATTTCTTTTGACCAGAGGCAACATGAATTCCGTCCCGAATCTTTTGGTACGTTCCACAACGACATAGATTGCCCATTGCGTTATCGATATCGGCATCAGTTGGCTTTGGATTTCTTCTTAAGAGAGCGGCGGCAGCCATAATCTGGCCAGACTGACAATAACCGCATTGAGGAACATCGAGTGCAACCCAAGCTTGTTGGACTGGATGGGTATTGTTTTTAGAGAGCGCTTCAATAGTGGTAATTTTGGCTTTACCAACAGCAGACACTGGAATTGAACACGAGCGAACTGGCTCACCATTGAGGTAGACAGTGCAAGCTCCGCATTGCGCAACACCACAGCCATACTTGGTACCTGTAAGCCCCACCACTTCCCGAATAGCCCACAATAAGGGCATATTCGGCTCTACATCAATATTCTGAACCTGACCATTAATGTCTAATTGCATGTTGTCTCCTATGATTTTCTTTTCAAAAGACTATAAATCATTCTGGACTTTTTGCGCTTGCACATAAATACGTTGGTCTAGGGCAAAACCCTATCGAATTAGGCCGTAATTTGCTATCCTGAAAGCTCAATTAAGGATAAATATGACCGAAGAAAACCAAACCCAGAATGATGAAGATTTTGACTATGGGTGCGAGTGCGCAATGACCTTGCTCAACGAGCCAACCGAGGATCGTCTGAACGACTTAATTGATGAGCTCGATGAAGATGGCATGATCTCCACCGAAGTAGTCTATGGCTTACTAGCTACCATCCTCATGAGTATGAATGAGGAAGAGCACGAAGGCGACGAACACTAATCAGCGTTGGTTTACTTGGGAAGCAAAGGCATCCATCGCCTTTGCCAACTGAACATCTAATGCAGTCAAGGCGCCAGCAGAATGGGTGGTGAGTTTGACAGCGACTTTATTCCAAGAGTTTGACCAATTAGGATGATGATCCATTTTTTCAGCATACTGTGCGCATAGCGTCATAAATTCAAAAGCTTGCTGAAAGTCTGCGAAGGTAAATTCCCGCGCTATCGTTATTCCCTGAAGATCTACAGACCACATGGGAATTTCTTTTTTTAAATCAATGTCATCAATTAACACAAGGCCTCCTTTAAACAGCAACGCTTTGGGAGAGCTGTTTTAAGTTTTCTGGATAGAGCCAGCGCCATTCACCCTCTGCCAGATCAGCAGGCATTTGATATGCGCCAATTTCAGTGCGGTGCAATTTGGCAACATGGTTGCCAACTGCCGCCATCATGCGTTTTACCTGGTGATAGCGTCCCTCAACTATCGTCATTGCCAACACGTGATCAGAAATTTGCTTGCATGCTGTGGCATAACAAGGTTTTGGATCATCATCGAGCACTACACCACTCATTAAATGATCGATTTGTTTTTGTGTAATAGGCTCTGGTGTGGTGATTTCATAGACCTTACCAATATTTTTCTTCGGGGTCGTCATCTTGTGAATAAACTGGCCATCATCTGAGATCAAAAGCAATCCAGTGGTGTCATAGTCTAGGCGCCCTACGCATTGCAGCCCTCGCTCAACAAAGGGACTAGGGAGCAAGCTATAGACACTGGGATGGTGTGTCGTTTTATGTGAACACTCGTAGTTCGCTGGCTTATTAAAAGCAAGGTAAGCTTTCTCGTGATACTCCCAGTCTTTACCCTCTACGTTCAGCATCAGATTTTCTGTGGAAATTCTTTCTTCTGGATCTTCAGCTAACACGCCATTTACTTTAACCAGCTCGGCGTATACCAAATCACTGCAATAGCGACGGGTACCAAAGCCTTGGCTAAAAAGAATTTTTTCTAGGGAAATAGGTTTTGCCATATTCTGAAGAGGATACTACAGAGCCAGCCCATATTGAGTTGAGTATATTTACTCTGCAATTCATTATCATTGGACCACCCTCATCAAAAGTCCCATCACCATGCTATCGACCCCAAAACCACGCGCCCTATTACACACTCGAGAAATTACTTTTCAGGGTTACGCACGAGAAGATGGTTTATGGGATATCGAGGGTCATCTCAAAGATTTCAAAACAAACCCATTCCAAACAAGCGCAAAGACCTGGCAACCAGGTGAAGCCTTTCATGACATGTGGGTTCGGGTGACGCTTGATAAAGAGTTTGTCATCAAGGCAATTGAAGCGGTAATGGATGGACAGCCCCATGCAGAATGCACAGCGGCTATTCCACCGATGGACTCACTGATTGGAGAGCGACTAGGTAAGGGTTGGCGCAAAACGATTGATACCCATCTCGGTGGAATCAAAGGCTGCACGCATTTGCGCGAGCTTCTCTTCAACCTTGCTACTGCAGCTTATCAATCTATTCCAGGAGCATTCTTTGATCCGAATGGCGATAAACCGCCACTATACTTGGGCACCTGTAAATCCTGGGACTTTGATGGTCCTGTAGTGATGCGTGTGTATCCCAAGTTTTATCGCTGGAAGCCTTAAAACTTACAAAGCACCTCGATGCAGAGTTGTGCCAGCAAATGATTGCTGAACCGGCATCACTTCTAGGGCATTGATATTCATGTGTGCAGGTAAGGTAGCAGTCCAATAAATTGCTTCCGCAATATCATCCGCACTTAAAGCGTGTACGCCCTCATAGACCTTTTCTGCTTTCTCATCATCACCCTTAAAGCGAACATTTGAATATTCAGTGCCCGAACTTAAGCCTGGTTCAACACAAGTAACGCGCAAGGGAGTTCCCAATAAGTCAGCACGCAAATTCAAACTAAATTGTTTCACAAATGCTTTGGTAGATCCGTACACATTACTGCCGGGATAGGGGTACAAGCCGGCTACCGACCCTACGTTGATGACGTGACCACATTTACGCTCCACCATTCCAGGTAAAAAGGCTCTTGTCATGTGCACTAAGCCTTTGATATTGGTGTCAATCATCTGATCCCAATCAGACACTTTTGCCTGGTAGGCTGGCTCAAGACCCAAAGCAAGGCCCGCGTTATTAACCAAAACAGTCACCTTAGAAAACTCTGCTGGCAAAGTACTTGCCAAAGTATCTACATGAGCACTGTCACAAACATCGAGCACCAAGGTTAAGAGTTTTTTCTGCTGATCAGCAGGCAAGGAGCTCTTGAGGGCCTCTAAACGATCTGTTCTTCTACCAACTGCGACTACCTTGTGGCCATGGGCCAAAAAACGTCGAGCAGTTGCCTCTCCAAATCCAGCAGTGGCACCAGTAACTAATACGGTATGTTCCATACTTCCTCTTCAAATCTTTAGTAAATAGTATTTTGTAATTTAATATTAATGCCTATATGGTATTTTTGCGTGCACTCACCTTCTCCTTGCTAAGCATTCCCGCCGCTTTAGTGCATGCCACAGAGAAACCCTCTTCCACGCCTATTTTAGGACTTGTTAATGCATCTCAAGAAAGATCTCAAGATCACATACTGGAGTTCTGGGACTACCATGCTGCCCAGGGAGCCGGAAATTATGCCGATACGCTTAAATTACGCTATTACAACCCCTTAAATCTTGGTAGCTGGCATGGCACGATGAGGTTGGATACTGCATATACCGCCGTCTATGGGCCAACGCTTGCCGCACAATCCACCGGCACCTATTCACCCAACAATGCAATGCTCACAATTTGGGGTGGTCAAGCTGATTGGTTTGCAAATGTTGGAGCCAGGATATTAGTCCCGCTCGGCAACACGGGTCAATGGCTAGCAGGGCCTCAGGTAAGCACCTCCTTTAAACCCGCAGGTGGTGGTCAAAACATTCTTTCGGATATTTCGCCTCTAGCCAGATACATGATGGGCTTCAATCGCAAGGCGCCCACCAGCGCTAGTTTGCCTCCAGTTGATAATCATCTCGAGCTTTATCCAACGGTAGGTCTAAACCTGGGCCCTAGCACCCAGCTTCGCTTCTGGGATGAAAATGGCGCTGTATATAACTCAGCAGGTGGCGGCTGGTTTGTACCAATCGACGCCATGGTGACTCAGCGCATTAATAAAAATCTTTTAATCGCCATCGGTGGAGCCAAGCAAGTTGTGCAAACTTATCAACTCTACAACTGGACTGTCTACGGAAAAATTTCGCTTAGCTTTTAAAGCAAGTGGTGAAAAAAGATTAGCTAAGATCAGCCAAGGTTAACTAAGGCCTCATTCTCTATTTTTGCTGCACCGGATTTGACCAAGGCTTTAGGTAGCCAATGCGTAAATTCATCTGCGCTCATATTGAGCAGTTTTGCTGCGCTCATTAACGCCGGCGTTTTCATAATCCAGTCATTCACTTGCGCAAGATCACGACTGCGCCACTCTAAGAGACGATATTTCAACAATACTTTGGCGCCGTGGCGGGCATTACGATCTGGATCAGAAGCCAAGTAATCTAGTCTCGATCTTGCTGTGGCAAGGGATTTAGAGACATCTACAAAAGGTGCACCGTGTCCAGGAATCACCAGATTGACTGGCAAGGTCTCTATTAGGTCTAAGGTTTGCGCTACCTCCTCAAAACCTGCCTCTCCCCAGAGCTCAGGGAAAATCACACCAAAGCCCTCTTCCCATAGGGCATCTGCTGAAAGCAAGATGCAATGATCAGCTTGGTACAACATAACAGAGTGTGGATCGTGCCCTGGTGCCGCCAATATCTTCCAAAGATATCTTCCTAGTAATATTTCCTCGCCCGGAACTAATACACCCTGATACGGAAACTGTGGACACTCTTGACCCAAGTTGTCATAACTTAATAGGGTGTTATCCCAGTTTTTAACTGCTAATGCTTCAGCAGCCGGAATATATACCTCACAGTGAAAAGTCTCTACTAAAGCAGCATTGCCACCACAGTGATCTGAATGTAGATGGGTATTTACTATCTTATTTAATTTCAATAGGCCGCGCTTTTGCAAAGCATTCCGAACTAAACCGATAGTCAGCTCTTGGTGGGCGCAATATCCAGAATCTACCAAGGAGACATCATTTTCACCAAAGTGAAAAATATTATTGGCTGAGAGCCAGCCTCTTTCAAAGACTTCAATCCCGGGTGGCAGCAAATGCGTAGTCATGACGTAGCTACTTTGCTCTTACTTTGTCATTGCTTGTGGAGTTAGCTCTAACTTACGCACATCAAACTGCTGCGCCTGTATGCGCACCAAAATGTCCTCATATACTTTTTTATCCAACTGCGGAGTTCTGGACAGAATCCAAAGATATTCACGACGAGGATCACTCACGACAGCCACTTGATACTGAGCGTCTAGGTCAATCACCCAATAATCACCCCATACAAAAGGGATAAAGGCCAACCATGCGGGTGCGAATCGCACTTCAAGCTTAGGGGAGTCCTTTGCCCCAATCTGCCTTGCAGTACCCTCAGCCTCTGATACATCGCCCTCAGCCGTCTTGCAGCTATTAAGCACTTTTAGTGTGCCATCAGCCCTAGCCGAATAGACCGCCTTGGTATTGCTAACGCACTTCTTCTGAAACCAATTGGGGTATTTAGCAATCTCATACCACGTACCTAAATAACGCTGTACATCTAGAGATGAAATCGTCTTTACTGGTGCATCACTTCCCTGGCCATAAGCAGAAAAGTGAAAGAATAAAATGCAGGCACTAAAAAATACTGAATATATTTTGTTCATTGCTAATAGTACTTCTTCAAATCCATGCCCGTATACATACTAGCTACTTGTTCACCATAGCCATTAAACATTTGGGTTTTAATCTTTGGCGCAAACATTCCCTTGGGGTCGCCAATGCGACGTTCAACCGCTTGACTCCAGCGCGGATGATCTACCTGGGGATTCACATTGGAATAGAAGCCATACTCACGTGCATCGAACTGATTCCAGCTGGTCTTAGGCATCTCTTCTGTAAAACGGATTTTGACAATCGACTTGGCGCTCTTAAAGCCGTATTTCCAAGGCACCACTATACGGACTGGGGCGCCATTTTGTTTTGGTAAGACTTCTCCATATAGACCAAAAGTCAGCAGCGTTAATGGATTCATGGCCTCGTCCATACGCAAGCCTTCACGATAGGGCCAATCAATAATATTGCTCTTGACTCCCGGCATTTGCTTGCGATCAGCCAAGGAAATAAATTCCACATACTTTGCGGATCCCAGCGGCTCGACTTTAGTAATAAGCTTTGAGAGAGAGTAACCATCCCAAGGAATGACCATAGACCAACCCTCAACACAGCGCATCCGATAAATTCGCTCTTCCATCGGAGCCAACTTCAGGAGCGCATCGATATCGAGCGTCATCGGCTTTTTTACCAAACCCTCAATTGAGATAGTCCATGGCCTTGTCTGTAAAGTATCTGCGTACGCAGCTGGATCAGTCTTATCAGTGCCAAACTCATAAAAGTTGTTGTAACTGGTGACATACTTCAGGGCAGTCAAATCATCTTTATTCGCATAGGCAGGATTAAGTGTAGCGGCCAGCTTATCTGGGCTAGCAGCAAGCGCCTCTCTAGAGAACCAAGGCGCAAGCGCCATTCCAAAACCCCCTGCAGCAGCAGTCTTGATAATATTGCGGCGGTTTTCAAATACGGCTTTTGGAGTGATGTCGCCTGCAAGAATGGTCTTATCAGTAAAACGCATGTTGCGCTCCCATGAATGTAATAAACCTATTTTGCTACCGATGAAAATTTCTTGCTTAAAACTGACTTGCCCGCATTTGGTTCATCAAAGCGAGGCTATTTTTATCCATACCGCCAACCATTTCAGCCAAGTCGGGGTAGTCTTTAACTAAAGACTCGCCACCATAAAAGCGGAGTAGCCAATCTGGATAGCTTCTTTCGGAAATTTCTTTAATCTCCAATAATTCAATACGATGATGCCGTTTATCATCCTGGATTCTCTTCCATACCTTCATAATGTTCGCACGCTCACCTTCAATCACCTGAGCAAACTGCTGGTTATCGTAAAAGAGAATGCCGGTAACACCATTTTTTTGATTAAACGCGCGCGCCGACTCGAGCAAGCGCATTAAGCCCAGAAAAGACATATCCGAGACAGCCTCGCTCAGATAACTCAATTCAATCAGGTCTTTTGGTTTAGGCATGTCTCAAAATAAGATTTAAAAATAAAAAAGGCAAACCCGAAGGTTTGCCTTTAAATACTAAAGCTATTTTAAAATTTAAATACTTATCGCTTATACCTATTATGCGTTTGCTGCCTTTAAAGCCGCATTCAAAGTAGCGCTAGGACGCATTACTGCTTCAAACTTCTCAGAATCAGGCATAAAGTAACCGCCAATATCTGCCGGCTTACCTTGAACCTCTTTAAGTTCGGCTGCAATCTTTTGTTCATTCTCAATCAAAGATTTTGCCAAGGGAGCAAAGTGCGCTTGCAATTCTTTATCTTCCGTTTGAGCGGCCAATGCTTCAGCCCAGTACATTGCCAAGTAGAACTGGCTACCGCGGTTATCCAACTCACCAGTACGTGGTGAAGGTGACTTATTGTTATCCAACAACTTACCGGTCGCCTCATCCAAAGTGCGGGCTAAGATTTTTACCTTGTTGTTGCCTGTCTTATCACCGATGTCTTCAAGAGATACGGCTAAAGCCATGAACTCACCAAGTGAATCCCAACGCAAATGGTTTTCTTCTACCAATTGTTGAACGTGCTTAGGAGCTGATCCACCAGCGCCCGTTTCGAACAAACCACCACCGGCCATCAAAGGCACGATAGACAACATCTTTGCACTAGTACCTAATTCCATAATTGGGAATAAGTCAGTGAGATAGTCACGCAAAATATTGCCAGTCACAGAAATCGTATCCTTGCCACGAATCACACGCTCTAAGGTGTAACGCATTGCACGAGTCTGAGACATGATTTGAATATCAACACCCTTCAGATCGTAGTCTTTAAGGTAGGTATTGACCTTCTTGATCAATTCGGCTTCGTGCGGACGGTATTCATCGAGCCAGAATACTGCTGGAGTATTAGAAAGACGCGCGCGATTGACGGCCAACTTGACCCAGTCACGAATTGGCGCATCTTTAACCTGACACATGCGCCAGATATCACCCTCTTCCACATTTTGCTCAAGCAATACAGTGCCATCATCAGCAACGATACGCGCCACACCAGCTTCTGGGATTTCAAAAGTCTTGTCGTGTGAACCGTACTCTTCAGCTTGTTGAGCCATCAAGCCGACGTTGGGCACCGTACCCATCGTCGTTGGATCAAAGTTACCGTGCGTCTTACAGAAATTAATCATTTCTTGATAGATACGGGCAAACGTACTTTCTGGAATGACTGCTTTCGTGTCGTGCAAACGACCATCAGCACCCCACATTTTTCCACCAGCACGAATCATTGCAGGCATAGAAGCATCTACGATCACATCGCTTGGGGAATGGAGATTGGTAATACCTTTAGCAGAGTCCACCATCGCCAATGCTGGACGATGCTCGTGGCAGGCATGCAAATCTTGAATGATTTCTTCGCGCTTAGATTCTGGCAAAGTTTTAATCTTTTCGTAGAGACTGCTCATACCGTTATTAGCATTCACGCCCAACTCTTCAAACAGCTTGGCATGCTTTTCAAAAGCATCTTTGTAGAAAATCTTTACTGCGTGACCAAACACGATTGGGTGAGAAACTTTCATCATGGTTGCCTTAACGTGCAAGGACAACATCATGCCGGTCTTATAAGCATCTTCGATTTCTTTTTCATAAAAATCACAAAGGGCTTTTTTACTCATATACATACTGTCGATAATTTCGCCAGCCAATAAAGAGACTTTGGGTTTGAGGACAATGTTCTTGCCACTCTTCGTTACCAAGTCCATCTTCACATCACAGGCCTTAGTCATCGTCATGGACTTCTCGCCAGCATAAAAATCGCCGCCATGCATATGAGAAACGTGAGTGCGTGACGCCTGACTCCACTCCCCCATCGAGTGTGGATTTTTACGAGCGTAACGTTTGACAGCTGGAGGAGCTCGGCGGTCAGAGTTGCCTTCGCGCAATACTGGGTTTACCGAGCTACCCAAGCATTTGGAATAACGGGTCCGAATGGATTTTTCTTCATCCGTTTTTGGATCTTCAGGGAAATCAGGAATCTTGTAGCCTTTGGCTTGCAACTCTTTAATGGCTGCGAGCAGCTGAGGTACAGAGGCGCTAATATTTGGCAACTTAATGATGTTGGTATCAGGCAATAAAGTCATTTTGCCTAGCTCAGCCAAGTTATTAGGGACCTGCTGCTCAGGGGTCAGGCATTCAGGAAACTCAGCCAAGATACGAGCGGCGACTGAAATATCACTCGTCACAATCTCCACGCCAGCAGGAGCTGCAAAAGTACGAATAATTGGCAGAAATGCGCGAGTAGCCAAAAGTGGCGCCTCATCTGTCAGCGTATAAATAATCTTTGATTTCTCTGAAGCCATGAATGTTTCCTCAATATTGAAAAATTACAGAGTCAGGTTTTTACCCTGCCGCCCTCAAATCCACATTTTGCAAGTCGCTTTTAGCGCACCTTTTGCCAATGAGGCGAGTTATCCATTTTAAATCATCAGGCTTGGTAAAAATGCCGGTTTTGCACCTTAAAGCGCCTAATAAAGGGCAATTTAAGGGAATCCACCAAGACAACTTCAGCCTCAAATTCAACGTACACTGCAAGCCATGACCAGCAAACATCCTTTACTCAATAAAAATCTGGTGCTGCTGATCATTTGTCAGGGGCTCTTCCTCACCAATAACGTCACTTTTATTGCTATTAATGGGCTGGTGGGGCTCAGCCTCGCGCCAGCTAGCTGGATGGCCACCCTACCCGTCATGGGCTATGTTGTCGGGGGCGCCTTTTCTACCTCCATTGTGGCCAAATCTCAAAACTACTTTGGGCGCAGAGTCTCTTTCCAGTTAGGCTTGTTAGTAGCAATGCTCTCAGCGCTTCTATGCGCGTACGCCGCCATTACTGGAAACTTTTGGCTGTTGGTCTTGGGCACCTTTATTGCAGGCTATTACAGCGCCAATGGGCAGCTCTATCGCTTCGCCGCAGCTGAGCTGACAGACCACAGTCAACGCGATAAGGCGATTTCCTGGGTATTAGCTGGTGGCATCCTTGGCGCAGTCATTGGACCCAATCTAGCCTCCTGGACGCGAGATCTGTTTGATACCGCCTTTCTGGGAGCCTATCTCACCCTATCGATTGCCGGGTTCATTGGCATCTTCGTGATGCAGTTCATTCGTTTTCCACAAGAGCTCAAGACCCAGCATGCACTTACTGATGGACGCCCCTTAAAAGTCATTCTCCAGCAACCCGTCTTTATGGTTGCCATCATTGGTGCAGCATTAGGGTACGGGGTTATGAATCTGCTGATGGCTGCGACACCACTAGCAATGCAAATCTGTGGGCTACCATTTTCGGACACTGCATTAGTTCTGGAGTGGCATGTGATTGGGATGTTTGCTCCCGGATTTTTTACAGGATCACTCATCCAACGATTTGGGGTATTAAAAGTGATGGGGACTGGGGTGCTTCTAAACTTCATCTGCATTGCAATCGCTCTTACCGGAACCGATCTCCACCAATTCTTTATCGCTTTATTTTTACTCGGCGTTGGCTGGAACTTTTTATTTACTGGCGCCACCTCTTTAGCGATGACTGCCTATCAACCCAATGAGCGAGATAAAGCACAGGCTGCTATTAATTTCCTTGTCTTCGGAACGATGGCCTTCACTTCCTTTGGATCGGGCGCCCTAGTCACATCGCATGGTTGGAGCATACTCAATTGGGGATCACTCATCCCTGTTGTAGTAAGTGGTCTTGCGATCTTCTGGCTTGCTCAGCAGCGAAGAAAATCACGAGTACAGGCCTAAGAAGTTTTAGCTAACGGCAAGTTAAACAATAAGTTTTGGGGCTTTAATTTAAGCTGCTGGTGGTCGTTCATGGCAATAGCCATATATACCGGCTTGCCAGCCTGCGCTTGAGCTACAGCAGCCTCATCGATAAAGTCTAGGCGGAATAAACAAATTACCTTCTGTAACTCATCTGCCTCAACCAACTCTTTGTTGTAAAGCTTATTCAGTATTTCGGTAGCGGCTGCATCTAAGCCAACATGCCATGACCACTTGGGATCAGTAATTTGCTGCATGGGGGTAATGCGTACGCTAACGCCCAGAAAATGCTTTATCCACTTCTCTAATACGCGACAAAAAAGATTGATAGGCTCATGCCCAAAATTTAACTGTACCGCCAAATCAAAATCTTCGTTTCGAGTCCAATAGCTATCAGCATTGTCTTCATGAAGCACATCTAGATCGGCTGAGCGCATCGTCATTGACTTGCCTTTAAGCAAATCCATGATGTTGCCGGTATCACTAGCTTGGGCATTGCGAGCAACCACCTCATCATCTGCGCCCATCACGATGCCATCTTCGATAACGGAAATCTTCTGAGTTCTGAAAAAGAGCTCGCCCATACGGGCTTCCAGAGGATGCACATCACTACCCAAGATATGCCTAATGAAAATTTGGGCGAGTTGAGCAATAAATAAAGGCGGCACATCTACTCCCTCGCCTTTAAATAAACTCATATAAAAATTCTCTAGGGAGCTTGCCGCTAATAAACGCTTGCGATAACGCAGCCAAACTCGATAGTTCTCCTGAATATCCTCATCCGCCATTGCCGAGATTTCATCATCAGCAATATCTGTGCGAGGGTTTTCAGTTAAGCGCCGATGGAGTGCGCGTTCGATAGGGCAGGATTCAGGAACCAGCTTGAGCTCCGGTCTCTCCATATAAGTACGCAAAAAGTCATCTGTCACCAACAACTGATCATTGGAACTGATGGCTAGATTGCTATACGCAGAATTTGGCCAATAATTTGTCATACGTTTTTGCTAAAGCATCATTACCAAAGGAATTTACAGAGCTCAGAATATACTAGCCAATCAATTTGTGTGAAATAGGAAAACATCATGAGTGAACTCAAAAAAATCGATACCGTTGTTGGCGAAGGAAAAGAAGCTACAAAAGGAAATCATGTGGATGTACATTACACCGGCTGGCTGTTTGATGAGAAAGCTGCTGATCATAAGGGTCAAAAGTTTGATAGCTCATTAGATCGCGGTCAACTCTTTAGCTTCCCTTTGGGCGCTGGACATGTGATTAAGGGCTGGGATGAAGGCGTTGCGGGCATGAAAATTGGTGGAAAACGCACCCTTGTCATCCCTTCTGAGATGGGTTATGGTCCTCGCGGTGCGGGTGGCGTAATTCCTCCAAACGCGACTCTCGTGTTTGATGTGGAGTTACACGGCGTTAACTAAGCATTCAGATACCAGCAAAACAAAAGCCACCCGAGGGTGGCTTTTTATATTTTCTTAGATCAAGCAACGATCTAGTTTATTAAGAACGCAAATCCTTGCCGTTCAGCGTCAAGCGATTAGGCGAACGGTTTTGACACAAACCAATCAGACGATTTCTTTCAGCCATCACTTTATCTGCGTAGCCGCCATCATCCTCAGCGTTCGCAGCGCCAACGTAGTACTTTAGGCCATTACGCAATGAACCGGCTGTAGCAATGAGGTATTTCAAAATATAGGCGCCAACACGGATATTGACTTCAGGCTTAGCCGCTTCGGAAGTTCCGCCAAAGATTGCATACTTATCTTTATGTACTGAAGTCATCACTTGCATGAGGCCTTCGGCACCGGCGTGACTTTTGGTGTTTGGGTTGAAGTTAGATTCCACGGAGATCACTGCTAACAAAAGTACTGGGTCTATGTTGACCTCTTTTGCAATTAAGATCGTGTTTGAAACATACTCTTCAATCTTGGCGCGATCGAGACTGTATTTCTTCTCAAAGAAGTCTGCTACAGCACGTTGATTCTGAATTGAGCCCATTAAGTTACTATCCAAGGCCTGTGGATCCATCTTGGATGTGGGGATACGATCGGACAGATGAGAAATTGACTTCACCTGCATTTGCGCCACAGAGGGCATTAACAAAGCTACGTTCTGCTGCTTTGCGCTAGTCAAACTAATTGCAGCAGGAATCTTAGACTTGCCATAAATCACAGCAGCGATCTCAGTATCAGCAACCTGGGCGGTCGATACTTCATTGGACTCTTTATATTGATTGAGCATGCCAAAACCGTTGCTCCAAACCATATGGCGCGCTTCATCAGGGACTAGGATGCGGGCAAGATCAAAAGCGCCGGCATTAGTACCATTGCCTGAGAGCCAAAGCCCAACCACCATAAATACAGTTAAAACGAGTAGGCCATTAATGACTCGATAGGCAGGAGCCATGGCGTGCGCTAGCAGCTCTTTAGCAGTCAAAACACTTAACTGTGCATTCTGCATATCGCTCAAATTGTTAGGAAAACATTTACTCATTCATTGTTTGCAAGGCCTCAAAAAACGAGACTACTCTTTTATGCTGCATTGCAATATTTAAAAAACATGGGTCATCCTAAGAAGTTTCTTATATCAAGTCAAGAATAAAGAAGTAGAAATCAATAACTTATTGATCTAGGAATCCGGGAGATCCCGCATATGCAACTCCATAAGCATATATATCTTAATATAATCAATGACTTATAGAAGTTAGGGGGCACTAATTTCACTCTATAAAAAAATGGCCTGATCAGGACTTTTTTGTGTTTTTGACCAAAAATTCAGTCAAAAAAACCATACATCTAGTGCTATGACTCCTGTAATTTTCTAGGGGTAGTAGCAAGACGACGCTTATTGCCAGGCACTATTTACAAGGCATTCCCCAGGGGAAAAATGCATTTTGATGGGCAGAAAAAGATCAAGAGAGCTCAGATTCTTATTGGCTCTGGAGCTAGTCCAAGATAAAAAAATGGGCACATGGGAATTGGAGGTCATACACTAAGAGCCCATGAAATCCCTTCGCCATATTCTTGCCCTTTTAGCGATTTCCGCCTCATTCAATGCGCTTGCGGCTTTCGAAGACTGTAAAGATCTATTTCCAGCTCAGCAAATACCAAAGAGTCAGCAAATGGGGCGCGACCTTTGCTTTGATAGTTTCGCCATCTACTACTCTCCTCAGGATAAAAAGCCAATCTATACCGTTGAGAGACTCAATCGGGAGCAGCTCTCTACCCCACATCCAAAAAGAAGCAACCAGTTTTATGAAGAAGCTAGACTACCCTTCTCCGAACGAGCCCTGCTCTCGGATTACCGTGGCAGCGGCTTTGATAGGGGTCATAACGCCCCAGCAGGTGATATGAGTAATGAACGCTCAATGGCTCAATCTTTCTCATTGGCCAATATGATGCCGCAGGCAAGGCAAAACAATCAGGGACTATGGGCTAAGAACGTCGAGGAGCCAACTAGAGCTTATGTCAAAAGATCTGCTGGTGACATTTACGTTTATACAGGCTCGATTGGCAGTAGCGGCAGCATTGGCAGAAGTCGCGTAACGATTCCTAGCCATTTATACAAGTTGATATATGACTCCAACAAAAATACTGCTTGGGCCTATTGGATTGAAAACACCAATGAGGCAGCCATGACTCCTCCCATCTCCTATCAAGAATTAGTGCAAAAGACAGGAATTGACTTTCATTTACCCGTAGACGAAGGCAGCAACTCAAGGAATACATCGGCAAAGGCCAATGAAATCAAGGGGCAAAAGACTCTTGTTGGTGGATGGTACCCAGTATTTTTTGACGATTACTCCCCAAACAAGCTCAATGACGTCATTAACAACATCAAGTCGGGCAACGTGGCAAGTATTCAGATTCAATATGACCGCAATGAAACTCTTGCAAAACAGATTTCTTCGCAAATTGAATCGCAGGCCAAGTTAAAGGTAAGCCTAATTCAAAGCAGCCCGCCAGAATCATCCACCGTGACTTACGAACGTAACCGCGTCACACTGATTATTCGCTCAAAGTAATTTAGATTTAGCTTGCAGGCCATGTGCCCGCTGAATTGGCGCCAAGAGACCACGCAAACCATTGTGATCTAAGGTGTGCATTAATTCCAGTAATTCACCAAGCTCGCTCTTAGGAAAACCTTCGCGAGCAAACCACGCCAAATAATTACCTGGCAAGTCAGCCAAGGCACGCCCTGCGTGCTTGCCAAAAGGCATCTTCATTAAAACCAATTTTTCTAAGGACTCAGCGTTCATTTGGGGAAATCTTACAAGCAAAAAGAATAGGCCTATAGATTTCGCCATTTCTTAGGTCATGGTTATTTTATTTAGTTGAGAATCATTCTCATCTAGTGATATATTGAGAACCATTCTCATTTAGATGGATAACCACCAACCTCAAGGGACCATGAAATTGACCATTAATAGACTTCTTGCCTTTAGCCTCTTCTTAGTTGCCACACTTCACTTCTCTTTAGCCCAAGCGGGTGAGGGAGTATTTGGCTGGATCTACACCTTAGATTTGCAGCCTAAGGGCAAGTTGGAATTTGAGCAGCGCCTGCAACTCAATCAACAGCAAGCAGCAGGAACGTACGATGCATTAACCGCCAGGACCGAACTGGAATATGGTTTGACTAACGACCTGCAAGTAGCTGGCTATATCAACTCTTACTACACTAGTGCAAACCAAAATTACACCAATCCAGAAGCATGTGGGGAGACTCCAACCTGTACCGGCGGCTACGGTGTGCCTTCTTCGCATGACCCATCTACAGCATATAAGAAAAGCGGTATTGAAGGCGGCTCTCTAGAAGCGATTTATCGCATCACCAATCCAGTGACTTCACCTGTGGGTGTAGGGCTTTATTTAGAGCCGACATGGGGAAGAAATAAAGATGAGCTCGAGGCGAGACTTTTACTGCAATCTAATTTTATTGATGATCGATTAATTTTGGCGGGCAACGTTGTGGCCGCGAATGAGCGCTTAAAGTTTATTGAAAACGGCAACGTTCCTGAATCGATGCTCGATTTCCTGGTGGGCGCGAGCTATCGCTTTGCCCCCAAATGGTCGGCCGGTGTAGAGGCTCGCTTTCATAATGATTATTCAGAGCTGAATTTACGTAATCAAGTTCAAAGAGCCACTTTTGTAGGCCCCAATATGCACTACGCAGCCAAAGACTGGTGGGTTACTGGTGCTTGGCGCTATCAACTCGCTGGCGGGACTTGCATGGGTGGCGGAGAGGCTGAATGCTCGGATGCTCGCGTCTGGGATAGCCACTCAGTAAATGAATTCATTGTCAAAGTTGGTTTCCCACTTAATTAAGCGAAAGAACTTATGGAAATTCAGAACCTATTAGTTGCCGCTTTAAGTCACTTAGTGAAGTTTCAATCCAATCAATGTCAAGCCGCCAAGGAAAGAGCGCTGATGATGTTTGAAAAATTATCCACCCTCAAAGACATTAGCCCAGAAATTCTAGCGCTTTGTAATGAAGCAAATGAATTGCTGACTGCCTAAGATTTCATTTATTACTCTACTAATTACTCAATGAATTGGAAACCAAACCCACTTGTAATCTTTAGCTTGGCCATGATGAGCACACCCATCATGGCCCATGCAAAAATTTACGTTTCTGCAGAGCAAGCTCAAAAAATTCTTTTCCCCAATAACATACTGACGAAATATCCCATCATCATTACAGATGATCTACAAGAAAAGATGCGTATCGCATCCAGTATTCGTTACCCGTTTCAGGGCGATCGTATCTGGAGGGCGGGTGATGGCAGCTGGTTTGTGGTTGACGAAGTCATAGGCAAACATGAAATGATTACCTATGCCGTTGCTATCAACCCAAATGGCAGTATCGCTGGTATCGAAGTTTTGGAATACGTTGAGTCTTATGGTTATGAAGTAGTGGAAGCGCAATGGCGCAAACAGTTTGTAGGCAAGACTGCAAACGACCCCATCAAGCTCAATCAAGATATTCAGAATATTGGTGGCGCCACTTTATCTTGCAAACACCTCACCGATGGAGTGAAGCGGGTAACCGTTTTATATGACCTAGCCCTGAAGAACTTTAATTCAAAACCAAATCCTGGAAAGTAATAATGCTTCGCTGCAAACCGCTTCTTGGCACCTTTGTAGAGATCTCCATAACTCAAGATGATGGGCAAGAGGCTATTAATAATGCTTTTGCAGTCATTCAGAATATTCATGACCTCATGGGATTTCATAATCCTCAAAGTGAGCTAAGCCAAATGAATCAACGCGCCCACTTAGAGGCCATTGAAATTCATCCGTGGACTGCGCAAGTCATCCGAATTGCGAAAGAAGTTCATCTTGAATCCGATGGCCTATTTAATTGTGGAATCGGTCATCGCCTTGTTGCCGCAGGATTATTACCTCGCCACATTAACTTCTCCAATCATGAGCTTGGTGGCGTTGAAGATATTCACTTCCTAGCACCTGACTTGATACAGTCCTGCCGCCCAGTCTGCCTTGATCTGGGTGGAATCGCCAAAGGGTTTGCGGTAGATATGGCAGTAAGAGTCTTAATATCAGAGGGCATCACATCCGGATCAGTGAATGCTGGCGGTGATCTACGGGTTTTTGGGAATACCTCCCTACCAATTCAAGTTCGCCATCCTGAGACACCTGGGGAGTTAATTGATATTGGTTCTTTGAAAGATGGAGCTATTGCTACCAGCAGCCTTTACTTTGCAAAAAGAGATGGTCAGAAGAGCCATATCATCAACCCTCTAGCCCAGAATTTTTCTGAGGTTCATGTGGAGATTGCTGGGTCATTCTCTATTCTTGCAAAAGAGTGTGTTTATGCAGATGCACTCACTAAAGTTTTGGCTTTATCCAATAATGAGAGGCACCGTTGCTTTAGTCGATTCTCTGCACAAGCCTTGAGGATTGCCGCATGAGTCGCCTTGGGAAAATGCCGAGCTTGCAAAGAGCGTTTGTCATCTGCGGCATGATGGCTTGTTCTATCACTGGCCTGATGTATCTTCTAGGGCATGAATTTCAGATACAAAGATCTACTCTTGGCACCCATAGCATTCTCGCGGCTCATGGCATTGCTGCAATACTCGCCACCTTAGCTCTTGGATCGGTCATGCCCTTCCACATAAAGGCGGGGTATAAGTCCAGAAAGCAGTTATGGAGTGGCTTTAGCCAGCTGGGCTTCTTGGCAACGCTACTCATTTCTGGCGCCCTACTATATTACGGCCCTGAAGAGATGCGAGATGGCGCAATAGAGACCCACTGGATAGTGGGTGTCCTATTTTTTACAATTTTTATACTGCATGCTTTTACTAAACTTCGTAAAACTAGCCCCTGAATTAGTGCCCATGATTAGCTGGCATAGTTGCATCCATTGAATGAGTAGTCTGATGCCCAAGTAGGGTTGGATCTAGCATGCCACTGATCATCGCTACGTGCCCAAAAACCAAGAAGAGGGCTACACAGATTGCATGAATCTTGAGCTTACCCTCTCGATCTAATTTCTTGTTCACGAAACCCATCTCTTGTAAGGCAATCCATATTAGTGGTAAGCCGCCAATCAAATACGACCCTACAGCCAGAACATCAATGACTGTTCTCCACTCACCCGCTTGAGTAATTGGAATAACAACAGTAAAGAGGAGGTACCCAATAACACCAATGAAGTAAATTCCAACTGCAGTACCAGCAAAGCGATTAAGGCTCCACCCAAAACCATGAAATTTTCTGGTAAATAAAATATAAAGCTCGGTAATCGCCAGAGTTTCGGCAAGAACAATCGGAATGGCCATAAAGATCATGAGATTCCACGGCTGATTGTCTGCCAATAACTGCATGTAATGAGTCATATTCATAGATGAAATCCAATAAGGTCCAAAAAAATTACTTACAGCATGAGTCTTTGCCAGAGGAGGCTCCACATGAGCTAATGCCTAGCAAGGGATAGGCAGGGCAAAAACGGAATAAACCCGTCGCAAGTGGAATGCAGCCAAGCCAGCCCCACCAACCCACTACGCCATTTGCAGCCAGGCCCACCAATAGTGCGCCTATAGCAATTCTGAGAATCCGATCAATACCGCCGACATTACATTTCATGTTGAACTCCTTTTGATAAAAAATTACTTGAATAATGTTAAAGCACTACCTTTTGCAATAGTATTTGTAGAGCAAGCCCATGACAGCTACAGCTACCTCACTAGCTAAGGAATAGTAAATCTGCTTACCTTCTCGGCGTGTTTTAACTAACTTTTCTTTACGAAGAACGGTTAATTGCTGAGACAGGGTAGGTTGGTGTAGATCTAAGGCAGCCTCTAGCTCACCGACACATTTTTCACCTTGGCCGATTTCGCATAACAGCATCATGCGGTCACTATTGGATAAGACTTTCATTAACTTGCAGGCATCAGCTGCTGACGCCTGCATTTTCTTGAGCTCAGATTTAGTAATCGCCATATCAAAGAGTGTTCAAAGGTATTTTTAAGTAAGATTTTCCATTCGCCTCTGGCTCAGGTAAATGACCTGCGCGTATATTGACCTGAATGGATGGCAGGATGAGGTTCGGCATATCTAGAGTCGCGTCACGTTTATTACGCATTTGCACAAATTGCCCCTCACTAATGCTCATATTCACATGAATATTGGACCTCTTCTCCTCACCAACAGTTGTGCAATAAGCCGCATCACGATCTGCAGGCGGATAGTCATGGCACATGTAGAGCCTTGTCTCATCGGGATAGGACAACACCTTCTGAATAGAGCGGTATAAGGTCTGGGCGCTACCGCCCGGAAAGTCACAACGCGCCGTACCAACATCAGGCATAAATAGAGTATCTCCAACGAAGAGAACGTCTCCAATTTCATAAGCCATACATGCAGGCGTATGGCCAGGCACATAAAGCGCTTTTAGCGAGAGGGCTCCAAATGATAGGGATTCACCATCTTTCAATAGGTGATCAAACTGGGATCCATCAACAGCAAATTGCTCATCCAGATTAAAAACACCCTTAAAAACGTTTTGCACATTAGTGATGTGATCTCCGATGACAATCTTCCCACCCAACTGACTCTGGATATAAGCTGCTGCTGTGAGATGGTCAGCATGTGCATGGGTTTCTAGAATCCAATCCAAATGCAATTGCTTGCTTTGAATAAAGCCAAGGACTTCATCAGCAGAACGAGTAGAGGTTCTACCCGACTTGGAGTCATAATTCAGGACCGAGTCTATTACTACGCAGGGGCTTTCTTTGCCTGCATAAACAACGTAAGTAAAAGTCCAGGTTTCTGGATCAAAAAACGCTTTAACATCAGCATGAGGGCTTGGATTCACAAAGGCCTTTCTTGGCAATACTGCATTTATTCTTAAAAAGAGTAAATGATATATGTATTTATATATTATCTTAATATAAAATTAATTGCAATGGACTACTCAATCTTCATCGGCCCCTGTTTGGGTCTTATTGTGGGCTTGCTAATGGGCTTGACTGGAGCTGGCGGAGGGATCCTGTCAGTTCCTTTGCTGGTGTTTGTCCTGCATTTACCGGTAGCTGAAGCGGCTCCAATCTCCCTCGCTGCAATTGCGCTCTCGGCAGGGGTTGGCGCCCTACTGGGACTGAAGAACAAGATTCTTCGATATAAAGCTGCCGGATTCATGGCGATGTTTGGGTTAATACTTTCGCCAATCGGATTATGGTCATCAAAACGCATTCCGAATGCTCCACTATTAATTCTTTTTAGCTGCACTCTGTTCTACGTTTCCATTCGTCTTTATCGGCAAGCTTACAAAGAAATTCACGGCATACCTGATTTCGAAGCAAAGCCTCCGCCACCATGTTTACTCGATTCCTCTAGAGGTAAGTTATCTTGGAATGTGCCCTGCGCTAGAGCATTAATGTTGTCAGGTGGTTTGGCAGGCTTTCTATCGGGGCTCCTGGGCGTGGGCGGAGGATTTGTGATTGTTCCTGCGCTCAAGCGCTATACCGATTTACCCATCAACTCGATAGTTGCAACATCATTAGGCGTGCTTGCCATCATTGCTGGGGGCGGCACTCTTTTCTCAGCCATGTCTGGAAGTCTTGACCTTGCAATTGCAGCGCCTTTTGCATTAGGGGCCTTGCTTGGCTTACTGATTGGTAGGGGGTTCGGCAAAAAACTCAGCGGTCCAAGATTGCAGCAAATCTTTTCCGTTTTGACATTTTGCGTTGCTGTCAGCCTGATTGTTAAGGGATTTTCAAGTTGATGAAAAGATCTTTGGCATCGTTTATCTTTATTCTTATATTCAGCCTTTTGGGAGTCTTGCTGATGTCCATTACTAAGCCAAGTATTTTTCTATCAAACTCAATTAGCTCCATCTCTGGAACAGTCAGCAATCTCAACAATGAGTTACTAGAATACGTGAATCCTGAAAAGCCTACTCACGATCATTCTTCACAGTATTACCAATGCTTTTTTATCTCCAAATTTAATTTGGGTGATACAGCAATCGAAGCAAAGTTTTCATCTCCCATGAAAATTGCTGATGGCGATCAGATCACTGTAGCAGGATACCCAAAGGGTGACAACTTTCAGGTTCTTGCCTATAACAACCAAACCCAGCAAGTAGCCAGTAATGAAAATTGGGTTGTATTGGGCGTGGGCGCGCTCTTCTTTCTTGCGGTAGCCATAGGATTGCTGAATAGCGAACTGGTAGCTGAAGGCGCACTCATTCCCAAGCTCTTTATATTTGGATTTACTTTGGTTGCCCTTTACATGGGCTATCGCGCTTTACTGATTCAAGAGGCTATAAAACTCTTATCCACCTAAAGAAAAAGCCCTTATTACTAAGGGCTTTTTTATTACTTTCAGCTTAGAAAACTACTTAGTGGCCACCAGCACCACCCAAGTAAGCCGCCTTCACTGCAGGATCATCCTTGAGCTTTGCAGCAGGTCCGTGAGTGGCGATCTTGCCGTTCTCCAGAACATAACCATAATCGGCTACGTTTAAAGCAGCAGCAGCAAACTGCTCAACCAACAACATCGTTACGCCTTGTGACTTGAGGTTAGAGATGATCTTAAATACTTCCTCAACTAAGATTGGTGCTAGGCCCATTGATGGCTCATCTAGAAGAATGATCTCTGGGTTCAGCATCACAGCACGAGCCATTGCTAACATCTGTTGCTCACCGCCAGATAGTGTTCCTGCCAATTGATTGCGACGCTCTTTAAGACGCGGGAACATTTCAAGAGACTTCTCTAAGTCACTCTTAATATCACCTTTTGGACGACTGCCTGTAAAGCGTGGAAATGCGCCAAGCAACAAGTTGTCAGTTACAGACATCGTTGTAAATACGCGGCGACCCTCGGGACTGTGAGCCAAACCTAAACGTGCGATCTTATGAGAGTCGTAACCATCAATTTTTTCGCCGCTTAATGTGACTTCACCGGCTGTTGGCTTAATCATGCCGGTAATAGCGCGCATAGTGGTGGTTTTGCCGGCACCGTTTGAGCCAATCAAAGTAATCACTTGCCCCCTAGGAACATCAATATTGATGCCATGAAGGACTTTTACTTTGCCGTAGCCTGCTTCAAGATTCTTAATAGATAACATGGTATTTACCGATTCAATATGTTCTAGTGATTAAGTACCCAAGTAGGCATGAATCACCTTCTCGTCTGCCTGAACTTCAGCTGGTTTACCTTCTGCAATCTTCTGACCGAAGTCCAATACAGAAACAGTATCGCAAACTGACATCACCACATCCATGTGATGTTCAATCAGGATGAAAGTAATACCGCTATCGCGGATCTTACGAATAATGCGCAAGAGTTCTTTGATGTCTGGCGCAGTTAAACCAGCAGCTGGCTCATCTAACAAGAGCAACTCAGGATCCAACGCCAAGGCACGAGCAATCTCCAGCAAACGTTGCTTACCGTACGGCAAGTTACGCGCTTCTTCATTCGCTAAATCATCTAGGCCAACGAATTTGAGCAATGCCATTGCACGAGCATGGGCCTCAGCCTCCTCTTTCTTATAACGCGGCAGATGTAAAGCAATCTCCACCATGTTTGACTTGAAGGTGTGATGCAAGCCAACCAAAATATTTTGGATAGCAGTCATCTCGCCGAAGAGCTGAACGTTTTGGAAGGTACGCGCAATGCCAGACAAGGCGATATCGGAAGAAGTCTTACCAACAACACTTTCGCCTGAATACAACACGTTACCGGCTGTAGGCACATAAATACCAGTCAACACGTTCATCATAGTGCTCTTACCGGAACCGTTAGGGCCGATCAAACCATGAATAGTGCCGCGCTTAATACTGAGATCAACATTGTTCAATGCCTTTAAGCCGCCGAACTGCATCAATACAGAGTCCACTTTCAGGAGCTCAGCACCCGTATTTTGATTGGCAACAGTACTAATAAAGCTAATGGAATCATCCACCGCTTCGTGATCACCGCCGCGAGTAGTTTTAGCCTTGCCAACCATCGCTTGATAGAAGCTTTTCGCGAAACCAACGATGCCGCTTTGCAAGTAATACACCACTAGCAAAATCATGAAGCCGAAAATACTCAAACGCCAGTCAGAAATGCTATTCAACCAGAATGAAAATGCTGCTAAGCCCACTACACCAGCGATAGGAAGAGCCACACGTTTAGGAGTCGTTATCTTCTTGGATAGAGCCATGCCGGCACCTACCACCACCACGATTGCAATAACCGAAGCAACAATGCGGAATAGATTGATGTCATCCAAGAGTTTTGGCAACAATACGATGATGGCAGCACCAATCAATGCACCCAAGCGAGACTTACGTCCGCCCATAATGATGCCGAGCAAGAAGAGAACAGCCAATTCATTGTTATAGGTGTTTGGTGAAATATATTGCTCTGAATAAGCGTACAAGCAACCAGCCAAACCAGCAAAGCCGGCGCTAATCACAAATGCGATCACCTTAAAGCGATAAACGGATACACCCATACAGTCACAAGCAATTGGGGAATCGCGCAAGGCTTCAAATGCACGACCGATTTGAGATTTCACAAAACGGTCAACTACGATCAGAGAAATGATCAAAACCGCAGAAACCAACCAGAAGTACTCCGCCTTAGTCATTGGCACACCCATTAACTCTGGCTTTGGAATCTTGATGCCCAAAGGTCCTTCGGTCAACCAAGTCATCTCATTAATCAGAATCTGTGCGATCGTACCGAACGCCAAGGTCACCATCGCTAAATAAGGTCCAATCACCTTCAATGCTGGCAAAGCTAAGATTCCACCAAAGATAGCGGTAACAATAATAGAGGCTGGAATATTGATCCAAATTGGCAAGCCAAAGTGGAAATACAAAACACCAGCGGTATACGAGCCAATTCCGAATAAGGCTGCATGCCCCAAAGAAACCTGACCAACATAACCGACAACAATATCCAAACCATATAACAAAATGGTGTAGATCAGAATCGTTTCAACTAAGTGAATGTAGTAAGGGTTGTGAATAAAGAGGGGCAAACAAATCAGGCCCGCAATCGCAATTAATATGGGTAATAGAGACTTCAATTTCATCATTAAACTTTCTTAATTGCAGATTTGCCGAAGAGACCAGATGGTTTGTACGCCAACACGAGCAATAACAAGATCAAACCGGGCACGTCTTTGTAACCAGTAGAGATATAAAAACCGGTTGCTGTTTCTACGATACCGAGAATCAAGCCACCAACAATAATACCGAGGCCACTAGATAAGCCGCCAATAATCGCAACTGCGAAAGCCTTCAGGCCTAGAGCACCGCCCATGGTTGCGCCAGTCAGGGTTAAGGGTGCAATCAATACGCCCGCGAACGCTGCAGTTAAAGAAGAAAGTGCATAAGAGAAGGTAATTACTACGCTAGTATTAATACCCATCAAGCCAGCTGCATCTCGATCGTTTGCTGTCGCAACAACCGCTTTACCGTAGATAGTTTTGCGGTTAAAGAACTCCACCAACAACATCATCACCAACGCGCCAACGACTACCAAGATTTCCATGGGAAGAATATTTGCACCTAAGAAACTCATTGGCTCCATTGGTAACGGCGATGGGAATGGCAATGCATCGCGACCCCAAATATTTTCAGCCACGTTCTTGAAAATAATACCGAGGGCGATGGTGGACATAATCCAACCAAACTCCGATTTAATCTTGATTGCAGGACGTACGCCGATGAGCTCAACGAAGCTACCTTGCAACATACCAAACAAGCAAACCACTGGAATCATCACCCAGTAATTCATGCCAAAAGTATCTACGCAAGTTAAACCTACAAGAGCACCTAACATCAGCGCTTCACCCTGACCGAAGTTCAAGGTGCCAGATGTGGCAAATGTGAGTTGAAAGCCGAAAGCGATGACCGCGTAGATCATTCCCACTGCTATGCCGCTCGAGAGGATTTGTGCAAACATGTCCATGTTATTGGCCTAAATATTCTTAAAACTGTTTTATTAACGAATCCGACATTGTAAGCAAAACGCCGCTTGTGGGCGGCGTTTTGCTTTATCTAATGCTGCAGTGCAAAATAATTATTTAGATTGCCTGCCCTAGTGCTTAAATTACTTCTTTTTCGCTGTTGCGTCTTCAGCATTCAAGAACTGAACACGGCCGCTCTCAACCACGCCCATAACTACGTCTTTTGACTTGATAGCCTCATGGTCAGTCGCAGTGAATGGCTTGTTATAAGTAATCACAACGCCTTCAACAGGAGCCTTCAGATCTTGCAAAGCTGCCAAAATCTTTGGTCCCTCTGTGCTGTTTGCCTGCTTGATAGCAGCGGCTAACAAGTAAACAGAGTCGTATCCTTGAGCAGCAGAAACCGGAGATGCAATGATGCCATTCTTAGGTTTGAAGTCTTTCAAATAAGCCTCAACGAAAGCTTTGCGCTTTGGAGTTGTTGCAGGCTGCTGAATGAAAGTTTCTGGCATAGTTGCGCCATCACCATTTTTACCGGCCGTATCAATAAAGCTAGCCATTGACAATGTCCAGCTACCGATCATTGGTTTTTTCCAACCCAACTTCGCCATACCGTTAGCAATTTGTGCCAACTCAGGTCCGATTGCATATGTCAAAACAACATCAGCACCAGCATTTTTTGCTTTGAGTAATTGTGAAGTCATGTCCACGTCACCAATGTTGAACTTCTCAACAGCAACTGGAGTTACGCCGTAACCTTTCAAGGCCTTCTCTAAGTCCTCGCGGCCTAACTGGCCGTAGTTTGTTGAGTCAGCCAAAATGGCTACTTTCTTCAGGCCACGCTTCTCAACCGCTTCTTTAGCGATCATTGGCGCTTGAATATTGTCAGCTGCAGCATTACGGAAAACATAGTTTTCAGCAGCATTTGGGAACTGGTGAGTAATCAAAGAACCTGTAGCAACGTTGTTCATTACTGGAATCTTTGCATCTTGATAGAAGCGCTGTGAAGCCAATGCAACACCAGTATTGATGTAACCCAAAGTAGCAACTACTTTTTCATTGTTAATCAATTCTTGTGCAATTTGTACGCCACGTTCGTTTTTCGCTTCATCATCGCGCTCAACCAAAACGATTTTGTTGCCGTTAATACCACCAGCAGCATTAATTTCTTTTGCAGCAAGGCGAACACCGTCACGCATACTGACACCCATTGAGGATGAACCACCAGTAAATGGACCTGCAACACCAAGTTTGATATCGGCAGCATAAGCGCCGGTTGTAAGCATTGCAGCAGCGGCTACTGCAAAAATGTGATGACGAATGTTCATAAAGTCTCCATGACTAAAAATTGCTAATTAATAAATACTTTTTTATAGGTAAAACCGAAACGAATAGTTATCTTACTGTTAATACAAAGGCAAAAAAAGGGCTTTGCATTAGGGTTTTACATTAGCCACCAAGACTTAGGAAAGCCAGCGCTGCTGAAGGATTCGCTGAATGTTGGGCCAAAAAAGGTTGATGATCAGCCCAACGATCACCAGGCCCGCTGCCAAGATCTTCCATAGCGGCAAAGACTCCCCCAAGAAATAGGCTGCTGCCCCCATGCCAAAAATAGGTACCAGCAAAGGCGCAGGCGCCACCACTGCTGCCGGATGCTTAGAAAGGAGCCAGGCCCAAGCCGAATAACCAAAGATGGTATTACCCCAAGACTGCCAAAGAACACCAGCCCATGCCCCTACTGGGGCTGAGGTTAAAGAAGTACTCATATGACCCCACCCGCCCTCAAAAAGGAAGGAAATTGCAAACAAGGGAGGAATCGCAAAAGCACTCGCCCAAACTACGTAGGCCAGCATATTAATAGAGCCCGCTCTCCGGCTAACCGTATTGGCAACCCCCCAAGAAAAGCCAGTAAATACCACCAAGGCAAGACCCAAGAAGGTGGTTGTGGCATCGGTGTGCAGCGCAATAATTCCCAATCCAGTCATAGCAACCAATACCGCCAGCATTTGATAAGTACGTAAACGCTCTTTAGCAAAAAACATCGCAAAGCCGATAGTGAAAAATACCTGGGTCTGAATCACTAAGGATGCCAGACCTGGAGAAATGCGACCATCGATCGCAAAGTACAGGATTCCGAACTGCCCCACACCAACCGCCAAGCCATAAATACAAAGATTGACCCAAGATGTTTTGGGTCTTGGCACAAAGAACACCAGCGGAAGAAATGCGAAGGTATACCTGAGCGCAGCAAATAAAAATGGTGGAAACGCTGCGAGCGACAATTTAATGACTACAAAGTTCGTACCCCACACTGCCACAATAGCCAACGCTAGCAATAAATGACTAGCGGGTAATGAATAGCTTTTCTGTGAAGTCTTAGGCACGTGTCAGTAATTCCGCCACGCGTTCAGCAATCATCATCGTAGGGGCAGCAGTATTACCCGAGGTAATTGTTGGCATCGCCGAGGCATCGACTACACGCAGATGATGAATGCCTCTTACGCGCAATTCAGAATCGAGTACTGCCATCGGATCATCCGCACGCCCCATCTTGCATGTGCCTACCGGATGGAAGATGGTTGTACCAATATCCCCCGCCGCTTTAACTAACTCATCATCCGTTTGATATTGCATGCCTGGTTTGTATTCTTCAGGAGCGTATGGACCTAGGGCGGCCTGCTCAACAATCTTACGAGTTAAGCGCAAAGACTCAGCTGCCACCTTGCGATCTTCATCGGTCGACAAATAATGAGGACTAATCACTGGTGGCGCTTCTGGATCAATTGAGTTGATGTGCACACTACCGCGCGAAGTGGGACGCAAGTTACAGACACTCGCAGTAAATGCATTAAACGAATGCAAGTCTTCGCCAAACTTTTCTAATGACAGAGGCTGTACGTGATATTCCACATTGGCACGCTTTTGTTCCGGAGAACTATAGGCAAATGCGCCGAGCTGCGATGGCGCCATCGACATTGGGCCAGAACGCTTGAAGAGATACTCCAAGCCAATCATCATCTTTCCCAAAAGCGTATTGGCTTTGGTATTCAAGGTCTTAATGCCATTCACCTTGTACACCATACGCAGTTGTAAGTGATCTTGTAAGTTCTCGCCAACGCCTGGGAGATCGGCAATAACAGGGATACCTAATTGATTTAAATGTGCAGCAGCGCCAACACCAGAGCGCTCCAATATTTGTACGCTACCAATCGCGCCTGCACTCAATAACACTTCGCCACCCTGCTCAATGGCACATAAGGCTTCGCGAAATTGACCATCCTTGATGTATTCAACTCCAAAACAATTTTTAGTAGCAGGATCAATTTTGAGCTTGGTCACAATAGCTTGAGTTAATACTGTGAGATTAGGGCGCTTGGCAGCATCCCTTAGAAAAGCTTTGGAAGTATTTAAGCGCCAACCAGCACGTTGACTCACATCGAAGTAACCCACGCCAAAGTTATCACCGCAGTTAAAGTCCTCTGAAGCCGGAATACCCGCTTCAACTGCCGCCTCTTTAAATCGATCCATGATGGGCCAACGTAAGCGCTGCTTTGAAACAGTCCACTCACCATCCTTACCATGCCATTCATTTGCAGCGCTGTGGTAATCCTCAAATGACTTGTAACGCTTAAGGGCATTTTCCCAAGACCAAGAATCGTCACCAGTTGCCTGAACCCAAGACTCGTAGTCACCTGCTTGACCACGCATATAAATCATGCCGTTAATCGATGAACATCCACCTAAAACACGGCCACGCGGATATAACAATGAACGGCCATTCAAGCCTTTTTCGGCAGCTGTTTTAAAACGCCAATCTGCCCTTGGGTTATCAATGCAATATAAGTATCCAACAGGAATATGGATCCAGATGTAGTTGTCATTCTTACCCGCCTCAATCAGCAGGACTTTTTTACTAGGGTTCTCAGTCAAGCGCTTAGCCAGCATGCAGCCAGCACTACCCGCTCCGATGATGATGTAATCGTAAGTATTTGCTTGAGTCATATATCCGCTGCTTGAAACAAAGTTGATCCTATTATTTACCAATACAAAAATTCAGGTACTTGTTGGTATTTTTGTTGATTTGTTATAGAATCACATTTGATCTAATATTAGATCATGAGAACCACCTATAAAAAATCCTTTGCCCAATTTGTCAAAAAGGCCTCCAGGCCTCTGCAGTTAACAATTGAAATGAGGATCGCTGAAGTTTGCGATAACCCGAGGATAGGCCAACAAAAGCTTGGTGATCTGCAGGGGGTATTTGTTTACAAGTTTCGCTTTAATGCTCAGGAATATTTGATGGCTTACCAGTTTGATCATTTTGCCGATGAAATAAAAATAACCTGGATTAAGTTTTGCCAAATTGGATCTCATGAAAATTTTTATACTCAATTAAAAAAATCTATTCGACTCAAATGACGACTTCAATCTACCTCAATAGAGAAAGTGAGTACCACATATGACTCAATCCATGACAGCAGAGGATCTATATGCTCACGTGCAAAAAATGCCCTCAAAAGAACGTATTAAATTTTTCTCATTAATTGCTATCAATGCGTTTCAGGAGAATGACTATACGCATGAGCAAGTATTTGGACACCTCCGAAATGCGACTTTCTCAGCAGAAGAGGCAGCAGAATTTTTAGAAATCTCACTTCCCACCTTGCGAAGGTACGTTCAGGCTGGCAGATTAAAGCCTACATCATTCATTGGAAGAAGCCAGTTATTTTCTAGTGCCGATCTGAAACTACTAAAGCAGAAAATCAACAAAGAATAGCCAAAGTCTAATACCCGTCTAAAATAGCGATATGCATATTAATGAGAAGAATCGCACTCCCAAGCTAACTGACCCTGATGATGGGCCCAGTAAGTCTGAGTTAAAGCGCCAAATGACCGAACGCCAGAAGTTGGCTGAAGTTCTGGCAGCTTTGAGCAGTGACGCCTTAAAAACGATCCCCATGGATGAGGCTATTAAGGCTGCGGTTGCAGAGACCAATAAAATTAAAAGCTTTGAAGCGATTCGTCGGCATAAGCAATATCTTGGCAAACTCATGCGCTTCTTAGATGAGGAAGAATTAGATGCCATTCAGAAGCGTTTAGATGCGATTCAGGGCGTTAGCAAAGCTGAAACTGCCAAGCTACATTTTTTAGAAAGCTATCGCGATAGACTGATTGCGAATGATGAAGCTTTCACTAAGATGATTGAGCAATATCCTGATATGGATATTCAGAATATGCGCACCTTAATTCGGAACGCACGTCGTGAGAAAGAGCAAAATAAACCGCCTAAGGCCTACCGCGAAATTTTTCGTGTTCTGAAAGATATGGGTCTTTAAAGTTTAATCTTCCGGGCTGGCACTTCCACCCACCGATAAAGATAGGTTGCCACCAACCAGCTAACTACTACAGCAACCAACATCAAGGCAAGCGCCATGACACCGTCATGGAAGCCGCCCATTCCCCAAGCGATATACAGCGTATTTGCCAGCAAGACAAATGAGAAATGCACTAAGAAAGCGCAGTACGATCTTCTGCTTCCCCAGAGAATGACATTGACCAACTTGTGTTTTCTAGACTGATGTTGGGGGCGCCTCTGATCCTGCTTCTGATCTTTATAGGCCGAGTCCCCCCATAGTATGAGGGCAATGGCGACTACGTAGGCCAATATGTTTCTGGGCCAAATTTGGTGAAAGCTTGAAGCAACAATGACTACACCAACCCCTACAAACATGATTCTGGCAAATCGATTTATCTTAGGGTCGGGATAGTTCTTGCAAAGCTGCGCCAGCACCCCAAGTCCATAAGCTCCTATGAAGTAAATGAAGTAGTTTTCATAAGCGCCGGAGCGATTAAAAAATAGCAAGGATGCTACACAGAGTACTAACAACATCCATATCAGGGAACGAAAACCCGGAAACATTCCCAACATGATTGCCAGAATGGCGTAAAGCTGCCAATCAATCGCAACATACCAAACGCCCGCAGAAATCGAATCTAAGCCTAAGATTCCTTGGAGGAAAAATAAATGGGCCAGGAACTGCCCCAAGGTTTCTGATTCGCCAACAAATTCATCTCGAACCCAAAAGCGCGCAATCCAAGCGCAAATAATCGTGAGAATGAGAGCTACTACATAGGGCGCAAATAATCTCAAATAACGATTAAAGATTGTTTTCAATACATTACGGGCATTCTTCAGATCGGTGGAGCGAGTCAGTGATTGGGCTGCAAGATATCCGCCCATGACTAAAAAGATTTGCACTGCGTAACGACCATATTCAAACAACCAAGTCATCACCCCCGGGAGTAGCAGCCTTGCATCCTCTGCAATTTGCCCATAACTCGAGAAATGATGCAGGATGATAATTAAGGCTGCGAAGGTCTTTAAAAAATCGACGAGAAGAAAATGGTTTTTGGACTGCAATGAGAATATTGAGTAAAGAGTTGATCAGGGACTGCTGGAACTACTTCAAAGAAGCAGCATATGAAGCCAAGGCATCAATATCATCATCACTGAGACCGCGTGCCGCACTTCCCATTGTGCCATCCATATCAATACGAGCGCCAGAGCGAATATTCTTCAGCTGAGTAATGAGATATTCCTTGGATTGCCCAGCCAATCGTGCAATGTGTTTCTGACCTTGAAGCTGCGGACCATGGCAGGAATTGCAATACTGGGTACTAGAGATTTGCTGCCCCTTGGCAATTTGATCGGCATTACCTGATTTTGCAGGCGGCGCAGGTAAGCTAGCAAAGTAAGCCGCGATGTCACGCATGTCTTGATCACTGAGTGGTGCAGCAAGCGCCTCCATTGCCCCACCCTTACGCTGCTGCCCCCTAAACTGAATCAACTGATAGGTAATGGACAACGGTGGTTGTGCAGCAAGATTGGGGATATCTGGTGATATAGAGATGCCATCCTCACCATGACAAGCAAAACAAGTTTGTGCTTTTACTTTCCCAGCCGCTGCATCAGGAGGTGCTCCATAGACAACTGACGATACACAAAGGGTAGTAAAAAAGGCCACCCCGAGGATGGCCTTAGTGTTGATGACTAATTTCATTTACCGTAAGACACGCGGAAGATTGCGCCGGTCTCATCATCGGATACCAGCATAGAACCGTCTTTGAGCATTTGCACATCTACTGGACGACCCCAGAATTTGTCGCCCTCAAGCCAACCTGTAACAAACGGCTCAGACTTAACAACCTTATTCTGAGAATCCAAGACCACACGAACAACTTGATAGCCTACGCGCTGAGTTTTATTCCAAGAACCATGTTCAGCAATAAAGATATTGCCTTTGTAATCTGCCGGGAATTGTTTGCCGTTATAAAAACGCATACCTAGAGCCGCTACGTGAGCACCTAAGTTGTATACCGGCTTATCAAACTCCTCGCATGAACGACCCTTACCAAACTCAGGATCCAAAAAGTCGCCTTGATGGCAGAACGGATAACCAAAGTTCATCCCTTTAGGGCGCACCAAACGATTCAATGTGTCGCCTGGCTTATCTTCAGCAGCCCAGTCACGTCCATTGTTTGTAAACCAGAGCTCTTTGCTTCCAGGCTGGAAATCCATGCCCACACTATTACGTACGCCAGATGCTACTGTTTCCAAAATATTGGTTTTGAGATTCAGTCTTACGATCGTGGCATGAGTCACTGGTTGCACAACAATATTTGCAGGCGTGCCAATTTGGAAATACAAATATTGACCATCAGGACTGAGCCTCATGAACTTCCAGCCATGTGGCTCATCTTTAGGAAGCGCATCAAATACCACCACCGGTGCTGGTGGGCTATCTAAATTCTGCTCAATATTGTCATAGCGAATGATGCGTGAAAGTTCAGCTACATAAAGTGAGCCATTCACAAACGCAACACCATTAGGACGATGCAAGCCTTTGGCAATCGTCTTTACTTCACGCTTGCCATCTTTAGTTACCACTGCATAAACGTTGCCAGTAAAGCGAGTACCTACATAAACCGTTCCACTTGGAGATTCTGTCATTGAGCGGCCATTAGGCATGCCAGAGGCCCAGAGCTCAACCTTAAAACCAGCCGGTACCTTGAGCTTGCTTACAGGGATTTCATCCGCAGGCATAGCAGAGATGCCAGGAGGATTAGGTGCCAATGAAGGATTCATACCATCGGCCGTTCTACCTTGTGCCCAGGTTGGCGGAATACCGCTAGCTGGTGCAGCAGGAGCTTGTGCGCCAGCAATACTAACGATTGCCATGCCGGCGGCAAACATTAATGCGTGAAGAGCGCTGTTCTTCATGTTGTGCTTCATTCTGAATCTCCTATGATTTTATTTATTTTATTAATAAAGCAATGCTATAGCATTTATGTGCATCTAATTTAACCCATTCAATCTACTGCAGTGCAACAAATCAATTACTTAAAACTGAAGTCGCGCACCCACGGTAATTGCCTGAGGCATGCCAGCCTGATAAGCCGACGCTTGAGAGGCAATGTTGAAGGTAACGTACTGACGATTGAATAAGTTCACCACCGAAGCAAAGACTGAAACCTGTGGTGTGAGTTCATAGTTTGCTTTGAGGCCAACAAGTGCATAAGCCGGTACCGGCAAAGATCCTGTGGACATCCATGAATTGCCAACATACCGAACGGTCGTAGTCAAACTTGCTCGAGGAACCGGGTAATACGTTAGTCCAGCATTCGCCATATTTTGCGGAACACCACCCACTTGCGTATTAATCGGGTCACTAGTCGCGCTCCACGTTAAGACTGTTCTCGTATAGGTATAACCGCCATCAACGGCCCATTGAGCATTCACATCATGGTGGTATTGCAATTCAATTCCGCGACTTAATAGATTTTGTTGATTGGTATAGTAACTAACATTGGTATAGCCGCTACCACCCACATTATTCACGCAACCGGTAATGCCTGAAGCGCTACACAAGCTATTAGCAAATGCCGCATTAGCGCTGGTTATTTTGTAACTCGTGATTGCATTCGTAATGTAATTGTTAAATGCGGTGAGCTGAGCAAAGCCACCCCTCCAGCGGTAGTCTGTACCAAGCTCATAGCCAGTCATAGTCTCAGGCGTGAGATTGGGATTAGCCAGGGAATATCCGCTTACCGAGTTACCATAACTGCGCAAAGTGTTGTTCATGCTTGGCGCATGAAACGCCTGGTAAGCGGCACCCCTAAAGTCCAATTGCTCCGTCGCTTTATAGAGCAGACCCAAAGAGGGGCTAAGCTGAGTTTTACTTTTATTAGGTACCGCCTGATATACAGCAGATGAACCCGCATTGGCATTGTAATAAGTCGGTGTTTGGCTACTCCAAGAATCTACTCGAGCACCCAAAGTAGTCTCTAGCGGAATGGCAGTCGCATTTGACTTTAATTGTCCTAAAAAACCATAAAAATTTTGCTGACCCTGCGCGTAGTTCACAGAACTCACTGCGCCTGTGGACGCCAAATTATTCGTTTGATTCGATGCGGAGATATTTCTGGCATCCACCCCAAGAATATATTGATCAATCCCCGCTGCTTTTAGAGCATGCGTGTATTGCGCTGATGCGCCTACAGTCGAATAAGGATCAGTATAGTTAGCATTGATATAAGGCTTATACGGCGCTGCACTCAAATTATTTGCAGTTTGCTTGTAGAAATTAGTGGCCTGGTAATACACATTGACTTGGGCTTTTTTATCGGCATCCAAATTGGTGGTGGACCCAGCAGCCACATCGGCTGTTTGTATTAAATTAGGGGCAATGGCATAGTTATTACTGAGATCGGCCATCGTGCTGTACCCCAACCTCAAAAACCCATTGGTATCTTGCGTAGGCTTAAAGTAATTTTGGAGCCGGACATTGGAATTCTTAACGGCATCAGTGCCCATACCATTTTTAATATTGCTAGGTGAGCCTGGAGATATCGTAGCGTAGTTCTGAAAGCCTTCACTAGAGAAGTAGTCTGCCGAGAAACGCATTTGCATCGCATCCGAAACAATCAAATCCTTTGAAGCTGCGACATTACCAGTAGCAAATGATCCGTAACTAGCAGATATATCTTGTCCGCTGTTTTTAGGCGTTTTAGTGTTGATGTTAATCACGCCGCCCATGCCATAGTTTCCCCACAAGCTAGAGACTCCCCCGCGCACAAACTCAACCGATTCTATCGATGACATAGGAACCAGGTTCCATTGCACCGTTCCATAGAAGGCATCATTCGCTGGTAGACCATCAATTAATACCAGGGTGCGCCCGTAGCCCAAGCCCCGCACGTTAATACTCTGACCTGTTGGATCTTTTTGGTAATACGGTACGTCGTTTAAGAAAACCCCAGGCACATTCTTCAGAACTTGATCAATGGTTTGGTCGGGAGAGGACTCTAAAACTTCTTTTGTCAGAATGGTTGTATTTAAAGACATCTGATCAAGCGGCGTACCAGAGCGAGTCGCATTGACTACAACATCGCTGAGTTTTTGATCGTAATCTGGCGGGGGCGCAATTTGCGCATTCACTGCGATGGGTGCAGCAAGCATAATCAACGTCGACACGCAAAATTTGAGGCGTGCCCTCTGATACATATCCAATGCCCCTCTACACCTAGGTAAACAACTACTTAGATTTGGTCTTACCCATCAAAGAAGCTAGCAAGGGATTAGTGCTTGCTAGTTCTTTTTTGGATTTTGCCTTCTCATCCGCGCCCAGCTTAGGAGCCTTAGCAGAATTTTTCATGCCCTGCGCAGTTTTCAAAGCCAAGTTTTTATAGAGATCGGTTTTTTTCATTGTCATGCTGAAGTCTCTTTTCTCTGCTGTTCTTAATCAAATTACTTAGTGAGGGAACGTGCTGCTAAACCCATGAACAACAATGACCAACCCTGCAGGAGCAATTCAATCGCAATCAACATACCCGGAAGCCAAAGGCTAGACTCTGGATAGCCGTTCATGATCAGAACGCCCATCAAGATAGAGATTGCTGAAGACAGTACTAACCAGAACCATTCGCGGAAGTGGCGGTGCTGAAATGCCGAGATCAAACGCAATACGCCAGTCACAAAAAAGATGGCAGCAAGCCACAATGTAATGGCCTCAAGCGCTGGAATTGGAAAGGCCCAAGTAAAGATTGCAGCCACAATGTAAAGAGCGGCTAAAACGAGCTGCACTCCAACACTTTTCCAACCTTGTGATTTCAAAGCATGAGCGCCTTGCAAGATGCCGCCAGCAAATAAGAAGATCCCTAAAATATTTACTGAGATAAAAGAAAACAATGTCTGACCTGCGATACCAATCATGCCCAATACGATAAATAAAATACCGAGGCCAATTAAAGCGCCTGGAATTTTGGCAGCTGCGCCCAACACTTTTGTACGGAGCTCTTGAATCTGTGCGTTTGATAGTTCGGCCATAAAGGTGCCTTCTTTTCTAAATGAATACTATTAATAAAACCTACTTGATACCAACGTATTACAAAGTGTCCTGAACGGAATCTACAAATTGACGCACCGTCTTATTAAATGCCGCTGGTTGCTCAATATTCGATAAGTGCGCCGCTTCCTCTAGTATCACCATTTTGGAGTGATCTATTAAGCGATGCAAAACAATACCTTGATCAACAGTGCAGGCTGGATCATCGCGGCCTGACAGCACTAAGGTAGGAGCCTTAATCTTTAGCAACATTGTACTTTGCGCCATATCACGCACAGCACTGCCGCAAGCCATATAACCATCCACATTGGTGCCCAAAATCATTTGACGTACTTTTTCGATTTCCTGAGGAGCGCGCTCAATAAATGGTGCGGTAAACCAGCGCTTAATCGTGCCATCCACTAATCCAGCAATTCCTTGTGATCGGGCAATTTCAAAACGCTCTTCCCACAAACTACGTGGTGGCATTTCTGAAGCGCTATTACAAAGTGACAATGAAAGAATTCGATCTGGGAAGCGGGCCCCTAATTGCTGACCAATCATGCCGCCAATAGATAAGCCCATAAAGTGAGCCTTCTGAATTCCAAGGGCATCCAATAGACCAATTGCATCATCGGCTAATTGGGCAATGGAGTAAGGGCCAGCGCTAAGACCGGAGCCACCATGCCCTCTTTTGTCATAGCGCAATACGCGATAGCGGTCCGCTAACGCAGGCACATTACCATCCCACATACTGCTATCAGCCATCAAGCTATTCGCCACTAATAAAACAGGGCCGTCTTTTGGGCCATCAAAACGATAGGCAAGATCGACACCGTTTACCTTAATCATTTTCTGATCCTGCATTTGAGTCATTTATCTCCACCCTCTCTCAAGTTCTGCTTATCTTCTATTTAACTTCTATTTATCTATTTGTCAGAGCATGTTAGATTATCCAACGAAACTATAAAAATACTAAGGAGACAAGATGTTTACAACACCTAAGTGGGGGAGAGACACCCATAAGCGCAATAGTCTTATCCTTGCGCTTTGCCTTGCTTTTGGGGTGAGCATTGCCCACGCGCAAAGCTACCCTAACCGTACAGTCAAAATGATTGTTCCCTTGACTACTGGGTCTGGAGCAGACATTGCAGGTCGGGTTGTAGCAAAAAGCCTTACCGAAACCTGGAAACAACCCGTCATTATTGAAAACCGGCCTGGTGCTGGCGGGCTCATTGGCACTGGCGTGGTTGTGAACGCTGAACCGGATGGATACACCTTATTAGTTCAATCAGCCTCCTATGCTGCTAATCCCGCAATCTACAAAAAGCTGCCGTATGACCCACTCAAGAGTTTGGTCGATGTCGCTATTTTGGGGCAAACACCCTATGTCATGATTACTGCGGCAGATAGCCCATATCAAACCATTCGCGATCTTGTCATTGCAGCCAAATCCAAACCAAATGAAATTACTTTTGCCTCTGCTGGTGTTGGTAGCTCAACTCACCTAGCCGCTGAGTATTTCAATCAAGTCATGGGCATCAAACTCATTCACGTTCCCTATAAAGGATCACCTGAGGCCATTCAAGACACCCTGTCTGGGCGCACCGCTTTTTATATGGCTCCTCTAGATACTGCTATTGGTCAACTCAAAGGCGGCAAACTACGCGCCCTAGGAGTCACCAGCAAAACTCGCAATGCTGCAGTTCCCGATATTCCGAGTGTTGCTGAACAAGGCTATGCCAATTTTGAAATTGGTTTGTGGTTTGGTGTGTGGGCACCAGCAGCCACGCCCCCTGCAATCGTGAAAAAGATTAATCAAGATATTAATCAAGCAATGCAAGACCCTGAAGTCAAAACTGCTTATGAGACCAAGGGCATTAAGGCAACCCCAATGAACCCCGCAGAATTTACCAAGTTTGTTCGTGAAGAAATGGGTAAATATCAAAAGATCGCCAAAGAAGCAGCCATTGAACCTCAGTAATTCTGCGCCACTGTGCCAGGCTCCAAGTAGTGAAGTCCGCTCACCCCTGATCCAGTTTCCGGCAGGGGCTGTGGACTGTCATGCTCATGTCTGCGGTCCTGCCACGCAATTTCCGTATGCTCAGGAGCGCATATATACACCGCCTGATGCCACCCTTGAAAGCTATCAAGCACTGTTAAAGATGTTAGGGATGGATCGTGCAGTTTTAGTGCAGCCTAGTGTATATGGCACAGATAACAGTGCAATGCTTGCCGCACTGAAATCCAACCCCCAGCAACTGAGAGGTGTTGCAGTTATCTCTAACGATCCCCATAAAGTAACGGATCAAGATCTTGCTGACTTACATGCGGCCGGAGTAAGAGGATTGCGTTGCAATATTGTCGATATCGCTGATAAATCTGCCGGACTCCCAATTGAGCAACTAAAAAACTTAGCAAAACGGATTCAAGGATTTGGCTGGCATCTAGAACTATTGATGCACGTGAATGAATATCCTGATCTTGCTAAAACGTTCGAAGATTTTCCGGTGAATTTAGTATTCGGTCACTTTGGTTATACCCATGCAAAGCATGGCGTTACCGATAAGGGATTTCAGGGGCTTCTCGATTTAATGAAACATCAGCGTGCCTGGGTCAAGATGACTGGACCATATCGTATCTGCGATGGCGATCTTCCTTATGTGGATATGCGTCCATTTAACGATGCTGTCATTGAGGCAAATCCAAATCGCTTGATTTGGGGAAGTGACTGGCCGCACGTCATGGTTAAGAAACAAATGCCGCACGATGCTGATCTATGTGACCTTCTAGGCTCCTGGGTTCAAGATACTGGTCTCAGAAATTCGATCTTGGTCGATAACCCCTGTATCCTGTATGACTTTCCAGCCCTCAAAAGCTAGAGGACCTAAATCCCCAAGACCTAAGAGGCAGGTCTACCTTGATGAATTTAGTAAGAGAGATTACAAATAAATATGGATAACACGCTCACCGTTATTTTAGGAATCGTTGCAATACTCCTTCCCCTAGTTGTAGGGCGTCTTTTCTGGAAACGTTTTGATCATTACTTTGGTAGAGGCGATGAGGCCTATATGGATACTCTGGAATATTTCCTCAAAAAGATTGGCTCAACTGTTTTAGTTGCATTTGTTATTTTGTGGATTGGCATGAGCCTCGTATTTAACGGTAGCGCCTCATAAAATATCAATATCAACATGAGCAATCAATTTAAAACCATTCTCCTTAAGGCAAAGCTCAACTTTGCGATCTTAGCTGCTATCTTGGTGATTGCCGTGTTGGGCAAATTTACTAATCCAGAACTAACCAATGGCATTTTTGTAACAGCAGATCAGCTGGTATCAGACCTTTACCTAGTATTTATTGCCATTACTTTGGGCGCTTTCATCCCCAACTTCAAACTCGTGGTATTTGGTGCGATCGCAGCTTTTATTGGCGCAGTCGTATTGATTCAGATGGGCATCTTTACCTATCTCACCACAGAGTACTTATTTGCAGTGCTGATTGTGGTTCTTGGCTTTGCCTCCATTGCCAATCTATATAGACACTACCGCGAGAACGGGCTGTAAGAGCTAGGCTTAGTTTTCGGAACGATTGATTCAAATAAAAAGCCCCGAACTGTCGGGGCTTTTTATTTCTTAAAACATTAAAGAGCAATTAAGCAGCCATTTTGAAAACGCGGATTCTCGATTCAATTTCGTTTTGTAAAGTTCTTTTTGCAACTCTCATGTCGTATTCTGATTGCAGATTTAACCAAAATCTAGGCTCCATCGAAAAGAACAGGCCAAGCCGCAAAGCAGTATCAGCCGTAATAGGGCGTGCGCCATTCACAATCTCACTAATACGACTGGGAGAGACATCTATATCGGCAGCCAGTTGTCGAGCAGTAATACTCATTGGCTTCATAAAGTCCTCAAGCAGTATTTCACCAGGATGAATTTCATCAAGTAATTTTTTCATCATCTTATCTTCAGTGGTAATCCACAATCTCTACGTTATATGCTCCGTCTTCACGCCATACAAAACAAATACGCCATTGCCCATTAATTCGAATACTGTATTGCCCTTTTCGATCTCCACTTAATGCCTCAAGCATATTGCCCGGAGGTATTCTCAAATCAAGCAAGCTAATAACGGCATTTAATTGCAACAACTTACGACGCGCTACCCTCTCAATATTCACGAATCTTCTTACAACCTTGCTTTCAAATAAGTCTTTAGTGAGTTCACAAGAGAATGAGCGGATCATCACCCATAATATTCCGTTAAACAGAATCTGTCAAATGGAATATTTATTACTTTTTATTGCCTTTCCATTCCCTCTATGCAAAAAGCCCCGAACTATCGGGGCTTTTTATTTCTTAAGCTTGAGATGAATTACTTCTCTAACGCTCCATAAATGACTGCATTAAGTTGCTCACGATGCACCTTGCGAATTTCTCCTGGTGCAACGCCCATCATCACTACTACCATTTGCTCTTTTGGATCGGCCCAGAAGATCGTTCCATAAGCGCCATTCCATGTGAAGTCGCCAACGTTACCGTTGATTGCTGATAGGCCCCTATCAGTGCGAACCGCTACACCCAAACCGAATCCATAACCCATACGGCCTGGCTCAGTGCCACTCACATTGTTCTTAATATCTTTATTGAGGTGGTTTGAAGTCATGAAAGCAACCGTCTGCGGACCAAGCACGCGCTTACCTTCTAAGCTACCGCCATTAAGTAGCATTTGTCCAAAACGAATGTAATCACCGGCTGTTGAGTATGCACATGAACCACCGCAATCAAACTTTACTTTCTGCGTATGAATATCCACCTTCTGTGGTTTACCAGTCAATGGATCTATTGGTAATGGTTGCGCTAAACGTGGACGGTCTTTCTCGGCAAGATCAAAGGTGGTGTTCGGCATACCAACCTTATTCCAAATGCGCTCTTGCATGATGGCGCCCAATGATTTACTGGCAATTTTTTCTTCAATAATGCCGAGCACATCTAGGCCAAAGCCATAGTCCCAAGCAGTACCTGGCTCATAGAGCAAAGGGTTGCTAGCTAACTTGTCGATAAATTCTGCTGCTGTGTATTGCACGGCTGCTGGTGCAGAACCTGCTGGATAGGTCTTATGTACTGGAGTAGCACCGCGTCCGCCATAAGTAAGGCCATTGGTATGGCGCATTAAGTCTTGGATAGTGATTGGATTTTTTGCAGGAATTAAATTGAGCTTGCCATCTGCATCTACTTGCCCAACCTTCATATCCTTAAATTGTGGCAACCAATTAGAGATCGGTGCATTTAAGGGAAGCTTGCCTTCTTCGTAAAAAGTTAAGGCACTGACTGAGGACATAACTTTAGTCATCGATGCCAAATTGAAAATGGCATCTGTAGTCATCGGTTTGTTATTTGCCTTATCTAAATATCCATAAGGCTTAAAGATGGTGAGCTTGCCGTTTTTGGAAATTGCAAGAACGGCACCGGCCATATTATTGGCAGCAATCTGATCGGCAAAAAATGCATCGATTCTCTTGAGGCCTTCTTGGCTAAATCCTTGCCCTGGGGTGGCGCTCAAAGGCAATGGTGCTTTTGAGGTATCCGCTGCAAATAGACTTGCACTCACTAATAAACCAGCAATAAGGCTGGTTGCCTGCATTTTTCTCATACTGTCTCCACTTTTTATTGTTTTTAATGGCAATTCTTGGGAATTTAGCTTCCTCTGCAGCTATTGAAGCAGAGTTTTCACAGAATAAGTAATTTTGGACTCTTTTATATGATTTTTGATATATAGGATTGATTTTTGAGTATTTGAAGGAATATTGAAAATACATGACAATCGACGGCTATGTATAAATACGACTCTATTGACCAAACCCTTGTAGATCAACGGGTTGCCCAATTCCGCGACCAAGTTGCGAGGCGCTTAGACGGCACTCTTGCCGAAGAAGAATTTCGCCCCTTAAGACTACAGAATGGCTTGTATCACCAACGCCATGCCTACATGCTGCGCGTTGCCATTCCTTATGGTTTATTTAGTGCAAAGCAATTACGCACCTTGGCACTCATCTCTGAAAAGTATGACCGGGGTTATGGTCACTTCACTACACGCCAAAATATTCAGTACAACTGGGTAACGCTAGAAGACACTCCAGATATTTTGGCTGAACTTGCCAAAGTAGAAATGCATGCTATTCAAACTTCAGGTAATTGCATTCGCAATATTACGAGTGACGCCTTTGCTGGTGTTGCTGGAGATGAATATGTTGATACTCGCCCGATTTGCGAGCTCTTGCGTCAGTGGTCAACGCTGCACCCTGAATTTGCACACTTGCCACGTAAGTTTAAGTTTGCAGTGAACGGCGCCAAAGAAGATCGCACTGTATTGCTTTGTCATGACGTCGGTATTGAGCTTAAGAAAAATCCTAATGTACATAATGGCGAACTAACGAATGAATTAACTGCGGACATCTATGCTGGTGGGGGTATGGGTCGTACGCCAATATTAGGCTCACTCATTAAGCAAGGACTCCCTTGGAATGTATTGCCAAGCTACCTTACCGCCCTACTGCGTGTATATAACCGCTTTGGCAGAAGAGATAATCTCTACAAAGCCCGTATCAAGATCTTAGTAAAGGCCTTAGGTCCAGAAGAGTTTGCTCGCCAAGTTGAAGGTGAATGGGCTCATATTAAAAATAGTGATGACAACTTTACACAATCTGAGTGGGAGCGCGTTGCTAAGCATTTTACAAAGCCAGCATACAAAACATTGCCTGCATTAAGCATTGATGAAATCATTCATACCGCCGCCCAAGCTGAGCAAGCAGCATTTGCTCGCTGGTTAGAGCGCAATGTCAAACCACACCAAGTACCTGGTTATGCCAGCGTGATTCTGTCGCTCAAGCCACATGGCACTGTCGCACCTGGTGATGCCACGACTGCGCAAATGCATGCGATTGCAGATTTATCCGACCAATATAGTTTTGGTGAATTGCGTGCTACCCATGAACAAAACTTGGTTCTTGCTGATGTTGAGCAAGCTAAGTTATATGAACTCTGGCAAGAGGCCAAGAAGCAAAAGGTTGCCTTGCCAAACGTTGGTTTACTCACTGACATCATCGCCTGCCCTGGTGGCGATTTCTGCTCCTTGGCAAATGCTAAATCCTTACCTATTGCAAAGGCTATTCAAGAGCGCTTTGATGATTTAGATTACTTATTTGATTTAGGCGACATTAGTCTGAACATCTCTGGATGCATTAACTCCTGCGGCCACCATCACGTTGGCAATATTGGGGTCTTAGGCGTCGATAAAGACGGTGAAGAGTGGTATCAAATTACCTTAGGTGGTGAGCAAGGCAACGATGCCTCCATTGGCAAAGTAATCGGCCCCTCTTTCTATGCTGATGAAATTCCTGATGTCATCACTAATGTCATCAACACCTACGTGTCACAGCGCAATGAAGATGAATCTTTTATCGAAGCTTATCGTCGCTTAGGAGTTGCTCCATTTAAAGAAGCGGCCTATAAAGATAAAAGCAAAGACAAAAACGAGGCTGCCAAGAAAAAAGAGCAGGCCGAGAGAGCAAACGATGGGGGTGCAGCATGAGTCAACTGAATATTGCCTCCCATTCAGAAATTTTGCATTTTCCTAAAGACGGTAAGCCTGCTTTAGCACCTAATGACTGGCAAGTGTGGGGTGGCAGCCAGGATGAGGGTGGCTTGCCCGATCTAGAGCACGGTGCACATAAGGTATTAGTGCCATTTACATGGTGGCTTGAGCATCATCATGAGGCTGATGTCCTAGCACTAGCTAAGAATGGTCAGATTGGTGTGTGGTTTGCTACTGATGATGACATTCTTAAGCATGCTGACGTTATCGAGGCAGGTAAAAAGGCCTGGCCTCTCGTAGCAGCGCACTTCCCTATCTTTAGAGATGGGCGTAGTTTCAGTACCGCAGCCCTACTCAGAAATCGCTTTGCTTGGGAGGGAGAGATACGTGCCATTGGTGATGTATTAATTGACCAGCTCTTACAAGGTGCTCGCGTTGGCTTTGATAGCTTTGCTTTGCGCCCAGATCAAAACTTAGGTGTCGCTTTGAAGCAGTTTGATTTGTTCACGGTTACGACTCAGAATAGTTGGCGCGGTATCAGAACCACACGCGCAACACTCAGCGCTTAAGCACCCAAGAAGCAAACATCATGACCCAGTCAATAAATAAGAAAACTAATACCCCTGGAAAGGTGTATTTAGTTGGCGCTGGTCCTGGCGCCGTAGATTTGATCACTGTTCGTGGCGCTAAGCTTTTAGAGAAAGCTGACATTGTTTTCTACGATGCCTTGGTTGATCCAGAGATGCTCACGCTTTGTCCGCAAGCTATTCAGGTAGAAGTTGGTAAACGCTGCGGCAAACTGTCTTCAGCGCAGCAGTTCATTAATAAGCGCCTTGTAGATGCAGCTCAGAAACATCAATTGATTGTGCGCCTCAAGGGTGGCGATCCAATGCTCTTTGGTCGTGCTGATGAAGAAATTCAGAGTCTTAAGGATGCTGGTATTGAAGTTCAGGTTGTACCTGGAATTACTGCCGCTCTGGCTGGCGCAGCAAGAATTCAGCAGTCACTAACATTGCGTGGAGTATCCCGTAGCGTGGCATTTATCACCTTAGCTCAGGGCGCCGAGAATGTCGCCCCAGGGCAGCCCATTTCCAATCCTACTGCTGACACTCTGGTGTATTACATGGGTCGCAAAGATGCGGCGCGTATTGCGCAGCAATTGATTGAACAAAGCCCCAATCAGAATGTCAGTACGCCTGTACAAATATTGGAGGCCGTGAGCACTCCACGTGAGCGCCTATGGACAAGCACTTTGGAAGAGTTGGCTGCAGGCAAAGCAGATCAATGGTTTGATAGCAGCTCGCCTGCCCTGATCATGATTGGTGAGGCACTTGCAGGGCGCAACATGAGTAATAAACAGGTGCCAAACGATTTAACCTTAACTTTTGTGGCCCCAACTATTCCAAAGAGCAAAGCAGCTTAATACAAGCTCTTTACGCCGCGAGTGCCAATAAGGTAATAGCAGTAGGTGCCGATTCTGGATGCTGCTGGAATTTTTGCTCCACCGCCCAAATATCAACTGCCTCTTGCATGTGCAGCCAACTCTGAGGTGTTCCGCCAATCACTCGCGCGATACGCACGGCCATTTCTGCGCTAATACCTCTTTTCTCATGCAGGATCTCTGAAACAGTAAGGCGACTCACCCCTAGGTGACTTGCAAGAACCGCTTGGGTAACGCCAAGAGCCGGCAATACATCTTCACGGAGAATTTCTCCGGGATGCGTAGGCCTACGATTTGTATTTCTTAAACTCTTCATTAATTTCTTCATTAGTGATAATCCTCCAAATCTACATATACTGCATTTTCACCATCAAATTTAAATGTCAGCCGCCAGTTACCAGAAACAAGTACAGCAAAAGTCTTTTTTCTTTTACCCTGCAGCTGATGAAAGCGATAACCCGGCAAATCCATATCCTCAGGAATAACTGCTGCATCCAGTCTATCCAGTATGCGAATGAGGCGAGCGGCATGCTGCGCTGGGATTGCCTTATAACTTCCTTTTGAAAAAAAGAGTTCTAAACCTCGATGACTAAAAGATTGGATCATTAAAACCTCTAACACTCAATCTCTTATTGTAATGTATTTAATTACACTGTAATGTATATCATTACATTTAGCAAGGTCTTAATTAAGGTCTAATTGCCTCAAACAAACTAAATGCTTCTTGCGCCAAATTCAATAATCGCTTGCAATACTGCCAAATCCTCGCCAACAGCAGGCGTAGCGCCTAATTGAACATTGGGGAATTTACCCCGACACTCTTCCAGCAACACCGGGAAGTCATTTCGTAAATGGCCGCCCTGCCCAAAGAAAACAGGCACTACAGTAATTTGAGTGGCACCACCGGCAGCCAAAGAAGCTACCGCCCCCTCCAATGATGGCTGCATCATTTCCAAGAAAGCCAACTCTACAGATGTGCTGGGATGCTGCTCTTGCCATAAAGCAGCCAGACGATCAAAAGGCTCGCGCCAGCGGCTATCACGGGCACCGTGCCCAAATAAGATAATGGCTTTCATGGATGGCTATAAACTCTCATTAATATGCTTTAACCGATAGCTTAACCTTATTTTGAAGATCAGATCAGACAGCCTATGACTAACTTACTCAGCCAAACTTGGTTCATTGTCCTTATGAGCGTAACGCTGATTGGAGCAGTTCTCTCAGCGGTTCACCATGCTGAAGTGATTGCCCATAAAACTGGTGAGCCATTTGGTACATTGATATTGTCGATTAGCGTCACCATTATTGAGGTATCCCTCATCATCTCGATGATGCTTGCCGGTCATGAAGGATCTGAGTTCATTGCCAGAGATGCAGTGTTTGCCACAGTCATGATTGTGATCAATGGTGTGATTGGCCTCTGTATTTTTATGGGTGGCTTAACGCATCATGAGATGACTTTCCGCAATGAAGGCACGAATTCAGCACTAGCGGTACTAACCGCTCTCGCAACCTTTATTTTGGTCATGCCAATTGTTACCGTAAGTACTCCTGGACCAGATTTCACTAAGAGCCAATTAGCATTTGCGGGCATCGCTTCATTTGCGCTTTATATTGCGTTCCTCTTCTTCCAGACAGTCAGTCATCGTGACTACTACCTTCCTAAGACAGAAGATAAAAAGACGGATAGTAATTTTCACGCTCTCAAACCTAGCAATATGAAGACTGCTGTTAGTGGAGTGCTACTGATACTCTCCCTGATTACCGTAGTAGGTCTTGCGGAGCTACTGAGTCCGGCCATTGAGCGCGGCGTTGCCGCTGCTGGCGCACCTAAAACGATTGTGGGTATTGCCATTGCACTACTGGTATTAATGCCAGAAGGCTTTGCAGCCGTTAGAGCGGCTAAGGCCAATCGATTGCAAAGTAGTTTGAACTTGGCCCTAGGCTCAGCCTTAGCGAGTATTGGCTTAACCATCCCCACAGTTGCAGCCATTGCGATCTTCTTTAATCTTCCGTTAAGCCTGGGAATTAGTGATCTCAATATGACACTGATGTATTTGTCATTCTTTATTGGAGCATTAACACTAGCGATTGGTAGAACCACCCTCTTACAAGGCGTAGTTCACATCATCATCTTCTTGGAATATTTGTTCTTAAGCTTGGTACCGTAATCAGAAAGCAGCCATAGCAAAGATAGCAATTTGCCACAAAACTTGTTTGGTCATCCACTCATCAGAATCGTTTATCTATTCTTAATGAGATACGCCTGGCAAAGATCATTTAATCATTCTCAAGAAACTGAGGAGTTGCCACAAGAGCATTACAAGTGCAAGAATTGCTAAAACCAAGGGACTTAACTCTATTCGGAATAGACGCACTCTTTTATTAACGTACTCAATTGATAGCATTGATGTTTTCCTTGGAATTTGCTCAACTAATAAGCGTAAACCAAACTCAATGTCTCATTACCATCCAATTACGTATTGTTTTGAAAGAAATAGATGATTCGCTCGTGACCAATATAAAAAATTAATGATCATAAAGCGCAATCTAAACGCCATTCGCATTCTCAATAGTCAATTTTTAATATTTATTAGCGATATTGCATAATTACAGCAACAGTATTGACGTCAATTATCTAAAAAAATTGATTTTAGAACTTATAATTAGCCCATGATCAGTTTACTGTCAGCCTTCTTTTCTTCCTTTATTGCGACCTTGCTCACTATTCGCTTTGAGCACCTTCATAGCCATCTTTCTGCAGACTCTGATTTATCGGGGCCCCAAAAATTTCATAAGAATGCCGTTCCCAGAATTGGCGGAGTAAGCATAGCCCTGGGTGTATTGATTACCATACTTCTAAAACTGCAAGTACAGGCCAATTCCACTATTGAAATCACCCTACTTGTTTGTGCTATCCCAGTATTTGCCATTGGACTAACGGAAGATCTCACTAAAAAGATTAGTGTGCGTATGAGGCTGTTTTTTACCGCAATAGGTGCGCTTATGGCGATCAATCTTTTAGGCATTCAAATTACGAAGCTGGATATACCCGGAATAGATTACCTCTTGGGCTTTTCGCCAATCGCAATTGTATTTACTGTTTTTGCAGTCACTGGGCTATCGAATGCTTACAACATTATTGATGGCTTCAATGGCCTTTCTAGCATGGTGGGAATGATTACGCTCATGGCACTTGGATACATGAGCTATGTACTTGCAGATCCGCTCATGATTTCTTTAAGCTTCATGATGGCGGCGGCAATACTGGGCTTCTTTGTTTGGAACTACCCTAGAGGGCTTATCTTCTTAGGAGATGGCGGCGCTTATTTAATTGGTTTTTGGATTGCCATCATCAGCATCATGCTGGTATCAAGACATGACAACGTATCCCCATGGTTTGCATTGCTTGTCAATGGCTACCCTATTCTAGAAACTCTCTTTACGATCTATAGAAGAAAAGTTCACCAAGGCAAAAGTCCTGGGCAGCCTGATGGCATTCACTTTCATTCGTTGATTTTTAGACGCGTTCTGAACTCAAATCATAGCGGCACAAAAAAGGCAGACTGGTTTACTGATAACGCCAAAACATCCCCTTACCTTTGGGTCCTCACCAGCTTCGCTATTGTTCCAGCAATTCTTTGGTGGCAATCAACCCCTATTTTGATTGGATTTTTTGCTCTCTACATCTTGAGTTATGTATGGCTCTACAAGAGAATTGTGAGTTTTAGAACGCCAGGGTGGATGCATCCAATAAGATAGATTTGGATTTTTATAGGGTCGCCAGAAATCTGCAGCTCAATGATGTAATACTATTGCCCCATAGCGGGCGTACCACCTATCAATCGAGCTCATAATCTCATCCATCTTTTCTTGAAGTCTTTTTTCAGACTCCTCTGTCACCTCAAGGATGGTCAATATTTCAAGACTTGGATTTTTTGTGCCACCTTTTGCTACATTAGTGAATGCTTCGGTCACCTTTGATCTAAGCTCACCAGCTGCCTTGTGATAAGCAGTCCATTGATCTAAGAGTTCATAAAACAAATTCTGAGCTTCTTCAATTTTCATAACTACAATACCCAATTTTCCAGCGCTAGATTTGGAACTCTTTTAAACTCTCGCAAATTGTTGGTAACCAGAATCAAGCCCTGGCTAATAGCATGGGCTGCAATATGAATATCATTCTCACCAATGATTTCTCCCTTCTTCTCCAAGACTGCTTTAATTTGACCATAATGTTGCGATGCTTTTGCGTCATAAGGCAGCACCTCAAGATGACTGATGAACTCTTCAATTGCTTCTAAATTTTTATCCACGTTGGAACTTTTTTCTGCACCGTAAATTAATTCCGATAAGGTAATGCTTGAAATCGCCATGCGACTGGCATTCGTATTAAAAATTTCCAGCACTTCCTTAGGCCTACGCTTTAGAACATAAATGACAATGTTGGTATCGAGCAAATACTTGAGCATTACAAGCTTTCCCTCTCAACTAGTTTTTGTATTCCGCGCTCATTCATAAAGTCATCAGATACCGCTGGACCATTTAGGAAAAAGTTATCCCAGGTATTTTCAATCGGAGTAATGATCCGTTCGCGACCTCGAATACGCACGATTACCTTTTTTACTTCATCAGGCAAACGCGCCTCAGCAGGCATTCTGACTGCCTGGCTTCGATTGTTGGTAAACACCGTTGTAATCGTTATTGTCATCACTTACTCCCATGTATATAGCATAAGTATATAGCATATCTCATCATGTCGATAAATATTGCTACATACCGACATTTCTATCAATAGGGCACCTGATACATGGCATTAGCGCACCTGTTACCCGTTCTAAGCCATATACCATATAGACCCATGGCAAAGTGACATTTCTGAGAATTTGCTTTAAAGCATCCAGGGTCGAGAAATGATTTGGGTCAATTTTCCGAATTCAGAACAAAAAATGGACTTCAAAAATCATTTTTGCGCTTTAAAAAAATCGAAAAGTTTTGAATGCATTTTCCGGATTTAGAAGTGAATGGAGATAGCCTCAATTTTTAAAGAGTGCGTGGACACGCGCTCTTTGGTTTTGGAGAAGCTTGTGAACTCAACCAAAAAGAGTATGGACACGACACGTTTCAAAAAATCCAACGATGTCAGCTCGCACCAACTTCATGACCCCAACATTAAAGATGCAGCTCAATATTGAGATGCATTTTAGACTCTGGAATAGTTCATGCGGAGATTACGTCCCTTATTCTCCGCATTTATTGCGGAGAATAATTGCTTTATGCAGACCAGGGCCTAATGGAGAAACCTACTCAAGGCCATAAGCCAAGACCAAACGCCCTTTAACTTGAGCAAAATCAGGATACGCATCTACATTAACCTTGGCGATGAACTCCTGTAAATCAGCCGAAATTCTATATCCCAGACTAATCCTCAATTGAGGGCTCAATAGATTGGATAAATTAACCACATCGTCTAGGTGTTTGCGAATATCGCCAGGACGAATGGGTGCTCCGGCCTCCTGACCTCGGGTTAAATTGAGCCAAGCCAATGCTTTCAAGGGGATCAAGCGATCTTCAGCAATCCATGTCAGACCTTCCCGCATCTTGCGCCCACTCATCACAAAATCGTAATAATCCCCATCAAGCAAAATCGCAGACATGTCCGAAATGTCATCCCCCATGGGAATGGGGCTCAAACGACTACCAGTGCAGTAATTCACCGGATAAACAATACAAACTGACTTCCACAGGCTATCTGCATGGCCATCAAATGACGGGCTTTTATAAGTTGCTGGAAGCGCGTACGAAATATGTCCCCGAATATCCAGAATCAAGCTTTAATCATTTGCGCCACCTCATGACAGCGCGTATGAGTAGCGACCCACTGAACTATCGCAATGCCCAAATGATTGAGTACGACTTGGTTCAATTAGCAGACATTCTCTCGGCTAAGGGTAACTTACACAGTGATGCCTTTTGTGGATTGCCCTTTGGCAAACATCCATTCCTAGGGAATAGCAAAACCCCTAACTTTAGATATGAACTGTAAGGAGTCAGCCATGGACAACTCAGAACTAAACCTAAAAGCAAGGGCGACTCTTGCCGAAACCCTCGAGAGAATAGAGGGGGCATATGCCCCAGCAAGCATTCGGGCTTACAAAGCCGACTTTAATGAGCTGATTCACTTTTGCGATGAGGAGGAAGAGGAGGCGTTGCCAACTCACCCTCAGACGATTGCAAACTTTATTGTGAAAATGAGTAACGGCAAGAGATCATCAGCCAGTATTCGAAGAGCAGTAGCTGGTATCGCAACCATTCATAAACTCAACCGCTATCTAGATCCCACTAAAGATCCCGATGTTGTTCTGGAAATGCGAAGAATGCATCGCAAGTTAGGGCGCTCTTGTAGTCAAGCTGCCAGTATCAATGCAGATACCCTGGATAAGTTGCTAGTAGCTACCGATGATTCCATTAGAGGGGTTCGGGATCGCGCTCTATTATTAGTGGCCTATGACACCTTATGTAGACGAAGTGAATTGGTCTCACTGCAAGCAAAGGATGTCAAAATTAATATTAAGAATGGTGTTGAAACGTCATCCATTCTCCTGAGAAAAAGTAAGACAGATCAGGACTCCACAGGGAAATGGCTATATCTAAGTAAAAGTGCCCACCTTGCATTGGTGGAGTGGATGAAAGAGCTTCCTGAAGGACAGGAGTACCTCATGGTCGGCATCGACCGCGGAGGAAGAATTTCACGCAGTAGCCTGGGCTCAGGTCAAGTTAATCGCATCTACAAACGAATAGCTAGGAATGCAGAACTCGACGAATTGGTTATTGAAGGGATCAGCGGCCACTCAATGAGAGTAGGTGCCGCGCAGGATTTACTTAATTCGGGAGCAAGCATGCCAATCATCATGCAGCGCGGAAGATGGTCAAAGACCGATACGGTCATGAGATATCTAGAGCACAGTGGATACGTTAGCTAACATTTAATAATGCAAGACTTCAAAGCCAATCCCACAATGATGCCGCCCATAAAAAGCAATTAGACACCCTAGCAACAGTAAGCATATTCACTACAAAACGGAAGCAAAGAAAATTCAAAACAAAACAACTAAGATTAAGGGGCTTGAGTACGTGGCAAGTAGGATTTTAATAAATTCATCTATCAAAATTCTATAAAAACTGAAAAATCTTAGAAAAGTTTTTTAAAAGCAATGCCTTAAGTGCATCAAAGCGACAAAAACCAACAGAACGAAGCGCCGCCCAATCTTCACATGACTTTTTAAAGATGATTGCCAAAGAATGATTGCTAGCTCCACCCATTCTCATTCGAACCAGAACCTTATTAAGATACACAGTCTTAAATTCAGGAATAGAGAACAATTTCAGAATACTCAAATAATCTGCAGCAATACGATATTCATCGTTGAAACCTCCTATTTGCTCATACCACTTTCGACGAACGAATAAAGTTGGATGAGGGGGCATCCAGCCAGCGCCCAATAGATCCCTGGAAAAACTTGTTGACCTCCATCTTCTGATGACTTTTTGAACTTTCAATCTGTCAACATAGACAAGATCCCCATAAACACCCTCAACCGAAGAATCCAAAAATGCAGCAGCAACATCACTCAAAACATTGTGGCCGGCGAAAATATCATCCGCATGCAAAAAACCAATAACCTCGCCAGATGACATTTTTAAACCCTTATTCAGGGCGTCGTAAATGCCGCCATCCGATTCACTGATCAAAATGGCAGACTCCGAGATTGATTTCTTAAGGATATCTAACGTACCATCAGTAGATGCTCCATCAATAATAATATGCTCAATATGCGGATAATTTTGGTCCCGAAGACTTGCAACAGAAGTGGCAATAGTTTCTGAGGCATTAAATACAACGGTTATTATGGATATTTTCAATGTAAATAAATTTCAAATTAATAAAATTGGGTTATTTAAAAATCCGAGAGTCAGCGTATATTACCAACCAGGTAATTATTATTGAAACAACATAGGCAAATTCAGAGAGTAGACCCCCCCTCATTAAAATGACAATAGAGCCAGAAACTTGCATATAAAGCAAACTTCTAATATTTAAACGTAAATCAGATGTGAAATTTTTATCAAACACTTTAAAAATAATACCTAAAAATAAGCTGCCAAATAAAATTCCAACATATGAAAAGTTTAGGTAGAATTCACCAAATATTGGCATAGATACATTCGTGAAAGAAAGATTAGTTAATTCAGCAACTTCCATGCCGGAGTTTATTGGCTTTGAATCCCAAATGGATCTAGGGTAAAAAAAGAGAATGACTCCTAAAAAACCATAGCCAAAGGTTGGAGAATCTGTCTGTAAAGCATGTAGAAACATTTGATAAGCATCGTAATGCCCAGTCATTAAGTATTCAATTCCAATTGTAAAATCATCATATTTCTCAAATGTAAAATTTCTGAAAATCTCAAGAATTGGGAATATAAATATAAGGCTAAAAATTAAAAAAGAAGAAATAAAATATTTTTTATATTTAAAATTAATTGTATTTTTCTTTTTTAAAAAAATGATATAGATAAATGGAATATACAAAATTCCAACTAAGAATCTATATATTCCCGTTGGAAAAGCAAAAAATATGGCAATTAGCAATAAAAAAAACTTTTTTAACCAATGAACTTGTGAAAAAAATAGAATTGCCAAGCCTAAATTAAAAATTAGTGGCCTAATAAAAAAATCAATCATTAAAAATTCAGATTTGGAATTTACCAATAAATCTGAAGTTAATTCCCCCCCTTTTAGTAAAAAATTATATATATTAAAATTATTTGCTTTAAGTGGGAAATAAGATAGCAATAAAATATATATGAAAATACGTAAATAATCGTATTTCGAATAGACTATTTCTTTAAATCTATAAAAATTTACATTCTTAAAAGGCAAATAGTAGCCAATTGACATTAATAATGCTGAAAATATTAACCATAAACTTCCTCTAACTTTCTCATCGAGGGAGATAGAACCCCCCCAATAAATAATGCCGTTAAATTCCTCAAGAATAGGAATGATACCCATAAATAGCAGTATGAAAACCCCTGCTGCCTCTAGGCCCGGACCAACACTAATTCTTGACATAAATAAAGCCAAAAAAATTATTATTGACTGTATTAATAGCAGTGAAAAATCAATTCTATACACCTGCACAATCATCAAATAGGTGGCAATACATAGAATCTCAGCAATAAATATTGCTTGAAATAGGCTTAAATAGTTTTTTAGCCTCAGTTTTCCCTCCATATTTGTAATAATTTCTTCCTATAATTATTTTCAGAAAATGCATTAAGAACATAATTTCTGATATTAATTCTATCGGCTTTGGGTGACATATTTATATAACTAATCAACGCTTCTGAAATGCCTTCTGCGCTTCTATGCGGAACTAAGGCGCCATTGTATTTTGAAATATATTTTGCTATATCACCAGTATTACATGAAATAACATAACAACCAGAAAGCATTGCATCTATAATTGATAGCGGTAAATATTCAGTCTCATAGAATGTTGGCAAGATAAAGACGTCTGTTTCAGCCAATAATTTCCACTTCTGATCACCCATTAGATAAGGGTAATAATTAATCCGCCCGCTTTCAAGTAATTCGTCAAGGATTTGATAATCACCCCCATTAATCCGTGGGCCCGCAATCCAGCAGTTACATCCAGGGAATATTCCTGAAAATTTAGTAAAAGCCTTTAGAAAGTAATTATATCCCTTTTCGGTTATCAAATTTGACATAAAACCTATAGTTATATTTTTACTATGCAGAATTGGTTTAAAGTGTTTTTTGGAATCGATAACTGCTTTATTGGTAATAAAAGCAGGCAGATCTATGAACCTTAATTTAGATGAGTTTATATTATCTGCATCTAAAACCTCACATATCGCATTTTTCATGCCATCTCCAAGGACGGCAAATATAAAATTATTACTCCTTATAGATAAAGTTAATAATTTTCTCTCAAAAATGCTGAGAGAATTATAAAAATTCACAAAATCATTACCAACAATGTGATAAATAATTTTAGATTTTTTTAAATTCGCAATTATTATTGGATATAAATCTCTTAATAAAAAGCTTTTCCTTGTTCTATTGGCAACAAGGTACATATAATCAATATTAAAGAAGATTAATAAATTGATATTTTTTATTATATAAATTAACCAATTAAATAAAAAATATTTAGAGAGGTGTGGTTGCTCTAATATAAGAAATTTTTCTTTGTTAATCTCTGAATTTAGTATCTCTATTATAAATTTTGCTGTATTAATTTGACCGGTAATTCTCCCGCTAATTACCGCTGTAAATACGAATTTATTACTAAATTTTTTCTTAATAATTTTCTTTCCTGCTTAATAATTTTTGAATAACTTCATGACAGCTTTTAATAATATACCCTTGCTTTTCTTCAAGTCCCGGCCAAATTGGTAGCCGGACAATGCGCTCAGAAAAATCCTCTGTAACGCTCATCTCGGAACCCAGTCGTCCTTTTTCAACTCCACATGGAGATGAATGCAACGGGACATAATGAAAGGTGCAGGAGACATCCACCCCCTTCATTAGCTCTATAAATTTAGTTCTGAACGCTAGGGACGGAAGAATCAAATAATAAATATGTGCGTTATGTATACAGCCAGGCGGTATTGTAGGGCGTCGCACCACCCCAGCGCGCTCAAGAGCAAGAAATTCAGAGTTATATCTTTCCCACATTTCCAGCCGTCTCTTTGTAACTTCCCTGGCCACATCTAACTGGGCTGCCAAATATGCGGCATTCAATTCACTTGGTAAATAGGATGATCCTGTTGACACCCAATTATATTTATCAACTTCCCCGCGGAAAAACTTACTACGATTTGTACCTTTTTCTCTTACTATCTCAGCCCGCTCCGCTATTTCTGGATTGCTTGTGAGAAAAGCACCGCCCTCGCCACAGCTAATATTTTTAGTTGCATGAAAACTAATTGCACCCATATCACCAATAGATCCTAAAGCACGCCCCTTATATGATGACATTATTCCTTGTGCGGCATCTTCAAGCACTAATAATTTATGTATCCGGGCGATTCTAAGAATTTCATCCATCTCACATGCAACGCCAGCATAATGAACAGGAAGAATTAAGCGCGTACGCTCTGAAATTGCACCAGATATTAGCTTCTCATTTATATTTAAAGTATCGGGGCGGATATCAACAAACACTGGAACTGCCCCACGCAAAACAATAGCATTGGCTGTAGAAACGAAGGTGTAAGAAGGCATAATCACCTCATCACCAGGATTTAAGTCGGCAAGAAGGGCAGCCATTTCAAGCGCAGCAGTTGCAGATTGCGTTAAAAGCGGAAATTGAGAGCCCAACTCCTTACTTAACCAGCTATTGCAACGTTTGGTATAGGCGCCGTCCCCTGATAAGGTATTTGACTCAATTGCATCTCTTATAAATTCGAGCTCACACCCTCCAACATAGGATTTATTAAACGGAATCACTGGTTCTCCAATTAATTAAATAACTTAAAGTTATTTGCATTCTATTTTTATATCTGAAAAAGAAAGGGGGTTATCTGAAGCCCAAAAATAAAGATTTAAGCGATCTGGAGACTTCGTTTCAAATACAAAAACTTTAGTAAAAAGATTTGCAAGGAAGATATGTAGTTCTTGCGCATTAGAAAAAGTAAGTTCAGGCATAGCCAAATTTTCTGATTTTTTTTGCGCGACGGTATATCCAGAAAAAATTCCTTTTTTTTCGCTTATTCTAGATTTTATATTTTTAAAAATATTTGTTATTTCAATTTCTGAAAAGTATTCCAGCAATGGAAAACCAAAATCCCAAATGACATTATCAAATTGACCTTCAGGCATCGAATTCGTGATATTTGCAATTTCGTAGCTAATATTTGGCGCTGAATTTTTAAGTCTTGCATTAGCTATTGCTTTTTCATCAGAATCGCAGGCCACGATACTGCTGGCCCGTAATGAATAAAAATTACGACTATTAAATCCATCGCCACATGACAATTCAAGAACTTTACCACCACTTAAGATTATGGAAGAAAAAACTCCGCGCTGTAACCACATCGCATCGCGTGTTTTCATCCATTTGTAAAACAAATCAATATGATGGTCAAAATGCTGAGGCTTAGGAGGCAAACCCCATTGCACCATCATAAGCCGCCAATGCGCATTAGCAGCCCAGCGCCTTGCAATGAATGCTTCAAATGAAATTATCCCCTCAAGAATGTCTTTAAAAATATATTTATTCATGATTCTTAAAGCCTGTGTAGAATTTCAGAAAAAAATTAGCGAACTCATTAAAAATATATCGAGCCAATCGCCTTGGAAACCATCGAGTGTTCTTATAAAATAGCTTGACAGCGTCTAGTGCTTCTATAGACTCGATGATTGGTACTCTATTGACCTCAATAGATCGGCAGCTAAGCTGCACATCAAAATCACTCGTGGCATTGCAATGTACTCCACTATTATCATTGCCTATATTCCTCACAAGACTATGCCCCGGATAAAGCGTCATCATCCCCTTAAGAAATACGCTGGCTTGCCAGCGTATTGCCCAAGACTGATTGCGGCCCTTTACTTGATTTTCAAGCATCTTTACATAAGGATAGTATCCATCTAGATTAAATTCACGCGTTAAACCACGTGAGTTAATCTCTGAAAGTAAAGATGCGCCATCAGGATTAAAAAGGCTCCAAGCTCGCCTCCAAGTAGCCCAACCCCAGCAATCTGCACCCTTAAGAAAAAAAGTTTCTGGTAAATTAGTGCCTACGGGCAATGAGTATCCATTAATAGCCGCGACCATAGAATCTTCTTTGTATAGCTCTAGAGCTTGATTCATATACTTTAAAAAAAATGGCGAAACCACTAAATCGTCTTCCAAAATAATAGCGCTTCCATAAGACCTCATTATTTCAGTGACACCCGAAATGATGGATTTTGATAGACCCAAATTTGACGGTTGCATTTTGATTTTTAAGGTCCTAAAACCCGAAATACTGTTAGCAAACGCTCGCACAGCATTTACCAAAGGAACATCTGTGGGAGATCTTGCCCCATCAGAATAAATAATAAGCTCGGAATATTTCGCCTCAGGATTTAACAATAAAGACTCGATAACCATTTTAAGATGGCTAGGCCTATTATAAGAAAAAAGAACAATAGGGGCTAACATTAATCAAGCCAAGATAAATGCCAAGCAGTTTTTTCACGGTCATTATTTACAAGAGATAGAAAAATTATCATGAACAACTTTTAAAAATCATCGTATCGTAAATTTTACATACTGGAGCATAATTTAATGTTGATAAATATATAACTAGCTCTTCAGAATTTATTTGGCTAAGACTAGATCTAAGAATTTCAACCAAAATATACATCGGTCGAAAAGAATCCCAGTAATTAGACTCCAACACTTGCATCTCAAAGCCCTCAACATCAATCGTTAAAAAATCAATCATCTGATGTGGCGGAAGATATTCACGCAATATATCTCCAAGTTTTTTAACTGGGACTTGAACTGTTTTTACAAGGTGGTAGGGTTGAGTGTTCTTAAGTTGAGCCTCTTCCTCATTAAAAGTATTTAATGCTGGTTCATTAAACTGATAATAGGTCAATAGTCCATTTTTTTTTGCAATCCCAACCTCTATATTAATATCCCTTGACCGCCTTCTATTAAATAGCTCCATTGATTTTGGGTTCGCATCTATATTAATACCACTCCACCCTTTTTTATAGAATAAGTAAGTATTAGAGAATCTAGTTGGATGATGAGCCCCAACATCAATGTAAAATCCCATCCTCTTGCCGTTTAATAGCCTATCCAACACAAGATCTTCACCACTTTGTCCATAACAACGAAATGGATTATCAAAGTGGTTGCGAATAAATTTTTTGATTAAATTTCTCATGGCATAAATATTTTTATGGGATATTTTTTTCTTATTCTTAAGAATCTAGACACTTAATCTCTAGTGTTTGGGGAAATATTAATAATTTATTATAATGAGAAAAAAATCTCAGTTGGTTGTTTGATAATAATACTACTTATAATATTGGAATAAACAACATAGAGATAATAACTTATGGATCAATGCATCTTATGTAAAGGATTCTCTTTCCTTTTTATTGAACTGCTTTAACTTAAATTATTGTTATACCTATAATTACCCAAAGTACCCATGGATTTCATTTCTAAAGTTATCTAACATTTTTAAGCATTCATAATCTTGATTTTCTTGACTTGGCTTCCTGATTATCTTAATTTCCTTACTCGAAGAAAAAACTTGAATCGGCTCTCTAAACTTTTTATAAGCTAAAACTCTAAATAGATGGGGAGATTTAAGAATTAAACCTTCAAAGATTGAGCGAATAAATGAAGATACTCTTTTACGATATCTAACACCCAAAATTTCAGTGCCGATTGCGTGGTAGCAAATAGCAATCCATCTTAATACCTCCACATCGTGCGCATTGTCTCTATGTATAAAATTCCTACATTGGATTAAATCTTGCATTTCGTTCAAATTACCCGGTTGAGGTGACATAGCCTCAATAGGATAAACAATATTTCCCGGGAAACATGCAATAACTGGCACCCCAAGAATTACACTTTCCAATGCCATTGTCGACCAACTTACTATAGAAATACTGGATTTCAATAGAACGTAATAACTAGAGATAGGATCATTTGCCTCAATAACAAAGAAATTGGGGAAATTTTTGACGCGCTCAAGTGCAGCGGCAATTAATCTGTACTCTCCCGCCTCTACTTTTTCTCGTTTATTCGGTCTTAACCTTGGATGTAACCTTATGACATAGCCCACAGAAGGGCTAGCATTATCAATGATGTAATTTAACCACTCAATTTGATCTTTAAAAAACCTTTTATCCTGCTCAAATCCATAAACAACCTCTTGAACCCTCATTTCATCGCTGCTACTAACAAATATCGAGACTAGGTGCTTATATTTGCATTTGAAGTCATCAAAGCCAGTCCAACCATCACTTCGCTTGGGGCTACTATAACTATTGAAATCTAATCCTTTAAATCGAGAACGGAAGGCTTGTATAGCGGCGCGCGTATCCTCCAAGTTACATTTATAAGCTTTAGAAGTTTCAACAAATGATGACCAATTTCTATCGTGCACTAATCTATTCTCTTCCAGGTACACTCTTTTTTTAGTTGCAGTATGGGAAAGTGCATACTCAATAGACCAGCATCTAACACCATTCTTTGCAAATCTCTCTCTTGCAACTGCATTTAAACTGTAGTTTCCATTGACGTACACAATCGCGTCTAATTTTTTTGAATCCAGTATTCTGTCGGAAAAATTTAGAACCTTAAAGCAGTCTGTCAAATAAGAAGTGTAGTTTTCAAGCTCTTCATCCTGCAGCAAAGTCTTATCATCAATTTTATTTTGCATTGCAAAGTCATAGAAAGCTAGCTTACCTACGGGAAGATCTTTATAATGAATATCCAGCAGCGAAGAAGAATTACTTGTATGCATATTCCTTACTTTTAGCAATATCTTTTCCTGCTCATGATTGGGCCTATCTAAGGCATCATTTAAACTATATTCAATATTTGGGGATAGCTCATTTTGATGTTTTTGGCATTTTTTACAGGTCGCATCACGCAGTGACTGTGGAAATTTTTGATCAACACGAATCCCTAGTGACGTCATGCTTGTGCAACGCGCTAAATCTCCAGAACACCCAAAAACATAAACGTTATTCTCCACCTCAAAATATCGCTTAAAAAACAATAAGGTTTCTTGATACATTTTAATACGTGCATCAAAAGTAAGAATTGCAATTTTCATAATTTATATTCTGCTCTGCTATGTGTAGAGCGCAGTGAAGTGGTTGAAAATAAACATCTCAAACCATAAACTAACGACTTATGTCATATCCCAGTTTTTGAATTATTTAATATCATCTCTTCGTAACCCCCAAGATTGCGACAAATACCGCTATCAATTTCGTAAATATTTGAACAACCTCTCAAGGTTGATATACGGTGGGCAATGATGATCATTGTTATAGTATCTTCAATACCAAAAATCGACTTCATTACCGCTGATTCTGTTTCATCATCAAGAGCGCTTGTAGCCTCATCGAATATGATGATATCTGCATTTTTATAGAGCGCCCTGGCCAAACCAACTCGTTGTCGTTGTCCGCCAGATAGACGAACTCCTCGCTCCCCCACATTAGCATTATATTTTCCTGGAATTGATTCTATTAAATCAAACAATTCTGCTTTGCATGCAGATTCTGATACACGATCATGATCAATCTGATTGGATGGCAAACCAAAGGCAATATTTTCAAATAATGGTCCGTCTGCTAAAAAAATCATCTGCGGAACATGCGCAATATGCGATTGCCATGAACTCAAATTAGATAGAGTAATCGCGACTCCATCCACCAATATCACACCCTGATCTGGAGTCAGTAGCCCCATAAGCATGTCGACTAGCGTACTCTTACCGCTTCCAGATTTTCCAATAATTCCTATTCGCTCACCTTTTTTAATTGTTAAATTCAACCCATTCAATACCCATTCAGAGGATTGGTCATATTTGAAATAAATATCTTTTAAAGCAATCTCATCGTTGAATTCGATAGGCTTAGCATTCTTCAGCAACTGTTTACTTGGAATCTTTATATCTAATATCTGGAGTGTGTCCTCAAGAGATGCCTGACTGGATATAACAGAAGTCCATGACGCATAGGCAGTCTGTAAAACAGGTAACAATCTTTGCGCCCCAAGAGCCATTGCTCCCAATATTGGTATTGCTGAATTTATTCCTTTTGAATTTGCAGTGAGTGCATACGCAATAAAGGCAATGAGAATAATTCCCAATGATTCAACCAGGTATCTCGGCGATTGCGAAATAAAAATATTAGCTGCCTGAGCCTTTCTCAATGGAATATTTTCAGTCTTATATATTTCGGCATAAATAGATTGAGATCCATCAATCAAAACATCCCTAATGCCACCAATCCCCTCCTGCAGTGCTTTTATAACTTTACTGGCATTAATTGCAATCAATTTACTATTGGTGTGTAGGCGATCTTTTGCAATCAAAATTAATACAAAATAAATTGATCCAAATCCAACCATACTTGAAAACGCAACTAGTGGGTTAATCCAGACTAGCGCACCAAAAATAATAATCATCATCACCAATGACGCCAATAAATTCACGGCGGGCAAAATAACATTAAATATTAGCGCGTTACTTTTTCCAGTTACCGCATCAATTGTTTCGCTACTATTTTTCTGAATATGTTCAATATAAGGTTGAAATAAAGTTTTTAGATAAACTTTGTAGCTTAATTCAGCCCCAACCATAAAAGCCAGTTTAGTACTAACCCAAAGAAGAGTGGCCCGAATTCCACCCGCCAATAGAGCAGCCGCAGAAAATACTATCGTTGCAATGAGGATTAAATTATCCGAATTAAGATTGCCAGTGAAATTAAATACCCCCATTCCACTTAAATTTTTGGGTGATGTTAGCGCCGCTAAAAATGGAATTAACGCACCAATACTTATTGCCTCCGAAAGTGCCGAAACGATCATCAGAAGCAACAAAAGGCCGAACTGTGCTCGCCTTCTCATTTCAAGGTGGCACCACAACTTAGCAATTAATTCAAATACCTTTAATGCTTTCAATATATTCCTGGCAACGGCTTAGTGTTAGATTTTTTCAATAAATACATCGTGCCAACATAAAAGCCTCAGCAGCATTAATTCCTACTGAGCTGCCCCTATAGGTTGCTAGATTTTCGACTGCCTTCAATGAACGAGGGTGCGGCCACTCCCGAAGCTCTGCCTTATATGCTTCAAGCGCCCGCAATTTGATTGAGAGAGTTGATGTTATATCTATAAAAAAATTTGGTGAGAACTGGGTGCAATTCACAGGCGGCTGCCATTCTGTAGAAGACAATGTTTCGCATACAAGCAGAGTTGTGACAGACATTCCTGGCTGAGGACGACATGCCGTAACAACCGCCCTGTAGCAAATCTGATGATCTATATTTACATCACCTGAAAACGTTGTATACACAACAGTAGGTCGCAGACGATTCACATGTTTCTCGACCACTTTTACAACATCTAAAAGCTGCAAACCATCCATCCGGTTGTCCGGAAAATCATGAAGTACAGTATCTGTCACACCCAAAATTTTACTAGCCTTTAGTGCGGCCCCCCTCAAAGCCTGCAACTTCCTAGAGTCCCTTCCTAATTCACGAGTATTCGCGCGAGAAGTTATGCCTTCCGCAAGAATAAGAATTGTGACGGAATCCCCCTGACTGATATGACGTGCAATCGATCCCCCGCAACCCAATACTTCATCGTCTGGATGTGGAACAACTATCAATACATTCATGAGAAGTCTTTTGGAGTTATTAAGGTATTAATTGATATATCTCGTACCGCCTTCTTTCCTAGCACAGCATTCTGCATACTTGTTGGCATACCTATTCCAGGTCTCTTGGCGCCTAAATTTTCAACCGTAAAAACCTCACCAGCCCGAATATCACTTACGCTGCATAAACTTCTGTAATATTTTTTACTTCCCTCTAAATCGGCAGTCGAAGGCTCTATAACCGCCCTGCCGAGGGCGCTTTCTACATGCCTAACTCGCTGAACCCAAGCCTTTAATTCGGCTGGCTCAAGGGACTCGTGCGCATGGAAAGCAAAGTCCGTGCGATCCAATATCAAACGCTTTTCAATATATGCGGCACCAAGAGCTAAAGCCGCAATATCAAGATCAGCGTCCTGAGCAGGCGACGAGAATCCTGCTGGCCATGGAAATAATTCATTTAATTTATTTATGGCTCGTAAATTCATTTGACGATCATCGATTGTATGAAAATCATGCATAAAAAGAACGGTCTCTCCACCTGATTTCTTATACCAGTCGACAATATCGTGCGCCTCTACTTCTGAGGTTGGGCCCAAATCAGCATACATAGGTTTGCCAGTTTTTCCAATTGCCTCAATGAGCTGCTTGTATGTGGAGTCCCATGCTCCAATTTTATGTGCGTCAACACCTATTCGATCCAACATCTCCACGCCCTCAATGTAATCCACTGTAGCAAAAAAATCCAAGCCCTCAGATTTGGCCTCTTTATAAATTTTTGCCCATGTTGCCTCATCGAAAACTAATTTTTGAAACATATCCTTCATCGAAACTTGCGTAGTTATTTCGCCTGTCTTAACAGGGTAATTAACACTCTCATCTGATAGCTGACTTGGATCTATAACCTGAAATTTAATAGCGTCGACACCAGCATCCTTAGCTGCCTTAATTAGCTTTAAGGCCTTGCCTAGATCACCCATGCAAGTAGTTCCGACCTCAGCAATAAGATAACAGGGATGATTTTTCCCAATTAATCGACCGCCAATATTAATCTCCATCATTGACATCCTTTTCAGTTAGTTAAAAGTAAATTTCTTTGAATATTTCCAGCAAGTAAAATGTCACGACTTTCATCGCCACAATTAAATAGCAGATCGATAATACTCAAATAGGGCACAAAATCACCATGTAATTGAGGGTAAATAGGATGAATGTAGTCCTGGAAATGAATGGCTATATTTTCTTTGTTGAAGCTTTCTTTATCAGCGTAATCCTGCCCAAGTGCCCCAAAAATATAATGGCTAGCGCCCACTTGCTTGCACATATTTAAGACCAGCCCACTTTTCTCTCCTTCGAACTTCCACTCCCCAGCAGAGCGAATTGGGACAGGAATCTTAAGAGTTTCAAGGAACCATCTCAGCATATAAGCATTCAAATCAACCAATGATTCCCATTTTCTACTATATGTATCCTCAAAAAAATCTCCGTACCTACCAAAGTAGGGAGCCTTCGAATATGAAATTTTAATGCTTCGCCAATGCTTTCTTCCCCATGGCTCTACATTATTAATCTCAATATCACTAATAGTTTTTTCAAGATATCCTTTTCTTAAGACTGGAACTGATAACCATATTGGCCCATGAGGGGTTTTTATCCTATTCCTATTATTCCAATCCTTTGGTTGATATTGAACTTGATCAAATGAAATAAATAAATCCGATAAGGCTATTTTATGAAATAAGCCAAGCCAAGGCAGGTAAACAGGTTGATGTGCAGTCAGTATCATATTTTGAAATTCTTAATGCAATTTGAGATTAATTTAACCTGCGCATCTGTTAAGGCCGGATAAATAGGCAGGGATAATGTTCTGTCGGCTATATTTTCAGCAACAGGGTATTGTTGAGGGTCTAACTTTAAATAGTTGTGAAGCAATTCAAAGCGCATTATAGGGACGATACAATTAACGCCTCCATCTAGCATATGCTTTTGAAACCTATCCCTAATAGATACATTGGGAGCAATAACAACAAATCTTTGAAGAACTGCATCTGTCTTATCTGCGCCCTTCTGAAACGACAGACCGATCGGCAAAGCATCTAAGTATTGTCGAGCAATAAATTGACGACGCCTAGTGATAGTTTCAAATCTTTTAAATTGACTCACTATCAAGCTTGCTTGAATATCGCTCATTTGAAAATTAAATCTAGGCTCATAAAAAGTCCTGCCATCAAACTGACGATAATCTTTGACTGTATTTACGAGGCTTTCATCACGGGACCAAACTAGACCGCCCTGACCACCTGTAATGATTTTTGTTGCATAAAAGGAAAAAACCGCGGCAGATCCAACCATTCCGAGCAAGCTTTCGTTATCAGCCCCCCATACCGACTGGCAACAATCTTCCACCACCACATGACTATCGATCATTTTCTGGACATCAGCTTTAGCACCAAATGTATGTACTGCAACTACAGCTGAAATATCCTGAACCTCATTTAAACCTTGGGGATCCAAACAAAATGTATCAGGCAAAACGTCCACCAATACAGGCTTGGCCTGAAGCATATAGACTGCATTTAATATTGCCGAGCAAGCATATGTGGGAATTGCCACTCTATCGCCTGTTTTAATACCTAATCCCTTTAAAGCAAGGAATAGGGCTGAAGTTCCACTAGATAATGCACAAGAAAAACCCTGTGCATATTTTTCCACAAAGAAGGATTCCAGGCTTGAAACTGCTTTACCTTGAGCTATCCAGCCAGAAGTTAAGGTTGCGTTAACCGCCTCTAAATCTTCAGTTGCAATAAGTGGAAGATTATGAGGTATGTTTAAATCAGGAGACCCCATGCTTAGCCTCAAACTCTTTACGATAGTATTCAGGTTTTATGCAATCTGGCAAGACAAGCGAGAAAGGGGGGATCTTAATATTCCGTACAATCGCTCCAGAGGCTATAACCGAATTATGACCAATAATGGCGCCTCCAAGCACTACAGCATGAGAGCCAATAAAAACATTATTGCCAATAAAAATGTCACGATACTCGTTATCCGACTCCAAGCCGATGCACCGCCTGTGGGAATCGGCAACATTGATAGCAACAAAGGATGCAATATCACAATTGTCTCCAATTAAAAGCTTTGCGCCTTTTGCATTTATTTCCGAAAAACCTCCGATATATGTTCCGCTACCTATTTCTGGTAATCCGTTTATCCAAACCAAAGGGTGAAAAGGATTATCGATATTATTTATCAGATTTAAAAAGAGTTCTTTAAAATGAGTTTGGTCCATAATCAAAACTCTATTGGTTCGCCTGCGCGATAATCCCGGAGCGCACTTCGCCCCAATAAATAATCAACAAACGATGGCGGTAAACCCCTCCCTCCGGGAACTCGTCGCATAATAAAAGATTCTTCTACGAAAGTATCCCCAGGATTAATATCTTTGGCAGCAACAATACGCCGCTGATATTCGCCTTTATTAATCTTTTCTTGGCTTGTTGGTCTTACAACTGGACTTCCAAGCATACTGTATGCCGTTCGAATACTACTCACCCAATCCAAAAGACCCGTAGGGTCCTCCGAAAACCAGTGATCTGGCCCCGGGAGATCATGTGAAAGCGTGAAATGTTTTTCTAAAAAACATGCCCCAAGAGATACGGCGATCGATGAAGCCAAAGCACCGCGCGTATGATCAGAAAAACCAATCGGAACCATGGGAAAGGCGGCTTTTAAGGCCGCAATTCGCGCAAGGTTAACATCTTTAGGAAGAGTGGGGTATTGAGATGTACATACCAATAGGATTGCTGGATAACTCTCAAGCGCCCCAATAACTTCTAGGGCTTGATAAGCTTCAGCTAAGTTGGACATCCCAGTCGATAAAATTAGCGGCAAGCCAGTTTTTGCATACTCTTTTAAAAGAGGGAGATTAGTGAAGTCATCTGAACCAACCTTAATTGCCGGAACACCTACTTTTTCTAAAATCCTTAAATCAGTAATATTTTGCGGGGTAGAAAAAAATATAATATTTGCTTTTCTACACTCCTCCTTAAGAATCTGCCATGCACTATCAGGCAACTCATAACGCTTAAACATTTCCAGCATAGATTCACTAACTTCCCGACCTTGAGACTGATAGGTAAAAATCTGCGCAGGATCATTAATAAACTGATCTGCCTTGAATGTTTGAAATTTTACTGCGTCACAACCTGCCCTGGAAGCAACGTTAATCATTTCCAATGCACGATTTATATCCCCGTTATGGTTAATCCCCACCTCGGCAACAATGAATGGCTCTTGCCCCAATCCTACTGGACGATCTCCAATTAATATCTGACTCCCCAATTAGCACTCCTTCTGTTTTGTTAGCACCAAATTGAACATATAAAAATGTTGCCAAATACGTGGGTTAATGGGCTCGATTTTCGCAGTTAAACCTACTTCGTTGGCAAGATCAAAAAATTCCTCTTTAGAAATCCAAAGCAAATCATCACATAAAGAAATTTCTCTATCGGCAGCATTTTTATCTTGATTTTTTCTTACGACTTCCTCGTAAGTCAGCCTCTTTAAAGGATCTGGATTAGCTGCAAGTAGGGCTTTGCCTCCATCCCTTAAAACACGTTTAATTTGCTTAAAAGCTGCCAAAACATTTTCTCTCCCGCTCAAATATTGAAGCACGCTGTAGGCAAGTAATTTGTCTGTAGAAGCAGACTCTAAAGGAAGATCGGTAAAATCTCCAACATTAAAATTGATGTTTGAAATTCCCAATAGATTTGCTTTTGCTCTCAAAATTAATGCTGGGCTAATGTCTATGCCGTTAATCTCCTTAAGCCATGGGGCTAAAGATAATGCCACCAACCCAGAACCACAACCAATATCCGCAAGAGATTCGCCTTGCTGTAAATTTAATAGTTTTACAATCTCTTCAATAGTGTATAAAAATCCTAAGGGATCCATAAGACCACGTCCAGTCGCCTGGAAATCATTTGACGCCAGTGCCTTATTGTCCCAAAACTCCCTCCAATTAGTATTCATGATTTTTGAGCAACCATTACAAAGAAATTTCCCCTTTTTTCCGGGGAGCGAAAAGCATTTAAGAGGCTCAACAAGGGTTTCTTTATTGAAAATCCTTTTTTTCTACTAAAAAATAATTTAATCAGCGGAATTTGATTGAGAACAGGAATATCACTGCGGATAGTCCAAAATCTGGGCTTGATAAATCCAGCATGACGCAACTCATTTCTCATAGCCAAGGGGTTCATTGGATATTCGTTAGGAGTCAATTTCCCACGCAAGTCAGCCACACCCCACTCAATTAACTCTAAAAAATCCGCTTGATTTGGCTCAATGGCAACTAGCTTCCCCCCCGGCTTGAGAACGCGCCAAGCCTCGGAATAAACTTGATCTAAAAGAGGGATATGATGGAGTACGCCACCAAAAAAACAGCGTCTTGACTTGAGTCCGGCAAATCCAGATTCTCCGCATCACCAACAACAAAATTTATTCTATCGGAATAATTTTTCCAAAGGTCCTGCGCCTGAGTGACTAGATCTGGAGATATTTCAATGCCAGTAACCTTTGCGCCACAAGCAGCAAATAAAGCGGCCGACACTCCAGATGCACTACCAATATCAGCAATCTTAAGATCTTGCATTTGGGAACCCCAAACCTTATCGAGAACCTCCTTATACTCATCCTCATCAAATGCAGCATAAATACGCTGACGAGACACTTGATCCCAAAATGCTGTTTCAGCATACTTGTCTTGTTGACTGTTCATAATATTTTTTTTATCCATTGGGATGCACTTTCATTTTGCATTGATAGAAAATTATTTAATTTAGTAAAATTTGGGCAACTCTATCTGCCCCATAGCCATCCACGAGGGTGCGCGCACTCAAGGATATTCCATGCCTAACTTGATCATTAACGACTAAATTGTAAATTTCATTCGCAATAGATCTAGCACTTAGATCAGAATGCCAGCCCAACGGTATTGCCGCTCCCGCCGCCCCCATTGCCTCAGCAATAGCAGCCTGATTATTGGCCATCGTTATTACAAGGACAGGCAATCCCATATATGCAGCCTCTAAAGTTGTGCTGCCTCCTGCAATAATTGCAAAATCCGCCCAAAGCATTTTGCTTGGCATATCGTTGGTAAAGCGCTCGATCTCTATGTAATGAACACCAGTTTTTTGCATATGATCTGCATAATCCTTTAGTCGATTTAGATGAAATGAGCTAGAACCTGCAATCACCTTTATTTCCAGCTTTACTTGATCAACGAGATCTAATGCATCTAGAAGTTGAAAGATAACCCCCTGAGGATCGGAACCCCCCAAGGTAATTAATAGGCGATTCTCTGCCTTTTGGCGCAGAGACTGACTTCTCCCTAAAAATTCTTTTCGTAATAACGCATAATTGGGCCCCATCAACATTTGAGCCGCAGACCCCAAACGATAATGACCAGGATGCGCTGAAAAATTTTGATTAAGGATTACGTCAGCATAATAAATATCAAGATGGGCCATATCGTCAATAACCATTAACTTATATCCTTTTTTTTGAATATTTACCTGATCACTTGAATCAAAATCATATCCATCAAGCACAACCCACCCAAAATAATCATCCAAACTCTCTGGCCAGGCGCACCCGAACCCAGAATCTAATGATATAAATTCATGCTTATTGGAAATTATGCGCTGAACTAGCACCTCATCTTCGATGCTACCAATGAACTGGGTTTTTGCTCCAAAATTACGGCATGCATTAGCTAAGGCTAGGCACCTCATAACATGACCAGTCCCAATCTTATTGTTGGCATTTGCTCTAAATATAATTTTAGTCGGCAAGACTTGGATTCCTCTCTGCCAAGAACTCAGCAAATTGAAACTCAAGCTCGGTATCAATATCAATACTGCGCTCTAGTGGCATCTCATAGGCCGCCAGAGGATAAGAATAATAATTCTTAGTTTTTTTAAACTCCTCAACATTGCAGATCGTTATTGCGCCATTGCACCTTGCCAACAAAGGAACTAGCGCATTGCTTCGAGACCCGGTTTGATTTAAGTATTCTGGATGGAGCGGTGTTAGCCATCCATCATCTAAAATAAGGCTACTAAAGGGTGAATGCACTTCGCGTGAGACACTCATGAGAAACTTCGCGCCAGTTTTTAAATACACATCCACTGCACCTTCAATATGCGAACTTTTACAAAAAGGGGAGGTTGGTAGCAAAATAATCAGAGTATCAAAATCCTCACCATGTAACTCAAACCATTCGAGAGCATGCAAAGCCACCTCAACTACACCCGCAGGATCTTTTGATAAAACTTCAGGGCGCATAAAAGGAATATCGACATTGAACTTCCGTGCCTCATCGGCCACCTCATCATCCTCGGTGCTGACACATATTCGATCAATAAAAGAAAGATTTTGAGCTCGCTTAATCGCGCGCCCAAGAAGGCTAACCCCTAAAAACTTTCGAATATTCTTACGAGGCAAGCGTACCGAACCAGCCTTTGCAGGAATCAGCACCAAAATTTTACCGAGCGATTGATGCGTCATGACTGATATTTAATCCCTAAAGCTTGACGGAGTGAGGCAACCACATAATCAAAGTCAGCATCCACTAATGAAGGGTACATAGGCAAAGAGATTGCCTCCCTGTAATACGCCTCCGCATTAGGGCAGTAACCAATATCAAATCCATGACGATTCTTGAAAAAAGGTTGATGGTAGATTGGAATATAGTGGACATTTACCCCGACACCCAGGGCACGCATACTCTCAAAAACTTCAAGCCTAGTCTTTTTAATCGCATCCGTCTTTAATCGAATTACATAAAGATGAAAACTGGAATAACTATCTGGATCTTGCCAGGGGATAGTCACCGGCAAAGAAGCTAAAGCAATATTATATTTTTTAGCGATACTTTGCCGAGCATCAACAAATTTATCCAGTCTATGTAGCTGACTTAATCCCAAGGCCGCTTGAATATCTGTCATCCTGTAATTAAAGCCAAGCTCAATTTGCTCATAGTACCAAGGGCCAACATTTTGACTCAGCATTGCGCTTGAATTTCGGGTAATTCCATGGCTTCTAAGTATTTGCATGCGACTTGCCAACTTCGCATCATTTGTAACGGCAACCCCACCCTCACCTGTAGTAATAATTTTGACTGGATGAAAACTAAAAACGGTAATATCGGAATATCGACAATTTCCTACTGGTTCATTTTGGTATCTTGCACCAATGGCATGTGATGCATCCTCGATAATTTTAAAGTTGTATTCATCGGCCAACTGCCGCACTCTTCTCATATCGCAAGATTGACCTGCAAAATGCACGGGTACAACCACCTTGGGTAAGGCGCCATTCTTTTTTGCTATACGAAGTTTTTCTTCCAAGGCGCCCATAGAGACGTTGTATGTAAGAGGATCGATATCAATAAAATCAACTCGCGCGCCACAATACAAACCGCAATTAGCCGAGGCGACAAATGATATCGGAGATGTCCAAAGCCAATCACCAGGCCCCAATCCCAGAGATAAGCAGCCGATATGAAGGGCGGATGTTGCACTATTTACAGCTATGGCAAAATTGGCGCCACAGTACTCTGTAATAGCATTTTCAAACTGCGGAACAACTGGCCCTTGGGTAAGCCAATCAGATCTTAAGACATTAATAACAGCGTCAATATCCCCAGCTGAGATATCTTGTCGGCCATATGGGATATTTCTCACTACTAAATTGCCCCAATTTTTGCACGGTGACTTTCTATCCAACCCTGAAGCTCTAACACACTCATCTTTTGTTGATTACTCAAGGAGTCATAACTAAAGCCTTCTACTACCTTCACTCCATTTTTAATGCGCAGTGGGTCAGAACTCCACTGATGGATGGCGGGCAAAATTTTAAAATATTCAGGATGCTCATAAGTATGATAGGAATCCTCTGGGCTAATCATCTGCTCATGGAGCTTTTCCCCTGGTCGAATGCCAATAATTTCGTGTTCGGCATTAGGAGCGACAGCCTTCGCAATATCCACAATATTCATCGAGGGGATCTTTTTTACATAAACCTCGCCACCAACCATATCCTGAAAAGCGTGCCAAACCAACTCTACTCCCTGCTCTAAACTAATCATAAAACGCGTCATACGCGTATCAGTAATTGGAAGCCTTCCTGAATCTGCTTGAGACATAAAGAAAGGAATAACGGATCCACGAGACCCCATTACATTTCCATAGCGAACAACAGAAAATCTAGTCTCTTGACCACCAGCATAAGAATTTCCAGCGACAAATAGTTTATCGGACGCCAACTTTGTAGCGCCATATAAATTAATTGGGCTGCTGGCCTTATCCGTTGATAAAGCAACAACTTTCTTAATACCTTGGTCTATGCAAGCATCAATCAAATTCATGGCGCCATTAATATTAGTCTTGACACACTCGAAAGGATTGTATTCAGCAGTAGGAACAATTTTAGTCGCGGCTGCATGCACCACAAAATCGATGCCATGCAGAGCTCTGTGCAATCTCTCTTTATCCCTGACATCACCAATAAAGAAACGAATACGTGGATCAGCCCCATAAATTTTAGCCATTTCCCACTGTTTCATTTCATCGCGGGAAAAAATGATCAATTTTTTTGGCTTAAATTTTTCCAACGTCATGGCAACAAATGCATGCCCGAAAGAACCAGTGCCGCCAGTAATTAAAATACTTTTATTTTCAAACATTTATTGTATTTAAGGAGATGGAAAAAATTAATTAAAAATTACATTCATAAGATACGTTACGTAAAACGTTTTTTCTTATAGCTCGTCAAAAAAATCAGACCTGGCACAACCTTAGAATCTTCGGTAACAACAAAGTTACCACTCAAGCCCGCTAATGCCCGATCCCGGGCACTAGTTTGCACGCGGACCTTCACTTAGCGCCACCGGTTTTAATGCTCGTCCACACGCGTTGACCTAAGAGCAACATGAGCACCAGGAAAAATCCGCCAGCCAATCCGCCTGCAACACTTTTGATCATGCCTTTTTTGCCACTACTAGTCGGCGCCGTATTAGCCTCTAAGCCCTTTGTAAAACGAGCTTGAATCATTAAAAGTTGTGAGCGGATTTGGTCTAAGATTTCTTTTTGTTTGGGGTCATCTTTGCCAATTTTGTCACGCAGATTTGCCTCAATTGCTAGGAGCTCTTTATCTAAAACTAAGCCGTCAAAGGTGGTTTCTATTTTAGGAAGCGCCTCATCGAGAAATAATTTGGTTAAAGAGATCTGAGCCAAGCGATCGTCCATCCTACTTAATGCTTCCTTGGACTGGTTAATATCATTATTTGCCGCAATAATTTGCGTAGTAATGGAGAGGTACTTGGCGCCAGATTCTTTAGGGTCTACTACTTGCTGACCAACACTAGAGTTACTAGGATAGCGCTTGTACAGCTCCTCCAAGGACTTCGCTCGCTGCTGCTGATAACCCATCTCAATTTGCGTACTGGTGATTTTTCTTTGAATTTCTCCCGCGGCACTGATAACTTCGCCCTCATAAGCATTTAGCATACTGCGTATCTGTAGATAAGCTCCTCCAGATCGCAAGAACTGGGCAGCCACTCTCACTGCGTCTATTGCACCCTCTTTAGTGGAGCCACTAGCGTTGACGGCCACACTCAAGATCGTTGTGCTAGCGCCATCAAATTCTTTACTGATTCCCGCCAGATCCTTAGTATCCGCCTTTGAAAGAGCGTAACTCGGTATTGCATTTTTTTGCCACCACTGATCATTAGAAAGGGTGCGATAAAGCCCGGCTTGGCCCTCGGGTGCCTTACCGTCTTCCACTATTTGAGCAGCTAAATTAGGCAGACTTTTTTGAATTACCTTCCAGGACAGTAGATCGAGCCCATAGGTGTTGGTGTTGGTGTTGGTGTTGGTGTTGGTGTTGGTGTTGGTGTTGGTGTTGGTGTTGGTGTTGGTGTTATTGAGGAGCACGTATTCCGCAGAATAACTCCCCAAGACAAACCAGCCCGCTAAACCCAATGCAGCACCGACTAGAGCTGCAATGACGAGCTTTTTCCAAAAAACAGTCAGAAAATTGACTATGTCTAGAAAAGAGATTTCATGGTCGCCATTTAGCTCTGGAGACGCAGATGCGTTATCACTCATGGATAGGCTTTGTAGTGACTAAGATTGACGGGTAATTAATGGTTTTGACTTTTTGCAATTGACCTCCATTATAACTTTTTGCATTAATTTAGGGCAATATTTACGCCTTATTCTGACGCCTAGGCTAATAACCCTTATGAATCTTGTAACCCTAAAAATAGATTCATTTTTTCATTGCCCAGGCATGCATTAATTGGATTTATGGTTAACCCTTAAAGCTAGGCTAGCAGTTAATACGATCCAAAAAAGGAGTGGGTCAAAGTTTCCATTATTTGATACTTCGGTAGTACACCATAGCAAGAGTGTCGATAAAAGCACCCATCTTCCAAGATTTTTCCATGGCGCGGTTGAATCACGAGCCAGTTGTAGCGCCAAAATCAAAGCAACCAGAACTAATGCGATGCCAGGCAATCCTAATCCAAGAGCTAGATCCAACCAGCCGCTGTGGGCATGAGTTAAGTGCACACTTGCTTCTGGCCATTTTTTATTTACCAATGGCCCAAAAGAATTTTCAATCAGCCCATACCCCAAGAGATTTTCTTGAAAAAGTTTTATACCTACCAATCCCCAGGCAATCCTCTCATAATTGGTTGCAGACACAGGCTTACCTAGCTCATTGAGTGGGTAGCCCTTTTCTCCATTAAATTTCCATTCTTGGTAACGATCTAGTTGAACTGCAATTTTGGAGTCTGCAGCAAAGCTAGCCCAAGAATCATTTTGTTGAATATGCTTGTACCCCACAAAACCCACTCCAATAAGTATAAGAGCAATAATTCCCACCTTGATTGGAGTCCAGTGTTTCTTGATCAAGACCGCCATCATCAATAAAAAAAGTATGAAAAGTAGTGCCTCGTAAACAAATCCATTTTTTATATTTTGGCCATAAAAGACAAAAGATACCGCGGCAATAGAGGCGCCATAGATAAATAACTGAGCCCAGTTAATCCGCTTTTCTTGCAATAAAGTGAGTATTTGCCCCAAAGCAACTGCAAGGGTGGGTAAGCAAAAAACCACATAATCTGTTTTTGGCACGTAAAAGAGCTGGGAACCTGGATAGACCTTTAGAAAGAGGGGAACTGATTCAAGTCCAAAGATGCTTTGGCCATAATAGGTGAGAGTCCATTTCAACAAATAGATCAAGGTGGGCATCAATAGACCTAAATAGATCAACAGCCATGCCCATTTTTTTATTCTCTCGGTATTGTTTGCGATCGATAGCCCCAGACCCAACGCAAAAATGACAGCGAGCAATGCTCTTTTCCAGATACCCTTGAATTCGATCAACTGCACAACTGGATTTTGAGACAGAAAAAGTAAATGAAAGCTTGCCCATATAAAAAGCATTCCGACAAGCCAAATCGGTAGAGCCACTTTGTTAAGTAATAGGAATCGATATTGATAGCTCACATACAAACCTAGGGCCGCACCAATTACTAGGGATGTATTTCTCCAGGCGGCGATCTCGGGCAAGATCCAGACTGAGTAGAGCATAACGAAAGTTACGCACTGTAAAAAAATGATCCCTATTGGGATTTGAATAGAGTGGGTTACATCGAACGGTTTGGAAGTTATTTTTTGGGTCATCGCTAATTAAAAATCATGAAAAAAAGTTTGTCAGTGAATAGCGCTTTTTAAACCACCTCCAACTACGTCTCCGGGGAAAATTTTCGTGCAAGTAGTTTCCATGTTTGTAGGTTGCCCTTAAGAGCTGATTTTCCCTCATCCACGAATCTACTCGCTTTTCAAAAAGCTCGCCTGCAAATTTAGGATAACGTTCAGAAGCGGCATTGTAGTACTCATAGATTTTCTGCTTGTAGTCTACCGTCCGAATTAAATACATCTGATCTGAAAATCCATATCCATAAAAGCAATTCTCATATTCACTTTCAGACTCTTCCCTAATGGATTTAAAGTTATTTGTCCATGCAAGATTAAAAACTGCCACATTCGGATTATCTTCAAGCACTTTTATCCCTTGAGCTAACCAATCTTGAGGAGTGCCCTTGACTACAGTTGCATCTCCTGAAAAGTGCAACAGATATTTGGTATCACAAAGGTAAATAGAAACTAACTCAGCTATGGAATAGTAGTAGCCAACGCCTAATTTCTCTTTACTCAGATTGAAATAGGATAAAGCCTGCTCTGCATACTCCTCAACCAAAATCCAGCTGTCAATGGTGCCCTTCGCTACTAGTTGATTGGCAACCTGAATCACTTCTTGTTCATTCTTTACATTATTAATATACAAAACTCTGTTACTTACTAAATCGCCACAACGATCGATTGTTCGCTCAAGAAAAGGGGTCTTCATAATAAGATCCCAGTCCTTTTCCCAAACTTTAGTTTCAAATGTCACATCCATTGAATTTATCTCGATGATGTCAGTTTGCAATTTATCTGCTTCGCCCACCGCGCCATGGTCAATTGATTGCAGAGCTCTAGGCGATTCATTCGTCGCGCAAATTTACTCGTCCCAAAAATAGAATTCCAGGTAGCCTCGTAATTATCTTGAACATTACGAATAATTTCAGGCAACTCGTCCAGCGTTCCCCAGATGATAAATTCAGCATAACGGATGAGCTCTTTGTATGGTGCAAGCTCACTGATAACTATTACACCTGATCTTAGGGCAGGAAGTACACGCAGCTCTTCAAGGGTATCGTGGTGATCAGTCTGACGAATATTTACCAAAATACGTGTGCGCGCATAAAGCTCTTCCACATCCGAATACCATGTGCGAATATTTTGAATGGGAATTTCTTTAGAGCGCATTACTTCTAAAAAATTCTTGCGACGGGGTTCCTCTGCATTACCAAAATTAGTAATAGTAATAAAGTTACGTCTTCTAGCATCGCTTGAAGCACTATTTAATTTATATAGTGCGGGACTTAGATAAAGCACCTTATCCCTAAGATTGCTAAATTTTGCGGCGCCTTGGATGTTGACTAAATTAATTCGACTGTATTCAACAATAAAGTCAAACTTTTTCATTGACTCATATTTGCTTAGTCTTGCGAGATATGTCATAGAGGAAGAGACGCCTGGAATAAGCAACGCTCCAGCTTCGAATCCCTCGCTGTCTCTGCCCCCCGGCTTTACCAGAGTATGCTCAACCTGAACAAAAATGCTGTAGCAAGGAGCCACAAAGCGAAATAAGATCGGCGGATGAACTCTTAAAAAAAAGATACTTCGCCGACTGATATTGGGAAGTTCTTTTAAAAGCCCATCCTTAATATAAGAGCAGTAATCAAAAATATTCTTATCAAATTGAGATTCGCACACCAAATAGGCATTACCAATAGCTTGGTAGCTTAATTTTTTCTTACTAAAAGAATTGAAGAAAAATATTAGTATGGAAATGACTAACTTCATATTTAAATGTCTATGACTTTAGCGAGGCAAGCTATGCTTAAAGTAAATCTTTATTGGCTTGGTAAAAATTTTCATAGGGGTATTGAATTTCATCAGGCAGAATTTTCTTGACTCGCTTATCAAACATACCTTTATAGCCACCAAACCAAATATCTTGATACTTCTTCGTTTTAATAAACTCGCGATTAAATTTAGACGCTGTTCTAATGCCCTTCGTATATCCACCATCGGTAATATCAGAATGGACGTTGTCAATATTTCCAATATCAAATGATGGAATTTCATTATCAAAAGTTTCATGGTATCGCCAGTAAAAATCTCCATCCTCTTCACCGAGCCCCAATAAGCGCTCATCAAAAAACCCAACTTTTGTAAGCTCCTCTTTTGACACCACAAAGTGAGAAAAACTGCCATTAATTGTGAATGTTTTATTGGGAACACTGTTCAACACGGCCTCAAATTGGTCGAAGAATGAATTTTCTACATGAGGATCAATACCCAAATCATCATTCAGAATCAAAACTCGATCATTTGAACTCGTTAGCACGCCTCGATTCCACAATTTAGCCAAGGATTGAAAGCTAGGAAACATGGTTGGATATACCGATTGGGTTGAAGCCATTAACTCCAACACGGAAGAACGGAACGCAGGATCAAATTCAGCCTTTGCCGGCCCATTAACCATCACTATTACTTCAACATTAGGCCTTAGTTGCTTGATTGACAGCAGCAATGGCTTAAAAAAAGCCTCAAACCGTTTATCAAACGTAGTAATTACAATGGAATAATTCATCTAGCATTCTCTATACAAATTAAAGTCATGGAAAAGGGTCTAAATCTAGCATCCTTACACGGTAACCATTATCGCACCCGCCCCACAATCTTTTACAAATAATTTAAGTAATTAAGCCATCAATTTAATGAGTCCGATACACCCCTCCGCTCAACTGAAGATTGGCTTAATACTTATTTAAAAGTACACTTAGTGCGTTATTGCGATGAAAATTTCATCATTCGCCTGCCCTTCATAGAACTCATCAATCATGCTGCTTTTATCCCAATTAATGCATAGCCTCAGGAAATCTAGGCAGAAGCGCATTCTGAGTATTGAGAACGCGGAAAAAGAGCTTCGAGAAGCAATTTTTCAAAGAGAGTACGAAGGCACCTTTTCTCCAGAAAATAAAACCAAGGTTTATATCCATCAAACTGGGTTTAAATTTCAATTTACCCGTTTTTATCAATCATCCATAAATAAAGAATTTGATTTCTTTCTGGTAAATGAAGCCAAGGATGCAGAGGTAGTTGTCTTTATTAATGCAATTGAAAATGGTATAGCGCGACCAGAGCAAAAGATCATTCTTTTTTATCATGAGCCCGAAGCATACAAACACCTATATCAATCTACCATAGCGGATGAACTTCTATCGCTTCACAAGATGGTGATCATCAGTCAAATTGACAATATCAACAAATTAATCAAGAGCGAGTCAGGTGCCGATGTCTCCGATCGCATCACACACCTACGAACCATACCTCATGTTCATTTTCATCATATGGCATCAGCCGAAGAGCTGAACACCATTAAACCCGGTAGAAAAAAACTCATTTGCTCGGTGGTCTCAGGATTTAATGGAGTGCCAGGCTATGAAGATAGAAGAAGATTTTTAGAGGGGGTTTCCAAGTCGACTCCCCAGTTTGATATCTTCGGTCGATATAGCAAGTCAATACAAAGTCTCCCGACTTACCGAGGCTATGCAGCTAGCAAATACAAAACCCTTTCACAATACCGCTACAACCTAGCAATTGAAAACTCTGTCGAAGATTGGTACATATCCGAAAAAATATTTGACTCATTACTATGTGGGTGTATGCCAATTTATTATGGCAGTGAAAAAATATTTGACTTACTTCCAAGTGAATGGTTTCACTTTCTTCCAGATCTAAGCCCAAAAAGTATTAAGCTGGCAAATAATCTAGTGCATACCGACTCATATCTTGGCGTCGCAGAAAATCGCGAGAAAATTGCAAAGGAAATTGATGAGAAATTTTCTTTTTATCAAAAACTAGAGAACGTTGTAAGAAATCATGCTTATTTTAAGATTTCAGCGTCATGAAAAATATCCCTGTACTAATAACTTCTGTAGCTCAACCAAATGCGCCATTTGTTGAATTAAATGACCCCGCTGAGAGAATTAATGCCACTATAAAGTCCCTTGAGCAATGGGCACTAATCTCACCAGGCCAAGAGATTGTTATTTGTGATGGATCAGGTTATGACTTTCAGGGGTTAATTAATAAAACCCCTCTTTTAAAGACTCTCAACCTTGAAGTAATGCATTTTATTAATGATATTGAGATGGTAAAACACAGAGGCAAAGGATATGGGGAGGGAGAGATCATTGCCTATGCTCTGAATCATTCAGAGATATTGAAAAAGTGCAACACATTCTCTAAATGTACAGCAAAGTACTGGGTAAGTAATTTTCAGGAATGTGCTGATAGCCACCAAAAAAATATTAGCATCGAGAAACAGTACGACTCCAGGTACTCATTTAACTATCAAGCTTGTGACACTCGGTTCTACGTCGTAGAAAAAGATTTTTATTTAAAAAAATTATTAAACAGTCATAAAAACAGCAATGACTTTCAATCTTACTTTTTAGAACATGCTTTTGCTAAAGACATCATTCTTAGTAAAGTTACTGGGACTGAATTTAAAATTAAGCCTCTGGTTTATGGCATCTCTGGATCAACTGGACAATTTACCGAATCTCATCCAGAGAGTATAAGAAAAAAAATGGTGAGGCAATTTAGAAGAAATTTTAGCTAATAGAATAGTTAAGATGCTATTACCAACATCATCAGCATTGCTAATTCAGTGCTTTCTCGTTAGCTTGCATTGCTCTATAAGCCTCAGATAGGCCGCTCTCTAGATCTACTAATGGAATCCATCCAAGATTCCTCAACCTAGAGGAGTCCATCCACTTTCGTGGTGCCCCATCAGGCTTACTTGGATCAAAGCTGATCTTGCCTTGATATCCCGTTGCTTTAGCTACAGCAGTTGCTAACTCAGCAATAGTGATATCACTACCAAATCCTACGTTAATATGACTCTGCATAGGCTCAGTATGTTGGTCATAGGTGGATTTATCTAAATTCATCACAAAGACAGAGGCGGCAGCCATGTCATCCACATAGAGAAACTCGCGTCTTGGGGTTCCAGTTCCCCAGATTACAACCTCAGGAGCGTTACCTGCTTTAGCTTCATGAAATCTTCTAATTAAAGCTGGAATCACATGACTGTTCTCTGGGTGATAGTTATCACCCGGTCCATAGAGATTGGTCGGCATTACTGAGCGGTAATCAATTCCATGGCTATCACCATATTGACGGTTGTAACTCTCGCACATCTTAATACCAGCAATTTTGGCAATGGCATAGGGCTCATTCGTTGGCTCTAACTTACCAGTGAGAAGAGCGTCTTCACTCATCGGTTGCGGTGCTAATTTAGGATAGATACAACTTGAACCCAAGAAAAGCAGCCTTTTTACACCGCTGACAAAGGCTTGATGGATAACATTTGCCTCCATCATGAGGTTTTGATAAATAAATTCTGCGGGAAAGGTATTGTTCGCATGAATACCACCAACCTTCGCGGCAGCTAAATACACTTGATCGGGCTTCTCTTCCTCAAAGAATGCTTGTACAGCAGCTTGATTAGTTAAATCAAGTTCAGCATGTGTTCTGGTGACTATATTGGTATAGCCCTTAGCTTGCAGATTACGCACAATTGCCGAGCCGACCATACCTCGATGACCAGCTACATAAATCTTTTGCTTTAAATCTGTTGGCATGTATTAATCTTCTCTTTAATTCTCTTTACCAACTGCAACCGAGTAACCATGCTTACTTAGTAGGGCATGTTGCTTAGCTTGATCCAAATCATTGGCAACCATTTCTACGATCATTTGATCGAGGGTAATTTCTGGCACCCAACCGAGTTTTGTTTTTGCCTTAGTAGGATCGCCTAAGAGTGTTTCTACTTCGGTAGGACGGTAGTAACGCGGATCAATTTGAACAATGACATCACCCACTTTTAAGGCTGGGGCTTTATCACCTTCAATGCTAGCGACAATCGCCTTCTCATTCTCAGCTTTGCCCTCGAACTTGAGAGTAATACCCAACTGTTTAGCGCTACGGGTAATAAATTCACGCACAGTGAACTGCACTCCAGTAGCAATCACAAAGTCTTCTGGCTTATCTTGTTGAAGCATTAGCCATTGCATGCGCACATAGTCTTTAGCATGGCCCCAGTCACGCAGGGCATCGATATTACCCATGTATAAGCATTTCTCAAGGCCCTGGGCAATATTGGCAAGACCGCGGGTTACCTTACGAGTCACAAAGGTTTCACCACGGCGCTTAGACTCATGATTAAACAAGATGCCGTTACACGCATATATGCCATATGCCTCACGATAGTTCACTGTAATCCAGTAGGCATACATCTTGGCAACTGCATATGGACTTCTAGGATAAAAGGGTGTTGTTTCTTTTTGCGGGATTTCTTGTACTAAGCCGTAGAGCTCGGAAGTAGAGGCCTGATAAAAACGGGTTTTCTTTTCTAGACCAAGAATGCGGATAGCCTCAAGCATTCTGAGTGGGCCCATGGCATCCACATCAGCGGTGTATTCAGGGGACTCAAAAGAAACGGCAACATGTGATTGAGCGCCCAAGTTATAAATCTCATCAGGCTGACACTCCTGAATGATGCGCACCAAGTTACTGGTGTCAGTCAAATCACCGTAATGCAAAATCAAATCCGGATGATTGATGTGTGGATCTTGATAGATATGATCGATACGCTCGGTATTAAAAGAAGAGGCACGACGCTTAATGCCGTGAACAATGTAGCCTTTTTCCAATAGGAACTCTGCAAGATAAGAACCGTCTTGGCCTGTAATACCCGTGATTAAGGCTACTTTTTGTGATGCGCCCATACTCTTCTCGCTTTTATGCCGTTTATCTTAGAACCGTAATTTTACTTGTAGTTTCTAATAGAATTTTAATTGCGCCCGTAGGTATCCTCAAAGCGCACGATGTCATCTTCGCCAAGATAGCTGCCCGATTGAACCTCAATGATTTCTAAAGGTTCATTTCCAGGGTTGGCCAATCTATGTGTTTGCCCCTGAGGAATGTAAGTACTTTGATTTTCAGTCAGCGTAATGACTTGATCGCCATTGGTAATCTCCGCTGTACCCTTCACCACAATCCAATGCTCAGCTCGGTGGTGATGCATTTGCAATGACAGGCTGGCTCCTGGCTTTACCTGAATACGCTTTACCTTAAAGCGCTCACCTTCATCCACACTGTCATACCAGCCCCATGGTCTTGCCACTTTACGGTGTAGATTCTTTTCTTCTCTACCCTGAGCCTCTAATTGCGTCACAATATTTTTAACGTCTTGGCTATTTTTTCTATCAGCAATTAATACTGCATCAGCTGTTTCAACAATCACTAGATTTTCTATACCAACAACACTGACCAATCTACTGCTAGCGTGCACTAATGAGTTTTTAGAATTCGTGATTAAAGTATCACCGCTAGTCACATTGCCATCTTGATCTTGCCGACCCACTTGCCAGACTGCCTCCCATGCACCTAGATCATTCCAGCCGGCATCTAGCTCAACCATTTTGATCGGAAATTGCGATTGTGGGCATTTTTCAATCACGGCATAGTCAATAGACTCACTTGGAATAGCTTTAAATTCTTCTTTGCCAGGACGAATGAATCCTACGCCACCGGAAGCATCTTCTGATTTTGCCTGCCAAGCCTTATGTGATGCCTCACTAATGTCAGGCCTAAATTCTGCTAAAGCGGCTAGCCAAGTGCTCGCCTTCAAAACAAACATACCGCTATTCCAAAGATAGGAGCCTTCGGCTAGATAGGCCTGTGCAGTCTTGCTATCGGGCTTCTCCACGAATCTCTTCACCTCGTAAGCATTATTTAAGTCTTTGCTATCTGCACGCTGAATATAGCCATAACCCGTTTCTGGCGCAGTTGGAGTAATGCCCAAAATTGCAATCGAGTTTGGTGAAGCTTCCACAGACTGGATGGAATCTTGCAGTGCTTTCGTAAAAGCCTTTTGATTTTTAATGGTTTGATCTGCGGGCGTAATGATCAAGATGGGATCTTCACCATTTGATAATTGCTGCGCACAGAGTGCCGCCATACTTAAAGCAGGCGCCGTATTTCTTCCAATGGGCTCTAGTATCAATTTAGCTTTGATCAATTGCATTTCGCGCAATTGATCCAAAACTAAGAATCGATGATCTTCGTTGGTGACGACTAGGGTGTCACCTAATCTGATCTTGCTGTTGCTGTCATTGCCAACAGAATTAATTCGCTCTACTGCTTGCTGAAATAAGCTCTGAGAAGAACCATCGCCCGATAAAACTAAAAACTGCTTAGGGAACCCCGAGCGCGATAAAGGCCAAAGTCTGGTGCCTGACCCACCGCAAAGGATGACTGGGATAACTAAAGCCATTTGTCTATCGAAAGCCTTTTTATTTGAACAAGATTCATTTTATAGGCTTTAGCTGCCTACAAAGTGCCAATTATTTATTAAAATTATTCAGGCGCACAATAGGAGACGCTATTACGCGCTGGAATGTAAAACTATAAATAAGGAGTCAAAATGACAGCAGGCAACATACCTAAAATTAACCTTCGCAACTCACTGACAGAGTGTGGTCAATCTATTCGCAAAGAAAATGCGGGTAAATACCAAAACTATGGAATTAAGGACTGCAAGGCCTCTATAGCAGCTGGGCGCATCCAATAGATCCTTCTGCGTTTTAAAAAGGGGCTATTGCCCCTTTTTTATTACCCCCCGCTCTTGAAGACCCCGATCACTGCGACCTTAGCTGGGCCTATTGGGATAGCGCTTACCAGTGAGATTGCTGTAAGCCGCTCCGGCCATCACCAACAGAATCGAATCGACCATTACCGGGAAAAAAGCATAGCGGAAGTGCAAAACATGGCCCAGCACCACAATTAAAGACACTGCGGCTGCTGGAGGATGCAAACACCTAAGAAAAAACATTCCCAAAATAGAAAGGCTAGCCGCTAAAGGCATAGCTATCAGAGGCTCCCCCACTAGATGGGCAATGCAAATGCCAACTAAGGCCGACAAGGTATTACCGGCGATGACGGCCCAGGGCTGAGCCATTGGACTGCCTGGCAAGACAAAGACCAATAAGGCGCTAGCCCCCAATGAAGCCATTAGCCATTCATCAATACCCCCAAGTTCTCCAAGATACTTGGCGGTAGTAAGCACCAACATCAGCCCAATAAAAACCCCAAAACCAGAGCGCACTCGCTCCACCATAGCCACTGGAGGCTGGTCGCCACCTAAATAAAAAGCGTAGCGCTGCAAATTCTTTTTGATACGGGCTTTCAGAGGAAATCTCCTAGGATAGTTTTTACCAAAAGGATACACCCCCTCAATCAGCAATTGACTGCAGGAATATAAAAAGCCACCCTAGGGTGGCTTTTTGTTGCCCCGTTTACACCAGGGCATCAATACACGATTGCTTGCAACTACTTGTTATCCAATTACGCCTTCTTAGCGTAAGCAGAGCACCAGCCTTTACCAGCAACTTGCTTGCCAGCAAACAATGAGCAACCGCCTGCAGCTGCGTCAGCTTTACCTTGGAACAATGCACAGTTGCTGCATTGTTGACCAGCAGCATACTTAGCGTACTTTGCTTTATCTACCTTGGAGGCATCAGCCTTATAGCCCAATGCAGCAGCTTGTGGATCAGTTTCTGCAACCATAGCTTGAGCTTGAACTTTACCGTTCAATGCCAAAGTACAGGCACCAGCAGCAGACAAAATCATAAATTGGCGACGACTATTTTTCATGGATTCTCCAAAAATAAATCAGTGATTAACTTGCACGCGCATTTCAAAACCATGCGCACCTTTGAAAACTAAGGGAGATCATAGTGGAGAAGATTTGCTGCTGCCACTCATGGCGTAAGTCAATGATTTATATAGAAATATAGATGAGAATTGTTCTCATAAAATCTCCTACTAAAAACGTCGATTAATTCCAGCCCTTAAGCTTCATGCAATTAATCCATTGACGGATGTGAACCCCCGAACCCACTTCGGGGTAATCCTCTTGGCATTCTTTGAGATCTCTGTTGTAAGTCGCTTTGTTATTTTTAGCGGGATTTTGGTTTTCGGAAGGGAATGTTGAACAAGCAGCAACACTCAATACAAATACGAGCAGCGAAATTCGTAAGTTGAGCTGCATGATCTTTGTAATCAATTTCTACCCTTATTAACTATCTTCATGTATGCCCCATGATCACCACACGCTCTATTGAACGCAACTGCTGCGATTGAATCTTTTGCACCAATCACACCGCTAGATTTTTCGCCTTGACCTTGAGTGGTTAAGGAAAAGGAATTTCCCTGGCACTTGGCTGTGAAAAAGTAATCCGCTTGTTTTGTTAAATCTTTACCTAAAACGTACGAGCTCAACCTCATTTGCCGAACATCTTTTTTTGAGTCGGTAATCGTTACTTCGTTATTAATGACTTCATAAAAGAGTGGGGACTGAGTATTCACTAACTCCAGGTCTGCCTCTTGCTTAGTAATGACAAGTTGCTTATTTTCTTTTTCATCAAAGATCTCTACAGGCGCCTTCTGGGATATTGGCGCTGGTAGTGAACCTTCTTGATAAAGGAAGTAATTAATATTTTGATCGTCAATGAACTTTCTACCGCAAAGACGGGAGCGCACATAAGCCATTGCGGTTCTTGGGGCAATCTTTACCCAGCCAGAGCCATTCACGGGCTTGATGTCGCCGACCAAAGGCCCCTTCGAGACAATATTCTGGGTATAAAAAGTTTCAGACCACTGATGATTAGTAAAGCAATCCACTTTTTGACGGAACGGACCAACCATAGTGGCGTTATAAGTTGCTAAATTACTTTTTTCTCTTGGTGCAATGAAGGCATCGTAGGTTAAAACGCCATCCTCATCCTCACTTAAGCTGTACGGGTCATAAAACCAGTTCTTGGTTTTAGATTCTGCAAGCAAAATCCAAGTGCGGTCTGTGTAATCTTTTTGATTTAACGGCGGAACATAAAAGAATGGAGATTCCACTTTTTCATCGGCAACAGATTGGTAACTCTGCAGCATCGGGCCCGCAGTGCAGCCCGCCATCAACAAAACAGTCAGAATAAGAAGCTTTTTCATTACCCTACTTACGATCAATCAAAGCCAAGAACTCTCTACGTAAATTAGAGTCTTTCAAGAAGGCTCCACGCATCACGCTGTTGATCATTTTCGAATCACGATCCTTAACACCACGCCACTGCATACAAAAGTGGTCCGCATCCATCACAACAGCCACGCCAACTGGCCTGATCTTTTTCTCAAGCATATCCGCCAGCTCTACAACAGCCTCTTCCTGAATTTGCGGACGACACATGACCCATTCAGTCAGTCTGGAGTACTTAGAGAGGCCAATTAAGGCGGAGTCTTTGCTTGGTAAAACACCAATCCATATACGACCCATGATTGGGCATAGATGATGAGAGCAAGCACTACGAACGGTAATGGGGCCAATAATCATGAGCTCATTTAAGCGGCTCACATTGGGGAACTTGGTTAAAGTGGGCTGATCAACATAACGCCCATTAAACACCTCCTGCACATACATCTTTGCTACACGACGACTCGTGTTTTGGGTATTGTGATCATTTTCAGTATCGATGACGAGGCTTTCTAAAACAGCCTGCATCTTCTCTGCTACCTCATCTACCAAACCCTCTAACTCGCCTGGCTTAATAAATGCCGAGATATTGTCATTCGCATGAAAGCGGGCTTTCTGAGCCTCAATGCGGCGACGAATCACTACTGACAATGGCAGCCCAGAATCATCTTTTGCAGATTCTTTTTTAGTAACTGCTACCTTTTTTGCTGCTGTTTTGGCTACAACCTTAGTCGGCAGTTTTTTTACTGCTACTGACTTTTTTGTTACAGCTGTTTTTTGCGTTGGCATAAAAATAATTTGTCTCGGTGTTAATGGTTTTAGATATGTTGATGAAATGCATTACGTTACTTAACTGGGCCCGAAATAGCCATTAGGTGTTTAAATCTGGAAAAATAATGCCACCACACAAATCATGCCAAACAGCCAAACGATGGATCTCGTGGTTGGCCAATTAGCGATATAGCAAATGAGATAGGCAATACGCGCAATCACAAATCCCATTGCCAGCAAATCAATTCTGTCCTGAGGGGCATTGGCAACTGCGGCAACGATCACTGCCGCAAAGAAGAGTGGCAAGGATTCAAATAGATTGGCTTGAGCGGCATTGGCTCTAGCTCTAAACCCAGTTTGCTTTGCCAGCCATTGCCGTGGCATCGCATTGTCGTAACCCTGAAAACCTTTTTTAGCAATGCCTGCTGCCACATAAGGCAAAAGACCCATGAAGAGAATGCAAGCGTAAGCAATAGTCATAAGAAGTACCGTTAGTTATTTTTTGGTTATGTTGGCGTCTTTTTAGAGCCAATACGACTCTCTTTGCCATTGAGTAAATTCTGAATGTTGCTTCGATGGCGCCAGATGAGTAATGCACAAACAACCAGAAGGGCTAAGCCCATCGGCTGAAAGCCGAATAAGAAAACAAAATAGATGGGGCCAAAGATTGCAGCAGCCAATGCCGCTAAAGAGGAGTAGCGCATAAACATCGCCACAATAATCCAAGTGCTCAGCGTAGCTAATCCCAAAATCCAATTGATGCCAAACAAAATACCGCAAGCAGTAGCAACACCTTTGCCGCCTTTAAATCCATGGAATACGGGGAAGAGATGGCCTAAAAATACTGCCAGAACAACTCCGCACAAAAGCCATGAGCTCATGGTGGAGGTCAGAGATTCATCTCCAAGCAATACTCGCGCCAGCATCACTGCAAAATAACCTTTCAGCGCATCACCAATCAGCGTTAAGACGGCGGCTAACTTATTACCAGTTCGTAGCACGTTGGTGGCACCGGGATTGCCAGAGCCATAGGAGTGAGGATCGGGTAAGCGCATGCACTTACTCACCACCACTGCAAAAGATATAGAGCCTATTAAGTAGGCAATCGGGATAAGCAAGAGATCGAGGGTTAATTCCATACCGCTATCTTAAACACTTATGAACCCCGGGGATGATGCTGCTGATGTATCGATTTGAGACGTTCACGGGCAACGTGGGTATAGATCTGGGTAGTAGAGATATCGGCATGACCCAAAAGGAGTTGTACCACCCTTAAATCCGCTCCATGATTAAGTAAATGGGTGGCAAATGCATGACGCAGGGTATGGGGTGATAGAGCCACCGGAATATTGGCCAATGTGGCATAGCGTTTAATCAGCGCCCAGAATGCTTGACGAGTTAAACCGGTACCAGTGTGGCGCCCTACAAATACGGCATCCGTTGTTTTACCTTCTAACAAAGGGGTACGCGCTTCCGCCAAGTAACGCCTTAACCACTGCCCTGCTTCGCCACCAAATGGCACTAAGCGTTCTTTACCGCCTTTACCATTCACTACTCTTACTACACCCTCATTCAAACCCAGAGCAACTGTTTTTAAAGAAACAATTTCAGATACGCGCAAACCACTGGCATACATTAATTCCAACATGGTGCGATCTCGCAGTCCTAATGGAGTTTCAATATCGGGCGCATTGAGTAATGCAGTGACTTGATCTTCACTTAGCGTCTTTGGAAAACGTAGCGCTTGTTTAGCAGCGCGCAATCCAATGCAGGGATCACTCTTCACTAAATTGATACGGAGTGCATGACGATAGAAGCGCTTAAATACCGTTAAGCGTCGATTAGCGGTAGTTGCCTTGTCAGCACGTCGGTGCGCTATGTAGGCCGTAAGATCTTTTTCAGTAACACCGTATAGATCGGCGCCAGAGTCTTTATGTAACCACTGAGCCAATAACAATAGGTCTCTACGGTATGCGGACAAGCTATTTTGAGCTAACCCATCCTCAAGCCAGCAAGCATCGCAGAAGCGCTCAATGGCCTCCTGGCTTATCACGGAGATTGGAGGTATATATTTTTTCATCCTATCGATTTGATGCTGCACGATAAGCCGCTTCAACAGCGCGAAGAATAGTTGCGTGCAAGGTGCCTAGCTTGGGTGTATTGCCATGCGGGCTTCTAGCGGGTACTTTGAAATAGCGCTCAGACCACGGCAGATCCACAATCACCTTGAAATCAAACTTTGTGTCGTAAGCCAATCCAGCTAGTGCGTAAGCAGCTGGATTCTTGGTCTGGGTTATTGCTACTTCGCCAGCTTTGAGCCTTGTCAGATTTTGGGATGTTCCATACACCACGCTGACCTGATTGCCATCATCCCTACGCTCGACACTCAGGACAATGGCTGGTCTGGGTTTGGGTCCTGGCTCACTATTAGGAACTTCTGGAAACAAACACCAAACGATATCGCCAGGTGCTGGCAACATCCAAGCCTGACTCATGCAAACAATACATCGCGTGCAAGCAGTTTTCCTTTTGGTAAGCGCTTGGCCGCATCCTTGCGCAATGCCAAGACTTGTTTTGCGGTCAACGGACCATCATCAGGGGCATAAGAGGGTAAAACATCAGTAGCAAATTTTGACAAGGCCATATGGATAACCTGCGTTTCATTGACATCGAGCTCTTTAGCAATTGCCTTAACCGTTGTTCGAGTCACGCCAAATTGGGTGTCTTTAGAGCGGAATTTGACCAACAGGTTTTCGTTTGAAGCTCTCATCATGGCACCTCGTTAATTTATATATATAAAATATATACTATTTTGGGTGTAATTGCAATCTTTACGCTCTCATTGAATAGATGGGATTTAACCCAAATCAACGACAAATTACGGATACCTGATTTAACTAATTTCTGGGTTCCTTCACCAAATAAAGTCCTATATCAATTTTCCAAATACCCCAACTTGAGACTTCATAGTCGCAGAGTGGGGTCTTAGATTTGGTGTTGCCACTCTTAATGCTTTATTTAAATCAAAATAATCAGAAGCATCATTCATTTCCCAAAACCGTCTTTCATCAAGTTCTGATTGAAATACAGGAATGGGTTTAAGTATCTTCATTGCACCAAGCCTCTTCTTAGTCACGGAAATTATTAAAGCCCAATGGCGCTTCTGTTACTTCTTTTTTAAGCAAGGCCATTGTTTCTTGTAAATCATCACGCTTTGCACCGGTGACACGTACCGCATCACCCTGAATACTGGCTTGCACTTTGAGCTTACTATCTTTAATGATGCGCACCACTTTTTTTGCCAAGTCAGAAGTGATTCCTTTTTGAATCTTCATCGTTTGCTTACGCTTATCACTGCCAATGGTTTCTGTTTTCTCATCTTTGAGATAACGTACGTCCACATTACGCTTGGCCATTTTGTTAATCAAGACATCACGCACTTGACCCAATTTAAAGTCGTCATCACCAAATAAGATTAATGCCTCATCTTTTTGTTCAACACGGCTATCAGAGCCCTTGAAGTCAAAACGATTGGTAATTTCTTTATTAGATTGCTCGATGGCATTTTTGAGCTCAACCATGTCGGGCTCACAAACTACGTCAAATGTTGGCATTTTTACTCCCTATGTTTTCTCGTAATTACTCTCGTAATCTTTACATTTTCTGGCTATTTTGGCGTCCATCGCAGATTTCTTGCTTCTTGTACTGCCAAAAAATATGCTCTGGATTCTTTTACGAATAAGATTGTGGCATGAACCGTGCTCAAAATGCGCCCCAACCCGCAAAATTGATCCCAAATTTGGGGTTGAAGCACCGCAACACCTTTGGCTTTGACACCAGCGCGGAACTGGCCTACGAAATTACCGCGCCCGAGCAAATTCCTGGAGTGATTGCAGAAGTTGCAGAAAAAAACCTGCCATGGCGGGTTTTAGGCGGGGGTAGCAATGTCATTCTCCCAAGCGCATTACCAGGTGCCACCCTCCTCATGAATATCGCTGGGCAAGAAATCATTTCCTCCGATGAAAAGGCAAGCTATCTAGCAGTTGGTGCTGGTGTTAACTGGCATGAACTCGTTGCTTGGACACTCGAGAATGATTTGCCTGGCCTAGAAAACTTAGCACTCATTCCCGGCACAGTTGGGGCAGCACCCATTCAAAATATCGGCGCCTATGGTGTTGAAATTGCAGATTACATTGATAGCATTGAAGTATTTGATGCAAAAGACCATGCCTTTGTCACTCTCCAAAATGAGGCATGCTACTTTGCTTACCGCGATAGCTACTTCAAGCAAAATCCCCACCGCTTTATCGTGACAAAGGTCGTTTTTAAGCTGCCTAAAGCTTGGCAGGCTCGCATCCACTATGCAGATCTTGCAAAGCAATTTTCTGAGAACTCCAACCCGAGTCCTGAAGATATCTTCTTAGCAGTATGTCGGGTGCGCACACATAAGCTGCCAGACCCCAAAGTGATTGGTAATGCTGGAAGTTTCTTTCAGAACCCTGTAATTCCTGTTGAGCAGTATGAAACTTTACTGAGAGCTCATACGAATCTAGTGTCTTATCCAGATGCAGCTGGTAAACGTAAGCTCGCAGCTGGTTGGCTTATCGATCAATGCGGCTTTAAGGGTCAACGCATGGGCTCGGTTGGTGTTTATGAACATCAAGCGCTTGTACTGGTTAACCATGGCGGTGGTACCGCTCAAGATATTTTAGGTTTAGCCAAATGCATTCAGGAAAAAGTGCACGACAAATTTGGTGTTAGCTTGCAGATTGAACCAAACATACTCTAGTCATATCACTTTGTAGAATTTTGCTTACTTGACACTAGCAACTTTAGCCAACTCTACTGTGACACCACCTTCGGCAACCTGTATTTCATATTCTTGAGCTGTAACTAGTTCACTTGGGTTGCGCACAGCATGCAACTCTTCTTTGTTTTTGCTCAATATCACCGCATAACCACGCTCAAGCGTTCGCTGCGGATTGAGCATCTCCAACTGAGACTGGTAGTGCACTTGATTACGCTTCCAGTTTTCTATACGCACTGACCATGCTTGGTTTAATCGCTGCTGCCAGCCATGAATTTGTTCGCGCATGCGATCTGGGTTGGGCAAAGCATGGCTGAGCCTCAGAGCCAATTGATCTATGGTTTGCGCCTCGCGCTCAACTCGTTGGTTGATACGCTGGAGAAGCGCTTGCATGATGGCATCAAGCTCTTGCAGCATTTGATCTCGCCGTGGTGCTGCAAGCTCTGCCGCGCCCGTCGGAGTTGGTGCACGTAGGTCAGCAACAAAGTCGGCAATGGTGAAATCCGTTTCATGTCCAACACCACTCACCACTGGGATGGATGAATCTGCAATTGCATAAGCCAGTTGTTCATCATTAAAAGCCCACAGATCTTCAATGCTGCCACCACCGCGCACTAGCAATATGACATCGACTGCTTTTTCTTTTTCCGCCGCTTTGAGTGCAGCAATAATTCCGGCAGGTGCATCAGGACCTTGAACTAAAGTTGGATAGATCACAATCGGGATATGAGGCGCTCTTCTTGCCAAAGTACTTAAGACATCTTTGAGTGCTGCTGCTTGTGGAGATGTAATGATGCCGATGGATCTGGGATGTGTTGGTATCTCGCGTTTGCGCTCATCATCAAACAAACCTTCTTTAGCAAGTTTGGCTTTGAGCTTTAGGAAGGCTTCGTATAGACCACCCATACCAGCGCGTCGTAAGGTCTGAATAGTGAGCTGAATATCTCCACGAGGAACATACATGCCCAGACTGGCGCTAACCTCAACCAGATCTCCAGATTGCGGCATGAACCCAACCTGGCCGTTGCGACCACGGAACATGACACAGCGAATCTGACCTTCTGCGTCCTTCAACGAGAAATACCAATGCCCGCTGTCATAAGCCTTGAAGTTGGAAATCTCCCCGCTGACCCAGACGGTATCGAAACGGTCCTCCAAAGAGGCAGCAATGGCGCGGTTTAGATCACCAACACTCAGAATTTCCCTTGATATTTCCGACATTTTTTTTCTTTAATCTCACAGCCATCTGGCTTAGGCGCCAATAAATATCCACAGATAACGATTCACTCTAGGTTTAATGCTCATAAGTAAGTAATTACTGACCCAAAACGTCTCATAAATCCAACATCAAAAATACAAGCCATTGATTTATATAGGAATTAATACATCCAATAAATTCAATTTAATGCAATATAAAACTGAGCCAACCATGTATCAAGGACTTACAGAGCGAATTCAAAAAAGTTTTGCACAGAGTTATCCACAGGCTAGGTTTCCGAAACAGGCTTTTTAATTCAGCTAAAGTACTGAGCTTATGTACTCCATCTTACTATCCGCTGGCTGGCCTATTTGGCCCCTCCTCATCATTTCCATATTGGGCCTAGCAATCGCCATAGAGCGTGGCTGGTATCTGCGTCAAACACATATATTTCCCAAAAACTGTCTGGAAAGCGTCTTTTCTCTTGCAAATCAGTTGGTTGGAAACAAATCCACTGTTTCCGAGCAGCAGATTGCAGAATTGTCCAACCTTTCTCCTGCAAGCCCCTTATTGGCATGCGCGCTGCAAGAAAAAATGTCGGGCAGTACTGCTGATGCTGCGCTGGAGGAGCTGCAGGTGACCGCACAAAGCACTTGGCTTAAATTGGACCGCTACTTAGGCGCTCTTGCCACGATCGCTACAGTCGCTCCGCTATTGGGTTTATTTGGCACTGTAGTGGGCATGATTGAAATCTTTGGCAGCCAAGGGGCAATCAATGGTGCTGCTGGTAGCCCTCAACAATTGGCCCACGGTATATCAGTCGCTTTGTACAACACTGCATTTGGACTATTGATTGCCATTCCCGCATTAGCTGCTTGGCGTGGTTTGCGTGCAATGGCAAATCAACGTCAACGTGAATGTGAAGAATTTACCCGTCAACTGTTTAAAAAACTCTATCCAGCTGATTCCGCAAAATGAGTTGGTTAGAAACACATCCACAATCCAAGAGAAAGTTTTCTCTTGGGGGTAGCGCCACACCAGTAGAACCAGAAATCAATCTGATTCCTTTTATTGATGTGCTGTTGGTGGTACTAATCTTTTTAATGATCTCTACAACCTTCACGCGGTATCAAGAACTCGCCATTACTTTACCCACTGCCAATGGCAATGAGAGCCAAGCAGAGGTCAAGCAAATTCATATTGCAGTCAGTCGCGATGGCCGCTTTGCAGTTAATGGCAAAGTTGTAGACCGATCACAACTCAGTAATGTATTAACTCAGTTAAACGGACAAAGCAATCAGAAGGAAGGCGCCAGCTCTCTGCAGGTCAATATTGATGCGGATGCCAAGGCGCCCCACCAATCAGTGATGAGTGCACTGGAGGCGGCGCGCGATGCCAATCTCTCGAATATCGTGTTTAGCAGTCAAGTTAATAACCAAGCTAAGAAGTAATTACCGAACAAAGAAACCGCTCAATGTCATTTTCTTTCTTCCGTAAAGCACCTAAGTTCTGGGAAAGACGTGGCCCTACAAGCTTATTACTATGGCCACTCTCTTGGCTTTATGGCTTAGTGGTGCGTGTGCGTAAGTTAATTCTGGATACGGGCTTAGTAAAACAAAAGCCTGCTCCAGTACCGGTGATTATTGTGGGCAATATTCGCGTAGGTGGGACAGGCAAGACACCCATCGTCATTGCTTTAGCAGAACGCTTACAGCAACTTGGATGGAGGCCCGGCATTATCAGTAGAGGCTATGGCTCCTCTTCACAAACAGCACCCTTACAAGTCCACAGCAATTCTGATCCTGCTTTAGTTGGCGATGAGCCAGTCTTGATTGCAAAACGTACGCACGATCAATTTCCGATTTGGGTCTTTCCTAAGCGTCAGAAAAGTATTCAGGCTTTGCTCAAGCATTCATCCAATGTGAACATCATCATTAGTGATGATGGCCTACAACATAGTGGCTTAGCTCGCTGGCCTGCTCGCGAAGGCGGTCGTGATATCGAATTCGTAGTGCGTGATGGACGCGGCGAAGGCAATCGCTTTTTGCTACCCGCCGGCCCTTTGCGTGAACCCGCCACACGCGAACGCGATGCCACCCTCTTTACTGGAAAAGCAAAAGGCATTGAATCTAAACTTGGTCCCCACGACGAATACTTTTTAGGGCGTCGCGCATTTTCACTCTTCGGTAATTTAGGTAATGCCTACCAATTGATCAATCCCGCAAATACGCAGACGCTTGCTCAAATTGCGGATAGCTATCTACCAAACAAAATGACTGCTGTTGCCGCCCTGGGTAATCCACAACGCTTTTTTGACGATCTACTCAAACAGGGTATTGCCGCTAAATCGATTCCTTTGCCTGACCATGCGACATATACCCCTGAGTTCTTTGAGAAGATCAACGCGCAATGCATCCTCATTACAGAAAAGGATGCTGTGAAATGCGCAACGATTACCGATGAACGTATTTGGGTGGTGCCAATAACTCTCGCCCTTCCGGATAGCCTGGCTGACTGGCTTCAATCTATCCTACAAAGACCCAGTCCTTATCGCTACACCTTGTAGGTTTAGCGTACATAGCACTACACTGTGTCCTCATATATTTAAACTCTTCATTTAGATCACCACAAAGAAATCATGGATAAACGACTGCTCGATATTTTGGTTTGCCCTCTATGCAAAAGCCAATTGCATTTAAATGCCGAGAAACATGAACTCATTTGCAAGGCTGACCGCTTGGCTTACCCCATTCGGGATGATGTGCCAGTAATGCTGGTTGAAGAAGCGCGCAGCATGAGTGCTGATGAACTTGCTTGATACATTGAGCACGCCACTTTGATGAGTCACTCTTCCAAAGCTCCAGATTTTTTAGTGGTGATTCCAGCTAGGCTGGGATCCACTCGCTTGCCTCGAAAACCTCTAGCTGACATTGGCGGCAAACCCATGGTCATTCGAGTTGCAGAACGTGCCAAGCAATCACTTGCGCAAAGCGTTGTGGTTGCAACTGATTCACCAGAAATACAAGCTGCTTGCGATGAACATCGTATTGAATGTTTGCTCACTAGCGCAGACCATCCAACCGGAACCGACCGTATTGCTGAAGTGGCCCAGTTACTAAAGCTGCCTAACAATGCATTGATTGTGAATGTACAAGGCGATGAGCCGCTCATTCCGCCAGAATTGATTAATCAAGTTGCTAGCACTTTGGCGAAGCATCAAGAGTGCGCCATCTCCACAGTTGCTGTACCGATTACCGATGCCACGGAGATCAATAATCCCAACGTTGTAAAAGTGGTTCTCAATCGCGCTGGCGAGGCGCTCTATTTCTCTAGAGCATCAATTCCCTTTGTGAGGGACCCACAAGCCGATCAAAAAACAGAGCATTTACGCCATCTGGGAATCTATGCCTATAGAGCTGACTTTTTACAGGCCTATGCCCGCCTTCAGCCAGCGCCTCCAGAGCAGGCTGAAGCGCTAGAGCAGCTGCGTGCCCTCTGGAATGGTTATCGCATAGCGGTTCATACCGCCTCAGAAGCACCGCCAGCTGGGGTCGACACCCTAGAGGACCTCGAAAGAGTGCGTCAGTTGCTGGCTGGCTCCTAGGCCAATACCATCAAAGCCTCGGTAGTTTGCAGCTTCTCGGGGATAATCCTAGGCAATAGGTTTCTAAGATCCCGACAAAATACGGGACAATGACAGCTCTTCTAAGGGGAAAACAATGCGGTTGATTCTGCTCGGTGCACCAGGTGCTGGAAAAGGCACACAAGCTCAGTTTATTTGCGAAAAGTTTGCTATTCCACAAATTTCCACTGGCGATATGTTGCGCGCTGCTGTGAAAGCAGGAACTGAACTCGGTATTGCAGCCAAAAAAATTATGGATGCAGGTGGCCTTGTCTCTGATGACATCATCATTGGCCTTGTTAAAGATCGCTTGACTCAACCTGATTGCAGCAAGGGCTATTTGTTTGACGGCTTCCCAAGAACAATTCCTCAAGCACAAGCCATGAAAGATGCTGGCGTTCCTATTGATTACGTTTTAGAAATCGATGTGCCATTTGATGCCATCATCGATCGCATGGGCGGACGTCGCGTGCACCCCGCTTCTGGCCGCACTTATCACATCAAATACAACCCGCCAAAGGTTGCAGGTAAAGATGATGTGACTGGCGATGATCTTATTCAGCGTGATGACGATAAAGAAGAAACTGTTCGCAAACGCTTACAGGTTTACGACGATCAAACCCGTCCATTGGTGGAGTACTACTCCTCATGGGCTGCGCAAGGCAGTCCAGCGGACAAAGTAAAAGCGCCGGCCTATCGCAAGGTCAGCGGCACTGGTAGCGTTGAAGACATTACTACTTCTATTTTTGCCGAATTGAAGTAATTCAATTCCCATTAGTCAAAAAGGGCTGCAATGCAGTCCTTTTTCTTTTGTAAAACTCTGTTTATTTAGGCGCTTCTTATTTGAGCTCTTTTAAAGCGCTCTCAAAAGACTCAATATCTGCAAAGCTTCTGTAGACTGAAGCGAAGCGGATGTAAGCCACTTTATCAAGACGCTTAAGTTCACGCATCACCAACTCACCTACACGCTCGCTTGGAATTTCTTTCTCGCCAAGGCTGAGGAGTTTTTCTTCAATGCGGGCAATAGATTCATCTACGGAGTCTGAAGATACTGGGCGCTTACGAAGAGCCAGCTTGAGTGAACTTGCCAGCTTATCGTGACTATATTCCACTCTGCTGCCGTTTTTCTTGACGATCGCCGGGAGTGCTAACTCAACACGTTCATAAGTTGTGAATCGCTTATCGCATTTAGCACAACGGCGACGACGGCGAATGGTATCGCCCTCGTCTGATACCCGGGTATCTAAAACCTGGGTATCTTCGTTATGGCAAAAAGGGCAGCGCAATGAGCTCTTCTTTTCTTAGGTGGGTTGCCGATTGCTTGCTTAACCGTAAACTGGGAAACGCTTCGTGAGCTCAGAAACTTGAGCGCGCACTTTTGCAATGTTCTCAGGATCGGTTGGATTATCTAAAACATCCGCAATAAAGTTTCCAACCTGTCTTGCTTCTGCTTCTTTAAATCCACGTGTAGTCATCGCTGGTGAACCCAAACGAATACCGCTGGTCACCATTGGTTTTTCTGGATCATTTGGAATACCGTTCTTATTGCAAGTGATGTGCGCCTCACCTAAAACACGCTCTGCTTCTTTACCAGTCATTTTCTTGGCGCGCAAATCCACCAACATCACATGAGAATCTGTTCCGCCAGAAACAATACGTAAGCCACGCGCAATTAATGTTTCTGCAAGCGCTTTTGCGTTCGCAACAACTTGCTTTTGGTAATCAATAAAGCCCGGCTCCTGCGCCTCTTTAAATGCTGCCGCTTTACCCGCGATTACATGCATCAAAGGACCGCCCTGTAAGCCTGGGAACACTGCAGAGTTAATCGCTTTCTCGTGCTCAGCCTTCATCAAAATGATGCCACCACGGGGGCCACGCAAGCTCTTGTGTGTTGTGGAAGTAACGATGTCAGCGTGTGGTACTGGATTTGGATAAACACCGGCAGCCACTAAACCAGCATAGTGAGCCATGTCGACCATAAAAATCGCGCCCACTTCTTTTGCTAACTTACCAATGCGCTCGAAATCTATTTTTAGAGAGTATGCAGATGCACCAGCAATAATCAATTTTGGTTTGTGCTCACGAGCGAGACGTTCCATTTGCTCGTAATCAATCTCTTCGTTTTTATCGAGACCGTAAGCAATTGGGTTAAACCATTTGCCACTCATGTTCAACGCCATGCCATGGGTCAAGTGACCGCCTTCAGCAAGACTCATGCCCATGAAGGTATCGCCTGGTTTTAAGAATGCCAAGAACACTGCTTGGTTGGCAGATGCTCCGCAATGCGGTTGTACGTTTGCTGCTTCAGCACCAAACAATGCCTTTACACGATCAATTGCTAATTGCTCAGCAACGTCGACGAATTCACAACCGCCGTAATAGCGCTTGCCTGGATAGCCTTCGGCGTACTTATTGGTTAACTGAGAGCCTTGTGCCTCCATGACTGCTGGTGAGGTGTAGTTCTCGGAAGCAATCAGCTCAATATGATCTTCCTGACGCTTATTTTCGTTCTGAATGGCTGCCCATAACTGGGGATCGGTTTTGGCTAAGGTGTTTTGACGGTCAAACATGGTGATAATCCTGAAAAAGTTGGATTGCTGAGTTAATTAACTTAGTAAAATCAACCTACATCATACAAAATCCACCATGACCTCTACACAAGACCTCTCATTCCTCTCCCTAGTCCTTAATGCCAGCCTATTAGTACAGTTGGTAATGTTGTTATTACTAGGGATGTCCGTCGCCTCTTGGACCATTATTTTCAAGAAAACGGCTGTTTTGCGTGGGGTCCGCCAGGATACCGAGCGTTTTGAGCGCGACTTTTGGGCCGGCGGAGACCTCAACACCCTCCTGGAGGCAGCCCAGCGCAATAACCGCAATGACGCAGTCCTAGAGCATATTTTCGAAGCTGGGATGCAAGAATTTGCAAAAGGTCGTGAGATTGACGCTGCCCGTCGCGCCATGAAAGCCACCTACCAACGTGAAATGGACCTCCTAGAAGCCAATCTACCCTTCTTGGCATCCGTTGGCTCAGTCTCCCCCTATATCGGCCTGTTTGGTACCGTTTGGGGCATCATGCACTCCTTCCGCGGCTTGGCTAACGTGCAAAACGCGACCCTTTCTGCAGTAGCTCCTGGTATCGCAGAAGCATTGATCGCCACAGCAATTGGTTTGTTTGCTGCGATTCCAGCAGTAGTCGCTTACAACCGCGCAGCAACTGATGTAGACCGCCTCTCCATTCGCTTTGAAACTTTCATTGAAGAGTTCACCAACATCTTGCAGCGTCAAACTGCAGGACGTTAATTGAAATAACGAGTGAACCGATAAGCGAAAAAATTATGGCTGGATCTTCATTACGTAAAAATAAACGTCGGGCAATGTCTGATATCAACGTCGTTCCGTATATTGACGTGATGCTCGTGTTGCTCGTGATCTTTATGGTCACCGCACCGATGGTCAATCCCGGCGTTGTGAACTTACCAACCGTTGGTGGCGCCAAAGTGCAATCACTACCGCCAGTCTTCCTAACGATTGATGCCAATGAGAATGTCATCGTACGTAAAGATGGTGACCCGACGCAAACACTCAATAAATTTGAACTCGGCGCCTTTGCCAGATCACAAGCAGAGAAGTCTGCCGATCAACCCATCGTAATCGCTGCTGATAAATCCATCAAATATGAAACAGTGATGGAAGTCATGTCCAAGCTCAAAGAGAATGGCGTGAAGCGTGTTGGCCTTGCGGTCAAGACCCAGTAAGGCTAAGGGCTTGTTATAGCTGCTCATGAATAGCGCACCCTCTTTTCAATCATCCCTCTCGCCTTTTAAGCGAGGACGTTTTACGAAAGAAGAAAGCACTAAGCGCGCCTTTACTTTTTCACTAATCGCGCATTTGGGTTTACTTGCTTTCTTAATGATTGGTATCAGCTGGAACAACACTACTTCTTCTGGTGTTGAAGTTGAACTTTGGGATTCTGCTCCGCAGATTGAATCACCACCTGAACCAGAGCTCAAAACAGAAGTTAAAGAAGAGGCTGCTGATATCGCCATCAAGAAAAAGAAGGTTGAGAAAGAGCCCCCTAAAAAAGAAGTAAAGGAAACTCCTAAGGCAGTAAAACCTCCTCCACCTAAAGAGAAGGAAAAACCGAAGAAGGAAGAGCCGCCGAAAAAGGCTGAAGCCCCTAAAGCCCAATCTCCTGCAGAAACCAAAGCCAATGCCGCTGCAGAAAAAGCACGTGCTGATCAATTGGCGCGTTTACGTGCTGCAGCTGGTGCCGAAGGCGGTAGTGGTGGTACGGTTGGCAGTGGTGTTGGTGGCGGAGGTAATGCACCTCCAGGCTGGACCGATAAAGTGATTAAGAAGGTCAAGCCATTGATCGTCTTTAACCCTGAATCCGTGAGTGGCAACCCTGCAGCAGTCATTTTGGTCAATCTTGCTCCAGATGGGGCTATTTTGAGCACCAGCATTCAGTCTTCTAGTGGCAACGCCGGCTGGGATCGTGCGGTATTGCTAGCCCTTTCACGTGCAGAGAGTCTGCCAAAAGACGACAATGGCAAAATTCCTCAACGCGAAGTAAAACTGACTTTCAAACCCAAGGATTAATGCATGCTGCACATAGCGAAAAGACAGATACAGAAACAAGCATCAAAACTGAATTCTTTTGGCTTAGTCATATTTGCATTATTCATTAGCTTGGCAACACCTGCGCTTGCGCAGATGAATATTGAAATTACTGGTGTAGGTCAATCACTCTACCCAATCGCAGTAATGCGTTTTAAAGATGAAAACAAATTACCTACTAGCGTTACTGAAATCATTCGTCAAGATTTAGCCCGCAGCGGTTACTTTAAAAATACTGAGAACGGTAATGCTGTTGAAAGTGATGATGGCACACCTAACTACAAGTCTTGGGCGGCACGCGGTGCTGATGCACTAGTCGTTGGGTCGGTCGTGCAGACCGGCAATAGTCAGTTTGATATTCATTACAAGTTATTTGATGTTCGCAAATCTCAAAGCCTAGGTGGCTTAAATCTCAACTCAAGTGCCGATAACTTGCGTGCAGTTGCCCATAAAATTGCTGATGACATCATCTTCAAATTACTGGGTGAACGCGGCGTGTTCTCTACCCGCCTCTCCTATGTCATTAAGGATGGCAAACGTTATCGCTTGGTAATTTCAGATGCGGATGGTCAAAATATTCGCAATGCTATGAATAGTGGTGAGCCAATCATCTCGCCTTCATGGTCGCCTGATGGTAAGAAAGTAGCGTACGTTTCTTTTGAAGATCGTAAGCCAGTGATTTATGTTCATGAGCTTGCTACTGGTCGTCGCATTTCTCTTTCAAATCAAAAGGGTAATAACAGTGCGCCAGCATGGTCACCTGATGGCAAGAAATTGGCTATCTCTTTATCCAAAGATGGCAATACACAGATCTACGGCATCAATGCAGATGGCACGGGTTTACATCGTTTAACTCGTGGCAACACGATTGATACCGAACCACAATATTCTGCTGATGGTCGCTACATCTACTTCACCAGCGATCGCGGTGGCAACCCACAAATCTATCGCATGAGTGCTGAAGGCGAACAAGCTGAAGGTGTCAAACGTATTACCTTCAAACAAGGTTTTGTAACCTCACCTCGCATCTCACCAGATGGTAAATATTTAGCTTACATCGCCAATATTGGTGGCGCGTATCGCCTCTATATTCTGAACTTGGCTACTGGCGATACTCAGGCACTTACCGATGGCACTAGTGATGAATCTCCTTCCTTTGCTGCTAATGGCCGCTATGTTCTCTACTCCACCAAAGTTGGTGGCAAACGCGTTCTTGCTGCTGTTTCAGTCGATGGCAACTCCAAACAGGTATTAAGCATTCCAGGATCTGATGTACGTCAGCCCTCCTGGGGTCCATTCATGGACTGAGTCTTAAGTTGGTCTGAACCAAGTCTTAACTGCATCTAAACCCCTTTTTAGGGGTTGAAATAGTCACTTTTGATGTTCTTAGGGGCATAATATTGTCTATTGATTCATTTATAGATTGAGCTCGTAGGAAAAAGGAAAATTCATGAAGATTTCTATCGCACGTCGCGCAGCGACATTCGCCCTGATTGGTGCCACAGCATTTTTGATGGCAGCATGCTCTAGCGTCAAGCTAGATGACACTGATGGCGCCAATGGTAGCGGCAGTGGAAAATTTGGCTCACAGCCATGGAATGACCCAAGTAGCCCACTCTTTGAGAAGAGCGTTTACTTTGGCTTTGATGAATACACCGTTCAAACTAAATACCAAAAAATGCTGTCTGCTCACGCAAGCTACTTAAAAGCCAATCCAAAGCAGAAAGTCATTATTCAGGGCAACACTGATGAACGCGGGACAGCTGAATACAACTTGGCACTTGGCCAACGTCGTTCTGATGCCGTGCGTAAATCATTAAACTTGATGGGCGTTTCTGACGACCAAATGGAAGCAGTGAGCTTTGGCAAAGAAAAGCCAAAAGCAGAAGGTGACACTGAAGCAGCTTGGGCAGAAAATCGCCGCGCTGACATTGTTTACATCAGCAACTAAATGAAGATGCTTTCATACTCAGTAAAACAAACGCTCTCACGAGCGTTTTGTTTAAGTGCTGCACTCATTTGTTTAGGCCTATCTAATAGCGCCTGGGCCCTCTTCTCCGATGACGAAGCACGTAAAGCCATCCTGGATCTGCGCAAGTCTCTAGCGACCACCCAGCTTGAGTTACAAGGTCAGATCGACAAACTCAAAACTGAGAATGCAGAGCTGCGTGGCAAAGTGGAAGAGCTTGAGAAACAAGGCGAAGACATCAACAATAGTCAGAAAACTTACTATCAAGATCTCGATACTCGCTTGGGTAATTTTGAGCCTCGCACCGTAACAATTGAAGGCGTCTCTGGAACAGTGCAGCCTGGCGAGAAAAAAGCCTACGACGATGCATTAAAGGCGTTTCAAGCGGGCAATTTAAAGAAGGCTGACGATAGCTTTGCTGCATTCACCGCGAAGTATCCAAAAAGCCCTTACTTACCGCTTGCCCTCTACTGGAGTGGCAATAGTAAATATGCCAATAAAGAATATGCTGGTGCCATCGCCCAATTACAAAGTTTAATTAAACGCTACCCAAATCATCCACGCGTTCCTGCGGCAATGGTGACTTTGGGTAACTCGCAATTAGAAAGCGGCAACAAGGCAGCGGCTAAAAAAACATTTAGCGAAATTATTGCTAAATACCCAGACACTGATGCAGCTAAAGATGCGCAGCAACTCATTGCTAGCACCAAGTAACTGATCATCCATGTCTAAGCTTTCTGCCGCATTCGAATCTCTAGCGCCCCGTAAAGCCGGCGCTCCAGCAGTCATTCTGTTTTCGGGCGGGCTAGACTCAACAACTGTTCTCGCCCTTGCTAAAGACCTTGGGTACACGCCTTACGCCCTTTCCGTTGGATATGGTCAGCGTCATTCATCTGAGCTGGCAGCAGCTAAACATATCGCTAAACAAGTTGGCGTGGCACGACACGAAGTAGTTAATCTAGATCTCACTCGCTTTGGGGGCTCTGCTTTAACTGACTCCTCGATTGCAGTCCCAACCACTCCAGGCAAAGATCAAGAAATTCCCATCACCTATGTACCAGCACGCAATACGATCCTGCTATCACTTGCATTGGGTTGGGCAGAGTCATTGGGTGGTCTTGATATTTTCTACGGCGCCAATTCGGTGGATTACTCTGGCTACCCTGACTGCCGCCCTGAATATGTAGCTTCTTTTGAACATATGGCCAACCTAGCCACTAAAGCAGGCGTGGAAGCTATCAATGATACAAATCGTTTTAGAGTGCACGCACCTATCATCAGCATGACTAAAGGTGAAATCATCCAACTAGGCAGCACGCTAGGCGTTGATTACTCGCAAACAGTCTCTTGCTATCAAGCCAACGATTTGGGTGAAGCCTGTGGAGAATGTGAGTCTTGCCGTTTAAGACAGGCGGGCTTTAAGCAAGCCAATCTAGTCGACCCAACACGCTATAGATAAGCCCCAACCGAGGGAATAAAACCATAGGGCCGTCAGGCCCTATTTTTTGTGTTTGACATTTGTAAAAAAGCACATAATAATGCACTAAATTATGGATATTTTTATATGAGCCTTACACAGACAATCCACGCTAAAACCACAGTCAGCATGACTGACTTAAGACGCAACCCCAGCAAGATCATGGAGATTGCAGGGGATCTTCCTGTAGCCGTTTTGAACCACAATAAGCCTGAAGCCTATCTTTTGTCTGCAAAGGCTTATGAAGCATTGCTCGATCTTATTGATGATGTCTCGCTAATCAAAACTATTCAGGCTCGCAAGGGCGGCAAAACTGTGAAAGTGAAGCTTGAAGAGCTTTAGTCTTGAGTTTCATACTCTTGCGCTAAAAGAATGGCAAAAATTAGATAACTCAGTAAAAGAGCAATTTAAAAAGCAACTGCAAAAACGTCTAGTTAACCCAAGAGTGCCCTCAGCAAAACTTCATGGTGACTTAGACAACTTTTATAAAATTAAATTGAGAACTGTTGGTTATAGGCTTGTTTATGAAGTCATTGATCACAAACTTGTAGTTCTAGTGGTTGCTGTAGGTAAGCGAAATCAAGATGCGGTGTACAAAAATGCGGAAAACAGAAAATGAGCAATCAACCTTATTTAGCTTGATTTTCTAGCATTCTTGCAACATAGCGCGCGATGAGATCAACTTCAAGATTTACCGCATCACCTTGCTTGAGATTACCCAGCGTGGTGTTTTCCAAGGTGTGGGGAATGATATTGATATCAATGACGCAAGAAGTTGCTGAGTCTTCTGTCTGATTGACTGTGAGCGATACGCCATTTACGACAATAGAGCCTTTGTAAGCCAAGTATTGCGCCAGCCCTTTTGGAGCCTCAATACGTAGCAGCCATGAACCATAAGCATCATTAGCCACTTGGGAAAAATGCGCGACCTTACCAACACCATCTACGTGCCCACTCACTAAATGTCCGCCCAAGCGATCATTTAAACGCATGGCTTTTTCAAGATTGACTGGACCGACCTTATCAAGACCAATCGTTTTATTCAGAGACTCACGAGAGATATCTAAGGCAAAAGAATTGCTGGTTAACTGGGTAGCCGTCATGCAAGCACCTTGAATAGCAATGCTGTCACCCAAGGCAACATCATCCAAATAGCCAGATGGAACCTCCACAATTAAATGCAAGCCGTCGCCCTTTGCTTGAGCGCTCTTAATTTGACCAACAGTAGTAATGATTCCAGTAAACATAGGGTAATTTTAGTTCTTAATTAAGCGTAGTCGAAGATCGGAGCCAAAGAGACTGTGATCAATTACTTGCCACTGTTCTTTGTCATTCAAGGAATTCAGGGGTGAAATATTGGCCATGCCAATACCCTCACCCATGAAGAATGGAGCGTAGTAGAGCAATAATTCATCTACACAATTTTCTCTGAGCAAAGATCCATTGAGCTTAAAGCCTGCCTCTATATGAATCTCATTCATCTCACGCTCTTTGGCTAAATACGAGAATAGCTTTGGCAGATCTACTTTGCCAGATGGGTTAGCCATGGCAATGACTTCTATACCGCGCGCAGTAAATGCTTGCGCTTTTTGTTGCATTTGAGGGTTATCCAGACTGGCACAAACAATGATCGCGCCTGATTGATCCATGTTGTTGAGAATCTTTGCTGTCGGCGGTGTTTCTAATTTGGAATCAACAATGATGCGCCAAGGTTGACGCTCAGTTTGAACATCTCGTACATTCAGAGTGGGATCGTCTTCTTTAACAGTACCCACACCAGTAACAATGGCACAAGCTTGCGCACGCCAATGATGGCCATCTGCTCTTGCCAAAGGTCCAGTGATCCATTGACTACGGCCATCCGGCAAAGCTGTTTTGCCATCCAGGCTTGCGGCAATTTTCATGCGCACCCAAGGCAAACCTCGAGTCATCCTTGAAATGAATCCTGGATTTAATGCCTGTGCTTCGGCTTCCATCAATCCGCAATGCACTGCGATGCCTGCAGCTTTTAGTTTTTCTAAGCCCTTGCCACCAACCAAAGGATTGGGATCAGACATTGCCACAAATATAGCTTTCGGTTTTGCGGCAACCAAAGCATCAACGCATGGGGGAGTTCGCCCAGTGTGACTGCAAGGTTCCAGCGTTACATAGATGATTGATCCCACAGGATCATTTCCGAGTGATTTGGCATTCGCTAGAGCTTGCACCTCAGCATGAGCGCTACCCACCTTTTGAGTAAAGCCTTTACCAATGACTTTGCCATCTTTAACAATGACGCAACCCACCCTGGGATTAGGGTTAGATAAATAAAGTGCTTTTTGAGCCTCGGCTATTGCCTCGCTCATGAACTGGTGGTCAACTGCGCTGTACATGGGGTCTATTAAACCATTCAATGGCAGCGCTTTGCATCTCTGGCAGGGTCGCAGATGCGCCAGCGCCCTCCACTACCCAAAATCATTTGGCGCTCTAAGTCGAGAGCTCTGCTGTGACCCAGGATCAATCGATTGGCCACAAACCCACCATGAGCCGTTTTGGCTGCACCCGCGGCATTAAACAGAATGCCCTTCTTGCCCGAATTGGGATCAATGAATTGCTTGCCTCCGCCCTTAAAGTAAACAGGGTCAATGCCTCCCTGCAAAAACCAGGGCTTTTCAATACAACCTGATTTGACTGCCTTCCCGATACAGCCGCTTTTAACTACCCATCCCGACTCCCATCGATCGTCAGAAATAGGCACAAGGCGCACGGGCTGCCCTAAATACAAAGCTTGCTGACGAGCAAAATGGGCATGGGCAATAAACCTTCTAGCAATAGTTTCGATTTCTCGAGCGGCAATTTGTTCTTGCAATAAAGGCATAGTCATTATCGCAACAATGGCAATGAGCAAAACTACAGCCATTAATTCTAAGAGGCTAAATCCAGATTTTGAATCTAGCTTGAAGTTATTCAAATACTTGTCGCCAGTTAATGCGATTTACTGTGCCAGTGGTTTCATCAATCACAACGCCAATCTGAATGGCTGGTTTTTCTTTACTGGAAATTAGCCAACGATTTTTTCCTACTGATTGAATAAAACAAGTATTCTCTTCGAGATTAGCCAGATCAGTTAAATTTTTCTCACAGTCTAAGACCGATTTTTCAGCAGCAATAAAATGTTTCTGAGATGCTTCCATTGTTTTTACTTCTACGATACGTAATGCATTCAACCTCTCCAAACAAACGATAAGAGATGAACAGAGTAAGAGTAGCGATATCACCCAAGCCAAAATCATAAAAAATTCCTCGTCGCAAAAGTGCGCTCGAGATCCAGGTTGAGCTTAGACCCATCAGTCATTTGTAGCTTGACCTTAAAAAGCCTTAAGACCAATGATTGCTGGGCTTCAGAGGGAATCAACTCCTCTATCAGAAGGCTATTTACTCCATTCATTAAGGTGGTATTTTGTATGCGGCCTTGGCGATCGAGTGACTGACAAATTAGCGAGCCGCCATTGACTTTCTTACCTTTAGGGATCGCTACTTGACGATCTACCAAGAATCCTTGCATGGCCAAATTATTTTTGGTGCGATCTTTAGTAAGCACATTACCAATGCAATCAAAATCGACGTTGGCGGATAATTCATGACGAATGATCAGTGAATCCGATCCTCGGAATCCTGATTTTTTTTCAACCAGAAGAAATGAATCATCGCTTTTTTGATATCTTATTTTTTGTCCTGACTTTTGGATTGGGATTTGAGTATCTTGAATATTTCGATAACCAGCTATACGAATAGCTCGGCCAATTAGCTCAAATGCACGATCCGCCTCTGAAATTAGCGCTTGCGATTTCTCATACTCAATTTGCTTAATTACCAAATCAGCGCTTGTTTTTAATAGTGGGTTGAGTAGCAGTGCGCACAGAGCGATCCCGACCAGACATTCGAGTAGACTCATAACTTAAAGCTTGATTCTGTAGATTGAGATGAGCCCTGCTGTGTTCTTGTATTTCAAAAGTATCTGAATCCTTTCTGAGTTGCGCTCTTTTGCTTTCTTGTTGAATCAGGGTTAAAGCGAGGCGCTGATAAACACCCACCGACACCATCCAGACACCTAAAATCAGGGCCATTGCGACCAGAACCTCCAGCAAGATGAATCCCTGGCCATTTTTAGATCTCATTGGGGGTTGGGGAGCTTTATAGGGGGCATCGCCCATTTTCAAAGGCAGTCTTGTGAACTGAAACTCCCATCTAAGGCTCTTGCTGTCAGAAACACGGAATATTGAGGTAGGACAGCACTGTAAAGGGCTCCTGAGCTTAAAATAGAGGGCTATGCCAAATACCCTTGCCTCCACCGAAGAAATTATTGCTGAGCTCAGCGCCGGCAAAATGGTGATCCTCGTCGATGAAGAAGATCGTGAAAACGAAGGCGATTTAGTTCTGGCCGCCGATCACGTGACAGCTGAGGCCGTAAATTTCATGGCAAAACATGGTCGCGGCCTGATCTGCTTAACCCTCACGCGCGAGCGCTGCCAACAACTCAACCTACCCTTGATGGTGAGAGATAACGGCACATCAATGGGAACGAATTTCACAGTCTCTATTGAAGCAGCCAGCGGAGTGACTACTGGTATTTCAGCAGCTGATCGTGCACTTACGATTAAAACTGCCGTGGCACTAAACGCCAAGCCAAGTGATTTAGTTCAGCCTGGCCATATTTTTCCATTGATGGCGCAGCCTGGTGGTGTACTTATTCGCTCAGGACATACTGAAGCAGGCTGCGACTTAGCAGCAATGGCCGGATGCTCACCGACTTCCGTGATTTGTGAAATCATGAAAGACGATGGCAGCATGGCGCGTCTTCCCGATCTCCTAGAGTTTGCGAAAGAGCATCAATTAAAAATTGGCAGCATTGCAGATCTCATTCAGTACCGTAGCCAACATGAAAGTATTGTGGTTCGCGAAGGTAGTAGAGAATTCATCACTCCTTGGGGAAAATTCCAAGGCATTATTTATCGCGATACCCCAAGCTCGTGCGTACACATTGCGCTCGTTCATGGCAAACCTTCTGAAGCTGAAGAAACCTTAGTGCGCGTGCATGAGCCAGTTACCGTCTTGGATTTCCTAGACTCTAACGTCAGCACCCATTCTTGGCCACTAGCTAAAGCCCTGGAGGAGATTGCCTCCTCATCCGCTGGTGTTGCAGTGCTTCTCAATGCCTCCGGTATTGCCGCCCCGAATGATCAAGATTGGTTGGCTCAGTTCCAAAAACTGAATCAACCCCATGAAGAGGCCAATAAACCTTTAGCCAGAAAAACCGATTTCAGAAGCTACGGTATCGGCGCTCAAATCTTGAAAGATATCGGCGTTGGCAAAATGCGCTTGCTTGCAAATCCAAGCCCTGTGCCTAGCCTGTCTGGGTATAAGCTCGAAGTTACGGGTTACAAACCGTACACCCCTTAAATTCTATTAATGCCCGAATATTTATAAAGATTAATATGACTAGTTCCACTAATGATTTTGTAGGCGTATTAGAGGTTGATCTCAATGGTCAAGATCTCCGCGTTGGGATTGTGCAGGCGCGCTTTAATAAAGACCATTGTGTCGCCCTAACAAATGCTTGTATCAATGAACTCCTCGCCCTTGGAGTGTCACAAGCTGATATCAAATTAGTTACTGTTCCTGGCGCGCTAGAAATTCCATTTGCGCTCCAAAAAATGGCAGAGACTGGTGAATTTGATGGCTTAGTTGCTCTTGGTGCAGTCATTCGTGGCGAGACCTATCACTTTGAATTAGTCTCCAATGAATCCGCTTCCGGCATCACCCGCATCTCGATTGACTCTGGATTACCAATCGCCAATGGCGTACTCACTTGTGACACTGATGAGCAAGCTCAAGTCCGTGTTCAAGTAAAAGGCGCAGAATGTGCTCAAACAGTAGTGGAGATGGCAAATTTGGCCTTGGCATTAACTCCTGATATTGATATCGAAATCAATTCGAGTGAAGAAGAATAATTCGCATGACCACATCTAGCCAAAACCCACTGAACCCACAAGCTGGCAAGGAAGTGAAGCCAGCTCCTAAGCGCTCATTAACACCACGTCGTCGCGCTCGTGAATACGCCCTCCAAGGCGTTTATCAAAGCCTAGTCATGCGTCGCGCTGGCAGCATTCCCAATGCTGCTGCCATTGCCAAGCAGCTTGCCGAAGATCCCGCGTTCCGTCGCTGCCAACTCGAGCTTTTTCAAGGCATCTTTGATGGTGTACTGGCTCGCACCGACGAATTGGAGGCCATTATTACCCCAGCACTAGATCGCCCAATTAATGAGCTCTCGCCAGTTGAGCATGCAGCATTACTGATTGGCGCCTATGAGTTAGCTGTTGATCTTTCGGTGCCTTATAAAGTAGCCATCAACGAAGCAGTCGAGCTTGCCAAAACCTTTGGCGGTACAGACGGCCATAAATATGTCAATGGCGTGCTAGATCTACTCGCCCAGAAGCTCCGCGCTACTGAGACCCAGGCAGGCTAAACACCTCCTAACCAGCGGTAAAGAATCGAGCCTCCAAGCCCTAAAAGCTTGGAGGCTATTTTATTTATTGGGGGATAAAATAAACTACATCTATACCAAGGTCAGACAACATGCAAAAAGTAGATATTCGTAGTCAACTGAAAGATTCCAGCCTCTTTAGAGAAGAGGCTTTTATTGATGGTAAATGGATTGGCTCTACAAATACCTTTGCCGTTTCCAATCCTGCCACCGATGAGACCATTGCTACGGTAGCCAATCTAGAAACCAAAGAGGCTGAGCTCGCTATCTCCGCAGCTGAAAAAGCACTGCCCGCATGGCGCGCCAAATTAGCCAAAGAGCGTGCGCACATTATGCGTAAGTGGTTTGACCTCATTATTGAAAATACACAAGATCTCGCAAAGCTCATGACGCTCGAGCAAGGCAAGCCTCTCACTGAAGCTGCTGGTGAAGTGGTTTATGGCGCCTCATTTGTAGAGTGGTTTGCTGAAGAAGCGAAACGTGTAGAAGGTTCCATTCTGGGCACAACCTGGAGCGATAAGCGCCTGATGGTACTAAAGCAACCGATTGGTGTTTGCGTAGCTATTACGCCATGGAACTTCCCGATTGCGATGATTACGCGCAAGATTGCACCGGCATTAGCGGCGGGCTGCACCATCGTGATTAAACCTGCTGAATTAACTCCGCTATCCGCCTTGGCTCTGGCTGAACTTGCCAAGCGCGCCGGTATTCCGGATGGGGTAATTAATATTGTGACCGCTGATGCAAATCAATCTATTGTGATTGGTAAAACACTTTGCTCCTCACCAACAGTGCGCCATCTATCGTTTACAGGATCAACAGAAGTAGGCCGTATCCTGATGGAGCAATGCGCCCCTACCGTTAAGAAGCTTGCCCTTGAGTTGGGTGGACACGCACCATTTATCGTATTTGAAGATGCAGATATCGATGCTGCCGTCAGTGGCGCCATGGCTTCGAAATTTAGAAACTCCGGACAGACTTGTGTTTGTGCAAACCGCTTTTATGTTCATAAAAAGGTACATGATCAGTTTGTTGAGAAATTTGCTAAAGCACTAGCCGTCATAAAGGTCGGTAACGGTATGGAAGCTGGTATCACTCAAGGCCCTTTAATTGAAACTGCGGCACTTGAAAAAGTGCAAAAGCATGTTGCCGATGCATTAAGTAAAGGCGCCAAGCTGATCACTGGTGGTAAGCAATCTATTGAAGGCAAGAACTTTTATGAGCCAACTATTCTGGCCAATGTAAACAGTCAAATGTTGATTACTTATGAAGAGACCTTTGGCCCGATAGCGCCGATTATTCCTTTTGAGAATGATGAAGAGGTCATAAAATTAGCCAATAGCAGCCAATTTGGCCTAGCATCGTATTTTTATAGTCGTGATATTGGCCGCGTATGGAAAGTGGCTGAAGCGTTGGAGTATGGCATGGTGGGCGTTAATACTGGATTAATCTCTAACGAGGTTGCCCCCTTTGGCGGCATCAAACAATCTGGCCTGGGGCGTGAAGGTAGCGTCTACGGAATGGATGAATACCTTGAGATGAAATACGTCTGCATAGGCTTATAAGCCTATAGATTTCTTTTTATTGATTTGTTTTTATAGTTACTTGGTTTATTTTTTCTTGTAGACCAAATCCCAAACGCCGTGGCCTAGCTTGATGCCACGGTTTTCAAACTTCGTTACTGGACGATAGTCTGGGCGCACGACATAACCCTGATGCTCGGCATTGAGCTGTTCAGGAGTGGGCTTGAATTCATTGCAAACCTCACCAGGCTTAGCAATATCCTCAGCGGTGAAAGTTTCTACTTTCATTAATTCGCTCGAAGTATTTTTCAATGTAGATTCGGCATTCAGAACCAAGAGCATTTGCTCAGCATAGTTGTGCCAATCGGTTGCTAGATGCAAATAAGCGCCAGGCTTTAATCTGGAAATCAAAAGCTTTACGAACTCAGCCTGGATTAAACGGCGTTTGTGATGACGCTTTTTATGCCAAGGATCAGCAAAGTAAATATGAATCCCATCCAAAGAATTTGGTGCAAGCATATGCTCAATCACCTCAACCGCATCATGGCGAATAAGTCTTAAATTACTAAGGTGATTTTCACCAATCAGCTTAAGTAAAGCACCTACGCCCGGCGGATGAACTTCGATTGCCAAAAAATCATCTTCGGATCTGAGTGCTGCAATCTTGGCGGTTGTCTCGCCCATACCAAAGCCAATCTCCAATATCTTTGGTTTAGTTGAGCCGTTAAATGCTTCAATTAAATTGAGATTGGATGCTTGGTAAGGAAGCAAAAACTGAGGGCCTAATTCTTCCATTGCGCGTTGTTGACCAGCGGTTGTTCTTCCGGCCCTTAAAACAAAAGAGCGAATTCGCTCATCAAAGCGTTTCCCAGATACAGTGCTATTTTCAACCACTACGAACCCACAACTTTCTTAAAGTAAGCAATCGTCTCTTTAAGACCATCTTCTAAGTTGACCTTAGGCTGCCAACCGAGCTTAGCCTTTGCTAATTCGATATTGGGCTGGCGTTGCTTAGGATCATCCAAAGGTAGCGGCTGATAAATGATCTTAGATTTACTGCCTGATAACTTCAGAATAGTCTCAGCTAATTGAAGCATAGTGAACTCACCTGGGTTGCCAATGTTCACTGGTCCCGTAAAGCCTTGTTCAGAGTTCATCATTTTGACCATAGCGTCGATTAAGTCATCAACATAGCAAAAGCTTCTGGTTTGCTGGCCATCACCATAAATCGTGATGTCTTTGCCTTGCAATGCTTGCACAATGAAGTTGCTCACCACCCTGCCATCATTGGGATGCATGCGTGGGCCATAGGTATTAAAGATGCGTACGACCTTGATGTCTAAGTTGTGCTGACGGTAATAATCAAAGAACAGGGTTTCAGCGCAGCGCTTACCTTCGTCGTAGCAAGAGCGGATACCAATCGGGTTGACCTTACCCCAGTACTCTTCTGGCTGAGGGTGTACCTCTGGGTCGCCATACACTTCGCTGGTTGATGCCTGCAAGATACGAGCTCTAGTTCTTTTGGCAAGCCCGAGCATATTAATAGCCCCATGCACACTCGTTTTGGTGGTTTGCACCGGATCGTATTGGTAGTGTACCGGGGATGCTGGGCAAGCAAGGTTGTAGATTTGATCCGTTTCTACATAGAGCGGGAAAGTGACATCATGACGCATCAACTCTAAACGAGAATTTAGTAATAAATGCGCTAAGTTCTCTTTGGTACCTGTGAAATAGTTATCAACAACCAAAACATCATTACCCTCTTTGAGGAGTTTCTCAGTTAAGTGAGATCCCAAAAAGCCAGCGCCGCCGGTGATGAGGATTTTTTTCATAGTTAATCTTTTTTAAAAAAGGATGCTTAAGTGCATTAGTTATTAGTCTTTTTTGGGGTATTCCAACCCGCCGAGCGATAGGCATAAACAACCTCGGCCAGAACAATAGATAAAGATGTCATAAAAAAGATGAGGCCTAGTACAAATGTCCAGATGACATAAGACGTCTGTAAAGAACGCACCGCGCCCGCCTGAAAGAAGAATAATTCGAGCACTGTTAAGGAAATAAACACACCGCTGAGGACATCAAAAAAGATGGCGGCGGTACAAAGGCGGCCTCTAATTTGGGCCTCATCAGCCTCTTTCTTCATGTGCCGCAGTATTGCCGCATCTTTTACCTCACCCAGATTGATGGAGTGTCGGATTGCACGCATACGATCAACTGAGCGGGCTAAGCGTCCTGAAATCGCATTAATCAAAGTTGCTACGGCAGTTAGTAAAAATACAGGGGCAAGTGCCAGCTGAATATTATTAGTAATTGCGTCTATTGATACATCCATATTTAATTCCGTTAATGTTGATGAAGGATGTTGGTTAGATCAGTGAGACCAAGCAATCAATCCGCTGTAAGCAGTAAATAACACCAGCAATCCAAATGCGATGCGATACCAGGCAAACGGAATGAAGTTATGGTGAGCTACATAATGAATTAACCAACGTACACATATAAACGCTGAAATAAACGCAGCAATAAAACCCACAACAGTAGCGAGAGTAAATTCTCCAGAGAAGGCTACCGGCGCTTTCCAGAGCTTAAGCAACTCATAAGCAGTGGCACCGCCAATGACTGGGATAGCCAAGAAGAATGAAAACTCTGTTGCTACAGCACGAGGCAGCCCAAACAACATACCGCCAATAATGGTTGCCCCTGAACGGGATGTGCCCGGGATCAATGCAGCACATTGCGCTAATCCGACTTTGAGTGCATCTAAAGGAGTGAGGTCATCTACTGATTTAATGTGACTAGATACATCGGCCCGATTTTTTTGGCGACGTTCAGCCCAGAAAATAATGAGCGCGCCCACAATAAATGCGCTGGCTACTGGGATTGGTGAAAACAATACCGCCTTAATGTATTTTCCAAATAAAAAACCCAGGCCCATAGCCGGAATTGAGGCGATCAACAGATTTAATACAAAGCGTCGCGCAATAGCGCTACCGATAAAAGAGGTGGCAACTTTGATGAGCTTTTGGCGAAACTCCCAGCAAACCGCCAAAATGGCGCCAAACTGAATAATGACCTCAAAGGCTTTGCCTTGATCATTATTAAAGTCGAGCAAATCTCCGACCAATATGAGATGCCCGGTACTGGATATCGGCAAAAACTCCGTAAATCCCTCGACCACCCCCAGAATGACTGCTTTAAGTAACAAAATTAGATCCATAGGCCAAATTTTATAGGTATATGGATGCCATTTCGGGGATTTGGCAAAATAGCGCCTAAATGAGCATTTTGAATAAATTGGCCTTAAACTGCATGGCACATTGAAAAGTATCCGAATTACATGATCCCAGCCCGTTTTAGACTTTCTCGACTTACCGCCTTTGGTTTGATCCTCAGTCAATCGCTCGGTCTTGGCACATGGTCATTTCAGGCGTTAGCCCAAAGTCCCAATGCCGCCGCAAGACCTGCTTTACCCACTCCTATGAGTGTATCTACCCTGATTGGGCTGGAGCAGCCGCCGCAGATAGCCCCGCCACCAAGCAAACCAGCAGTACCAGAGGTATCTGCACCCTCTAATTTAATTGGCAATAAGGGTGGCGCAACTAAAGGCCAGACAAACGATTTAATTCAGCTTTACCAAGAAGCCGCTTTTAGCGACCCAGTATTAACTGCTGCTCGCTTTAACTATCAGGCGAGCAAAGAGCTCTTCTGGCAAGGCTTCTCTTTATTGATGCCGCAAGCTAATGCCACCCCTGGTGGTACTCGCTACTATCAGCATGGAGTGGGCAGCACCGTAGTTTCAAACAACTCTGGTAACTCACGTGTGTTTGATCAAAAGAGCTACACGGTCACCTTAACTCAACCTGTTTTTAACATTGGTGCATTAGAACTTTTTAAGCAAGGCGACCTCAATACCAAGCTGGCGGATATGCGCTTTTTCTTGGCTCAGCAAGATTTAATTCTGCGAGTGTCGCAGGCTTACTTTGATGCACTAACCAGTCAAGACAACGTAGCGCTCTACAAAAATAAGAAGGATTTGATTAAGCAACAGCTTGAAGCAGCGCAGGCAAAGTTTGATGCTGGCTTGGCAACGATTGTGGATGTTAATACTGCTCAAGCAGCTCTGGATCTAGCAACCTCACAAGAGATCACTGCTCAGGCTGATCTGATTGTGAAACGTGGTGCACTGGAACAAATTGTTGGACGCCCAGTAGGAGCATTAAAGCCCCTGGTGAAGGATGCCAAAATTGAAGGTGTTCTCAAAGACCCTCGTAGCAAGAGCAAAGATTCTAAGGGCTATCCTATTGCTGAGAGCGTTAACCCATCACTTCCTCCCGGGCAAACTCTCGATGACTGGATCAACCAGGCTGAGTCAGCCAACTTTAATGTCTTAGCAGGACAACTATCAGTGAGCCTTGCAGAAAGCACTTATCGTGGAGCTCAAGCTTTAAATTATCCGACCGTGAATTTAGTTGGCACATCTGGCTACAACACTTCGAATGGCACACCCAATAACTACACGCCATCGAGCACCAATGTGTACAACAATACCTTGGCTTTACAGATGACTATTCCACTGGTTTCTGGTGGATTTAATAGTTCTGTCATTCGTCAAAATGCTGCCTTGGTAGATGCAGCCAAAGCCAACTACGATAACTATCGTCGTACGGCCGCTCAAAGCACCCGGACTGCCTTTACAGGCTTTTATGGTGGCTTAGCTAGCGTCAAGGCTTATGAAGCAGCAGAACGCTCAACTACATCTGCATTAGAGTCCAGCAAACTGGGGTTCCAAGTCGGAACCTTAATTAATATTGATGTATTGATTGCATTGGATTCCGTTATTAACACTCGCTCTCTACTGCAGCAAGCACGCTATAACACCATCCTGAATGCCATTAGATTAAAAGCCCATGCTGCTGCATTAACAGATGAGGATTTAATAGCAATAAACTCTTTATTGCGTTAATTCAGCAAACTGAAAGAAGCCTCAATGACCTCTGCCACCTGTGGTGGCGATTGAATATCACCCACATTGCGAATATTGTTAGACCAGTAACCTTCGGTCTTCCATCTTGGTGAGTCGCAATAAATTTCTACTGTAGGTTTACCCAAAACGGCCGCAAGATGCGTTAGTCCCGTATCAACACCCACTGTTAGTACAGCGCCTGCAATCACAGAAAAAGCTTTCTGAATTGAAAAGGCAGGCGGCACTACTGCATTTGGGATATGTGCTGCAATCTCTTTGCTCACCGCTTGCTCAGCCAAATTACCCCAAGGCAGGACAACTTGATAGCCACGGGCGGCTAGCTCTTTACCCAAAGCTACCCAGCTTTCATTGGGCCAACGCTTGGCCTCTCTAGCAGTGGAATGAAAACATAGTACATAAGGTGACTTTAATTCCCTTGAGACCTCACTTGAATTGATATCCAAAGAATCAACGTAATTCTTTGGATAAAACTGAGGCGCAATCGCGCGGTCAACCAAGGGCCAATCTACAGCCGAGCACATTACCCAGCGTGAACGATCTACTGCATGGCATTGTGTTGGGACTTGCACAGACTGGCTATAAAAATAGCGGGCAATAGGTTCATACCCAGAAAATTCTGTTGCATTGGCAAGCCCTGAAATCACAGCGTTTGAACTCTTTTTAGCCAGAGCGCAAACAATGGCTGATTTGAGCAGGCCTTGAGTCTCAATGATCACATCATAAGAAGTTGCCTGAAGCTCTTTTTTGAATGCAAAAAACTGCTGCCAAGTAGAGAGCTTAAATAAATTCTTTTTCCAGCGACGCAAACCAAATGGAATGACGCGATCAATTCCGTTAAAGCCATTTTTACTGAGAAGTGGTTCAAGCAAATGAACATAACCCTCTTCAACCACCCAATCAATTTGCGCATGAGGTAAACGGGCACGTAAATCCCAAACAATCGGTAAGTTGTGCAGCACATCCCCTAAGGAGGAAAGCTTTACCAACAAAATCTTGGGATTGGACGGGAGACCCTTTGAGTAGGTCGAAGATAAATCACTCATCAGAGGATTATCTTATCATTTGAAAATTGCCGAAGGCATTCAGAACTTGGGTGCCGCATCCCATGAAAGACCGGCCGCATCCTTGGCATTCATATTGGGCTGGATACCAGCGGGCAAAGGCCACTCTATACCAACTATTGAATCATCCCAAGCAAGGCAAGCTTCACTCTGTGGATGATAGTAATCCGTCGTTTTGTAAAGAAATTCTGCTGTAGGTGTGAGCACCAAAAAGCCATGGGCCAATTGAGCAGGAATCCACAATTGCTTGTGATTGTCTGCGCTCAATTCAACACCAACCCATTTACCGTAAGTAGGCGAATCTTTGCGGATATCGACAGCCACATCAAATACACCACCAGCTACGACTCGCACCAATTTACCTTGAGTCTTCTCCATTTGATAATGCAAGCCACGCAAAGTCCATTGACGTGAAAAGGAATGATTGTCTTGCACAAACTGGACATCAAGGCCCGTTGCACTTGCAAAGTCCTCCGCATTAAATGACTCGGTAAACCAACCGCGCTCATCGCCGAAGACTTTTGGCTCCACAATATAAACATCATGAATCGCAGTAGGTGTTAACTGCAACTTAGAGGGAATGCTCATTTAGAAGCCTTCTTGGCAGACAGTGAAATCGGTTGAGCTGAGCTATTGAGCTCGTTCAAAATCTTACCCAAGTACTGACCATAACTATTCTTACTTAACTGTGCAGCAACCTTCTGTACTACTTCAGCGCTAATCCAACCTTGGCGATAAGCAATCTCTTCAGGACAGGCCACCATCAAGCCTTGACGCTTTTGCAGAGTAGCAATGAATCCTGCCGCATCCAGCAAAGAATCATGCGTTCCAGTATCCAACCAAGCAAATCCACGACCCATAATCTCGACATTCAGCTCATTCTTTTCAAGATAGACACGGTTCACATCTGTAATCTCGAGCTCACCACGAGCACTAGGCTTAATCGAGGCGGCAATATCGCAAACCTGATTGTCATAAAAATATAAGCCTGTTACTGCATAGTTACTGCGAGGCTTCAAAGGTTTTTCTTCAATCGACAGCGCTTTGTAGTCTTTATCAAACTCCACTACGCCATAACGCTCCGGATCATTCACGTGATACGCAAATACAGATGCACCCGAAGTGCGATCGTTTGCACTATTGAGTTGGTCTACTAATTCATGGCCATAGAAAATATTGTCGCCCAGCACTAATGCGCTTGGATTATTCCCAACAAAGTTTTTGCCTAGCGTAAATGCTTGCGCCAAACCATCCGGCGAAGGTTGCACGCAATACTCAATATTGAGACCCCACTGGGAACCATCGCCTAATAGTTCAGAAAATCGAGGGGTATCTTGCGGTGTAGAAATTAAGAGAATGTCGCGAATACCAGCCAACATTAGAGTGCTCAATGGGTAATACACCATCGGCTTGTCATAGACTGGCATTAATTGCTTTGAAACTGCCTGAGTCACTGGATAGAGACGGGTACCAGACCCACCAGCCAAAATAATGCCTTTGCGATTTGCAGCCATTTATAACCCCTGTTTCAGCATCTCTGGCAAACCTGAGGTATTAAATCAAACCCTTCAAGGCTAACTTGGATACGTATTCTTGAACCATGCCATCCCAGGCTGGGAAATTTGGCATATTTTGAGATTCATTATAAGAGTTTGAGTCTTTGGAAGCCTGATTTTGAAGGGTAGAGCGCAGCTTTTGACTATCCATACGGGAGTTCATTGGCCTTGGAGCCGGGAGTGGGTACTCAACCGCCAGAATGGGTTTAATTGCCCCCGGTTTGATCTTTAGCTCGATACCGGCATTCAGGGCAACCTGAATCGTAAGACAGGCTAAGCCATGCCAAGTAGTCTCACCTGATGGTACGGCGTGATAAATGCCCGATGGGAACTGCTTTAACTTCCATGCTGAATCTAATGCCAAATCCAGACTGACGCTGGCAAGCCAATCCGCACTAGTGGGCACGCCATGTTGGTCATAAATCACTTTTAATTCTTCGCGCTCTTTTGCCAAGCGCAACATCGTACGAATAAAATTACCACCATCCCCATAAACCCAACTAGTACGGAAAATAGCAAATTGACCTTTTGAAGAGTTTGAAAATACTTTCTCAATTGCCTCTTCACCAGCAGCTTTACTCTTACCGTAAATACCCAATGGATTACGAGCATCACCCTCAACATAAAAACCATTTTTACTGCCATCAAACACATAGTCTGTGGAGTAATGAAGAAAAGTAGCATTATTTTCTGCAGCATAATGCGCCATTAATTCGGGGGCTTTTGCATTTACCGCATAAGCCAAATCAACCTCAATTTCTGCTTTGTCAACTGCCGTGTAAGCAGACGCATTAATGATGAGGTCTGCTTTAGCTGCATTGAGTTGTGCAAGCACTTCCCCCTCTTTACTGAGATCGCATTCCGCTCTACCGAGATAAGTTATATGCAAATTTGCAGAGGCTGGAAGTTGGTCAAATAAAGCCTTGAATGCTTTACCCAGCTGACCATCTTTTCCGAAAACTAAAATATTCACGCAGTAATTTAATCTAAGTATTTGTAGTTAGTTGTATTGTTTTTGCAACCAGTCGCGATAAGACCCACTCACCACACCATCAATCCAAACAGGGTTATCCAGATACCACTGGACTGTCTTTCGAATACCCGTCTCAAAGGTCTCGGCTGGCTTCCAACCCAACTCGCGCTCCACCTTGCTAGCATCAATTGCATAACGGCGATCATGGCCTGGACGATCTTTTACGTAGGTGATTTGATCAACATAGGGCTTGCCATCTGCGCGGGGCTTAAGCTCATCCAAAATAGCGCAAATAGTTTTCACAACATCGATATTAGCCTTTTCATTCCAACCGCCGATGTTGTACGTCTCGCCCAATTTTCCTTTAGACAACACTTCACGAATTGCTGAGCAGTGATCACCAACATACAACCAATCGCGAATCTGTTGGCCATCACCATAAATAGGTAATGACTTACTATTGAGCGCATTCAATATCACCAAAGGAATTAATTTTTCTGGAAAGTGATAAGGGCCATAGTTATTGGAACAGTTGGTTGTTACTACCGGGAACCCATAGGTATGAAACCAAGCGCGTACTAAATGATCTGAGGCTGCCTTCGATGCCGAGTAAGGGCTATTGGGCTCATATGAATTTTTTTCAGTAAAAGCGGGGTCCGTTAAAGATAGTGAGCCATAGACCTCATCAGTCGAGACATGATGAAAACGGAATTCTTCTTTGGCCTTTTCTTCAAGAGTACCCCAATACTCACGAGCGGACTCTAGCAAATTAAATGTACCAACGATATTGGTCTCCACAAAATCTGCGGGCCCATGAATAGATCGATCCACATGACTCTCTGCAGCGAAATTCACAATGGCGCGCGGCTTATGTTCTTTTAATAATTTAGTAACTAATTCTTTGTCGCCAATATCACCATGCACAAATACATGGCGGGCATCATTCTTAAGAGAATCCAGTGTTGCCAGGTTCCCGGCGTAAGTTAATTTATCTAAATTAACAATTCCTTCTGCCTTCGGATCGGCCAGCCAATCCAAAACAAAGTTACCGCCGATAAATCCCGCGCCACCCGTCACTAAAATCATGCAACCCCCAAAACCCAGAATGAAGTTATAGAGCCTTTAAATGCTCAACTGACCTCAATGATACCAACTCATCAATCTGGGATTTGAGCGTTTTCGAGACGTTTATCAAGGTAGTTATTACAATTGAATACTTCATATAGGCATCTAGAAAGTAAGGTATTTATGACTGCAATCAGAGTATCCGCTGTAGGGGTGCCCAGCGACTATAAAACCAGCCTTGTACCTGCCATATGCCATAACCTCGGCTATCAAATTGAATGGGTTGAGCCCAAACAATGTGATTTGATGATCATTGGATCATTTCATAATTTTGGTAAAAAGAAGTTAGCATGGTGCCCTAAACCCCTTAGACCCTTGGTTAGCGGCATAAATAATGGGATTCAATCCATTATCCCCGCATCAAATAAGCAACCTTTAATCCTTTTCCAGACTGGCGAGAATCTTCGGCATGATTTTGTGTGCAATGACTATGCGCTCACTTTTGATCTGGGGATTTCTAGCTCTCATCACTTCCGCATGCCTTATTGGATGGAGGTAGCTGATTGGTCATCAGAAGGGGTGACTGGCAATACCAACCCCAGATATGGCAAATTGCTAGATGTTAATCGCCTCCTTCAGCCGCTTGGTCATGATTTTCTGATGCGCCCGCAAAAGGCGGCGATATTTGCATCACACCTCAGAGAGCCTAGGGGCACCCTATTAAATGCCGTTAAGAATCAAATCGAGGTGGTGGAGTTTGGAAAATCATTTAATCCACTCATCAAAAATCACTCTGAGAGCGGCTTAATTAAATTTGACGAGCTCCAGGCGTTTGCCTTTAACTTATGCCCCGAAAATGGCATGCACCCTGGTTACTACACCGAGAAAATTCCAGAAGCCTTTATGGCGGGATGTCTGCCTATTACCTGGGCCGATGAAAATGTAAAAGTCGACTTTAATCCGCAAGCATTTATTAATTTAGCGCCAATGTCAGCAGATCACTTCGCTGAACTAGGCCAGATACTGCATTCGAAAAGCAAGCTTGCTCAGTATGCAGAGCAGCCTTTGCTATTACAGAAGCCTTCACTTGATCCCCTAAAAAGCTACCTAAAGAACCTTATTCAGACAGCCCTTAGTTAACAATAATCTGACGATGGCTGTTAATGTAATAGCGGTTGTTTTTTTATTTTGGAAACCAGGGGTCTTTACTCAGCACCCTATCAAATGCTCGGGCAACCGATCTCCATCGCTTGCGTAAGCCTTTAACGGGTGAACGCTCAGAGCGATCAGCAATAGTTGATTTAGCACGCGTAATATCCACTGGATATGGGCGAATTGCTAAAAACTCCAAGCCATGTTTTTGATGATGCTCTAGAAAATGATCTACTGGCTCATAGATATCTGCAGAATTCTGAATTAACTGCTTTGCTATCTCTGGTTTTAATAGGTATGCGGTTGCGCCGACAGCATCGCCTTCATTTCTAACAAATGTTACGCCTGATTTTTCAAACAAGATCTTGCAGGGAACTTCATACAAACCCTGGAGTCTAAGGAAATCCCAGCAGTCATCTGCCTCGAGAATGGTGCCGAGCACACTCTCAAAATTGGGCGCTAGAACAAAATCATCTTCTAAAACTAGAGTGGGGGCATTCTCACTTACACAACGCTTCCATGCCTCTTTATGAGAGAGATAGCAACCAATCTCATTGGGGGTTAATGCATAACCCTGCAGTCTTTTCACCTTAGCTGGCTTGTATTCAATTGGCCCTGAAGTCAAAGCAGAGCCATCAATGGCATCCAGAAAAGACCAAGGTAGAGAAATTTTTTGCATCTCTTTCTCGACCTGCTTCCTGCGATCAAGCGATCTTTGCAATGAAATAACAAAAATTTTGATATTTAAAGGTGCTGACATGAATTAAAGGTAACTCTGTAAATAACGGCCGAAACGTTTGATGCGGCGAAGGGTAAGGGAGGCGAATGACTTAGTAGACCCACCAAAGTCCATTCCAGAATCCCAATTTGATTGATAGATCACGCCCAAGTAATTTTCTTTTAATTTACCCTCAGACTCGCCCGTTCTGCGCAGCAGATAGTATTGCCAATCATAGTAATAAATCCTAAATAATTGCTCGATTGGATACAAAGGAATCGCACGATAGTTCAATAAAGCCTCGAGATATAAAAGCGTCTCTGGATGTTCGTTATTCGTGATATCCCAGAAATGCAACCCTCTGGGTTCAAGATATTGACTATCGAGAGACTGCCAAACCTTGGCCGACCAAATAAATGGTGGGCATGGGCAATAGTAGTTAGGACCTACCCTAGAAAATAAGGCCTTTACGCAATCACCCTCTTTACGAAGATTGGCCTCAACCTTTTCATGTCCTCGGTTAATTGCCAGCTGGAAAAATTCTTTATTTTGATAGATGACTGTGTATGGAGTGCCATCAGCACTTAAAAAGTCAGACCGATGGAAATCTTTAATAAAGACACAATCTGAATCGAGACAAACATAATTCTCAGCTAAACCAAGACGCCAAAACTCCGATTTGATGGCTTGCTGACTTAGGCCACCAGATCTCGTTTTTTCGATGCCAGCGGGAACTCGAGGATTGGAAGCAATAATCGACTCATCAGAAACCCACTGGTACCCAGCGCCTTCTCCCAAAACCGATTGCAACTCCCGATATTGATCTGCGGGAGTAGAAATATAAAAGGGGATTTGGTCGACGTTGTATCGATTTATTGAATCTAGCAAGCGCTTAAGACGCAAAAAGTCTCTGCGGTAAGATTTGCAATAGAGGACGATATCTTTCAAGCGCTTCTTTCAGTTTTAGCCTGCACTTCAGAAAGTATTCTATATGCAGCTTGATTTACACCAATCGGAGCGCCTTTGGGCGCTACCAACTGTTTACTTTCCCAGTCCAACCATATTCTCTCTAAAGCCAACTCAACGGCCTCAGAATCATTTTGAGGACTCAAGTAAGCCGAGCGCTCCAATAACATTTGATCCAATTGAGGGTTGCGATGGGTAATACCCCAAATGGGCCTGCCCGTCCAAAGATACTCATAGAACTTAGAGGGGATGTATTCTGCGCACCACTCATCATTGCCATGCAAAAGAATTAAAACATCCGCAGATTGCATTTTCTCAACTACACGCTCACGTCCTGACTTACCAGTAGCGGGATCTTTTTCTAAACGTCCATGGGCAAGTAAAACATCGTCAAACGCTAAATGTTTGAGAGCATCCACGGTTAATGAATCTAGAGGCGCTCCATAGGCGTGCACCCGAATATGCTTTCTTGCTTGAGGATATTTCTTAAAAAGCGGGACTAAGGCATTCAGAATGGTGGAGAGAGAACGATCCTTTGCTAAGGAGCCAAAGTGACACAGATTCAAATACTCAGAATACTGATGTGTTTTCTCGCTAGTTGACCCACCAGGCGGTTCAGCCCCTGGAAGAACCATAAAACCATGAGCATTATTTAAAGTATTTAAATTAGGGTTGCGTACCTTTGCATAATGTACGGCGCCATCGGTAAACCACCAAGCTAAATCGGCATATTTGCAAATTTGCCTTTCTAAATACTGTCTAAAGCGAGCATCGCGGTTACTAGGCTTTTCAAAGCCGGGATCATCTGGACTCTGACGAATGACCAATGGATCATGAATCTCTACTATCCATGGCGCGCCTGTTTTTTTCTTGAGCCATAAACCCGCTAAATGAGCAGACCATGCTCCACCCGTTGAATAAATCAGATCAACTTTGCCAGACCGAATTAAATGTAGACCATGAAGATAGGCAGGAATCGACCAAGACCATTGGCTGGAATAGCCAAGAACAAACTTTTCTAAGGCAATAAAGGGAGTAAGCAGTAAAGAAACAATGCCGGTTGAAACCTTATAGAAAAATCCCCTGCCGTATTGGTTTGCAATCCAGTGACGAAAATCAAATCGAAACGCTGCTGGGCCCCAAGCTAGAAATTGGCGATGGGGAAAGCGTTGATCTTTAATACCGGTGATGGCACTAAAGACAATAGGCTCAATACCCGCTTCTAGAAAATAAGGAATCTTATCGGTAATTGTTTGGCTTGAGGCGCGGCCATCCATATTGAAGCCATGCGACAGAATCAACCAACGTTTTTTGGACTGCATGCTTGTGATCTTAGTTACCAGCAACTATAGACATCACAGCCATGCGCACAGCAATACCAAAGGTGACTTGATTCAGAATGACTGACTGAGGACCATCAGCAACAATCGAATCAATTTCGACACCGCGATTCATGGGACCAGGGTGCATGACGATAGCATCTGACTTCGCCAAGGCTAAACGTGTAGGCGTTAAACCGTATTGCTTAAAGAATGCGTCACCTTCAGGCACTTGCCCGGCTTCCATGCGCTCCTTTTGAATGCGCAATGTCATCACTACATCAACATCTTTTAAGCCTTCTTCCATGTTGTGGAAAACTTTAACGCCGAGCATATCTAAATTACTTGGAAGCAAACTTTCTGGGCCAATGGCGCGAATGTCTTCGCAACCTAATGTGGTCAACGCATGAATATTAGATTTGGCTACACGGCTGTGAACGATGTCACCCACAATCGCCACTTTCAAACCCTTAAAGTGTTGTTTGAAGTGACGCATCGTATACATATCCAGCAAACCTTGAGTTGGGTGCTGATGACTTCCATCGCCAGCATTCACAACGTGTACATGCGCTGGTACGTGGTTTGCAATTTCAATAGGGGCTTTAGAAACACCATGTCGCACAACAAAAATATCTGCCTGCATTGCTACTAAGTTATCAATCGTATCGAGAAGACTCTCGCCCTTAGCCGTGGAAGATGTGGAAATATCTAAATTGATCACATCCGCAGATAAACGTTTTGCAGCAATCTCAAAAGTGGTTCTAGTGCGAGTGGAGTTTTCAAAAAAGAGGTTGAAGACACTTTTGCCCCTGAGCAGTGGCACTTTTTTTACTTCACGCGCAGGGTCAGTCACGCTCACAAACTGCTGCGCAGTATCCAAAATATGGAGGATCTGCTCTTTGGGCAAGCCTTCAAGTGTTAGAAGATGCGTTAACTCGCCAGCGGAATTAAATTGATTGACTAGCTGATCCATTATTCACGCTCCTCTAACTGAAAGCTGAACTTGCCAGCGGTATCTTTCTCTAAAACCAGAATTTGATTCTCCGGAACTTCTATCTGCTCACCAACAAAGTTGGCGGCTACTGGAAGTTCGCGATTCCCTCGATCAGCCAGAACCATCAACTCCACTTGAGCAGGCCGGCCGAAATCAAATAACTCATTTAAAGCCGCGCGAACAGTCCTACCCGTTAACAAAACATCGTCAATCAAAATCACATTGGCGCCGTTTACATCAAAAGGTAAATGCGTAGTCATGGTACTAGCAGTCCGTAAAGCCGTCATACCCTTCTCCGCATAATCATCCCGATGAAAAGCCACATTAATTACTCCAAAGTGTGGAAGCCCTAAATCGTGAGCCAAACGCTCAGCAATCCAAGCGCCTCCCATGGCGAGACCGGCAAGTTCAAAGGTGCCCTCTTGCGCTCTCTTACGCAAGTTCTCTAGTAATTTTCTGTATAACTGTTCAGCGTTCATTCTTTAGTCCGGTGCTTATATCAACTCTATTTTTGTAACTATTTTTAATTTAAAGACTTCGCGCTTTGCTCTGCAAAATACTGCTCTAAGATCAAAACGGCAGAATGGGCATCTAGATTGTCGTACATCTCTGGATCCCCCTCCAAAACGGCTGACGTATAGCGCTCATCGACCCAAACAACCGGCAAATGAAAGCGTCCATGTAGCTGATTGCCAAAGCGGGTTGCTTTAGATGTCATCTCATGGGGTGTGCCATCTGGATGGGTTGGCTTTCCAACCACCAATTGGTCTGGCTGCCACTCCTTTAATAGAGACTCAATCGCCTCAAAAAGGGCATCGCCAGTTGGCGCTGCAATCGTCTTTAAAGCTTGTCCCGACTTGGATATCGAGTTTCCAACTGCCACACCCACTCTGCGAGTTCCATAATCAAAAGACAGTATGGTCAATGCCTTAGGCATGCCCAGCCTCACCAGACAGATGAGACAAATCAAACCCTAGGTGGCTCACCGCCTTCTCGTAACGCTGGCTCGATGGCGTATTAAAGATGATCTCAATCATTTGCTCACGTGCCAGCGGAACATTCATCCAGCCATTCAGCGTAATTTCTTCTTCAAGTTGACCGGCACCCCATCCGGCATAACCCAAGGTCATCAAAAAATGTTGCGGTCCTTTACCTGCAGCAACTGCCTCAAGAACATCCTTTGAAGTAGTCATCGTCAAGCCGCCCGGAATAATTAAGGAGGAGCTATAAGGAGACAGCGAATCAGACTCATGTAAAACAAAGCCGCGCTCTATCTGAACTGGGCCGCCAAAATATACCGGCTGCTTTAATAAAGGGGCAATTTCCAATTTCAACTCAATCTTGTCAAAGAGGGTCTCTAAATCAACCTCGGTAGGTCGATTAACCACCAAGCCCATCGCACCTCTTTCGGTATGCTCAAAGAGATAGATAACGGAACCAGCAAAATTGGGGTCAACCATACCCGGCATAGCAATTAAAAACTGATTGGCGAGATGGTCTGCAGAAAATGAAATTGATGACTCTGACACAGAAGCTCGTTCTGAAGCAGGGGGTGCTTTTTTAGCAGAAGTCATATGGCTTATTTTACAGAATATCTAGATTTTTCCGGTAATCCAGTAAGCAAAAAGACCAACTATTTCATGAACTAGGATGTTCCAGTTGTGAGCTCCATCCACCAAGTCAAACATCGTCCACTGAAGGCTATTGGCCGTTTGATAATCGACCAACATTGGTAGCACTACTAAACCCTGTTTTTGGAAAATCTTGGTAGAGCGGTACATATGGCTGGCGGAGGTAATTAGAAGCCATGGCTTCAGCTCCCCTGATTCCGTTTTTAAGCCAAACTCCTCAATCATTGGCTTCATATGAAGCGCATTTTCATAGGTATTTCGAGATTGATTTTCGTAATGCGCGTTCTGCTCGCTTAAGCCCTGCTCTTGAATCAACCGCTTAAATGCATCCGCCTCTGTAACTCCCTTAGGCGTTATGCGCCCTGAATAACCGCTGAAGATGAATGGCACATTGGGGTTCTTGCGTATTAACTCGAACGCTTTAGTCACCCTTTCAGCGGATGAGTAGATTGAAATCTCGCCACGATCAACGGCAATCTCGCCTCCATCAATGGCGCCACCCAGAATAATGATGCCGCCCATTTCATTATTCGATAATTTTGTAATCTCAGTTTTGGACACGGCATTCTCAAGCCCTCTAAGAAATACTTCAGATGCGGGAAGCCAACCCACCAGAGCAAGATCTACCAAAGCTAGCGCCAAGAATCTCTTACAGAGGTGCGGTTTTCGCAAGGATAAAAAGAGAAGGGCCAGCAAAACGAAAATAGGCACCCAATTGAGCGGCTCAATGCAAAATTGCACTACCTTCGAGAGAATAAAAAAGATCGTATCCATCATTCCTTAGGATCTTAACCTGTCAGCCCCGCCTAGCCGCCTGCATTTACCTTAAATAAGCCCTAATATAGGGGCTATGCAAAAAGCTCTCGTTTGGCTCCGCCGTGACCTCCGCCTTTATGACAATGCCGCGCTTCACTACGCCCTGAAAGAAAGTGGCCAGGTTTGGCTCACCTTTATCTTTGATACGGAGATTCTCAAGCCATTATTGAAGGGTGATTTAGATGCCAACGGACTCAAGCATGACCGCCGATTAGATTTCATCTGGCAGGGCATAAAGCAAATTGATGATGAGCTTCGTAAACAAGGTGGTGGACTCATCGTTCGCTTTGGAAAACCCACTGAATGTATTCCTGAAATTGCTAGAGAGCTAGGCGTCGAAACTGTCTTCACAAACCATGACTACGAACCTTCAGCGATTGAAAGAGATGAAACTGTAAAAGCGTCCCTAGAAAAGTTAGAAATTCATTTTGAGAGCTTTAAAGATCAAGTTATTTTTGAGAAGAAAGAAATTCTTACAAACTCAAATACTGTCTTTTCAATCTTTACACCTTATAAAAATAACTGGCTCAAGACTCTTCAAGAAAAAGATCTTACTGCCTATGAGTGCAATCCAAAGCCTAAGCAATTGGGAGTCTTAACAAAAAAATTAGATCAAAAACTCCCCTCTCTAGAGTCGATGGGATTTTGCCCTACCGGCATTGAAAGCTATCTGCCACCTGGCTCAGAAGGTGGGCAAGCTTTCTTAGAGGACTTCTTACCCCGCATTGATCAATACCAAATTGGCAGAGACTTCCCCGCAATTAAAGGCGTAAGTTATCTCTCTACGCATTTACGCTTTGGCATGCTCTCTATCAGAGGCTTGGTGCGTGAAGCTCATCGACGTATGCTAGCTGGCAGTATGGGTGCAACCATTTGGCTGAGTGAATTAATCTGGCGTGATTTCTATTTCATGATTCTCGCCAATCATCCCCGTCTTGCAACGGGAGCATCTTTTAAACCAGACTACGACAACATCATTTGGGAATCTGGCTCTAAAGCTAAAAAATTATTTACCGCTTGGTGCGAAGGTAAAACAGGTTACCCATTAGTTGATGCGGCTATGCATCAACTGAATCAAAGCGGCTATATGCACAACCGCTTACGCATGGTGGTGGCAAGCTTTCTGACTAAAGATTTGGGAATAGATTGGCGTTGGGGCGAAGCGTATTTCGCCGAACATCTCAATGACTTTGAGCTTTCCTCGAATAACGGCGGATGGCAGTGGGCCTCCTCATCTGGATGTGATGCCCAACCCTACTTTCGCATCTTTAACCCCATTACCCAATCAGAGAAGTTTGATCCGGAAGGCAAGTTCATCAAGCGCTACCTACCGCAACTCGAAAAGCTCTCTAAGAAGTCTATCCATGCCCCATGGAAGGCCGGCCATATTGAATTGGAAGCCGCTGGGGTAGTGATTGGACGAGACTACCCACTTCCGGTAGTAGATCATGATGAAGCGCGAAAAAATACCTTGGTGCGTTACAGCGTAGTCAAAAAAGTCGCCTAATACACAGAATCATTAGAGCCCTATACACAGTTCCGATTTAAGATAGGGTATGAGCAAGATCTACGCCATAGGCGATGTGCAGGGCTGTGCGCCCTCCCTCAAAGCCCTCGTTAAAAAACTTCCCCAAAAATCAAAGATGATTTTTTTGGGAGACTTGGTTAATCGCGGCCCTGATTCTCTTGGCGCATTACGCCAACTAAAATCCCTACAGGAGTCGGGTCGCGCTGAATGCATCCTTGGCAATCATGACCTACACCTCCTAGCAATCGATGCAGGACTTCGCAAATCGAAAGGTCTGGATACCATAGAACCCATACTGTTGGCGCCAGATCGCAGAGAACTCATTCATTGGATTCGAAACCGTCCAATGGCGCTTAGTAACGGCAATGTTTTAACTGTGCATGCGGGCGTCCTGCCACAATGGGACTTACAGCAAACGATTGAATGCGCGCAAGAAGTAGAAAAAACTTTACGTGGCAAATCATATAAAGATTTTCTAGCCAATATGTATGGCAATACACCAAATCAATGGAGCAAATCTCTGAAAGGTTATGAACGCCTACGCGTCATTACCAACACCTTAACCAGGATGCGTTTCTGCACACCAACTGGAAAAATGGAATTTGAAAGCAAGGAAGGCCTAGAGCAAGGCCCTAAAGGCTATATCCCTTGGTTCAAGGTACCCAGCAGAAAAACCCAGGACGTCCTCACCTATTTTGGCCACTGGTCTACATTGGGCTTATTGCGTCAAGACAATGTGATTGGACTGGATACCGGCTGCGTGTGGGGTGGGAAGCTCACTGCTCTGGAGATTTCAAGCTCCAATAAAGACTCCAAAAATCTAGAAATTATTCAGGTGAGTGGCTATGACCACCCACTCCGAATGTAATTTCTTTCTGGAAGCAAAAACTTTTTTAAAGTTTTTTGAATGATTTCTCAGCAGCAGCAATGATGGCATCGACCACAGCATTGTCATGTGCAATGGATGTAAAGCCAGCTTCATAAGCTGAAGGCGCCAGATAAACACCTTCATCTAACATCAGATGAAAGAATTTCTTAAACGCATCAATATTGGTTTTCGTAACCGCTTCAAAAGTAGTTGGCACTTGATCGGCAAAGTAAAAGCCAAACATACCGCCAACGCTGTCCACAGCAAAAGGAACGTTGGCCTTATCTGCAGCTTGTTTTAAACCCGCCATCAACTTTTCTGTTTGGCCAATCAAGCATTCGTAGAAACCTTCGCGAGAAATAATCTCTAAAGTTTTTAGGCCTGCAGCAACTGCTACTGGGTTGCCGGATAAAGTACCCGCCTGATAAACATTACCCAGCGGAGCTAGCTTAGACATAATCTCTTTCTTGCCACCAAACGCCGCCATAGGCATACCGCCGCCCATGACCTTACCAAGGCAAGTGAGATCAGGGGTGATGCCCTGCAAGGATTGAGCGCCACCTAAGGCAACCCTGAAACCAGTCATCACTTCGTCATAGATTAAGACGCTGCCATACTTACTCGTCAAGCTTCGAATGGCTGATAAAAATTCTTTTGAAGGCTGAATGAGATTCATATTGCCAGCAATAGGCTCAATAATGACCGCAGCAACTTGATCGCCCTGTTTTTTAAACACTTCTTCAATAGCCGCTACATCGTTATATGGCAGCACTAAAGTGTGTTTCACCAAATCCTGCGGAACGCCACCAGAAGAAGGCGCATTTTGAGTAGAGTCCGCAAAGGTAAGTAAGCCTGAGCCTGCTTTGACCAAGAGGCTATCGGCATGGCCGTGATAGCAACCCTCAAACTTAATAATTAAGTCACGGCCAGTGTAACCGCGAGCCAGACGCAAAGCACTCATTGTTGCTTCAGTTCCGCTAGAAACCATACGTACTTGTTCAACGCTTGGCATCAATGCGCAAATGCGCTCAGCTAATTCAACTTCACCCTCAGTAGGCGCGCCATAACTAAAACTGGTTTCGGCAGCTTTTTGAACTGCAGCTACCACTTCGGGATTGGCATGGCCCGCAATCATCGGACCCCAAGACATAATCAAGTCTATATAGCGCTGACCGTTGGCATCCCAAAAATAAGGGCCATTAGCTTTAGTGACAAAACGCGGAACTCCGCCTACCTGACGAAAAGCTCGTACCGGGGAGTTAACACCCCCAGGGATCGTCTTTTGTGCACGCTCAAATAAAACTGCGTTTTGATCTACTTTTGCCATCATTACTTCCGAATTAAATTGCCATCATTTCAAAATCTTCTTTACGGGCCCCGCACTCTGGGCAAGTCCAATTCATGGGGACATCTTTCCAAAGCGTTCCCGGTGCAATACCTTCATCAGGTAAACCAGCGGCTTCGTCATAAACCCAACCGCAGATCAAACACATATATGTTTTAAATTCCATCACTCCACTCTCCGAATATTTTTTAGCTGTTCAAATTTAGCTGCATTAAGCTTGCTCTATTATTTTAAGGTTTTTGAGTGCTTTAAGCTGGTCGCTTGGCATGCATTTCAAACTTGAATAAACGGCACTCCAAAGGACCATTAAATAGAGGTGTGCGCTTAGATTCTTTAATGCGTAGCTGACCTGGCAAAGCCATATCTGCCGTCAACACAAAGATATTCCAGCCGCCAAAATCTTCTTTGAGGTGCTGACCAAATTGACGCAAAAACTCCACAAACTTTGGATCCTGCTCTTCTTGAGCTTGAAGTTTCTTCAAAGACTCACGACTTGAACGCTTAGCACTTTGACGACCAGTCTCCAAGTTCAATTCAAAACGATTATCAGGCTCGTCATCGTAATTAGCGTCTTCACTAGAAGTGCGATCCTGGCCACGTCCGCCTTTAATAACCAGACGCTCGCCATAAGGGGGATTTAATAACATAACACCCTCGCTAAGATTACCTGGGGCTTTGGCCGCCAATGCATCAACTTGACGCACTACCGGCTGATCGGGTAATTGGGCTCTTTGCCAATTGCCTTTGAACATTGATACTAATTTCTCGTTGATATCACCACCGGATATTTTCAGAGCATCGACACTTGGATATTGCTTACGATTTTCTAGCATCAAAGCAAGCGCCGCTTCTTTCAGATCTACCCAGCGCTTTTGCTCGGCAGTTTCATTAAACGGCTTAAGCCTTTGAAACCCAAAGCCATGAGCAGATGTCACTAAAGGGCGATAAGCCAATCGACTTGGCTTGGCATCATCACCATACATCCCCGCACGAATAGCGCCCGGTGGAACAGCTAAGGCTATCTGCGCAGCCTCAATCAGGAAGGTGCCACTACCGCACATAGGATCAAATAAAGTCTGACCCGGCTTCCAAGAGGTAATCGACAAGATACCTGCTGCTAAGTTTTCCTTCAGGGGTGCGTCACCCTTTTCATCGCGCCAGCCCCGCTTAAATAATGCTTCACCCGAAGTATCCAAATAAATCGTGATTTGAGTAGCTGTTAAATGGGCCTGCACTCGCACGTCCGGGAACGCAGTATCGATACTAGGACGGTCACCAGTTACATCACGTAAACGGTCAACGATGGCATCTTTAATTTTGAGAGTTGCAAAATTTAAACTCTTTAATGGGGAGCGATGTGCTGTCACATCCACTCGTAAAGTCTGCTTTGAACTAAACCACTCCTCCCACGCCAATCCGCTCGCCAATTTATACAAGTCCTCTTCTTGTCGATAAGGTGCTTGAGCCATTTGCAATAACACCCGACTCGCAATACGGGAATGCAAGTTCAGCGCCATTGCAGCAGAAATCGGTGCAGCAAGACCAACACCACCAGTAGGGCTAGTGGGCGTAGGATCAATTACCCATACTCCTAATGCCTTACATTCTGGGCGTCTAGCAATCTCTGCTAGCTCCTGGGCAAGCGGCACTTCTAAACCGCCTGGACAAACAACAAAAAATCTCATGGGGCTAACAGTCTTTAAATAAGTGGATTAAAAAAAATAAAACAGTATTCAGTAATATTAAAAATCTAGCCTTAGGGCTTAAACAATACCAAGGCAACAATAATGACCAACAAGATAACTGGCACTTCATTAAACCAACGAAACCAAACGCCAGATCGCCTGTTGACGCCTGTGCGAAACTTCTTAAGTAGACTTAAGCAGGCATGGTGATAACCAGCCACCAAAATCACAAAGAACAATTTGGCATGCATCCAGACATCGCCAGCACCAATGCCAAAGTAAAGCCATAGTGTCAAACCCAGCAGTACCGCTGGCACAGCAAGGATAGTCATAAAGCGAAAGAGGCGATCTGCCATACCCAATAAACGGGCATAAGCATCAGAGTTTTTCTCTTCGGCCAAGTTCACAAAAATTCTGGGCAGGTAAAACAAACCGGCGAACCAAGAGGTGATAAAGACAATGTGAAAGGTTTTTACCCAGAGGTAGGCATTGCTCATATGTGGTTTACTCTATTTATCTTTTTACTTTATGACCGAATCTCGCCATGGCCCATAACCACATACTTCAATGAGGTCAAGCCATCCAGACCAACAGGGCCACGGGCATGCAATTTGTCATTAGAGATACCGATTTCAGCTCCTAAGCCATACTCAAAGCCATCTGCAAAGCGAGTGCTGGCATTAACCATCACGCTAGCACTATCCACTTCACGCAAGAAGCGATCGGCCTGGGCTTTGTTATTGGTAATAATGGCATCAGTATGTTTGCTGCCGTATTGCTCAATATGATTCATGGCTTCATCGATATTAGCCACTGTCTTAATAGATAAGATGGGAGCCAAGTATTCAGTTTGCCAATCTTCTTCTTTGGCATCGACTAGATTCTGAAAACCATTTGCCTCAAGCGTTTTTCGTGTCAAACCGTCAACCCGCAACTCCACACCTTTATCTTGATAAATCTTGCAAAGCGTTGGCAAGACTTTCTGTGCAATATCTTGATTGACTAACAAGGTCTCCATCGCATTGCAAGGGGCGTAGCGTTGCGTCTTGGCGTTATCACACACCTTCACCGCCATCGCAACATCTGCATCGGCATCAATATAAGTATGACAAATACCATCCAAGTGTTTAATCATTGGCACACGTGCTTCAGCCATGAGGCGGGCAATCAAGCTCTTACCGCCGCGAGGCACAATCACATCAATATATTGGGTCATCGTGATCATTTCACCGACGGCGCTACGATCGGTAGTAGCCACCACCTGCACAGCATCTTTAGGCAAGCCAGCAGCAGCCAGACCTTCTTGAATAATCTGAGCTAATAAAGTATTTGAATCAATTGCCTCAGAACCACCGCGTAAGATCACGGCATTGCCAGACTTTAAGCACAATGCTGCCGCATCAATGGTGACGTTTGGGCGAGACTCATAAATGATGCCAATAACACCCAAAGGGACACGCATCTGACCTAACTCAATGCCGGAAGCCTGCTTTTGTAAAGCAGAAATTTTTCCAATTGGGTCATCCAAGGAAACTATTTGCTCTAAACCCAAAGCCATAGTTTCAATCGTTTTAGGAGTCATGGTGAGGCGATCAATAAAAGCAGCATCTTGGCCACTCCCTTTCGCACGCTCTACATCGACTTGATTAACTCTCTGAATTTCGGCGCTCTGCTGACGAACTGCTTTAGCAATATGCAATAAAGCCTGGTTCTTTTGCCCACTTGATGCACGTGCCATTGCCCGCGATGCGACGCGCGCTCGCATTCCAATGTCTTGCATCATTTCTTGAATAGATGAAATCATTTCTTAATCTCTTATGTCTTGTTTCGCACTTCTTAACGCAGTAAATTTCCAACTAAACGCAAACCATCCCATGGATCGGCAGGCAATTCAGCCGCATACAAACCCTTTACTTGGCGATCCAATCCTGCCGCAACCTGCATTGCTCTTCGCAGCTTGAGGGGCTGAACCCTTCTCAACGCCGCTGGGTATAAACGCTCTTTATTTCCCCAAATTCGGTTAGCCCGCATCAAGTTCTGCACAGATTCACCAGCATCACTAGCTGCTTTCAATTTAGATAGTATCCGAAGCTCTTCGGTGACGCTCCACAGAATCAATACCAGCGGCTCGCCCTCACCTTTGAGGCCATCTAGCATGCGATTGAGCCTAGCCAGATCTGCAGCCAGCATTGCTTCAGTCAATTCAAACACGTTGTAGCGTGCCACCTTCAGAATGGATGAGCGAATTTGCTCCTCGCTTAGTTTTCCGACGGGATATAACAACCCCAACTTCAATATTTCTTGATGGGCGGCAATTAAATTACCCTCTACTTGATCGGCAATAAATTCAAGCGCGCGCTGCCCTTCAGGGCCGGACTCCACCTCTTGATCTTGGCGCTTTAAACGCCCAGAAATCCACTGCGGCAAGTGACTGCGATCCAAAGAATCTATCTGAATAGCCATACCGGCATCGTCCAAAGCACTGAACCACGCAGAAGTCTTAGTCTTGCCATCCAAGCGAGGCAACACAATACAGACAACGGTATCTGGACCATCAGGCCCGGTTAACTGAGAGGCAATTTGCGCAGCGAACTGCTTTAAAGCATCCGCTCCATCGCGCCCAGGCTTACCGGTTGGAATACGCAACTCGACCAAACGCTTGTCTCCAAACAAAGACATGGTCTGACCTGCATTCAGAAGAGCACTCCAATCAAATCCACGCTCCTGCAACAAGACTTCGCGTTCAGTGAAGTTTTGTTTCTTGGCAGCGGATCGCAATTGATCCATCGCCTCCATCATCAACAGCGGCTCATCGCCACTAAAAACATACAGCGGCAACATAGCGCCACCAGAACTCAAGGACTTGAGGTGCACTTGTAAGGCATCAACTTTAACCATGCCTTAATTGACCTCTAGAAAGCTCTTGATTGCGGCGCTCTTGCAGCAGCAGCGACGCGACGTAAGATTTGAATAGCCAAATCCTTACGCATGAGAGTTAGGAATTGCTGAATCTGAACATCAGTAGCCAACACCGTTGAAACTGTGAAGTCCATATCGCGAGTCATGTAAATTTCCGCCTCAGGAACAATTTCTGCTCCAGCTAAATCAAAGGCTCTAAAGCCAACACGAATATTGAGGCGATAAGCTGATACTTGACCATTGGAGTTGTAGGCCAAAATCTCACGACCATTAATATCGTTGGTGATTTCCAAGATGAGATCTGCATCTTTGGGATTAATGGCAACCTTGGCATCGGTGCCAGTCAAGATCGCTGCCTGCAAGTCTGCTCTCAGTGGTGGAGATGGGTTACCCGTAATCGCAATAACCTTGAATGGTAAATCCACCATGCCCCGCAAGCGATACCCGCAAGCAATCAAGCCACTCAGAGGTGCTGTGGCAATTAAACCCAGCATTGCACGTCGCAGGTGATTTACGCTCATCGCTTTAGTTTCTATAAAAGGTTAGGCAACAATATTGACCAAACGACCGGGCACTACAATCACTTTTTTCGGTGAATTGCCATTCAAAGCTTTTTGTGCGGGCTCACTTTGTAAGGCCAATGACTCAACCTGCTCTTTGCTGGCATCTGCTGGTACCTTAATATCGCCACGCAACTTGCCATTAATCTGGAGCATTAAAGTAATTTCAGTCTGAATCAAGGCCGCTTCATCTACTGAGGGCCAAGAAGCATCCAGCAATGGGCCAAAGCTCTTGGCATAGCCCACATCTTTCCACAACACATGAGTGAGATGGGGAACAACTGGGTAGAGAACGCGCAATAGGATACTTAAGCATTCACGTAGGACAGGCGCACTAATTGTGGCACCCTGATCCAGCTTGATTGGCTCAAGAATATTGAGCATCTTCATCGCCGCAGAAACCACCGTGTTGTATTGACGACGTTGATAGTCAAAATTAGCTTGCTTCAAAATCGTATGCACTTCACGACGCAGTTCTTTTTCAGCATCACTCAAGTTACTAGGCAAGCTATCAGAAGCGTCACGCAATGCGCCTGCTTGAGTGTTGGAATACATCCAGACCCGACGCAAGAAACGAGAGGCGCCATCCACACCAGCGCCAGACCACTCCAACTGTTGCTCAGGAGGGGCGGCAAACATCACGAATAAACGCGCAGTATCTGCGCCATATTGATCAATTAATGATTGAGGATCAACGCCATTGTTCTTACTCTTAGACATCTTCTCAACACCACCAATGATGACTGGTGCATTTGAAGCGTCACCTATCAACTTGGCGCCTTGCGGACGACCCTTTTCATCAAGATCCAATTCCACATCCAAGGGGTTAAGCCAAGTCTTTTTACCCGAAGCATCTTCAGAATAGTAAGTCTCATTGAGAACCATACCTTGGGTCAGCAAATTCTGGAAGGGCTCGTCAAACGTGATGAGATTGAGATCGCGCATGACCTTAGTCCAGAAGCGCGCATAGAGTAAATGCAAAATTGCATGCTCAATGCCGCCAATGTACTGATCCATCGGCATCCAATATTCATTGCGCTCATCGACCATAGTCTTAGCATTGGGTCCGGTATAGCGCATGAAATACCAAGAGGAATCTACAAAGGTATCCATGGTGTCAGTTTCACGGCGCGCAGGCTTACCGCACTTCGGACATTTGACGTTTAAGAAGTCCGCGCGTTTATTCAACGGATTACCGCTGCCATCTGGCACACAATCTTCCGGCAACACGACTGGCAGATCTGCCTCTGGAACAGGCACAGCTCCACAACCAGGATTACCCTCATCGCCACAATGAATAATCGGAATTGGGGTACCCCAATAGCGCTGACGAGAAATTCCCCAATCGCGCAAGCGATAGGTGGTTTTGATTTCACCAATACCAAGCTTTTCTAATTCTTTCGCAACAGCACTCACAGCCTCTTCATGCGATAGACCGTCAAACTGAGCACTATTAAAGCAAACAACACCCTCTTTTTGGGCATACCAATCTTCCCAGCGAGTGGTATTAAACATAGGAGATTCGCCTTGAAGTGCGATCACTTGCTTAATTGGCAAGTCGTACTTGAGTGCAAAAGCAAAATCGCGCTCGTCGTGCGCAGGGACACCCATCACTGCGCCATCGCCATAAGACATTAATACGTAGTTACCGACCCAAACTGGGACTGGCTCGTGCGTCAATGGATGCGTGACATACAAACCAGTGAACATTCCCTCTTTTTCTTGGGTAGCTAAATCAGCCTCGATCACGCTACCTGTTTTGCATTTCTCAATGAATGCGGCAAGCTCGGGATTGTTAGTAGCTGCTTTAGCAGCCAACGGGTGCTCAGCCGCTACCGCACAGAACGTAACGCCCATGATGGTATCTGCACGGGTGGTGAACACATACAAAAGACCATCTTGAATAAAGTTACCGTGATCGTCAGCAATATCATGCTTAAAAGCAAAGCGTACGCCCCGACTTTTACCAATCCAGTTTTGCTGCATGGTCTTGACACGCTCAGGCCAACCCAAGCCATCTAAACCAGAAAGCAATGGTTCTGCATACGCAGTGATATTGAAGTAATAACCAGGGATCTCGCGCTTCTCTACTAAAGCGCCAGAGCGCCAACCACGACCATCAATCACTTGCTCATTCGCTAAAACCGTTTGATCAATTGGATCCCAATTCACGACTTGCGTTTTACGATAGGCGATACCCTTTTCGAGCATCTTTAAAAAGAGCCACTGGTTCCAACGATAGTAATCAGGGCTACAGGTAGCAACTTCACGTGACCAATCAATTGCTAAACCCATCGCAGCCATTTGCTTTTTCATGTAAGCAATGTTGTCGTAGGTCCACTTAGCGGGGGGCACTTTATTCTGAATCGCTGCATTTTCAGCGGGCATCCCAAAAGCATCCCAACCCATAGGCATGAGAACATTAAAGCCTTGCATGCGAAGCTGGCGCGCCATTACATCGTTAATGGTGTAGTTGCGCACGTGCCCCATGTGGAGCTTGCCAGATGGGTAAGGCAACATTGAGCAGGCATAGTACTTTGGCTTCTGCTTGCCCTGCGCATCCACTGCGTTCTCTGCCACTTGATAGACTTGCGCACTTTCCCAATCAGCTTGCGCTGCCGCTTCAATACTGCGGTAGTCGTAATCCTTACTCATTCTTCGACAACTCTTTTCTTCTATTTTTAATTAATTGACTAATTATTTGCGTAAGCCAAGAACATCTTGCATATCGAATAAACCAGCACTTTGGTTTTGCAAGAAACGGGTTGCACGCAATGAACCTTGCGCATAGGATTGACGGCTGGAAGATTTATGACTGATTTCAATACGTTCGCCATCACCTGCAAATAAGACAGTATGGTCGCCAACAATATCGCCACCACGAATGGTTGCAAAACCAATGGAGCCTTCTTTACGTTCACCGGTATGACCTTCGCGGGCATACACAGCAACATCATCAAGCTTTTCACCTAAAGCATTCGCAATCACCTCACCCATCTTGAGTGCGGTACCAGAAGGGGCATCGACCTTGTGCTTATGATGCGCTTCAATAATCTCAATGTCATAACCTTGATTGAGCATCTTTGCCGCAATCTCCAGCAACTTAAAAGTGGCATTCACACCCACGCTCATGTTTGGCGCAAAAACAATCGCCAACTTTGCAGACGCTTTTTTCAAGCTAGCAATTTGATCGGTAGTTAGGCCTGTTGTACCGATAATCATTTTGGTACCCGTCTTTTCAGCAACAGCCAAATGGGCCATAGTGCCTTCAGGCCTAGTGAAGTCGATTAAGAATTGCGCATGAGCTAAAACCTGAGCAACATCAGAAGAAATCAGTACGCCCGTCTTTTTCCCCAAGAAGGCGCCAGCGTCTTCACCCAGCTGTGGGCAAGCATTGTGTTCAAGCGCACCCACCAACTGTGCATCAGTTGTATTGAGAACAGCCTCAATCAACATCCTACCCATACGGCCTGTTGCCCCTGCAATTGCAATCTTCATCATTTTTCTTCACTTCTTATTAAAAGTTGCTGAAACAACTTACTTCAGCATCAACACATAAGTAATTTTTACTTGGCTTCACTAGCCTGCGGAACATTGAGAGCCCCAGGCCCTAATGGCTCAGGCTGAACATTTGGATCCTTTTTAGAAAAGCTAAAAAAATCCCAGAACGAGCCACCAGTAGTAGCTGGTGGTATAGCCGCACCCGCTGCCAAATTATCCGTTTTACTTGGCACCATGAGTTCGGGTTGCTGCAATGGCGGCGTGACTGGTGGCTTATTGGTACCCGTGATGACTTCCCAGAACGAGCGTTTGGTTTTAGCGTAGTTATCGATCTCAGCAACCATCTCAACTTCTGTTGGCAAAGCGTCACCTTCAAACTTCACCACTTTGTCGCCATCAAAAAACACAGTCACGTGACGTTCTTTACCAACCTTCTGTCCAGCGCGCTTAAATTCAAAAATATAATCCCAGCGATTCGCGTGAAAGTAACTGGCCAATAATGGTGTACCCATAATTTGACGCACCTGTTCGCGTGTCATGCCTAGTTGCAATTTAGAATATTGCTCGCTCGAGATGAAGTTGCCTTGCACTACATCAGGAACATATGGCCTAAAAACCTTATTCATCCAAGCGCGTTGAGTTTCATCAACAGCAGAAGTGCACCCAACAACCCCCATCAATCCCAGTAGAGCCAAAGACACCAGACCCAATCGAGCAGGGGAATAAACACCCTTCAAAAACGGGTTCAAAAAGCGGGTAAAAAGTTCAAGGCAATTTTGCATGGCTGGCCGTATCATTAAGACATTGATTTTAGCTCCCAATGCCATAAATATGACCCAAAACCCTAGCCCTGAAGATTTACGCGATATTGGCCTAAAAGCTACCGGCCCAAGGATGAAAATCCTCGATTTTTTTCATCAAAACGGTGGAACCCACTTTAGCGCCGAAGATGTCTTTATGGCCTTAGCCAAAGAAGATAAAGAGATCGGTCTGGCAACGGTTTACCGGGTTCTCACCCAATTTGAGCGGGCCGGCCTTCTATTGCGTAGCCATTTTGAATCTAGCAAAGGTGATAGCAGGGCAATCTACGAATTAAATGAGGGTCAGCACCACGACCACTTGGTTTGCATTGATTGTGGCCATGTAGAGGAATTTGTAGACGAAGCCATTGAAAAAAGGCAGCGTGATATTGCTAAAAACCTCGGTTTTAAGCTCCAAGAGCATTCTTTAGCCATGTATGGCCACTGCTTAAAGAAGAATTGCCGCAACAAACAAGCTAAATAAAACGGCCAAAATAAGCTGTTTTCAGCACTATAGAAGCAAAAAAGACCTCAAATTGAGGTCTTTTTTACAAAATTAAGCCGAAAAAGAAGATTTAAGCGTTTTTTAACATCTTTTAAACACTCTTAGCGACTCTTATCAATTTTTCTTACTTTACAGCCATTAATGCTTCAGCAGCATTGAGCATCTGCACTGAATAACCCCATTCGTTGTCATACCAAGCCAACACCTTCACCAGCTTGCCATCCGCAGAGACGCGAGTTTGGGAGGCGTCGTAAATACTTGGGCGTGGGTCATGGTTAAAGTCGATAGATACCAATGGCAATGTATTGAAGCCCAAAATGCCTTTGAGCTCACCTTCGCTAGCACTCTTCAGAATGGCATTCACTTCGTCAATGCTGGTGGCGCGACTAGCAGCAAAAGTAAGGTCGACTACAGAAACGTTAATCACAGGCACGCGCATCGCGAAACCATCAAAGCGACCAGCTAAGGCGGGCAGAACCAAACCCACCGCTTTAGCAGCGCCCGTCTTCGTTGGGATCATGCTGGTAACAGCAGAACGCGCACGACGCATATCCTTGTGATACACATCAGTTAATACTTGGTCATTTGTGAAAGCATGAATCGTAGTCATCAAGCCAGATTCAATACCAATCTTTTCTAAGAGCGGCTTTACTAATGGAGCCAAACAGTTTGTTGTGCAACTGGCATTTGATACAACCACATCGCTTGGCTTCAAAACATTTTGATTTACGCCGTACACAATAGTTGCGTCTACATCTTTTTCACCGGGAGCAGAAATCAATACTTTCTTCGCGCCCTGCTCAATATGAATCATCGCCTTTTCTTTTGAAGTGAACTTACCAGTACATTCCAAAACTAAATCCACACCCAACTCACCCCATGGGGTTTCTGCAGGATTACGTGTGCAGAACATTTTGATACGATCGCCATTCACCACCATGCAATCACCATCAACAGATACGTCGGCTGGGAAACGGCCATGAGCAGAGTCATACTTTGTAAGATGGGCGTTAATAGCAATATCTCCCATCGCATTAATTGCGACGATCTTGATATCACGACGTGGCTTACCATTTACTTGATCTTCATACAAAGCACGCAATACCATGCGGCCAATACGCCCATAACCATTAATTGCGATACGAATTGTCATTTATTTCCCCTTGCTAATATTGAATTTATTTCGCATTTCTATTACTTCTTTGCAATGCATTGTTTGACTGTCTTCGCAATCTGGTCAGCCGTTAATCCAAAATATTCATACAGCACTGGCGCAGGCGCAGACTCACCAAAGGTATCTACGCCATGAACTGCTGCGCAACCATACTTCCACCAGAAATCACTCACACCCGCTTCAACCGCAATGCGCGGAATATTAGCTGGCAATACTTTTGCTTTATATGCAGGATCTTGCTGATCAAAGACAGTGGTTGAAGGAATCGAAACTACTCGAATACCCAGGCCTTCTTTTTCTAACTGCTGTGCAGTTTGTAATGCGAGAGCAATTTCAGAACCGGTAGCAATAATGACTGCATCAATCTTGCCAGACGGGTCGCGCAAGACGTAACCACCGCGTGCAATATCTTTAATTTGCGCAGGAGTACGCGATACAAATGGGCAGTTCTGACGACTAAAGATCAGGGCGCTAGGTCCATTTTTACGCTCAATCGCTGAGCCCCAAGCTACAGCACTCTCCGTAGTGTCACAAGGACGCCAAACCATCAAATTAGGAATCAGGCGCAGACTGGCTACATGTTCTACAGACTGATGGGTTGGGCCATCTTCACCCAAGCCAATTGAGTCGTGAGTGAAGACAAAAATACTACGCAATTTCATTAAGGCAGCCATACGCAAAGCGTTACGACTGTAATCTGAGAAGGTTAAGAATGTGCCGCCAAATGGGATGTAACCACCATGTAAGGCGATACCGTTCATGATGGCGCTCATACCAAATTCACGAACGCCGTAATTAATATGGTTACCCCATTGATCAGCGCGCACAGGTTTGCATGAAGACCAATTAGTGAGATTAGATCCTGTTAAGTCGGCAGAGCCTCCCATGAATTCTGGCAAAGCAGGTGCCAAAGCTTCGATCGCGTTCTGACTTGCTTTACGAGTCGCAATTGTTTCTGCTTTAGTTTGGCAAGTTTTTAAATACGTATTTAATGTCGCTGAAAAATCTTTAGATAAATCACCTGCCATACGGCGTTGCAATTCGGCAGCAAGTTCTGGAAATTTGTTTTTGTATTTCTGGAATTCTTTATTCCACTCATGCTCAGCCGCTTGTCCACGCTTTTTAAAATCCCATGCCGAATAAATATCTTTTGGAATTTCAAATGGTGCGTATGGCCAATTCAATGCAACACGAGTTTCAGCAATTTCAGCAGCGCCTAATGGTGAACCGTGCACTTTATCGCTGCCCGCCATATTGGGTGAGCCTTGGCCAATGGCGGTCTTGCAGCAGATCAGGGTTGGCTTATCACTCTTTTTAGCCTGGGCGATCGCAGCAGATACGGCTTCTGCATCATGGCCATCAACAGCGCGAATAACGTTCCAGCCATAGGCTTCAAAACGCTTAGGAGTGTCTTCGTTAAACCAAGAAACAACCTTGCCATCAATCGAGATGCCGTTGTCATCCCACAATGCAATGAGCTTATTCAGCTTCAGTGTGCCAGCCAAAGAACACACTTCGTGACTAATCCCTTCCATCAAGCAACCATCGCCTAGAAATACGTAGGTGTAGTGATCAACGATGTTAAGGCCAGGTCGATTAAATTCTTCTGCTAATAATTTTTCTGCGAGCGCCATTCCTACTGCATTGGAAATTCCTTGACCCAATGGACCAGTGGTTGTTTCTACGCCGGGAGTAATTCCATACTCAGGATGTCCTGGAGTTTTGCTATGCAATTGACGGAAATTTTTTAACTCTTCAATCGGCAGGTTGTAGCCAGAAAGATGCAAGAGTGAATACAACAGCATGGATCCATGACCATTAGATAAAACAAAACGATCACGATCAATCCAATGAGGATCTGTTGGATTATGTTTTAAATGTTCATTCCAAAGACCAACAGCAATATCTGCCATACCCATTGGCATACCAGGGTGACCTGAATTTGCCTGCTGTACTGCATCCATGGATAAGGCGCGAATGGCATTGGCCATACGAATTTGAAGGTTTGACATCGTAAAAGTGGTCTCTGGAAAATTAATTGGCTATATTTCAGTAATGCCTCAATTTTATCTTCCCGGACCATGGGAATCCCAAAAGCCAACTACCCTCACCCCAGAGGTTGCCCACCATTTGCGCGTTAGGCGCGTCCAAGCTGGGGAATTCTTCCCTGTATTTGATGGAAAGGGGCAAGTTGCCAAGGGTGAGCTCCTCTCCTTGAGTGGGAAAACGGGTCAAGTCCAGCTAACGGATATCCGCACCGACACCCATCGTGAGACCCCATATGCCATTACCCTGGCTCAAGGGCTGGCTGGCGGCGACAAAATGGACTGGATTGTTGAAAAAGCGGTAGAAACGGGCGCCCAAAATATTGCCCCCATGCAATGTGAACGCTCCATCCTCAAGTTAACCCGCTCCAGCGACCTAGAGCGCGCCCAAAAAAGACTTGCCCACTGGGAGGGCATCATTCAAGCTGCATGCGAACAATGCGATCGCACTGTCCTTGCCAGCCTGGAGCCCATTCAAACTTTTGAAAGTTATTTACAAGCGACTCCAAAACCCGCACTCAAACTTCTACTCAGTCCTGATGCGACGAAAAGCCTGTATTCAGTACTCATAGAAAATGATCCACAAGATATCGTCTTAATGATTGGCCCTGAAGGCGGTCATTCACCTGAAGAAGAGGCGCAAGCAGAGTCAGCAGGCTATCAATTGGTTTCACTGGGGGAGCGGGTACTCAGAACAGAAACAGCGGGCGTAGTGGCTATTACAGCCGTACACAGCATATGGAATCCTGAAATGCAAAATCGCCTCAAGTAGAGGCGATTTATAGGTCTTACAAGACTTTAGCGATTAAGCAAAAGAATAGAAGACGCGGTATGGAGTACGGCGCTCAGCCCAGAAATCAACAGCATCGCGGAAAACATCCAACAATGTTTCACGAGCTTCTTTGTCAAACTTCTGAGTACAAGGCAAACCTTCGAGCACCACTACAAATCCAGGCTGTGGGCCAGACTTGTCTACCGTGGTAGTCAAAGCATCCAACAAAGGATCGTAATTTTTTGCCTGCTGCTTAGTAAATGAGTACGCAATCGCAATCGACTCCAAAACCTCACCTTTAGTCATTGCATTTGCGCAATTGGCATAAATGAAGTGTTGACCCAATTCAGTTGCCGCTTCCTGCAAATCAGGCGTGCGGAAAGCGCGAATAGATTGAACGATATTAGGGCGCACACTGCGCAACATTGCCGGCGGTCCGGCATCGCGAACGGCCAAAGCGGCACGCCAAGAAGCTGTCACTTTTTTCCCCGAAACTTGATTTGCTGCATAGGTTTGTAAACGAGATAGGCCGCCTTCAGCATAAATGTTGGCAGCGGATGATTCGGTTTCCAGTCGATCATTGCTATCCCAACCTTCAGCACGGCTATGTTCGTCAAAGCTGGCTGTATTGCTGTTTTCAGAGCGATTATTCATGATGGGTGCTAGGTTACCCGTAACACGCCATCAAATCAAGCCCAAATACAGTGCATTTTATGTAAAGCACTGATTTATATAGAAGTAATTTATGTAAGTTATTACTAACTTACATAAATTACCAATTCTTAAGAAATACCTCTGGCGTTACTGGCTGCCTCTACAACCGCCAAAGTTGTCACATTCACAATACGACGCACAGTTGCGGCCGGGGTGAGAATGTGAATAGGCTTAGCAACACCCAGCAACAATGGACCGATTGCAATGCCATTGCCTGCTGCTGTTTTTAGCAAGTTGTAAGAAATATTTGCTGCATCAATATTTGGCAGGACCAACAGATTCGCATCGCCCTTCAGTGAGGATGAAGATACGGCACCTTCGCGAATGCTCGCATCTAAAGCGCTATCGCCATGCATCTCTCCATCAACCTCTAAAGTTGGATCTGCCTTTTGGAGCAATGCCAACACTTCTCGCATCTTGACTGCGGAAGGCGCGTTGCTGGAGCCAAAATTCGAATGAGACAGCAAGGCAACTTTAGGAGCCAGCCCTAACTTTCTCATTTCACTTGCGGCCATGAGAGTGAGGTCTGCTAACTGCTCAGCAGTAGGATCAAGATTGATATGGGTGTCCACTAAAAATACTTGGCGACCGGGAAGGATCAAACCTGACATCGCACCATATACATTTGCACCGGGCTCATGTCCAATCACTTCATCAACATACTTTAAGTGAGTAGCGATATTGCCGACCGTGCCAGAAATCATGCCATCCGCCATACCTTTTTGAATCAACAGGCTGCCAATCAAGCTATTACGGCGGCGCACCTCAAGCTTAGCAAACGACTGTGTGACACCCTTACGCTCAGTGAGCGCAAGGTAGGTCTGCCAGAAATCACGGAAGCGTGAATCATTCTCTGGATTCACAATCTCAAAATCATCCCCTGCCTTCATACGCAGGCCAAACTTCTCGATACGATGTTCGATCACTGCTGGACGACCAATCAGGATTGGGGTTGCGAGATGCTCATCAATGATGATCTGTACTGCACGCAATACACGCTCATCTTCACCCTCAGCAAACACAATACGTTTTTGATTTGCTGGTACACGTTTAGCAATACTAAAGAGTGGCTTCATCAAAGTACCAGAGTGGTACACGAATTGCTGCAACTGATTACGATAAGCGTCGAAATCTTTAATCGGGCGAGAAGCTACGCCATCATCCATTGCTGCCTTGGCTACTGCTGGAGCAATTACCGTGATCAAGCGCGGATCAAATGGCTTCGGAATTAAATACTCTGGACCAAATGATAGGTTCTCAATGCCGTAAACAGAGGCAACCACCTCACTCTGTTCCGCTTGAGCCAATTCCGCTACAGCCTTGACCGCTGCGACTTCCATGCCACGGGTAATCGTTGTTGCACCCACATCTAATGCACCGCGGAAGATGAATGGGAAACACAAAACATTATTTACTTGGTTCGGATAATCAGTACGGCCTGTTGCCATCACTGCATCTGGACGAACTGCTTTCACTTCTTCGGGCAAGATTTCTGGGGTTGGGTTTGCCAAGGCATAAACCAATGGCTTCGGCGCCATCTTCTTCACCATATCTTGTTTAAGCACACCGCCAGCAGAAAGGCCTAAGAAAATATCTGCACCTTCAATCGCTTGATCAAGCGTGCGCAGATCCGTATCCTGGCAGAATGGCTCCTTCTCTGGATCCATCAACTCTTTGCGACCTTTGTAAGCAACGCCAGCCAAGTCAGTAACCCAAATATTTTTACGCTGAATACCTAAATCAACCAATAGATCTAAGCAGGCTAGCGCAGCAGCGCCCGCCCCTGAAGTAACCAACTTAACGTCTTCTACTTTTTTACCAACCACCTTCAAACCATTGATGATGGCGGCTGCAACCACAATCGCCGTACCGTGTTGGTCATCATGGAAGACCGGGATCTTCATGCGTGCTTGCAACTTACGCTCAACGACAAAACAATCGGGCGCTTTAATATCTTCTAAATTAATACCGCCAAAAGTTGGCTCTAATGCCGCAATAATTTCTACCAACTTATCGGGATCATTTTCATTGACTTCAATATCGAAAACGTCAATGCCAGCAAACTTCTTAAAAAGAACTGCTTTACCTTCCATCACTGGCTTACTTGCCAGCGGTCCAATATTTCCCAAACCTAAAACGGCAGTGCCGTTCGTAATAACACCAACTAAATTTCCACGTGCTGTGTACTTGAATGCATTCGCCGGATCTTTAACAATCTCTTCGCAAGGCGCTGCAACGCCAGGCGTGTATGCCAGCGCTAAGTCTCGTTGATTTGTTAATTGCTTTGTTGGGGCAATTTCAATTTTTCCCGGAGTCGGAAACTCGTGGTACTGAAGCGCCGCCTCTCTTAAGGCCGCAATTTGTTGCTCTTTATTATTTTCTTTGCTCATCCACTAACTCGCTAAGTTCTGTCTTATCTTCAATTATCTAAGACTTGTAAGACTTCAATTCTATTCCTCTCGGACATTCACCTCATAACCACCATAAAATGGGGCATGTCTTCTCATCACACCCCCCTCGGTGAATTTGACCTCATTGATCGTTTTTTCAAAACGGGTGCGGATTCCTTGCGCACCAATACAAATCAAGGCATTCCCTTAGGTATTGGTGATGACTGCGCCCTGATCAAACCACCTGCGAATGAAGAAATAGCCATTACTAGCGATATGTTGGTTGAAGGCAGGCACTTTTTTACAGGCGCCGATCCCGCCCCACTAGCCCGCAAAGCCCTAGCAGTTAACCTTTCAGACCTAGCAGCAATGGGGGCGAAACCACTGGGATTTACCTTGGCTATCGCCCTCCCAAAAATAGATGAAGCTTGGCTAGAGGCTTTCTCTAAAGGCCTGTTTGCCATTGCCAAGGAGTATTCCTGCCCCCTGATTGGAGGCGATACTACTGCTGGCCCTCTTACCATCTCTATCACCGCCTTTGGCAGCATCCCCGCCGGTAAAGCCATTCGCAGATCAGGAGCAAAGGCGGGTGATGATATTTGGGTCTCGGGAACCGTTGGAGATGCAAGACTCACTCTTGCTGCACTGCGTCATGAAATAAATCTATCTGGCGAAGATTTGCAACAAATAGAACACCGGATGCATCAACCATCGCCACGGCTTGAATTAGGTATCCAATTGAGAAACGTTGCGAGCGCAGCTTTAGATGTCTCTGATGGGTTGCTGGGTGATTTACACCACATCTTGAAGCAATCACAAGTTGATGCACAAATTCAGTTGGATCGATTACCAAAATCGAGCATCTTGAAAAAACAAGAATCTTCTATTCAAAATTTATTTGCCGCATGCGGTGGTGATGATTATGAGCTTTGCTTTACTGCACCATCAAGCCAGCAGGAAAAAATACAGGGGATTAGTAAATCACTTCACTTGCCACTAACCCTCATTGGAAAAATACTTCCGCAAAAAGATGGTCAAGCAAGGGTATATTTACTAGACGCATCAGGAGCCCTGCTGAGTGATTCGCAAGCAGCACCTTTCCTCAATTCATTTGACCACTTTGCATGATGACTAATGTTGAGCATTCCGCAGAAGTGAAACCAAACTTCAAATGGGTTTTTCAAACTGCCAGTCGCACCATTGCCTTTGGCTTTGGAAGTGGGCTAAGTCCTGTAGCTCCAGGAACTGCTGGCACCCTTTGGGCCTGGGCTGCATTCCTATTGGGCGAATACTTTTTCAGTACAGCAGACTTTCTCTGGATCATTGGTGGCAGCATTTTGCTTGGCTGCTGGATCTGCGGCCATGTCAGCGAAGAGCTTGGTAAAAAAGATTTTGGTGGAATTGTTTGGGATGAAATCGTCGCTTTCTGGCTGGTGCTTATCTTCATCATGCCAGCTAGCATTTGGATGCAGCTGAGTGCTTTTGCGCTATTCCGATTTTTTGATGCAATCAAACCAGGTCCTATTGGCATGATCGATCGTCACTTTAAAAATACTTCAAGTGATAGCACTCAGCGATCAAGCTTCTTGCAAATCATTTGGCGAGGATTTGGAATTGTGGTCGATGATCTTGCCGCTGCATTTTGCACGCTGCTCGCAATAGCCTTGATACAGTTTCTCATTAGATAATGAACTCAACCGATCTCACCAAAACCTTAGCTGAGATTTTACTTTCCAGAAATTGGACGGTATCGCTCGCGGAATCCTGTACTGGTGGTCTTGTATCCGCCACTCTGACTGAACTTGCGGGCTCAAGCGAGTGGTTCGAGCGTGGCTACATTACTTACAGCAATGAGGCGAAAATGGAGTGTCTGGATGTCCCAGCCCAGTTAATTGAGTCCCATGGGGCTGTCAGCGAGCCAGTGGCCAAGGCCATGGCTGAAGGTGCGCGGATCAATTCAAGAAGCAACGTGGCTATTTCCATTACCGGGATTGCCGGGCCATCAGGCGGGACCATTGAGAAGCCCGTAGGCACAGTCTGTTTTGGCTGGGCAACCGAGAATCAAACCCTCACTAAAACCATACATTTTGACGGTGATCGTCAAGCGGTAAGGCAGCAAGCAACCGAATTTGCGCTGACTGAGTTCATTGCACTACTCAGAAGTTAAGCGCAAATCCAGACTGCCAATTACTTCATCCAGCCTTTGCTGTGGAAATACCAGAGTGGAATGATTGCAGAGATTACCATTGCAACAATCGCCATTGGATAACCCCAAGTCGCATCTAACTCAGGCATATGCTTGTAGTTCATACCCCAAATACTTGCAAGCAAAGTTGGCGGCATTAAGGCTACGGATACCACCGAGAAGATCTTGATGATCTTGGATTGGTTCAAGTTAATGAAACCGACGGTAGCATCCATCAAGAAGTTAATCTTGTCGAATAAGAAGGCGGTATGGTTTTCCAAGGAATCAATATCGCGCAAAATTTGACGCGCTTCTTCTTGCTGCTCATCAGAGAGTAACTTGCTGCGCATGAGGAACGATAAGGCTCTGCGGGTATCCATCACATTACGACGAATACGTCCGTTGGTATCCTCCTCTTTGGCAATAGTTTCGAGGACTTGCTCTGCGTCAGCATCATTGATGTCATCTTGCAAGACTCGTTTACCAGCTTGCTCCAGGTTTTCATAAACCTCTTCCAAAGCATCGGCAGAATACTCAGCATCTGTTGAGTACAAATCCAGCAATACATCTTTAGCATTGCTCACTGAACCAGGACGCAAACGCGCACGCAAGCGAACCAAACGGAACACTGGCAAATCTTCGTCATGAATTGAGAACAATACTTGCTTGGTCAGAACAAACGCTACTCGAACGTTGCGAGAGGTTTCTTCTTCGTCCAATAAGAAATCAGTACGGATGTGGAGATGGCCATCATCTGCTTCAAAATAACGCGCAGATGCTTCTAAGTCGCCCAAGTCATCTAACTCAGGCAAAAGTACGCCAAATGCCTCTTTAATCCAAATTAATTCCTCTTCTTCTGGATCAACCACGTCAATCCAAATAGGATTGGCATATTGCAACAATTCATTGCGATCTTCGACTTGCTCTTGAGAGAGGCGGCCATTTTGCAGGACGAACAAGTTGATCATGGTGAACTCCTAAGGAATGTGCGCTAGTTTATCCTATAGGGCATGACAGTTTCACTAAAATAAGCCAAATCCAATGAACTCTCGCTCAAATACCTTTAACCAGCAACTCCAGTCCGCATGGGCTTCCCAAGGCAGCATGCTGTGTGTTGGTTTTGACCCAGACCCAAAGCGCCTGCCCCCCTCCTTACAAGGGAATGCCGAGGGTATCTATGAGTTCTGCCGAGAAATCGCTGATGCGACCGCGGATTTGGTCTGCGCCTTCAAGCCTCAATTTGCTTACTTTGCCTCCCAAAGAGCGGAGGCTCAACTAGAAAAACTGATCAAGCACCTCAAAGATAAATATCCCCACATCCCAGTCATCCTGGATTCCAAACGTGGAGATATCGGCAGCACTGCCGACCATTACGCCCTGGAGGCCTTTGATCGCTATGGCGCTGATGCAGTAACCGTGAATCCATACATGGGCTTTGACACAATCGAGCCCTACCTAAAGCACGCAGGCAAAGGAGTTATTGTGCTCTGCCGCACATCCAACCCTGGCGGGTCCGATTTGCAGTTCCTGAATGTGGCACCCAATGGCGAGCCTCTTTATCTGCATGTGGCCAAACTGGCTGCAGAACAGTGGAATAGTTCTGATCAGATCAGTCTGGTAGTTGGCGCCACTTTCCCAGAAGAAATTGCCAAGGTACGCACTATTGTTGGTGATATGCCCTTATTGATTCCAGGGATTGGCGCTCAGGGTGGCGATATCGATGCCACTGTCAGTGCAGGAAAAATAACCGGCAAGCCAGGCACAGGGATGATCATCAATTCTTCTCGAGCGATTCTGTATGCCAGTTCAGGCGCTGATTTTGCTGACGCGGCTAGAGTCGTTGCCATGAGTACTCGGGATGCACTTCGAGCTGCTGCAAACAAATAGTTAAGTAAAACAAGGAATTATTTACCCGAACCACTCTTTGGGTAAGGCGCCAAGGCAACTCTATCCATATTTTCCAAGACAAATTCTTGGCGAGCGGAATAATTAATACTGCCTCGACGGCAATACTGTTGCTTATCAAAACACTTTGGTGCTGGCAGCGCTGAAGCTAGAGCAGCAGCTTGGTCCCGATCTAGGGTTGCTGGACTTGTAGCGAAATAATGCTGAGAAGCAGCACCAATTCCAAAAATGCCCTCCCCCCACTCTACAGAATTCAGATAAATCTCAAACAATCGCTGCTTAGAAAGTATCAACTCCAAGAGCCCGGCGATGATTAGCTCCTGGCCCTTGCGCAAATAGTGTTGCTCTGAAGAAAGAAATAAGTTTTTTGCTAATTGCTGGGTAATCGTGGATCCACCGCGTAACGCTATTTTGGATTTATTCCCTGCTTGGGTTTTTTGCTGGTTTTGCTGTTGATTTTTCTGCCAAGCCTTCTGCATATCCTCTACCCGCACACCCTTGTGTTGAAAGAAGATATCGTCTTCGCTGACTAAAACAGCACGTTTTACATTATTCGAGATCTTGTCATAAGACACCCAATGAGATTGCACTGGGCAGGTCCAATGCCAAGTACATAAGCGCCAACGCTCAGCCCTCTGAAATGCAGTGCTACTGGGATCCAAGCTAATCCACAAAGCAATCTGCAAGGCGAAAAAGATTTGCATGGCGATAAATCCTGCGAGCAAACATTTCACTGGATATAGAAGCCAGCGCATCAGGGCAAATTAACTGCGTAACTCTGCTAAGACTGCCCGGGGGTCAATCGCAGTCGCTAATTGCGCGCCCCGCCATAGCAAGAATGCATCGGCCGCCTGCTCAACCAACATTCCAAGACCATCACTCACGCGAGCACCTCTTTGTAAGGCCTGCTGCATGAAGGCGGTAGTTTTGCCGTAGACCATGTCATAAGCGAAAGAGCTGGGCACAAAAATATTAGCTACCGCTTCAGGCGTCAATGGGGACTCATCGGTTAAACCAGCAGCTGTGGCATTGATCACCAAATCAAATGGATACTGAGTTTTTGCAACATCCTCTAAATCAGCCAAGGTGCGCGATTCTAGGGCCACCTCCTTAGAGCCGGCTAAATCTGCAAATAGCTTTACCAACTCATTTGCCTTTGCGCTGGAACGATTAGCAATGATGAGGGACTTAGGGGATTGTTCCAGCAAAGGGCCAATCACGCCCCGTGCGGCCCCGCCAGCGCCGATTAATAAAATGCGAGCGCTATGCAGCGCAATACCTTGAGCCAGTAAATCACGCACTAGACCAGCACCATCGGTGTTGTCACCAAAAATTTTGCCTTCTGTTTTCCATAAAGTATTCACAGCGCCAGCCAATTGCGCTCGCGGTGTTAATACATCCGCCAGGTTTTGAGCATCCAGCTTAAAAGGCACAGTGACATTCATGCCTTTACCGCCAGCGGCAAAAAAAGATTTGGCTACTGGAGCAAACGAACCTATCTCCGGCTGAAGACGGCCATAGTGCATCCGTTGATTTGCTTGTTCCGCAAACCGCTGGTGTATTGCTGGGGATCTGCTGTGAGAAATCGGATTGCCCGCAACCGCATAGACATCCACACCAGCAAAAAGGCTTAGATCGGTGTGTAAGGAGGCGGAATCGTTAGAACTCATGATGACTACAGAATAAGCGAATTTGTAAACTGAGTTAGTAAACTTTTTAAATGCTATTAATGACGTAGTTCTAGGCGATCGACACCATCACGCGTGAACTCAAAGGTAGAGATCCAATCTAAGACATCGATTTGATTACGCATTTCAGAAGGGAAAGGACCAAATGGTGCGGAGGCTCTCACAATTGCCAGCGCCTGGCGGTCCAATTCAGGATTGCCAGAACTACGACCAACCGAGAGCCCATCCTTGCCTTGAGCATTTGTAGTGATTCTGCCTTGGTTATCAACACTAACGACGATGACTAGACTGCCGTACAAGGGATGTCCGCTCGCCCTTGGGAAAAAAGCGCTACCGTAAGCCTCAATCTTTTGACGCATCGCATCGTAATAATGCGCAAACGTGACTGCTTTGGTATTGGCTCCAGTCAACACTTTACGTCTAGGCTCTTTGCCGTCAGCTTGCAAGCGTTTGGCTAACTCAGCTTCTAAAGAATTTAATTGGGGTGTAATTTTTTGTTCATCGCCACTCTTGCGACCACCTGAACGAGTGCGCTGCTCGTCCAACTTTGCGAGCATTTCCTTTTGCTGTTTTTCTAAAACCTCGAGCCTAGCCTCAGCACCCAATCTGGCGCGATGCGTTGCGGTGGCTTCTTGATTTTCTGTTTTGCCACCACCCTGTAAATCTGCTTGGGCCAACTTATTCGCTTTTTGAGGTGGCGTTTTATTGCTAGCGTTTACTAAAACCACGCTCAGTGGGGTATTGAGTCTGCGGTTCTGGATCTCTCCCACACCCCAGCGGAAAGATAAAAAAAGAATGTGGATCAGTAGCGAAGCGCACAGGGCAAACCGAAATGGATGGCGACTCCAAGCGCCTCGCAAATAACGCAAAGCCTTACCAAGCCCTTCAGGACAAGGAAACTCCAGCGATTTAATCTGGGCTAGCATCTTCTTTGGGATTATCCGAAACCACTTGCTCTGGAGCCTGCTCGGCAGCCTGATCAGTCGAAGTTTTTTCGGGAGATTCAATTTTTGCCTCGATCTCCAACACACGAACGCCAGCACTTAGCTGCAGCAAATCTACATCTGCGATCACCACTTCCGCACGGGTCATGCGCGGATGGGTTGCCAATTCAGGGATAGGTAGATGAAGAGGTACTAACTCCACTCTAGACATACCCTCTTTTAAATGGCGGACATGTACCGTTTTCGATTCAGCATCTTGAATGATCCAACGCAAGCACCAGTACTTCTCCAATCGATCTTGGAACTCGCCATAAGCTTGATAGCAAGATTCAAAGTCAGCAGCAATACCCATCAAGGTAGCGTCTCTCGGCGGGAATGGGGCAACCATCTTGGCGGTGACGCCATGCTTTGCCAGCGCAATTAATTGCCATTGATTTACCAAATCAGAATACCGACGTAAAGGAGATGTACACCAGGCGTAATAGTCCAAACCAAGGCCTTCATGAGGTCCAGGGGTCGTTTGCATCCGGGTGCGCAATGGACCCCAACCCTTTTGAGTTCTGAATAGTCCAGGAAGGCCATGATCTGCTAGAAGCTGTCCTGAGGCGCTATTACAGAAAATCATCCACTCAGCAACAATCGTATCCAAAATAGAACCGCGTTGACGTGGGGTGATTTCTACACGCTGTACCCCATCAACATCTTGAATCTGAAAATGAAAGTCTCTTGCCAGGGCATTTGGATCTATGACACCTAACTGCTCAGCACGCAAACCATTTGCTACGCGCTTTTCTTGACGACCCGCATGAAGTAGTTTGGCAGCCTGCCATAAGGTCGCCAACTCTTTACGGTAAGGGTAATTAGCGTCCTCATCAAGCAGACTCTCTTCGCTTACGAGGTGCTCAATATTTTCCAGGCGCAAATTGGCGGCCATCGGCACCATCTCGGCACGCATCTGCAAGCTCGCTCGATTAGCAACGCCTTCAGCATCAATATCAACATAGATCGATAAGGCCGGTCTAGGCATGCCCTCATCTAATGAAAATTGCTCAATTACTGAATCGGGCAGCATCGTAATTTTGTCACCCGGAAAGTACACCGTGGACATTCGATTACGGGCTACTTGATCTAATGGATCATCTTTTGAAATTGCTAATCCAGGAGCGGCGATATGAATACCTACTCGATGCCCGCCCTCAATTACTGTAACGGATAGAGCATCATCAATCTCCGTGGTACCCGAATCATCAATGGAGAATGCTTGCACATCTGCAAGCGGCAACTCAGCAACTGCAGCAGCATAAGAATCTTGATTGACCTCGATCGCTGAATTGTGATCTGCACCATTCGGAAAATGCGCCTTCAGGAACAAGCCCTGGTGATACGCCAAAGGAGAGTCAATAGCACCGCAACGAATCATCAGTTGCGCAGAAGATTCTCCGGTCTCGGTACAAGCAGCTACTAATGCCTTGTATGCAGAGGTATTTTTATCAGGAGAAAAAAGTAACTGCTTAGCTGAAGACTTCAGCATTTCAGGGAAGATGCCAGCAACCAACTCTTGCTGCCAAACGGATTGCTGTTCGAGCTCTTTTTGCTTGCGCTCTAAAGCAGCCAATCCAGCCTGCAACTGCTCTAGTGGCGCCCTCTGAAAGCGACCGCGCCCTTTGCGACGGAAAAATACTGGTGCACCTTGCAAGGCAATTGCCAGAGCAACTTGCTGCGGAATGCTCGCTTGTGAGCCAAAGTACTCATGCGCCACATCAACCAAGCCAAACTCTTCATCAGGCGCACAGTCCCAAAGGAGCTGCAAATCAATATCAGCAGTGAGTGTGTTGGCTTCATCCATAGTCATTTGAGCTTCTGGCTTTTCAAAACGCAGCCATACCTCTTTGGCCTTGAGCTTGATCTTTTTTCCAGAAAGGCTGGTGGCTTGCCAAGACTCTGCATCTCCAGCCCCTGAAGCAGACTGGACTGTGGCGATCTTAATATCGCCACCTTCTTCGTATAAAAGATTCATGCTTAGAGCGAGATCCCGCCGCTGGCCTCTAATGCCACTCCATTGACATAGCTTGCCTCATCGCTCGCTAAGAATAAATACACATTTGCCATTTCTATTGGGGTGCCTAGACGACCAAGCCAACTACGCTTTTCAATGTCTTGCACAATATTTGCTGGCATGGCCATGACCATTTCAGTGGCAATAAAACCTGGGCACACCGCATTGACTCGAATGCCTTTGGATCCTAATTCACGTGCCCATGTTTTTGTAAAACCAATTACTCCAAATTTAGTAGCTGAGTAATTGGTTTGGCCAAAATTGCCATAGAGCCCCACAACGCTTGATGCATTGACCACTGCGCCAGAGCCCGCTTCCAGCATATGCGGCACGATTAACTGAGTGCAATTGAATACACCCTTCAGATTGACATCAATCACGGTATCGAACTGTGCTTCGGTCATCTTAATTAAGCGTGCATCTTGAGTAATGCCAGCGTTGTTAATCAAGATATCAATCCGTCCGTGCTTTTGCATTACCTGATCTACGACTGACTGAATGCTAGCGCGATCAGTGACATTCATGGCGTAGCCTTCGGCATTAGGCGTTTTTTCAGCCGCGCTATCAACAGCCTCCAGGCTAATATCCGTAATGATGACCTTTGCGCCTTCTTCTGCAAAACGCTGAGCAGTAGCAAAACCAATACCCTTTGCAGCGCCGGTAATGATGGCTACTTTGTCTTTCAATCTATCGCCCATGATTTGCTTTCTGTATTTACTTGTATTTTTTTACTGCGCCGAAATAGCTTTTAATATTTTCTGATGCACGCCACCGAACCCGCCATTACTCATTACCAAAATATGATCGCCAGGCTGAGCCTCATGCGCAACGGCCTTTACTAATTCCTCAAGTTCATCAAAGGCATGTGCCTTGCCTTGCTCGCTTGTATTGAGAGGGGATAAGACTTCTGCCAAATCCCAGCCCAATGATTCCTTGCCGGTATTAGCACCATAGGCAAACACTTTATCAACGGCTTCCAGGCTTCCAGGAAGTTGGGCTTTCATCACACCGAGCTTCATCGTATTTGAACGTGGCTCCAGTACCGCCAAGATACGTGCTTTACCAACACGGCGCCGAAGACCATCAACTGTAGTCGTGATCGCGGTTGGATGGTGGGCAAAATCATCATAGACCGTGATGTCATTTACAACACCAATCGTTTCCAGGCGACGCTTTACATTCTTAAATTCTGCCAATGCACGTGCAGAATCTGCTGGCGATATGCCAATATGATTTGCGCAAGCAATCGCCGCAAGTGCATTCAGTTGGTTATGTCTACCCATCACACCAGAATCAGGCGCCCACTTCACAGTGGCCACTGCTTCACCTACCTTGCGCACAATGAAGCCATCAGCCTCCTGAGCAATCAAAGACCATTCGTTTGTGAGTTCTTGTCCGAACCGCTCTACAGGCGCCCAAGCACCACGCGTGATCACGCTCGCCAATGCGGGCTCCTCACCATTTACGACCAATAAACCATCACCAGGAACAGTGCGCACTAAATGATGAAATTGAGTTTCGATTGCCGCAAGATCAGCAAAAATATCGGCGTGATCAAACTCCAAGTTATTCAACAGCGCAGTACGTGGTCGGTAGTGAACAAACTTACTGCGCTTATCAAAGAAAGCAGTGTCATATTCATCAGCTTCAATAACAAAATATTTACTTTCACCTAAACGTGCAGATACCGTGAAATTCAGAGGAACACCACCAATGAGATAACCAGGCTTGTAACCGTTGAATTCCAAAATCCAAGTCAACATAGCTGAAGTAGTTGTCTTGCCATGCGTACCCGCTACGGCCAGAACATGTCGTCCATACAAAACTTGCTCGCCTAACCATTGTGGCCCAGAGATATAGGGTAGCCCTTGATTCAGAATTGCTTCCATCAATGGATTGCCGCGAGAAACCACATTGCCAATCACGAATAAATCAGGCATGGTCTCAAACTGAGATAATTGATCAGGTGAGAATCCCTCAATCAGTTCGATGCCTTGGGCTTCAAGTTGCGTACTCATTGGTGGATACACGTTGGCATCACAACCAGTAACGCGGTGTCCAGCCTGCCTCGCGATTGCGGCAATGCCGCCCATGAAAGTACCGCAAATGCCCAAGATATGTATATGCATTAGCGAATTTTAGCGAAGGAGTTGCAATGAACCGTAGACAATTAATCATCATCGTCGCAATTAGTCTTTTAGCACTCCTTGGAGGCGTACTAACTTCTCAATGGATTTATAAAAGTGGCTTGGCCAGCGATCCTGCTGTGAAAGCATTTTTTGCCAATTCTTGGCAAACGCCGGATGGAAAAACAGTCGACACCCAAAAATGGCAAGGAAAAGTGCTGGTGGTGAACTTTTGGGCCTCCTGGTGCCCCCCATGCGTTGAAGAAATGCCCACTTTAGACCAGCTTCAGCAAGAGTTTTTGCAGCAAAATGTCTTATTTGTCGGTATTGGTATCGATTCACCCTCTAATATTCGTGAATTTCTTTCAAAAACACGAGTGAGCTATCCGATTATGATTGGCGGTCTTGAAGGTAGCAATCTTTCTAAGCAACTAGGAAATTCCCAAGGCGCCCTTCCTTACACCATCATCATCAATGCCAAGGGTAAGGCTAGCTATAGCAAATTAGGTAAGATAAGCGAAGATGACATCAGAAGTGCAATTAAATCCGCTTTATAAGTATTTTTAAGGTTTAATTGGATTTATCTACTGATCAATTTTTGCCTAATAATTAAGCATTTATTTTAATATCCACCCCTAAAATCGATGAAAATTCCTGTTTTTACAGCGAGTTTTTGGTCTTGTCCCAGCTTTTAAAAGGTATACTTCCCTTTATAAGCAATCGAGCATGAAGTTATTTAGCAATTTACGCTTAACTGCCTCTAAAAACAGGGATCTATGTCGAAAAAAGCTTCAATTCTCGTAATTCAGGGCCCAAACCTAAATCTATTAGGTACCCGTGAACCCGATGTTTACGGAACAACTACCCTAGAAGATATCCACCGAAAGCTAGGCGAACTGGCAAAAGCGCAGTCCGTTGACCTCGGCACTTTTCAAAGCAATCATGAAGGCGAGTTAATTGACCGCATTCAAAAGGCTAAACAAGATGGGGTTGATTTTATTGTCATCAACCCAGGCGCCTTCACCCACACGAGCGTTGCATTACGCGATGTCTTGGCTGGGGTAGCCATTCCTTTTATAGAAGTTCATTTATCCAACATTCATCAGCGCGAAGAATTCCGTAAACATTCCTATTTGTCCGATATTGCGACCGGGGTGATTTGTGGTCTTGGCGCGATTGGCTATGAATTAGCCCTTCAAGCAGCCATTGCTCGTTTGCAGAAATAAAACTATTTAAAGAATGAGAAGAGAGGAAGCACTCGTATGGATCTGAGAAAACTAAAAACCTTGATTGACCTAGTTTCTGAATCAGGCATTTCAGAGTTAGAAGTAAATGAAGGCGAAGATCGTGTTCGCATTGTGAACGCTGGATCTCCTGCGCCAGTTGGCCAAATGGTTTATGCCAATCCAGCGCCTGCACAAACAATGCAAGCCGCGCCAGTGGCTGGTGCACCAGCTCCAGCAGTAGCTGCTATTGAAGCACCTGCTGCTGAAACTGGTTCTATCGCACGCTCACCAATGGTGGGAACCTTCTACCGCGCGCCAAACCCAGAATCTCCAAACTTCGTCAATATTGGCGACACGGTAAAAGTAGGTCAAACACTTTGCATTATTGAGGCAATGAAGTTGCTCAATGAAATCGAATCCGAGCATGCTGGTGTGATCAAAGAAATTCTTTGTGAAAACGGTCAAGGTGTTGAATTTGACCAGCCGCTTTTCATCATCGCTTAATTGACTGCCTTTAGCTCAATTCCAATTCACCGTTACTTAACTCAGAGCCGACATGTTCGATAAGATTCTGATTGCCAATCGGGGAGAAATTGCTCTCCGCATCCAACGCGCATGCCGCGAGTTGGGAATTAAAACTGTGGTGGTGTACTCCACGGCAGACAAAGAAGCGAAGTATGTAAAGCTTGCCGATGAAGCTGTTTGTATCGGGCCAGCGCCTTCTCCATTAAGTTATCTCAATATGCCGGCGATTATTTCGGCAGCGGAGGTTACTGACGCAGAGGCCATTCATCCTGGTTATGGCTTCCTTTCTGAAAATGCAGACTTTGCAGAGCGGGTTGAAAAATCTGGCTTTGCCTTTATTGGCCCTACAGCTGCGTCTATTCGCCTGATGGGTGACAAGGTTTCTGCTAAACGCGCCATGATTAAAGCTGGTGTGCCTTGTGTACCTGGATCAGAAGGCGCGCTTCCTGATAATCCAAAAGAAATTATTGCGACTGCAAAAAAAGTTGGCTATCCGGTAATTATTAAGGCTGCTGGTGGCGGCGGTGGTCGCGGTATGCGAGTGGTTCACACTGAAGCCGCACTGATCAACGCAGTCAATATGACCCGGGAAGAAGCGGGCCGTGCTTTTGGCAATCCAGAAGTCTATATGGAGAAGTTTTTAGAAAAACCTCGTCACGTAGAGATTCAGATTTTGGCCGACACCCATGGCAATGCTATTTGGTTAGGTGAGCGCGATTGCTCTATGCAGCGTCGCCACCAAAAAGTCATTGAAGAAGCGCCGGCACCAGGCATTGATCGTCGCTTGATCGCCAAAATTGGTGAACGTTGCGCAGAAGCCTGTCGCAAGATTGGCTACCGTGGCGCAGGTACATTTGAGTTTCTCTACGAAGATGGCGAATTCTTCTTCATTGAGATGAATACCCGCGTTCAAGTTGAGCATCCAGTAACTGAAATGATCACTGGCGTGGATATTGTTCAAGAACAAATTCGCATTGCCGCCGGCCTAAAACTCAGCTATCGCCAAAAAGACATTGTTTTCCGTGGTCATGCCATTGAGTGCCGTCTGAATGCTGAAGACCCATTCAAGTTCACCCCGAGCCCAGGCAAAATTGGTTCATTCCATATGCCTGGTGGTCCTGGTATTCGAGTTGATTCGCATGCTTACAGTGGTTACGTGGTGCCATCAAACTACGACTCCATGATTGGTAAATTGATTTCTTACGGCAATACTCGTGAGCAAGCCATTCGCCGCATGCAGATTGCGCTCTCTGAGATGGTGATTGACGGCATTACAACCAACGTCCCACTCCACCGTGAGCTCATGTTAGATCCGAACTTCATTGAAGGCGGCACCAGCATTCACTACTTAGAGCATCGCTTAGAAGAGCAAGCTGCGAGTCGCGGTAAATCCTAATGATGAAAGCGCTTCATGTCTTATCGTGAGCTGATATTCACGGTAGCCGCTGAAACCGCCGAGCCTTTGGGTGACGCGCTTTTGGATTTAGGCGCCCTGTCCGTTACTGTTGAAGATGATGCGGCTGGTGGCTATGACGAAAACCCACTCTATGGTGAGCCAGGCCTCTCTCCAGAAGTACAGGCGTGGGATAGATCAGCAGTAACCGCCCTCTTTAATCCAGAGATTGATGCTTCAGGCAGTGCAGAATTTATTCCCGAACTACTTGCATCCCTTAAAGAGGCAGGCTTTCATTTAGCGCCTCCTCAAGAAAAAACAGTCGAAGAACAAGACTGGGTTCGTTTAACCCAAAGTCAATTTGCACCCATTCAGATTGGTGAACGGATTTGGGTAGTGCCATCTTGGCACGATGCACCAACTGATCCCAATGCGATCTGCCTTGCGGTTGATCCAGGTCTCGCATTTGGCACTGGTAGTCACCCAACTACGCATTTGTGCCTTCTTTGGCTTGAACAACAAACTCATTTGCAGAATCAAAGTCTCTTGGATTACGGTTGTGGCTCAGGCATTTTGGCAATTGCTGCCGCAAAGCTGGGTTGCAACCCAGTGATCGGCACCGATATTGATCCTCAGGCGATGGTAGCTGCTCGCAGCAATGCAGAAATCAACAACACCACCATTCGCTTTGTCTTGCCAAACGAAGGCGCTGTCGAGCTGGCTGCCGAAACTAAATACGACATCGTGATGGCCAATATTTTGGCAAATCCACTACAAGTTCTTGCTCCTGCCTTAGTCAACAAGATGAAAGTAGGCGGACGTATTGTTTTATCTGGCGTACTTGCCCGCCAAGCAGAAGAGGTGATTGCTACCTATAGCCAATGGCTAAAGCTCTCCGTTTGGAAAGAGAGTGAAGGTTGGGTTTGCTTGCACGGCACTCTAATCAAGGACAAAGAAAGTAATCCTGACTCCACTTTTGCTGCACCTGCTCAAAAAAAAAGTCTTAAGTTAGTCCTTCTAGCCGTTTTACTTCTGCTACTCCTGGTTTTTGGAGAACATCTCTCCAGAAATTCACTGCTTCCCGCTTTGGCGCCACGAATTGATGGAACATCGAACTCCATTTCCGTTAGCGCGTTTCATGTTTTACAACGCATTGATGCAAAACTTTGTCGTGCACTAGGATGTCTAAATCGCACTGTGAGCGATTTTTCTGCATGGAAAATAACTTCAGCTGCACTTGCGCCAGAAAACGCGCGAGAAGGCCTTAAAAACCCCGCAAATCAATCTCTGCTGCAAGTTGAGATACAAAATCGTCTAGCTATTGCCGTTTTAGCTCCAAATTTAGAAATTTCTTTGACTGATGCAGAGGAAACTGAAATCAAATCACTGCAATTCACTCCACAAGAGTGGCTACCTAAAGTTTGGCAAGAGAAAAATCCTGACTTTTTAAAAAAAGGAATTCCTTCCGGCGAAATTCTTCAACTTGAGTTACCCATTTCTCTTCCACTAAATGCTGCAGGCTATCGTGTTCGAGTGCTCTACCCCTAAATCGATTCATAAACACCGCATTTATTCCCTATTTTTATAAAGAAAGTAATTTATGGCTAGCTTGATCTGTGGCTCTATCGCCTACGACACCATCATGAACTTTGAAGGCAAATTTGCCGATCAAATCCTCCCCGAGCAGATTCATATCCTGAATGTGGCCTTTTTGGTACCAACAATGCGCCGTGAATTTGGTGGATGCGCCGGCAATATCGCTTACAACCTCAATCTTTTAGGCGGAGATCCAATCATCATGGCCACAGTGGGTGGTGATGCTGCGCCCTACATGAGCCGCCTTGAGCAACTCAAAATTGATGCAAGCCATATTCGCCAGATCAATCAAGCCTTTACTGCGCAAGCCATGATCACCACCGATCAAGCTAACAACCAAATTACCGCTTTCCATCCGGGCGCTATGGGTGAATCCCACCTTAACCAAGTCTCGACTGTTGTGGCTGAACGCAGCAAGAACGCTAAGGGTCCAGCGAAATTAGGAATCGTTGCACCCGACGGTCGCCAAGGAATGTGGGAGCACTGTCATCAATTGGCCGATGCCAATATTCCATTCATCTTTGATCCAGGCCAAGGTTTACCAATGTTTAATGGTCCTGAGCTTTTGGAATTGGTCGATATTGCTAGCTACTTGGCAGTAAATGATTACGAGGGAGAAATGCTCTCGCAAAGAACGGGCTTGAGCTTGGCCAAAGTAGCTGAGCGAGTAAAAGCGCTCATCGTTACCAAAGGCGCCGAGGGGGCTGATATTTATGTTGGCGGCAAGGTTATCGCTATTCCACCAGTACCAGCTGCAAAAGTAGTGGATCCAACAGGTTGCGGAGATGCATTCCGCGGTGGATTGCTGTTTGGTTTAGAAAATGGGATGGACTGGGACACCACCGGTCGACTAGCTAGCTTGATGGGTTCAATCAAAATTACCCACCAGGGACCACAAAATCACCAACTCAGCAAAGATCAGATCGCAGAGCAATTCAAAACGGCGTTTGGTTTTAGTTTCTAAGCGCTTTATGCGCGCCCCGACTCGAATCTGAGTCAAGCAAACTTTAGGCAATAAAAAAGGGGTCTCGTGAGAGACCCCTTCTAATAACACCCGTCCAATTAAGGACGTGTGCCAGTTGGGAAGGGCCAAGCAGCGGCTGATGTTGCTAGCGCAGCTTTCTTAGCCACGGGCTTTTTTACAGCGGAGCCCGCTTTCTTCGCAGCAGGCTTACTTACTTTTTTTTTGCTACGCGCTTCTTTGCTACTTTTTTAGCTACTTTTTTAGCAGCAGGCTTCTTAGCAGCAGCTTTTTTAGCAGCAGGCTTCTTCTTAGCTACTTTTTTAGCAGCAGGCTTCTTAGCAGCAGCTTTTTTAGCAGCAGGACGCTTCTTAGCAGCTACTTTTTTAGCAGCAGGCTTCTTAGCAGCTACTTTTTTCTTAGCAGCAGGCTTCTTCTTAGCTACTTTTTTAGCAGCAGGCTTCTTTGCAGCTACTTTTTTCTTAGCAGCTGGTTTCTTTGCAGCAGGTTTTTTCTTGGCGATTGCCATAGTAATGCTCCTTCACGTGAGGATTAGTACAAACTACATTAAGAAGACCCGACCACTCATTTCCGCCTGGTTTTGCAACCTTTTGGATCTGACGAGCGAGCCATTCATCGGCGCGCGGCTTGATGCTAAGTGCTGCACGCTAATGAATCCTGGAAAAAAAGCCGTGGTCCCAAAGGACAACGGCTTCTTAAATGTGCTGGAAAAAATAGAGAGAATAGCCCAGGCACCCTTGAGCAAGGGTTTTCGGATTTGAGTCTGTTTTTGCTGACTTCTTAAACTATCCAACCGTCTAATCTCCAATTTAGCCGGCTATGCGCTTACTTACTGCTGACTACTCCCAACTTAGCGCACCGCCAGTTTGATACTCAATAACGCGTGTCTCAAAAAAGTTTCTTTCTTTCTTAAGATCAATCATTTCTGACATCCATGGAAATGGATTCTCTTCATTTGGGAACATCGCGTCAAGTCCTATTTGCAAACATCTGCGATTACAGATGTATCTTAGGTACCCTTTGAACATCGGAGCGTTCAATCCGAGCACTCCGCGAGGCATCGTATCTTCGGCATAACGGTACTCTAATTCGACCGCTTTTTCGAAGATAGATTTGATCTCGTCTTTGAACTCGGAAGTCCATAACTGCGGGTTCTCCAGCTTGATTTGATTAATCAAATCGATACCAAAATTGCAGTGCATAGACTCGTCGCGAAGGATGTATTGATACTGCTCAGCAGCACCCGTCATTTTGTTTTGACGACCCATTGCAAGTATTTGCGTAAAACCAACATAAAAGAACAAACCTTCCATCACACAAGCAAAAACAATCAGTGAACGAAGTAATTTTTGATCAGCTTCTAATGTGCCAGTCTTGAAGTTTGGGTCAGTTAAGACATCAATAAAGGGAATTAAGAACTGGTCTTTGGCGCGAATTGACTCAATCTCGTTGTACGCATTAAAGATTTCAGACTGATCTAAGCCCAAAGATTCCACGATATATTGGTACGCATGGGTATGAATTGCCTCTTCAAAAGCCTGACGCAATAGGTATTGGCGGCATTCTGGAGCAGTAATGTGGCGATAAGTACCCAAAACAATGTTGTTTGCTGCCAAAGAATCTGCAGTCGTAAAGAAACCAAGATTGCGCTTGATGATGCGACGCTCATCCTCTGTCAGGCCATTCGGATCTTTCCAAAGCGCGATATCGCGGTTCATATTGATCTCTTGTGGCATCCAGTGATTTGCGCAACCAGCTAAATACTTCTCCCAAGCCCATTTATATTTAAACGGAACCAACTGATTAACGTCAGTCTTGGCATTGATCACGCGCTTATCGGCCGCATTGACACGCAAGGCAGCGCCACCAACTGCAGCAGCTTGCGCTGAGGAAGTAGCAGCAACTTGAGGGGCTGCTTGGGCAACCTGATCCACCTGTGGGCGTTGTGGCTCCACTGCAACCGGCTGCGGTGCAAGACTAGCTTTCGCTAGCGCTGGAGCAACTTCCTCTTCCCAATTCAACATAACTCTCTCCTAATTCTTTTATTAATCGCCAATAAGCAAGTGGCTTATTGGCATGCTTCACATTCTTCGAAACCAGCGTCGCCTGGGCGCATTGTGCAAGCTGGGCCATCAGCTTCTTGTGCCGCCGCTGCATCTGTACCATTTACGCCACCACCGCTAGAAACAGAGTTCAACTGACCACTAGCAACCGTTGATTTCTCAACGTGGGTTGCAGCCATTGTGCGGAGGTAATAAGTAGTTTTCAAGCCACGCAACCAAGCCAACTTATAGGTGTCATCCAATTTCTTACCGGAAGCGCCACCCATGTAGATGTTGAGTGATTGAGCTTGGTCGATCCACTTTTGACGGCGGGATGCTGCCTCAACCAACCAGCTTGGCTCAACTTCGAAGGCAGTTGCGTACAAATCACGTAAATCCTGAGGAATACGATCGATCTTCGACAAAGTACCGTCAAAGTACTTCAAATCGGCAATCATTACTTCATCCCAAAGGCCGCGATCTTTCAAATCACGCACCAAGTACTCGTTTACCACCGTAAATTCGCCAGAAAGATTAGATTTCACGAACAAGTTCTGGAAAGTTGGCTCGATACAAGCAGACACACCAATAATATTTGAAATCGTTGCTGTTGGTGCAATCGCCACGCAATTGGAGTTACGCATGCCGTGCTGCTTGATACTTGCACGCAAACCGCTCCAATCCATAGTGGAGGAATTATCCACCTCAACATAACCACCGCGCTCAGCCGCCAACATAGCTACTGAATCCTGCGGGAGGATACCGCGATCCCACAAAGAACCTTTATAGGTACTGTAAACGCCACGCTCTTCAGCCAATTCATTGGATGCTTGGTATGCGTAGTAGCAAACCGCTTCCATTGAAGAGTCAGCAAATTTCACAGCCTCATCACTAGCGTAAGGAATGCGCTGCATATGCAAGCAATCCTGGAAGCCCATGATGCCCATACCGACCGGACGATGCTTCAAGTTGGAATTACGTGCCTTAGCTACTGCGTAGTAGTTGATGTCAATCACGTTATCCAACATACGCATTGCAGTACGAACAGTTCTTTGGAGCTTCTCGTGATCCAAAATCATCTTGCCGTTGGCATCAGTCGTCATGTGAGCGGTTAAGTTCACAGAGCCTAAGTTACAAACTGCAATCTCGGTCTCATTCGTATTGAGGGTGATCTCAGTACAGAGGTTAGACGAGTGAACTACACCGACATGCTGCTGTGGGCTACGAATGTTGCAAGGATCTTTGAAAGTAATCCATGGGTGGCCGGTTTCAAACAACATACCAAGCATCTTGCGCCACAATTGCTGCGCTGGAATGCGGCGGAATGGCTTTAATTCACCGCGATCCGCTTTTTGCTCGTAGGCAACATAAGCCTCTTCGAATGCTCTACCGTATTTGTCATGCAAATCTGGGGTATTGGATGGTGAGAACAAAGTCCAATCTCCACCTTCCATGACACGCTTCATGAACAAGTCAGGAATCCAGTTGGAGGTATTCATATCGTGGGTACGACGACGGTCGTCACCAGTGTTCTTACGTAACTCCAGGAACTCTTCAATATCTAAGTGCCATGTTTCCAAGTAGGCGCATACCGCACCCTTACGCTTACCACCCTGGTTAACAGCAACAGCAGTGTCATTTACCACCTTCAAGAACGGTACAACACCTTGTGACTTACCGTTAGTACCTTTGATATGACTGCCCAGTGCGCGAACGTTAGTCCAGTCATTGCCTAAACCACCAGCAAACTTAGACAACAAAGCATTTTCTTTCAATGCTTCGTAGATGCCGTCCAAGTCGTCATCCACAGTCGTCAAGTAGCAGCTAGAAAGCTGTGGACGAGTGGTTGCTGAGTTAAACAGTGTTGGTGTACTGGACATGAAATCAAATGTAGAGAGGATTTCATAGAACTCGATTGCACGACGCTCACGATCCATCTCATTCAAAGATAATCCCATTGCGACGCGCATAAAGAAAGCCTGTGGCATTTCAATACGACGCTCTTCAATATGCAAGAAATAACGGTCATACAAAGTCTGCAAGCCGAGGTAGTTGAACTGCAAGTCACGGCTAGCGTTCAAGGCTGCAGCCAGGCGTGGCAAGTCAAACTCGCGCATACGTGGATCCAACAACTCAGCAGAAATACCTTCATTGATGTACTTCGCGAAATACGTGCTGTATTCAGCTTGTGTATCGCCTTGCAATACTTCCTTGCCAAAGATTTCTTTACGAATCACGTGCATCAAGATGCGCGCTGTTACTTGGCTGTAAGCAGGATCTTTTTCAATCAAAGTACGGGAAGCCAAAATAGCAGAGTCATACACCTGCGCCATTGGTACGCCGTCGTACAAGTTCTTGATGGTTTCAGTAATGATTGGAGTAGCGTCAATATGAGTACCCAAACCTTCACAGGCCGCCTCAATCACGGTACGCAAAGCAGCCATATCAAGCCACTTCTCAACACCGTTGTCAGTTACCTTGATGCCAGACTCGCCGGCTTGATTCGCAGTTTGCGCCTCTTGGGAAACTTCTTGCTGAGCGGCACGCTCTTGATTGCGCTTTTCACGGTAGAGAACGTAAGCGCGAGCAACGTTGTGCTCACCACTGCGCATCAAAGCCAATTCAACTTGGTCTTGAATATCTTCGATATGGAAAGTTCCACCATTTGGACGGCTACGCAACAATGCGCGCACAACAGAGTGGGTCAACTGCTCCACTTGTTCACGAACACGCGCTGATGCAGCGCCTTGTCCGCCATTAACAGCTAAAAACGCCTTAGTTACTGCAATCGCAATTTTTGATGGCTCAAACGCTACAACTGAACCATTACGGCGAATAATTTTGTAATCAGACAATTGGGTTGCCTGGGTACCACCAACACCACCAGCCACAAAGCTGGCAGAAGGGGCTTGATTTACCGCCCCTGCAGGACTCATTCCTGGGTTATTCGCTCCAGCTGGTTGGCCTGCTGTCTGTGGATTAGCGTATGTCATGTTGCTCCTGCGTATATATATAGTTATTTGGACAAAATATCGTTAAAAAACAATGGGGTATTGCTGGACTCAAACACTACATCTAGTGTTTCGAAGCGCATTAGGCACTAAGTATAGGGAAATATTTGATAATTGGTAAGCCATTTATGACAAATATTTATTAGTACTTTTACTAAGTTTTCTACTTATTTTGGGGTCATTTTGGTGCGGATTTTTTAGTCCGTTTTATACAAAGGCTAAAAAAGTAAGCGTACGCTCACATACAAAAACAAGACTATCGAGGACTTAGGCCAAAAGGTAGTTTTTCAGGAGAAATGCCTGTCTCTTTTTGGAACTTTTTCCAGTCAAAATAAATTCCAGGATCTGTTTTGCGATCAGGTGCGATGTCGCTGTGTCCCGCAAATTGCAAATAGGGATATATAACTGCCAATTTCGCAGTGAGATTTACCAAGACTTGATACTGAGCATCTTTAAATGGTGAATCTCCATCCCCTTCCATCTCAATGCCAATTGAAAAGTCATTGCACTTTTCCCTGCCAAAAAATGATGAAACACCAGCATGCCAAGCCTTGTTCTGTGTAGAGACAAACTGAATTAACTCTCCAGAGCGAGTAATCAAAAAATGGCTAGATACCTTTTGATCAACAATCTCTGCAAAATAAGGATGCGCATTTGGGTCCAGCTTATTTTGGAAAAAATCCACAATATGCTGACTAGACGATTGATTTTTGAACTCGCCTGGCGGAAGACTGATGTGATGCATCACCACTAGATCAGGGATAACATTTTCTGGTCTAAGGTCTTGGTTAGGTGAAATTCTCCACCGCGCATCACCAACCCAACCATTCGAATCGAGAGCATGAAGATGTGCTTTTGAGCAATAAAAACGGTCATCGTAAGTAAAGGCTTCTGACTGAGGAAGGTGCACTTTGCAGCATTGGCATTGCACCATTACCTCCGGTACAGTCACCTTCTCAGGCTTATTTCTATTGGGTTTAGAGGAATTTGCTGCGTTGAACTCCGCTTGCTTCTTGCCCTTAATCCAAAGATAAAAAAGGCCAGCACCTGCAAATAATAAAAGCCACTTAAACAATGGTTAAGCTCTCTGCAGAATGACTTCAACTACAAAGCGACTACCAACGTATGCAAGCAACAAAGCGGTATAGGCACTTAATACCCAACGAATAGCTGCTCTGCCACGCAGACCCACTCGCCAACGCGCAATCAAAAGGCCTGCGAATAAAAACCAGGAGACCAAAGCAAAAATCGTTTTGTGATCAAACATTAAAGGCTTGCCAAACAGGGTTTGGGAAAAGAGCAGGCCCGAGAAGACGGTCAAACTCAGAAGCGCAAAACCAACATAGAGCAAATTGAATAAAAGACTTTCCATTGTCATTAGCGGGGGCAAATCCTCCAGCCAATGAGCAAGGCGGCCATTAGGAATGATTGCCAACTGACGATGCAATGCGCGATCTTGAACGCTCATGAGCATGGCATGCATCGCCGCTAAACTCAGCAAGCCCACTGAAACAGTAGCCACCACGAAGTGCCCCTTAAACCAAGGATCTGAAACCGCTTTCGGCGAAAGCAAGGTCCCTGGAAAAATGGAAGGGAGCAATGCGCAAATGAGCGCAAACATTAAGGCCATCCAACGTAAGCTTGAGATAGGTAAAAACCAAGATTGAAACCAATAAAAGGCTAGGCCAACCCAAGCAATCAAGGATAAATCCTGTGCAAAACCAAATACAAAGCCTTGAGGGGTAAAGACGGAGTCATGCAATTGCACCCCATGAATCACCAAAATCACAAAAATGGCAGCCTGCACCAGGGCGCTAGAGAGTCTAGACTCCACGCCGCTCTTGGCTTTGAAGCTCAAAACCAGCAAAAGCACTAAATAAAGTGCGGAAGGGAGCCATTCGTAACTTGAGTAACCTAAAATATCCATCTGGAAAGTCTAATCGATAAATGCTAGAGAACCTCACCGACCGCCTATCACGCGTTGTTAAAACAATGCGAGGCCAAGCCCGCCTCACTGAAGACAATACAGCGGAAATGCTGCGGGAAATCCGTTTGGCCTTGCTTGAGGCCGACGTAGCGCTGCCAGTAGTGAAGTCTTTGCTGGAACAAATTAAATTTAAAGCCCTTGGCGAGGAAGTGGTTGGAAGCCTCAGTCCTGGACAAGCCCTGGTTGGCGTAGTTCAACGAGAGCTCGCCCAAGTCATGACGGGTGACACCAATCAAAGCGGCGAACTTAATCTTGCTACCCAGCCTCCTGCAGTCATCTTGATGGCCGGCTTACAGGGCGCAGGCAAAACGACAACCGTCGGCAAACTCGCCAAATGGTTGCAGGAGAAAAAGAAAAAGAAGGTTCTGACTGTTTCTTGTGACGTCTATCGTCCGGCTGCGATTGAGCAATTAGAAACTGTTACCAAGCAGGTTGGCGCTCAGTTTTTCCCGAGCGACATTAGTCAAAAACCAAATGATATTGCTGTAGCTGCCCTAGATTGGGCACGCCGCCATTACTTTGATGTGGTGATTGTGGATACCGCAGGACGTCTTGGCATTGATGAAGCGCTCATGCAAGAAATCAAAACTTTGCATGCCAGCCTCAATCCAATCGAAACCTTATTCGTAGTTGACGCCATGCTTGGTCAAGATGCCGTCAATACCGCTAAAGCCTTCCATGAAGCGCTCCCACTCACCGGCGTGATTCTGACTAAGCTGGATGGTGACTCTCGCGGTGGTGCGGCGCTTTCAGTACGTCAAGTAACTGGTGTTCCACTCAAATTTATCGGCGTCGCCGAGAAGATGGACGGTCTAGAGGCATTTGATGCCGAACGCATGGCCAATCGCATTCTGGGTATGGGCGATATTCTGGCGCTGGTTGAGCAAGCTCAGCAACACGTTGACGTTGCCAAAGCAGAAAAATTAGCCAGTAAGATTTCTAAAGGCGGTTTTGATCTAGAAGATTTTAGAGATCAACTCATGCAAATGCAAAAGATGGGCGGCATGGCTAGCCTGATGGACAAGTTACCCAGTCAAATGGCGCAAGCTGCCTCCAAAGCAAATCTCAGTAATGCGGATAAACAAACCACGCGTATGCGCGGAATCATCGACAGCATGACACCTCAAGAACGCAGAAAGCCTGAATTACTTAAAGCCAGCCGTAAGCGTCGCATTGCCGCCGGCTCTGGCGTAGAAGTGCAAGAGGTCAATCGCCTGCTAGCTCAGTTCGAGCAAATGCAAACTATGATGAAGCAATTCAAGGGTGGAAAAATGGCGCGCACCATGGCCACCATGGCTGCAAAAGGAGCCGCCAAGGGTATTGGCGGGCTCTTTAAGAAATAATTAATTAACTAAGATCTTTGCTGCTTGAACTGCAGCAATCACTTTTGCTTTGATGTCATTTAGCGGGATGTTTTGAGACTCGGCATCAGTCCGGCCCTTAAATTCCACATGAGAATCCGCCAAACCACGATCACCAATCACCACGCGGAATGGTGCTCCAATCAACTCCCAGTCAGCAAACATCGCACCCGGGCGTTCATTGCGATCATCCAAAATCACGTCAATTCCAGCCGTCATTAGCTCGTCATGCAATTGATCGCATGCGGCTTTAACTGCTTCCGATTTCTCGTAACCCATTGGGCAAATAACCACCTCGAATGGTGCCATAGAAATTGGCCAGATAATGCCCTTCTCGTCATGGCCTTGCTCAATTGCAGCGCCAAGCAAACGAGTAACGCCAATACCGTAACAACCCATCACCATCGGCTGGGCTTTGCCCTGTTGATCCAAGTAAGTACAACCCATCGCTTCTGAATAACGAGTGCCCAATTGGAATACGTGGCCCACTTCAATGCCGCGGCAAATATCAACAACCCCCTTGCCATCCGGCGAAGGATCACCGATCACCGCGTTACGAATATCCAACACTAAAGGCTCAGGCAAATCGCGGCCCCAGTTCACGCCAGTCAAGTGATGACCAGCATCATTGGCGCCACAGACAAAGTCAGCCATATTGGCAACGGTGCGATCAGCAACAACAGTCACTTCAGCACTCACTCCGACAGGACCTAAATAACCTGCCGGCGCATTGCAAGCTTGTTGGATTTCTGCTTCAGTAGCAAAGCGTGATTCCACCATGCCAGGAATCTTGCTAGCTTTCACCTCATTAAGCTCATGATCGCCACGCACTAACAACATAAAAAGTTTGGCCGGGCCTTTTTCTTGATCAGCAGCAAACAGCAAAGACTTCACAGTGCTCTCAAGAGGGATATTTAAGAACTTCGCTACATCTGCGCAATTTGTCTTATCAGGTGTTGACACCTTCGTCATTGCCTGTGTCGCAGCAGTACGAGTAGCAATTAAAGCTAAAGACTCGGCTGCCTCCAAATTCGCTGCGTAATCAGAACTAGGGCAATACACAATCGCATCTTCACCAGTATCGGCAATCACGTGAAACTCTTGACTGCCAGAGCCACCAATGGCGCCATTGTCTGCAGTTACTGCACGGAACTGAAGCCCCATACGCTTAAAGATGCGGGTGTAAGCATCAAACATAATTTGATAGGACTTCTTGAGACCATCAACATCGCGATCAAATGAGTAAGCATCTTTCATACTGAACTCACGACCACGCATGATGCCAAAGCGCGGACGACGCTCATCACGGAACTTAGTCTGCACCTGATAGAAGTTCACTGGCAATTGCTTATAACTCTTAATCTCATTGCGAGCCAAATCGGTAATCACCTCTTCGGAAGTTGGCTGAATCAAAAAATCGCGATCATGGCGATCTTTGATGCGCAGCAACTCTGGGCCCATCTTTTCCCAACGACCAGTCTCTTGCCACAATTCAGCAGGCTGAATCATTGGCATGAGCAATTCAATTGCGCCAGCACGATTCATTTCTTCGCGAATAATGTTTTCTACCTTGCGGATAACCTTCAAGCCCAGCGGTAAATAGTTGTAGATGCCTGCGCTGAGCTTACGAATTAAACCTGCACGCACCATGAGTTTGTGCGAAACCACCTCAGCGTCGGAGGGGGCTTCTTTTAGCGTGGCGAGAAATGATTGTGAGGCTTTCATGTATGGATATAATCAAATCGTTGATTTTAAAGGATTTGAGGCACGATCATGCTTGACCGTGAAGGGTATCGCCCGAATGTCGGCATTGTCCTCCTCAATAGCCGTAACGAGGTTTTCTGGGGAAAACGCGTTGGGCAGCATTCGTGGCAGTTCCCGCAGGGCGGGATTCAGCATGGTGAAAGCCCTGAACAGGCTATGTACCGCGAATTGCAAGAGGAGGTTGGCTTACTGCCGGAGCATGTCCAAATTATTGGACGCACCAGGGACTGGCTTCGCTATGACGTCCCTGAGGAATACTTGCGCCGCCAAAACTCCACACGGGTCCATAGAGCAGCATATCGTGGTCAAAAACAAATTTGGTTTCTCTTGCGTCTAGTAGGCCTGGATAGTGATATCCAACTCCGCGCTTCGGAGCATCCAGAATTCGATGCCTGGCGCTGGGTACCCTTCTGGATTCAATTGGATGCAGTCATTGGCTTTAAACGTGAAGTTTATCAACTCGCGCTTTCAGAATTAGCACGCTTCCTATCCCGCGGTATGCGCATGCAGCAACTTGCCTGGGGATCTCCTCTTGATTTAATTCAATCTTTATATGGTGGCACTCACGAACACCCGAAAGATGACAACCCAAACGATCAATCCACATGACTATTTCTCTGAAGCGCCTGTATCTCTCTTGCTGCACCGCAATCCTCGGCATCGCATTATCCGCATGCGGTGGAGATGCGCTCATTAGTGGCGTAGATCCTTTTGCACCCATGGTGTTTAAAGAGGGCACCACTGCCATGCCCCTGAACCCACCGAACCAAGCCACCTTGCTGCCTTTTTATGTATCTCAGCACACCATCTTTAAATTTGCTGTGGATACTGATTCCATCCTGATTGGGGCCGATGGAGTGACTCGATATATTGTTGTGCTAACAAGCCCCAGCGGTAGCGTACAGACTCAATATGAAGGTATTCGTTGTGATTCATTTCAGTGGCGCCTTTATGGCACATTAGAAAATGGTGCCTGGAAGGAGAATCCCTTATCTACTTGGCGCAATATTCAAAGCAATGTACCCAATCGCTATCAAGCAGCTTTGGCACAAGGCGCTTTTTGTAATTTCAGCTCCCAAGAAAAAAATATCAATACGATTCTTAAATCGCTTAACCCCAATGGATTCACTGGTCAAACAAAACCAAGCAATTCCTTTGGTGTAGTTAATTAAGGATTATTTTGGAGAGGGGCCAAATAGGTCCCAATTTTCTCGCCAGCAATTAGACGAGTCAGTACATTGGGTTCGCGTCCTGAGGCTATTACTGTCCCTGCACCGGTTTTCACGGCAATCTTTGCCGCCATTACCTTAGTCAACATACCACCCTTACTGAGCTCACTGGCAGCACCGCCAGCCATTTTTTCCAAGGCAGGATCTCCTGCAATGGCATCCGTAAGTAAGGTGGCATTTGGATTTTGACGTGGGTCTGCAGTAAACAGACCGCCTTGATCAGTCAAAATCACCAAAAGATCCGCATGAATTAAATTGGTTACTAAAGCGGCAAGGCTGTCGTTGTCGCCAAACTTAATTTCATCGGTTACTACTGTGTCATTCTCGTTAATGATGGGAACTACACCCAACTTCAACAAAGTATCGAGGGTGGCTCTAGCATTGGCATTACGTTCAGCGTCAGCCAAGTCTGCATTAGTCAGCAAGACCTGAGCGCTACGGAGATTGAAGCGCGCAAAACAGCTTTCATAAACCTGAACCAAGCCCATTTGACCAACTGCAGCAGCGGCTTGCAGTTGATGAATTTCTTGTGGACGCTTAGTCCAACCCAGACGCTGCATGCCTTCAGCAATAGCACCTGAGCTCACCATCAACACCTCATGACCTGCCTTTAATAGCCCAGCCATTTGCTCGGCCCACATTGCAATCGCAGCATGATCCAAGCCTTCACCATTGTTGGTGACTAGGCTAGATCCTACTTTGACAACAATCCGTTGAGTTTTTTTGGCGTTCATGGCAAAAGGCGAATGAAATATTTAATCTGGTTTTTTATCTTCTAGCTGACCTTGATAACGCGGATCTTGAGCGCGCTCATCCGCATCATCTCGGTCACGCCGTACAGAATCCAAATAATCCTGCAAAGAATAGCAAAGCTTATCGCACCCCAAGCCTGTTAAAGCTGAGATCTCAAAGACTGGGCCTTTCCATTTAAAGCGCTTTATAAAGTCCGCAACCACTGTCTTGCGATCTTCTTCAGGAATCATGTCCACTTTATTTAAGACTAGCCAGCGCGGCTTCTCAACCAACGCTTCGTCGTACTTACGCAATTCATTCACAATCGCTACAGCGTCTGCCACTGGGTCAATATTCGCATCAAATGGAGCAATATCAACCAAATGCAGCAATACACCTGTACGTTGTAAATGACGCAAGAAGCGATGACCCAGGCCAGCGCCTTCAGCCGCGCCTTCGATCAAACCAGGAATGTCAGCAATCACAAAACTGCGCTCAGCTCCCACGCGCACTACACCCAAATTTGGATGCAAAGTGGTAAATGGATAATCCGCAATCTTTGGACGCGCATTCGAAACTGCAGTAATCAGGGTAGATTTACCCGCATTAGGCATACCCAATAAACCGACGTCAGCTAATACTTTTAATTCAAGCTTGAGCTTACGACGTTCACCTTCCTTGCCATTTGTTTTTTGGCGTGGCGCTCTATTCGTACTGCTCTTAAAGTGAATATTGCCCCAACCACCAACACCGCCCTGCGCCAAACATAAGCGCTCACCATGTGTAGTTAAGTCAGCGATGGGCTCACCAGTTTCATAGTCGGCAATGATTGTGCCAACTGGCATCCGTAACTCGATATCGTCACCAGCGCGACCATAGCAATCGGCGCCACGACCAGGCTCACCATTTTTTGCAGTATGTGTTTTTGCGTAGCGGTAATCAATCAGGGTGTTGATGTTGCGATCGGCTATTGCCCAGACGCTACCGCCTTTGCCGCCGTCACCGCCATCAGGCCCGCCAAATTCAATGAACTTTTCGCGGCGCATAGAGGCACTCCCGGCGCCACCTTGCCCGGCAATCACTTCAATACGTGCTTCGTCTATAAATTTCATGAATAAAAAAGGCCTCGCTTAGCGAGGCCTGTTCCTAAGAGTTAAATTCGGAATAAATCTGAATCAAACGTGTCTCAGTCAGGCGCCTTATGAACGAGGCAAGACTGAAACTTGGGCCTTCTTCATAGCACCCTTAACGCCGAATTCCACTTGTCCGTCAATCAAGGCAAACAAAGTGTGATCCTTACCAATACCAACGTTAGCACCTGGATGAACACGTGTGCCACGTTGACGAATGATGATGCTGCCAGCATTAATATGCTCGCCGCCAAATACCTTAACGCCTAAGCGTTTCGATTCTGAGTCGCGGCCATTTCGTGTTGAGCCGCCGCCTTTTTTCTGTGCCATATCTTTCTCCTACCCTGAATTAGGCTTTAATCGTGTTGATCAAAATTTCAGTGAAATTCTGACGATGGCCTTGATGCTTTTGATAATGCTTGCGACGGCGCATCTTAAAGATTGTCACTTTATCGTGACGTCCCTGGGAGACGACAGTGGCCATCACAGCTGCACCATTAACCAATGGATCACCTAATTTCAGTGAAGCGCCTTCGCCAACGGCGAGGACTTGGTCAAGAGTGATTTCGCTGCCGATTTCCGCTGGTATCTGTTCTATTTTCAATTTTTCGCCTGCAGCAACTTTATATTGTTTGCCACCGGTTTTTATGACCGCGTACATGGTTTGAAACCTCAATTAATATCTACATTTAAGCTAATCCACCCTGGACCAGCTAAGCCCATTATTATATCTTGCATGACGAGCACTGTCAAAACCAATGACTTAAGCCAAATTTTGGCCCCAATTGCCTTAGATTTCAAGGCCTTAGACGAGGTTATCCGTCAGCGTTTAGCCTCAAAAGTCGCCTTAATTGACCAAATCTCGAGCTATATCATCCAGGCTGGCGGCAAACGGGTCAGGCCCGCCCTGTTGATGTTGGTGGCTAAAGCCCTAGCCAATGGTAAAGAAACACTCAACACCCTGGAAATGTCGGCTGTAGTTGAATTCATCCATACCGCTACCCTGCTTCATGATGATGTAGTCGATGAATCCACCCTCAGAAGAGGTCGTGAGACTGCCAATGCCGCTTTTGGCAACGCTGCCAGCGTTTTAGTGGGCGACTTCTTATATTCCCGAGCCTTCCAAATGATGGTTGGCCCAAATGACCTCCGAGTCATGCAAATTCTGTCAGATGCGACCAATACGATTGCTGAAGGCGAAGTTTTGCAACTTCTCAATATGAATGACCCAGAAGTGGATGAGGCGAGTTATTTGCAGGTCATTCGCTACAAAACAGCCAAGCTTTTTGAGGCCTCTACTGAGCTAGGCGCCATCTTAGCTAATGCCACCGATGCACAACGAGAACAAGCCGCTGCATTTGGACGTCACATCGGTACGGCTTTTCAGTTAATGGATGACTTGCTGGACTACACCGCTAATGCTGCACAGATGGGAAAAAATGCCGGCGATGATTTACGCGAAGGTAAGCCTACGCTGCCACTGATTTATTTACTAGAAAACGGCAGTAATGAAGAACGTCTTTTAGTGCGCGCAGCAATTGAACAAAACCAAGATTTACCAGAGGATGTGTTTGCACAAATCCTTGCCGCCGTCCAAAACTCTGGCGCCCTTGATTACACCCAAGCAGCAGCCAAACGTGAGTCCGACCTGGCCTTAGCTTGCCTAAAAGACTTTCCGGTAAATGAAGCTAGCACTGCGCTGCAAGCCCTATGCGCATACTCTCTCACGAGACAAGCTTAAGTCCCCAGGCTGTTGACTCTGAGCTCGCGCGCTGTAATCCGCGCTTGCTCTGCCTCTTCGCGCAATCGTAGGATTTCTTGTGAAGACATCTTTTCCAGATTTGAATAATCTAATTTCCACAACGGATCGACTGACCATACCAATGGCGATTGAACCGTTGTGCGCGCAGCAGGAGCTGACTCCAGAAGCCGCAAAGCGAGCTCAAAATTTAAATCCTGCGAAGACACATCATTCGGTTTTGCAGCCGCATTACCTAGCGGAAAATCACTAAATAAAAGTCGTGGCACTCCGCAATACTCAACAATGTCTTTAGCGGCGCCCGTCACTACTGTTGAAATACCTGCAGCCTCTAAGTAACGCGCTAATAAACTTTGACCCTGATGACATATCGGACAGTTTGGAATTAATACCGCTACATCCACGCCGTCAGCTTTCAGCATTTCCAAAATACGAGGAGCATCCACCTCTAATGTGTGGTGTTGACTACGATTGGTCGGTAAGCCATAGAAGTTTGCTGAAACCGCACCTATCCTTCCGGCTGCAAGTGCTCGTTTAGCAGCATCCAGTGGAAACCAACAATTGCTGTCTTCCATATTGGCATTCTTGCGATCAACCCCCACATGGGCAATTCGTAAATCGATGCCTCCTTCGATGGATTGTTGATAGGGCTGATAAAACTTGGCCGCAGCATTGTAAGGAGCCCCCTGGCCTTGAGGCCCTTTACTGGGGTCATGCGGAACGGCCGTAGTAATGAGACCCAAGACAGATTGCGCAAGTGGCTTTTTCAGCAGAGTAAATGGCACATCAATATAGTGAGCCCATACATACGGATTCTCATAGCCTAAACCCAAGTAGTAGCTGCGGGTGCGATCCATATAGCGAATCGGCTGATCCCGTTCTGGTGCAAATATGAGCTCAGAAGTCTTAGACATCAATCCATCCCTGTAAGATATTGCATATCAAATATTTAACTTCATAGGAACTCATTATGGCTCAGTGGCTTAGATTTCAGCATCAAGGAAAAAGCGGTTTAGGGCAAGTACAGGGCGACCAAATCGCAGTGTATGAGGGTGATTTATTTAATACTCCTAAGGCCACTGGTGAAACCCTCAAGCTTGTTGATGTAACGATTGATATCCCATGCACTCCTTCCAAGATGGTTGCCATGGTCGATAACTTCCATGCACTGGTAACCAAGCTTGAGCATGCCGTACCCGCTGAGCCTTTGTACTTTCTCAAAGGCAACAACTCCTTCTTGGCAGCTAATCAAGTGATTCGCACACCTAAGTCCTATTCCGGAAAAGTCGTTTATGAAGGGGAGCTTGGTATTGTGATTGGCAAACGCTGTCATGAAGTAGATGAGGCGGATGCAGCTCAAGCCATCTTTGGCTATACCTGCATCAACGATGTCACCGCGATTGAAATCCTGAACCGCGATCCTGGTTATGCACAGTGGACTCGCTCTAAGAGCTTTAATACCTTTGGCGTATTCGGTCCTTACATTACTACCGATGTAGATCCGAGCAAGCTAACAATCAAAACTATTCTCAATGATCAAGAGCGTCAAAACTATCCGATTGCGGACATGATTTTCCCACCCGCAAAATTGGTGAGTTTAATTTCCCAAGATGTCCCACTAGAGGCTGGAGACATCATCGCCTGCGGCACTTCCGTTGGCGTTGGTTCCATGAAGCCTGGTAGCAATGTCAGCATCATTATTGACGGCGTTGGACGTCTAGATAATCGCTTCGAATAATTGCTAGCCCAACAAAACAAAAACCCTTGCTATGTTGAGTAGCAAGGGTTTTTTTAATGCTGACGTTTTATTACTTAATAACCCGATACTGATGGCAATGCCAAACTTCCTTTAGAAGCCTGGACGTTTTCATCCAAGTACTTAGTCAAAGCAAATACGGTATTCAAGCAAGGTGTTGGGGTTTGGGTGATCTTGCCTAGCTCAATCACCGACCCTAACAAAGCATCAATCTCTAAGCTACGACCTGCTTCCAAGTCTTGCAACATCGAGGTTTTGTGCTTACCCACTTTTTCAGCACCAGCGATACGACGCTCAATGTCAACACGGAAAGTTACGCCCAACTTCTCGGCAATCGTCTGCGCTTCGGCCATCATGTTGCGAGCCAACTCTTTAGTCAATGGATATTGGCAGATGCCCTCGAGGGTGCCATGTGTCAGCGAGCTAATTGGGTTGAAAGTCATATTGCCCCAAAGCTTGAGCCAGATCTCTGAGCGAATGTCATCCAAAATAGGAGACTTAAATCCAGCTGCGCCCATCATCTCGGACATCTTCTGAATGCGCTCAGTCGTTGTACCATCCAACTCACCTAGTGGGAAACGATTCCCTTCAACATGACGAATCACGCCAGGAGCTTGCGTAAAGGTTGCTGGATAAACGACGCAACCAATAATGTTGTCTGGATTGATGGTGTTCTTAGCGACGCCACCAGCATCCACTGTTTCAACGGAATGATCTTGATACTCGCCGCTTAACTTCTGGAAATACCACCAAGGAATTCCGTTCTGCATTGGGATCAAAATAGTTTCGGGACCCATGATGGCCGCCAAATCATCAATGATCGGCTCCACTTGATGAGCCTTCACCGCAAGAATCACAACATCAGGAGTCTCGGCATCACGAATTTTTTCTACCGCTTTAACTTTCGCAACCAAAGGCTCTGGTTGGTCATCCATAATTAAAGCCAGGCCACGCTCTTTAATTGCGGCCAAAGTAGCACCACGCGCAACAACTGTTACCTCATTGCCCGCTCGCGCCAACATGACAGCTAAGTAGCCGCCAATGGCGCCACCTCCACCGATCACACAGATTTTCATAGGAACCCCATAAGAATAAAAAATTTTGTATTACTGCCATATTAGAGGAGATAATTTTGCAGTGCAATATATTCTTAGTTGCATCATTTTTAAGCAAATTACGCTCTAAACAGCTTTTAATGAATCTTTCGGCACAAGGCTACCTAAAATCATGCCGGCAATACTGGCGAATAGTCCGGCTAATTGGGGCGGCAATATGGCATTCGGAGCCAGAATCTCACAACTGATCCAAATCGTTAAGCCTCCAACTACGGCCAATAATCCGCCCAAGGAGTTTGCTCTGGGCCAATAAACCCCAAAAGCTAGCGGCACAAATGCGGCAACAAGAGTCACTTTATAGGCACTCTCCACCATCTTAAAAATAGAAAGCTCTGAGTTCACCGCAAAGAAAGTGACCACTACAGCAAAACATAAAACCGTAATCCGCATGACTTTCAACAAATCATGGTCAGATAAATGCTTGAAAAAACCTCGCACAATATTTTCAGCAAACGTTACCGATGGCGCTAATAAGGTAGCGCTGGCACAACTCTTAATGGCCGAGAGGAGCGCGCCAAAGAACATCACCTGGGCAATAAGTGGTGCGTGATTCAGAATGAGCTTAGGTAAGATCATCTGTGGATCGGTGGTGAGGTATTCCTTAACCAAATCCGGACTAATCAAGGTTGCCGAGTAAGCCAAATACATGGGCACAAAAGCAAAAATAAAGTAAAGCACACCGCCTAGTAAGGCCGCTTGGACAGCAATGTTCACATTTTTGGATGAGGTAATTCGCTGAAAGACATCTTGCTGAGGAATAGATCCCAGCATCATGGTGCATAAGGCGGCAACGAAGCCCAAGATCGAAGCCAAATTCATATCCGGCCAGAAGTTATTAAATTGGCCAGCAGCGGCTGCATGCTCAATGACCACGCCTATACCGCCAGTCTGTGAGGTCATCTCACCACCAATATAGAGCATGCCAATCACGATGATGATCATCTGAATGAAGTCTGTAATAGCAACCGACCACATCCCGCCAAATAAGGTGTAAATCAACACACTGGCGGCACCAATCATCATGCCGCCTGTCTGAGAAATACTTCCTTCAGAGACAACATTAAATACTAGCCCTAGAGCTTTAATTTGTGCAGCAACCCAACCCAAGTAAGAAACAACAATACAAAGGGTTACCAAAACCTCTACCGTACGGCCATACTTCTCGCGAAAAAAATCACCGATAGTGAGCATGCGACGGTTATAAAGATGGCGAGCAAAAAAGAGTCCCACCAAAATTAAACAAAGAGAGGAGCCAAAGGGATCCGCAACCACTCCCCCCAAACCTTCTTTGAGAAAAGTGGCCGGAATTCCTAAAACGGTTTCAGAGCCAAACCAGGTCGCAAATACAGTGGCGGTCACAATGGGCAAAGGCAGGCTGTGACCAGCCGCAGCAAAGTCCGCCGTATTTTTGACTCTTAGGGCTGCCCATAAGCCAATGCCGACTGAGATGACCCAGTAAATAATGACAAACCAAATTAGCACGCCCGAATACTCCTTGTGAAATTTGGTGAAATTATATGGCTATGTCACTTTTGGTAGTTAGTTAAAAGTACCAATGTGGATCACTCTAATTCGAGGGCCGGTCTGACATAATTCAAGAGTGAGAACACCAGAGCAAACCCCGACATTCAGTCCATCTGCCGATCTGGCCTACCAAAAGGCCATTCTGGGGTCTGTCTCACGTACTTTTGCTCTCACCATCCCGCTGCTACCCCCAAGCATAGAAAAGGTAGTCGGCAACACCTATTTGTTGTGCCGCATTATTGACACCATCGAGGATGCCGCAGATTTAGGACCGCAGAGTAAGCAATCACTATCGGCGCTGTTTTTGGATGCAGTGCTTGAGAGGGCTCCAGTTGAGGCATTTGTTGCACCCTGCCTCAACGCATTACAAAATTACAGCAACCAAGATGAGTTGGATTTAATTTCTCATACACCCACTGTTCTACGAATTTTGCATACTTGCTCTACTCAGGATCAAGTAGCCGTCAGTCGTTGCGTTTCTATCATGTCTGAAGGGATGTCTTTTTTCCATGGCAGACAAAACCAAGCTGGCCTTCAAGATCTTGCTGAGTTTGAACAATATTGCTATGTCGTGGCTGGCGTAGTTGGCGAACTGCTAACAACCATCTTTAGCAATCATTCCCATGCCTTTAAAGAAAAAATAGCAGGGCATGAAGATTTGGCTATCGCATTTGGACAAGCGCTGCAAATGACTAATATTCTCAAAGACTCCCCAGAGGACAAGGCCCGCGGGGTCTCCTGGAAGCCAATCAATGTTAGTCATGAAGCACTTCTAAGGCTGGCCTATGAAAAGCTTCAGGCCTCCCTGCATTACATTCTGTTGATTCCCAAACAGGAGCAGGGTATGAGACGTTTCTGCTTTTTGGCTTTTGGCCTAGCGGTAATGACCCTGTCGAAGATTGCGGATCGCAAAGAATTCGATAGCAAAGATGAAGTAAAACTTTCCAGAAACACCGTCATGAGTTTCTACAGCTTTACAAAGTGGGCCGTTAAAAGCGACATGGTGATGAAGATTTTTTTCAGTCTTAGCAGCAGATCACTCGCTAAATAAGCAAACCTACAAAGCACCTTCATGCCTTAAAAGCCAGAGCTTGATTTGGCGATACAGTCCTGGGGAGTTTTCTTTCATGAAACCACCAATACCTTGAGCAGACACCACTCGATGGCAAGGCGCTATTAGGGGGTAGGGATTGGCACCGCACGCTGTACCTACTGCTCGAGCCCCACTCTTAATCTTTTTCGCTAATTCACCATAGGTTTGTGTTTTACCAGCGGGTATATCTTGAATGCTAGCCCACACTTTTCTTTGATACTCAGTACCCGCAGGTTTTGTGGGTAAATCAAATTGCCAATGAGGATCCTGGAAGTAACCCTCGCACTGTCGAGCAACCTCTTTAGCCAGCTGATTGTGTGGAGCGATTAAAGCCGTATTGGCGGGCAAGTAATCAATCCTAGAAAGCATCAGGCTACCCTCCACCATTTCTGTCGAAATGCCAAGACACCCGAAAGGTGCCGCGATAACACAGTAGTTAGCACTATTTGAGCCTAAAGGGGTTGGTGAGGAAGCCATATCAAGTGATTCTCACATAAATAAACAAGAGGGATGACAGACCTTTATTCCATGGCTATAGCTTGAGAAATGCCACTTTGCTATATTGACTCATCCTTACTTTTTTCAGGCAGACCTTATGGACACCTTTTTTGACGATTGGCCGTTTTATAGCCAAGTTGCTCTAGTCCTATTTTTACTTGCGCTATCTGGCTTTTTCTCGATGGCAGAAACCAGCATGCTGTCATCGAATCGTCACCGCTTACGTGCAATGGCCAATGGCGGTAATGCGGGTGCGGCGCTAGCTGAGAGGCTCCTAAAGCGTATTGACTCATTGTTATCGGTGCTATTAATTTCGAATAATCTAATTAATACCGTTCTCCCCATTCTGGTAACGGGTATTGCCCTCCATATTTTTGGCGACAGTGGTCTCGTACTTTCTATCGCTACCTTAGTTGTTGCTCTACTCATCATCGTCTTTAGCGAGATTACCCCGAAGGTCATTGGAGCTGCTTTTCCAGAAAAGATTGCTTCCAATGTTGGCTGGTTTATTTTGCCCCTCACTTTTGTATTGAAACCGCTACTTTGGTTTATCAATAGCTTTGTTTCTGGTCTTATGAAAGTGTCTGGCCTGCAATCCTCATCTGATAGCAGGGCTATGAGCAAAGAAGAGTTACGCAGCCTAGTTTTGGAATCAAATCGTTTTGTCTCCAATCATCATCGCAACATCCTGCTCAACTTATTCAATTTGGAAAACATCACCGTTGATGATGTGATGACACCCAGGTCCAAGATTGAGGTTTTGGATCTATCAAGGCCTATTGATGAAGTGGTCCAGCAGCTGGAGACTTGCTATCACAATAAATTACCTGTTTGCGATGGTGACTCTGAGCGTATTGTCGGGATCCTTTCCGTCAAAAAGGCCTTGTCCTTGCTGGGCGATACTGACCTTAAGCATGAAGACTTTAGGGTGTTATTAAATGAGCCTTACTTCATCCCAAGTAGCACCCCGGTACTGCAGCAAATGCAATTTTTCCAAGACAACCAACAACGCTTAAGTTTGGTTGTGAATGAATATGGTGAAGTTCTGGGGTTAGTGACTTTTGAAGATATCGTGGAAGAACTCATTGGTGAATTTACGACCTCTCTCTCCAACCTCTCAACTGATCCGCATTGGCTCCCGAACGGAAGCTATCTAGCAACAGGCGGCGCCTCACTACGCGATCTGAATCGCTTACTCAACCTCGATCTCCCCTTGGATGGTCCGCGCACCTTAAATGGACTTATTCTCGACAAGCTCGAGGCCATCCCCGATCATGATGTCAGCATTCGCATTGCTGGCATCGTCATGGAAATTGTTCAATTTGACGAACAGGGCGTAAAAACAGTGAAACTGTATCGTCCTGCCAATCGGACTCCAGAACAAGATTGAGCGTTACCGCTGATGACTCACTGATCATTCGCACTTGGTATGAAATCGCTACATATGCCCTAGATGCTAGAGCGAGTGATATTCATATAGAGGCTGGGGTCCAGGCCACACTCATTCGTATTCGGGTCGATGGCCTGCTACAAATACAGTCACATTACCCGATTGAATTTCATGACCGCCTCATCACACGCATCAAAGTTCTGGCGCGCTTAGATATTGCAGAAAAACGTCTGCCGCAAGATGGGCGCCTTTGTATTGGCCATAACTTTTCCAAGCCTAATATTGATTGCCGGGTCTCAATCTTGCCAACGCTTCATGGAGAAAAGGCGGTTGTTCGCATACTGCCCAGTTGCGTAAAAGAGCTTGATCTTCAAGAAATTGGCCTCCTCTCGGAACAACTCGAGATATTCCAGCAAGCCCTTGCTCAATCCAACGGGCTGATCCTAGTGACAGGACCGACTGGGAGCGGCAAGACTCGAACGCTCTATAGCTGCCTTCGTGAGCTCAATCAAAATCATCGCAATCTTTGCTCGATAGAAGACCCTATTGAAATTCGTCTTGCTGGGGTCAATCAAGTGGCCTATCACCCGCGGGCAGGTTTGGATTTTCCAACCATCATTCGCGCCCTTCTTCGACAAGATCCGGATGTCATCATGATTGGAGAAATCCGTGATGCCGCTACAGCTCAGCTTGCTATTCAGGCAGCGCAAACCGGACATCTCGTTCTCAGCACCTTACATACCCGAAATGCTTGTGGGGCAGTCTCTAGACTGGGCCATCTAGGAGTAGATCAACAATCTCTGGAGTCCTGTCTCTTAAGCGTCAGCTCACAGCGCCTCGTGCGAAAAACTTGCTCACAATGTCTTGGCAGCAATGGCCAGACCGACTGCCCAAAATGTAAAGGGAGTGGCTACCTTGGGCGTATTGGAGTTCATGAAGTACTAAACAAAACCCATTTGTTTAACTCATCTACCTCATACGTCAGCATGCGAGATGCCGGACTAATTCATATACAAGCAGGTCTTATTAATCAAGCAGCCCTAGATGCAGAAGTGGGCACATGGCATTAAGCAAGCAGAACCAACTTCATTTTGCCGAGCAACTCGTAACATTGCTAGAGGCAGGCCTACCACTCCTCAACGCGATTGAACTCATTTATTTAACCGCCCCAAAGGCCTGGATTCCATGGGTGACTAGCATTCACACCCAGCTCAAAAAGGGCGAAAGTTTTTCTCAATGCTTACGCGCCCAAGCAAATCTATTCTCCATGGAATTTATTAATCTCATTCGCGTTAGTGAGCGCACTGGCGACTTTCTTCTGGCGCTAAAAACCATCTGTCAGCAACTAGAAGCCCAAATTGAATTGCGTCGAAAAATTCAACAGGCGATGAGTTATCCCGCCATCACTCTGACCAGCTCTTGCCTTCTAGTGATAGTGATGATGATTTGGGTTGTGCCCGTCTTTAAAGATGTTTTTGCTCATTTTCAAGCGGAGTTGCCAGCCCCGACTAAAATGTTAATTCAAGCATCCTCATGGTTTGAAGCGTTCTACCTTGAAATAGTGATAGCCCTCATCGGCTTTGCTGCGCTCTTTAGCCTTGCTTGGTCTAAGGCCCCCAAAATCCAAAAACATTGCGATCGACTGAGCTTCTATTTACCCATGATTGGGCAGCTTCTCAGATTGGCAACACTTACCTACTGGTGTCGGACATTGGGTCATCTCCTAAAGTCTGGATTACCCCTTCCAGATGCATTGAGAGTTACCGCACAATCATCTAACCACTGGCTCAGCCATGATTTCAGCGCTGAAATATTCAAACACCTCACCCGTGGCTGGTCACTCGGAGATGCCATAACAAAAGCAGATCCTAAGCACCTACTATTTGATCAGGAAACATTGCAGCTCTTACGAATAGGGTCTGAAAGTGGCGCACTCGCTGAAATGCTACAAAAGCGCGCATCAATATTGAGCTCTCAATTAAGCAATCGCTTAAACACCTTAAGCCAAAGCTTGGAGCCTTTATTAATCATTTTCGTTGGGCTCATTATTGGAAGTCTGGTCATAATCCTATATCTCCCCATCTTTAACCTAGGACAGATTGTTTAATGGGCAATGTTGTTTTTTTCGACTGGATACGAATCTGCCTGATAGCGATCTTGGTGTACTTAGCTTATTTCGATTTGCGCACCTTTCGCCTGCCCAATATCATCACCTTGCCGCTCATCTTGCTAGGCCTCTTGTTTAATGGCCTTGCAGATCAAGGCTTCATTTCTTTTCAAGATGCGATCATTGGAGCAACCCTAGGCTACGCCTGTCTTTGGCTCCTAAACCGTCTTTATCGGATAGTCAAAAAGCAAGATGGCATTGGAATGGGTGATGCCAAACTATTGGCAGCCTTGGGCGCTTGGCTCGGCTGGCTCGCATTACCCAGTATTTTGCTAATGTCATCCCTGACCGGACTGATTGGCGGCATTATCTGGCTGCAATGGAATAAACAAGATCATCGTTCAGCTTTTCCGTTTGGCCCTTTTCTGGCTATTGCTGGCATCATTGAGTTGTTATGGCCACAAACCCTACAAATCCTTCTTCTGAGCAAGCCGGCCTAGGCATCCTAAAAGGGCGTGTGCCCTTTGTAGGCCTTACTGGAGGCATTGGCTCAGGAAAAACTGCCGTGAGTGATCGGCTCGCTCAACTGGGCGCGGGCATTGTCGACACTGATCTCATCGCCCATCAGATCACCGCCTCAAATGGAGTCGCAATCCCCCTCATTCAAAAGCAGTTCGGCTCTGAGTTCATTGATTCAAGCGGGGCTCTAAATAGAGTCAAGATGCGTAGCCTAGTATTTTCCGATCCGGTGGCTAGGCAATCTTTAGAAGCAATTACCCACCCCCTCATAAGGGAAGAAACCATTCAGCAAACTAAACGGCTGATAACAGAAAAGGTTCCTTATCTTGTTTTTGTGGTGCCCCTATTGATCGAATCTGGCAATTGGGTCTCCCTGTTGGATTACCTCGTGGTGGTGGACTGCCCAGAGGAGACTCAAATTGAACGAGTGATGCAGCGCAGCAAATTATCCCGAAACGAGGTAGAAAGAATTCTCAAAGCCCAAGCCAGCAGACAAGAGCGCATCGCCAAAGCCGATATAGTCATTGAAAACCAAGGATCTTTTGAGAACTTAAAAACTGAAGTTTTGAAGTTGCACGAAAAAATCTTACAGATTCAGAAAGATCTCACCAGTTCGTCATAGAATATGGGCTTGTGATTGTCTACGAATACCCCTTTAACGAATTAGTTCGAAGCATGCTTCGACTGGAGTATTTGTTCGCCCGCTTCAACCACTTTGTCCGCTCTGATGACCCAGAGTTGCACCACAATGCCATCTCTGTTTTGTTTGATCTTGGTGACATTGGTGCACGCGGTGATATTAAATCTTTACTACTCAAAGAATTTGAGCGTCAAAAATATATGCTCAATGGATTGAAGTCATCCCAAAAAGTTGATCAAGAGGCGCTGACACAAACTCTTTCAGAAATTGATTCCGTTGCCGGCAGTATTAATCAATCAACAGGCAGACCCAACTCCGTGATTACCGAGAGTGAATGGTTAAATGCGATTCGCACTAGATTAAATATTCCAGGCGGCACCAGTCCAATTGATTTGCCTAGTTATCATGCCTGGAAAAATAGTCCATCATCTGAGCGGCGTGAATTGCTTGAAAAATATGTTGGGCCACTCTTGCCATGGCATGAGGCGTGCCAATTATTTTTACGACTGTTACGTCAATCAGGAGAGGCTAAAGATGTAGTCGCACACAATGGCTCTTTTCAGCAAGCTCCATCGGGCAAGGTCTATCAATTAATGCGCATTGCCGTAGAAGATGACGCTATGTTTTCTGAAATTAGCGCAAATAAATATTTGCTCTCAGTGCGTTTCTTAAAGTCCGAACGCGATAAAAAAGCACAGTTGGTGAATGCTGATGTGCCATTCAAACTCACCCTCTGCCAGCTTTAAGTCAAAAGGGCTCTTAGCCTTTCCAGCATGGGCCAGGCGGCGGGCAATAAAGGTTCAACACTAGGCTTTTCGGCAGCAAGCAACTCCCACGATAAGGCTTGATTCTCACAACCTTTGGGAACCCCTCTCCAATCGCGAATAATGCTCACATGTAAGCGAACATAGGCATGCGGGTAATCATGCTCCAGAACGGTAAGCTCTTCACTTGATTGAATATCAATACCAAGCTCTTCTTGAAGTTCACGCTTAAGCGCCTCGAAAACCGTTTCCCCTTTTTCGATTTTTCCACCTGGAACTTCCCAATAACCAGCGTAGGGTTTGCCTTCAGGTCTCTGCCCCAAAAGATAGCGCCCCTCAGAATCTAGCAAAATTCCTGCTGCTACTTCAGTAACTGGGCGCTTGATTTCACTCATCAAAAAGATCTTAAGCTTTTGAACCAGCCCAATGCTTAGCGAATTGCCAAGCAACGCGACCTGAGCGTGAGCCACGCTCCAATGCCCAAACTAAAGCTTCTGAACGCGCCGCTTCAATTTGCCCAGCACTTAAACCAAAATGCTGCAACCAATGCGCCACGATCGCCAAATACTCATCTTGTTTTGGCGGGTAAAAAGACAACCAAAGACCAAAGCGCTCTGATAAAGAAATCTTTTCTTCAACCACTTCACCAGGATGAATTTCACCATCGTCGTTATGAACGTAGGTCTCGTTATCCTTCATATACTCAGGCAATAAATGACGGCGATTAGAAGTGGCATAAATCAAAATATTGTCGACTTGCGCAGAAACAGAGCCATCTAAGGCTGATTTCATGGCCTTATAGCCGGATTCACCTTCCTCAAAGGAGAGGTCATCGCAAAAAATAATGAAGCGCTCTGGACGCTCAGCCAAAAGCTCGGTAATGTCAGCCAAATCAGCCAAATGCTCTTTCTCAACCTCAACTAGCCGCAAGCCTTGGCTGGCAAACTCATGCAAGCTCGCTTTGATCAATGAGGACTTTCCAGTTCCCCTAGCGCCAGTCAACAAAATATTGTTGGCAGGTTTTTTCTGAATAAAGTTTTTGGTGTTATCGCGTATGGCATCACGCTGACGATCAATATTCTGCAAATCCTCAAAAGTAATATCTGCCACGTACTTTACGGGCTGCAAAAATCCAATGCTGCCAAAGATACTATCGCGCCGACGCCATCTATATGCAGTAGATGATTTCCACTGCTCATCAGTTAATGGCTTTGGTAAAAAAGTATCGAGATGGTCTAAAAGACGGTCTAATTTTTCATTCATATTTTGGAGGGTCTTTTATGAGCGGTAATCTGCATTAATAGATACATAGTCATGCGACAAGTCACAAGTCCACATAGTTTGTGTAGCGTTGCCGCGGCCCAAGTCAATCTTGACGGTGATTTCTGGGGCCTGCATGACCCTCTGACCATCAGCCTCGAGATAGTCAGGATTGCGTCCACCATTTTTAGCAACCCAAACATCGCCTAACCACATTTGTACGTGATTCACATCTAAATCAGCGATACCTGCATAGCCAATCGCTGCCAGGATGCGGCCTAAATTAGGGTCGCTAGCAAAGAAAGCGGTTTTTACTAAAGGGGAATGGGCGACTGCCTTTGCAACCAGGCGGCACTCCTCAGAAGTCTTGCCACCAAGCACTTCGATCGTCATAAATTTGGTTGCACCTTCGCCATCGCGCACAATCATTTGCGCCAGCTTTCTAGCTAGTGCAATTAATGCATCTCGTAAGATCACATAACTAGGATCGTTCGCTGATTGAATTTGCACTGATGACTGGCCCGTCGCCATAATGATGAAAGAGTCATTAGTGGATGTATCACCATCAATAGTGATCGCATTAAATGAAAGATCTGCTATCTCACGAGTAAGACCGCTCAATAGGCCAGGTGCAAATCCAGCATCAGTAGCAATAAATCCCAGCATGGTTGCCATATTGGGGTGAATCATGCCAGCGCCCTTACAGATACCAGTAATGGTCACCATTCCTGCAGGCGTTTGTACAGTTTCTGAAGTAGCTTTAGGCTGAGTATCTGTGGTCATGATGGCTTCAGCCGCATCAAACCAATTATCCTCGCCTAGGTTTGAGACTGCCTTTGGCAAAGCGCTAATAATTTTCTCAATCGGGAGCGACTCAAGAATCACGCCTGTAGAAAAAGGCAAAATCTGCTCTGGATGAATCTTCAGATCCTTAGCCAAAGCTGCGCAGGTTTCTAAGGCGTGTTTCATACCAGATTCACCAGTCCCAGCATTAGCATTGCCGGTATTCACTACAAGGGCTCGGATTTCACCATTACGACCCTCTTGCGCCAAATGCTCGCGACAAACTTGTACTGGAGCAGCGCAAAAGCGATTTAGAGTAAAAACACCAGCTACCTGGGAACCAGGAGCTAAAGTCATCACCAATAAATCTTTGCGATTTGCCTTCTTGATACCGGCTTCGGCGATGCCCATCTCAAAACCTTTGATGGGCTTTAGTTCGGCTTTTGTGGGGAGGGGTAAGTTAACGGTCATAGTCTGATAATTGTAGATGAGGCTCAAAAATAAAGCGCACCTTCTAGGCGCGCTTTATTTTGGTTAAACCCCATTACAGATACTACGCCTTGATTGGCAACTCCCGAATCCGCTTGCCAGTTGCTGCAGCAATTGCGTTGACCAGAGCTGGGGCCACTAAAGGCACCCCAACCTCACCCAAGCCACCCGGCTTCTCCTGACTTGGCACCAAATGCACCTCAACGACAGGCACTTGATTTTGTCGCAAGCTGGGGTAGTTATTGAAGTTATTCTGCTGAACCCGGCCATTCTCAATCGTAATTTCATTGCTTAAGGCTGCACTCAAGCCGTAAATCACGCCACCAGTGAGCTGCGCTCTTGCCTGGTCAGGATGTACTGTAATTCCGCAATCAGAAACGAAAGTAATTTTCTTAACCTTAGTCTCTTTAGCCGCAGAATCCAATTCAAGGATGCAAGCAGAATAAGTGTCATAACACTCCATCTGCGCAACACCAAAACGCTTACTACCAGGCACATATCCAGACTTTTTCACCGCCAACTCAAGGACGGCTTTTGCTCGAGGGTGCTTGCCTAAAGATGCTATCCGATATGCAACGGGATCCTTCCCAGCAGCTTTAGCGGCCTCATCTACGAAACTCTCAATTGCAAATGCATTTAGCGCATTACTGACTGAGCGCCAATAACCCACTCGAAGCCCGGTATCCGTAATCACGTTAGTAATTTCTAAATTGGGAATCTCATAAGTAATATTGTTCGAGCCTTCCACCATGAATGGATCAAAACCATCTTTCACAAAACCAGGAAAGGCTCGTGCAGTCACTGACTGAGAAACCATTTTGGCTTTCAAGGAAGCTAACTGACCATTGGCACCCAAGACCCCATCCACTTTATGAATACTCATAGGGCGATAGAAGTCATGGGTAATGTCATCCTCCTTGGTCCAAAGCATCTTGACTGGCATACCAGCGGCTTTAGAAATTTCAGCGGCCTGACGAATAAAGTCCAACTCCAACTTGCGGCCAAATCCACCACCCAGGAAGGTAGTTTCAATCGTGACATCTTCCGGCTTAACTCCAGCTGCAGCAGCAGCTACCGCCTGCCCACCTTGCTGAAATTGAATTGGCCCAATAATTCTGCACTTACCATTAGATACATCAGCAGAACAGTTCACAGGCTCCATAGTGGAGTGGGCTAAGTATGGCAAAAAGTATTGGGCACTAAGCGGCTTGCCATTGACAACGGTAGCATTAGAATCACCCACCGCTTTAATCACAGCACCCTTTTTAGATAAACCATCCTCTAATGACTTACGAACAACAGCATTGTTCAGATTCGCATTAGATCCTTCATTCCAGGTAATTTTCAGGGCATCCCTACCCTTACGCGCCGTATAAAAATCTTTAGCCAATACTGCAACACCATCCGAAATCTGGACAACTTTAATCACTCCAGTCACCTTCATTGCAGCGGAAGCATCAAAGGATGTAGGCGTACCTCCAATAACAGGGCACTGCGCTAAAGATGCAATTGCCATACCTGGAATCTTGACGTCAATTCCATAAACTGCCTTACCAGCAACCTTGCTTGGCGTATCCAAGCGACGCATTGTTTCTTTGCCAATCACCATAAAATTCGCAGGCGACTTTAAGGCTGGTTTTTCTGGAAGAGGCAACTTAGCTGCATCTGCAGCCAATTCTCCGTAGGTAGCTGATTTGCCACTTGAATGCGTTACCTTGCCATTCATAGCCTTACAGTCGGCAGCTGACACGTTCCAACGTTGAGCTGCGGCCTGAATTAAGACCATACGAGTTGCAGCTCCAGCAGTTCTTAATTTATCGAAGGCCTCACGAACTGAAGTTGAGCCTCCAGTAATTTGCCCGCCCAACATCGCATTGATGTAAACAGGGGCAACCCCAGCAATCTCAACCCGAATCATTGAGAGAGGTAAATTTAATTCCTCAGCTAGCAAAGCTGGCAAAGAGGTATATACGTCCTGACCCATCTCAGAGCGAGCACAAATGAGCGTAATTTGATTATTAGGGGTAATTTGCACCCAAGCGTTTGCTAAGACAGGCTTTGCAACATCCCCTACAGCAGCCTCACTTGTCATCGGCAGATGCATCCCAACAACAAAGGCACCGCCAAGCGCAGCGCTTTGCTGAATAAATTGACGACGGCTGTTGCTTTTTAAAGATTGATTTTTCATATGATCTTTATCCTTTATGCCAATTTATCTGCAGCACGTTTGACTGCTTTTTCGATACGGGAATAGGTGCCGCAGCGACAAATATTTCCGCTCATGGCATTTTTAATATCATCACTACTAGGCTGTTTTTTCTTTGCCAATAAATCAGCTGCAGACATCATTTGCCCAGTCTGACAATATCCACACTGAGGTACATCGAACTCGATCCAAGCATCTTGAAGTGCTTTGCCAACCTTTGCCGTTAAACCCTCGAGTGTGGTAACTGACTTACCGCCCGCAGCAGATATGGGTGTAGAGCAGGAACGGATGGCGGCACCCTCCAAATGAACAGTACAGGCGCCACAAAGTCCTGCGCCACAGCCATACTTCGGACTCGTTACATCTAAATGGTCGCGCAAGACCCAGAGAATCGGCGTTTCAGGATCCCCATCGAAATTAACAGCTTTACCGTTGAGAGTAAAAGACACGACCATAATGCCCCCTTATTTAAATTTGAGATGTAAAAGACAAAGCAAATATTTTTGCACTTACAAATCATGACAGATCTACAGAATCTGAGGGGATTCTTGTAATTAGGGATTCCACCAAGAAAAATGGCTCAGATTTATCTGAGCCATTCAAGCACCATTAACCGTGGATCACTCCCTTAAGTCAACGCACCGCAGCAATTTTTATACTTCTTACCGCTACCGCACGTACAAGGATCGTTGCGACCTACCTTTGGACCTGTGCGCAGAGGTGCGGGTTGAATATCAATAGCGGCGCCGCGATCACCTGTTGATCCAGCCACCTCTTTCTCAGGATCGGCATGCTGATACTGAACATCAGAAAGCTTAGCCAAATCATCATTCATCGACTCGGATGCTTGATCTAATTCATTGGCACTACGAATCTGAACAGTCATGATGCTTTTCACAACATCATTCTTGATGATATTGAGCAATTCACCATACAGCTCAAATGCTTCGCGGCGGTACTCTTGCTTAGGATCCTTCTGTGCATAACCGCGCAAATGAATACCCTGCCGCAAATGATCCAAAGCAGCCAAGTGTTCACGCCAGTGACTATCTAAGCTATACAAAAGTACAGAGCGCTCAAAGCCTGCAAAAGATTCACGTCCAGAGAGTTCGACCTTTGCATCGTAGGTCTCTCTAGCAGCATCCAATACACGGTCAACAATTTCTGCATCATCTACAGTCTCGGCACCTTCAACCCAATTTCTGAGATCAATTGTGAGACCCCACTCACTGGCTAGAACATTTTCTAATCCAGTTAAGTCCCACTGTTCTTCCATAGACTCCAGGGGAACATAAACCGAGCAAACGGAACGCAAAACATCTTCGCGCAAATTGGCAATTAAGTCGCCAATATCAGCACTCTCGAGCACTTCATTCCTGAGGCGGTAAGTTTCTTTACGCTGATCATTAGCAACGTTGTCATATTCCAGCAATTGCTTACGAATATCAAAGTTGCGACCCTCAACCTTGCGTTGAGCAGACTCAATAGAGCGCGTTACCATGCCCGCTTCAATCGGCTCACCATCGGGCATCTTGAGACGCTCCATGACAGCACGTAAACGATCGCCCGCAAAGATACGTAGCAGCGAATCATCCAATGAAAGGTAGAAGCGGGAAGAGCCAGGATCACCTTGACGACCCGAGCGACCTCTTAGTTGGTTATCGATACGACGACTCTCGTGTCGCTCGGTACCGATGATATGCAAACCACCTGCAGTGAGAACTTGGTCATGAATACTTTGCCACTCATCCTGCAACTGCTTGATTTTGACTGCTTTATCAGCATCAACCAGTGAGCTATCGGCCTCAATCAAAGAAGACTGCTTGCCGACATTACCGCCAAGCACGATATCAGTACCGCGGCCTGCCATATTAGTAGCAATCGTGATCATTTTTGGGCGGCCAGCTTGAGCAATAATTTCCGCTTCGCGAGCATGCTGTTTTGCATTTAAAACTTGATGCGGTAATTTACGTTGATCCAATAGGTTCGCAATCAACTCAGAGTTTTCAATCGAAGTGGTACCCACCAGCACTGGTTGGCCACGTTCATAGCAATCTTCGATATCTTTAATCACCGCGTCATAGCGTTCGCGAGATGACTTGTAGATCTGATCTTGCTTATCTTTTCTTTGGCTAATGCGATTTGGCGGAATCACAACTGTTTCCAAGTTGTAGATTTCTTTAAATTCATACGCCTCAGTATCGGCAGTACCGGTCATACCGGCTAACTTGCCATACATGCGGAAATAATTTTGGAAAGTAATTGTCGCTAGGGTTTGATTCTCATTTTGAATCTGCACGCCCTCTTTGGCTTCGACAGCTTGATGCAATCCATCAGACCAACGACGACCTTGCATTAAACGACCAGTAAATTCATCCACGATGATGACTTCACCATTCTGGACAACGTATTGTTGATCGCGGTGATATAGAGTGTGTGCGCGCAGAGCAGCGTACACGTGATGCATCAAAGTAATATTTTGTGGCGCGTAAAGAGAATCGCCATCATTGAGAGCGCCCAATTGGACCAATACAGACTCAGCTTTGTCATGACCTTGTTCGGTCAAATAAACCTGCTGAGACTTCTCGTCTACCCAGTAGTCGCCTGGCTTCTCAACACCTGTGCCATCAGCCTTCTCTTCACCAATTTGACGCTCTAAATGAGATGGCAGGGCATTTATCTTGACATAAAGATCGGTGTGATCTTCAGCCTGACCAGAAATGATTAATGGGGTACGAGCTTCATCAATCAGAATGGAGTCGACTTCGTCAACGATCGCATAAGCTAAACCGCGTTGCACGCGCTGATCCAAATCCTGAACCATATTGTCGCGCAAGTAATCGAAGCCAAATTCATTATTGGTGCCGTATGTAATATCAGCGGCATAAGCTTCTTGCTTAGTAGTGTGATCCATTTGAGATAGATTCACACCTACCTTCATACCCAAGAAGTTATACAACTTGGACATCCATTCGGCATCACGCTGCGCTAAATAATCATTCACCGTGACAACATGAACACCTTTACCAGTCAAAGCATTCAAATAGACTGGAAGAGTCGCCGTTAAGGTTTTTCCTTCCCCTGTGCCCATCTCGGCAATCTTGCCTTGATGCAAGGCTAGACCACCCAGAATCTGCGCATCAAAGTGGCGCATCTTCATAACGCGTGCGCTAGCCTCACGAACCACCGCAAATGCTTCTGCAGCGATGTCATCTAAGGACTCTCCAGCAGCAAGGCGTGACTTGAATTCTGCAGTTTTTGCAGCAAGCGCAGAGTCATCCAAAGATTGCAGGCTCGCCTCAAAAGTGGCGACCTTAGCAACGACTTTGCGATACTGTTTTAAGAGGCGGTCGTTACGACTGCCGACCAGGGTTTTAAGAAGACCGATTACCATGGGATATTGAAGAAAATTAAGTCCTTGAGTTTATCACCCGCAACCCCATTTTTTATGAACTTTAGCCCTAAATCATCCCGCAAGCCTACAGCTCACGACTGGATGGATTACCTACGTGAATCTGATGGTCTTGGGGGAATTTTGGCTAAAACCGAAGATCTAGCCAAACTCAAGACAATCATCAACTCAGCCTTAACGAAGCTTGATTTAGACCATCTGAGCCCAAAAATTGAAGCTGGTTGGCGTTCTGGTTCACAAGATGAGCTATTTTTACTGGTCAGTAGCGCTAGCATTGCCAGTCGCTTACAGCAAATATTACCCAGTCTAATCAATGAGTTAAGTAAATCTGGGTTGCCTTGTAAGGCAATAAAAGTGCGAGTTAAACCCGCTCCGCCCGCTTGGGAAGTTAAGCCCCGCCAAGATCAGCGTGAAAAGCCAAAAGGATTAAATGAGGTTGCCAAAAAATCCTGGGAATCGTTATTGGAGAAGTTAGGGCCAGACTCTGGTTTACGCTCCTCCATTGAGAAGCTGCTGAAAAATAAACCAAAGTAGCTCAAAACTACTTCAGCGCCCTTAGAAAAAGAGAGGCTGGCTTTCTTGAGAGTAGGCACCTGGAGCCTTATTTTCAGCAAAAGAGCTGATTTCATAAGAACTAGGGTCTTCTAAAAGCTTACGCAAAAGTGCGTTATTCAGAGCGTGGCCTGATTTCTCGGCAATATAAGCTCCCACAATAGGATGGCCAATCAGATACAGATCGCCAATCGCATCTAATATTTTGTGACGCACAAATTCATCCTCATAACGAAGTTCTTCGTTATTTAAAATGCGGTGCTCATCTAAAACAATCGCGTTATCCAAGCTACCACCACGCGCCAATCCCATTTCGCGTAATGCTTCTACTTCATGTGCAAATCCAAAAGTCCGCGCGCGGCCAATTTCACTGCGGTAGGCTTGTTCTGCAAAATCAACCACAAAACGTTGCCCTGTTTTATCTACCGCAGGATGCTTGAAGTCAATCGTGAAATCTAACTTAAACCCAAAGAATGGTTCTAAGCGCGCAAGCTTGTCGCTCTCGCGAACCTCTACTGGTTTTTTAATCACTACAAATTGACGTGGTGCATCTTGTTCTGCAATACCAGCTGATTCAATTAAGAATAAGAATGAAGCGGCGCTACCATCCATGATGGGCACTTCTTCACCATCAAGCTCAATCAATAAATTATCAAGACCAAGACCAGCACAGGCTGAAAGCAGATGCTCTACTGTAGAAACACGCACACCATCTTTTTGAATAACCGAGGCAAGCCTTGTATCACATACAGCTAAGGCAGTTGCAGGTACAACCGACTGCTCGGGTGTATCCACCCTCACGAACTGAACCCCTGAATTTACTGGTGCAGGCTTAATGGAAATCATCACCTTACGACCAGAATGTAAGCCAATCCCCACGGTCTTAACCGGAGTGGCAATGGTGCGTTGCTTCATCATATTTCGATATTTAAATTCAGGGGGGATTTGTTATATGAGGGTTTGAATTACAGCTTTTTCAAGATGGAAGCAGCGTCACTTACTTCAAACTTACCAGGAGCTTCGCGGTCTAATGACTTCACCACACCATCTTCAATAATCATGGCATAACGATCTGAGCGAACACCAAAACCACGCGCAGTGAGATCCAACTCTAAACCAAGCTTTTTGGTGAACTCAGCACTGCCGTCGCCTAGCATGCGAATCTTTTTGCCAACTTTTTGATCGCGTCCCCATGCACCCATCACAAACGGATCATTTACAGAAACACACCAAATTTCGTCAACACCTTTAGCTTTAATCGCATCATAGTGCTCAACATAACCAGGCACATGCTTTGCAGAGCAGGTTGGTGTAAACGCGCCAGGCAATGCAAACAACACAATCTTTTTTCCAGCTACCAGCTTTTCAACTTCAAAAGCATTTGGCCCTAAGGAGCAGCCTTCGGTCTCTTCATTCATAAATTCATAAAGAGTAGCGTTCGGTAATTTTTGTCCAACAGCAATCATGACATCTCCAATAAATAATTGTTAGTAAGCATGCCAACGCAAGCGCGGGATTCGTCGTCCGGAGGGGCGCCGCGCTGGCATTTCGCAATTACCTATTGTATTAAGCAGTTAATTAATCTGCTTGTTTACGTAAAAAGGCTGGAATTTCATAGTAATCAGCCCCTTTGTCCAACATGGATTTAGCCTGAGGGGAGCTATCCGCACCTAATGTAGGCGCAGGAGTCGCTTCACGAGAGCTACGAAAAACCCGTGGCAAGTCATACTGGCTATAGTCCACGCCTGTGCTTGCCGGTTGAGCTGCCATTGCTGGAGCACTACCAGTTCCTGTCAAGGCTAAACCTGCGCTAGTACTTAAAGCCGAATCCACACTGACCTTGCTCATTGCTGCTGATGCGCTAGCAGGAGCAAAGCTATTGAGGTCTGCCATCGTTGGCATTGCATCATGAGTACCAGTAGCTTGTCTCCAAACTACTTCAGGTTGGTTGTTTTTACGTGCTTGAGGATTATTCAAGCCAGTAGCAACCACAGTTACACGTAAGGCGTCGCCTAGGCTCTCGTCATAAACAGTGCCAAAGATTACGGTTGCATCATCAGCGGCATAACCACGAATCGCCGCCATGACTTCGCGAGTCTCAGACAATTTCAATGAACGGCTAGCAGTAATGTTTACCAACACACCACGTGCACCTGACAGATCAACACCTTCGAGCAATGGGGATGCTACTGCAGCTTCGGCAGCTAAGCGTGCACGATCCATGCCGGAAACAGTTGCCGTTCCCATCATGGCTTTTCCTTGCTCACCCATTACTGTTTTAACGTCTTCAAAGTCAACGTTGATCAAGCCCTGAACATTGATGATTTCTGCAATGCCAGATACTGCGTTATGCAATACATCATCCGCACAAGCAAATGCCTTATCGAACTCAGCATCTTCACCCATCACTTCAAAGAGTTTTTCATTGAGTACAACAATCAATGAATCTACATATGACTCGAGTTCTGCAGCGCCATTCTCAGCAACCTTCAAGCGCTTTACGCCCTCGAAATCAAATGGCTTACTAATGACACCAACAGTCAAAATGCCCATTTCTTTAGCTACTTGAGCCACGATTGGGGCCGCTCCAGTTCCTGTACCACCACCCATACCAGCAGTGATGAACACCATGTGTGCGCCTTGCAATGTATCGGCAATGCGAGCACGCGCTTCTTCAGCAGAAGCTGCGCCGATTTCCGGTTTGGCGCCAGCACCTAATCCGCTAGAACCCAGTTGCAAATTCACAGATGCCTCAGAGCGCTGTAAAGCGCCAGCATCGGTGTTCATGCAAATGAACTCTACGCCATTAACACCGCGACGGATCATATGCTGGACAGCATTGCCACCAGCGCCACCGACTCCAACCACTTTAATAATGGTCTTGCCAGCTGTTTCTTGATCTAACATTTCAAATTCCATATACCCTCCTAGGTAAATACGTACTACGTTGACGACGACGAAAAAAACTTAAAAATTTCCTGCAAACCATTCTTTCATGCGCGATATAACACCTTGTAACGCGCCTGATTGAGAAACACGACGGCCGCGCAATAGCTGCGCTTGACCTTCCATCAGCAAACCAATGCTGGTGGCATATCTGGGACTACGTAAGACCTCATGGAGATGTCCACGGTATTCAGGTGTACCGATACGAGCAGGCCTCAAGAAGACTTGTTCTGCCAACTCCACCATGCCCGGCATTAACGCAGTGCCGCCCGTTAAAACAATTCCAGAAGAAACCATATCTTCGTAACCGGAGTCACGAACTACGCCTCTTACCAGCGTAAATAACTCTTCAACACGTGGCTCAATTACTGCCGCCAAAGCTTGCTTAGACATTGGGCGTGGCTCACGGTCACCGACACCAGGAACATCAATCATTGCGGTTGGATCAGCCATCTCTTGACGAGCAATACCATGCGCAATTTTCAAATCTTCAGCATCAATCGTTGGCGTGCGCAATGCCATCGCAATATCATTCGTAATTTGATCGCCAGCAATTGGAATAACCGCTGTATGGCGAATAGAGCCCTGACAATAAATTGCAATATCCGTTGTACCGCCACCAATATCTACCAATACAACGCCAAGCTCTTTTTCATCCTCGGTTAACACTGCTAAGCTTGAAGCTAAAGGCTGCAAGATGAGGTCGTTAACTTCGAGACCACAACGACGTACACACTTCACAATATTTTGCGCAGCACTTACAGCGCCAGTAACAATGTGCACCTTCACTTCTAGGCGCAAACCACTCATACCAATTGGCTCGCGTACATCTTCTTGGCCGTCAATGATGAATTCTTGAACAAGGATGTGCAAAATCTGCTGGTCAGTTGGGATGTTGATTGCTTTTGCAGTTTCGAGAACGCGTTCAACATCACCAGAGCCAACTTCTTTATCGCGTATTGCAACCATACCGCTCGAGTTAAAACTCACAATGTGATTACCAGCAATACCCGTAAAGACTTGCACAATCTGACGATCGGCCATCACTTCAGCCTCTTCAAGCGCCTTCTGAATAGACTGAACGGTAGCTTCAATATTGACTACAACGCCCTTCTTCAATCCTTTGGATGCCGTTTGACCAACACCCACTACGTTGAATTGGCCATCTGGAGCTAATTCAGCAACCAAGGCAACCACCTTGGAAGTTCCAATATCTAAACCAACCAAAATATCGCGATTGTCTTTACTCATTACCATTCCTCATTGCTTCAGCTCACTTTTTTTGCCATCTACATCATTCTTTTTCAAACTTGCAGATGCAAGATGAACTGCAAAACCATTTGCATATCGCAAATCGACTGCATCTACTCGATTCGCCCACTTCTCTTGTACTTGTGGCCAATATTTAAATAAACGCGCCACACGTTCTTCCGTTAAATTTTTGTCTGAGCTTTCCTCATCGCGGCCAAACTCTACTTTCATTCCGTTTGAGAGCTTAACGTGCCATGCATAACGCTCAGTCAGTGCAAGGCTAGTGACTTCTGCGCCCCATGGCTTAAACCAGTTGTTTGCTTTTTCATAAAGACTCATGACTTCTTTGCCAGCATCTTCAGGGCCGGAGAAGTCAACTAAACGCACATCCTCACTCACCTCAGTAACGCGCCCAGTAAAGAGCTCACCATGGGTATTCATTAGGGTGTGGCTCTCAGCGCCACCCCAAGTACCAAAAGGCTTCTGCTCTTCGATACTCACCACTAGACCATTTGGCCATACGCGACGGACATTGGCATGTCGTACCCAAGGCATACTTTCAAAGCCTCGCTTTACATCCTCTAAGCGAACGCTGAAAAAATTACCCTGCACTGTTTCTAAAACTTGTTGCTTAACAATAGGCTTGTTAATGTGTTTCAACGTTTGGCCAGCAACCGGTTCAATCTGAATCTGCTTTAAAGCGAAAACTGGTCGCTGACTTAGCCAAACCAAAATACCAATGACGAGCATCACCACGAAGCCGCGCAGCAGGAAACGACTCAGCCTCTCCATGCGCTCCGCATGATTCCAAAGCGGAGACATCAACATAGAGAAAATTTCACCGAAGCGATCCATGAAATTGCTCATGCAGCAGTACCCTCTTTTTGCTGCAACGTTTGACTGAGCAACCAAAGCACTAAATCTGCATACTCAATACCAGCAGCCTTCGCAGCCATTGGCACCAAAGAGTGAGAAGTCATTCCAGGGGAGGTATTCATTTCCAATAAGTAAGGCTTGCCGGTCTTTTGATCCAGCATCACATCAGCGCGACCCCATGTACGACAACCCAAAGCCTTATATGCAGCCAAAGCTAATTCCTGAACGGCAGCATTCACCTCAGGCGCAAGCCCAGTAGGGCATAAGTACTGAGTTTCGTCAGAGAAATACTTATTATGAAAATCGTAATTTGCTTGTGGTGGAATGATTTTGATCACCGGTAAAGCTTCGGCCGTCTTGCCTTGACCAACTAGCGGACAAGTTAACTCATCGCCAATGATGCAAGTCTCTGCAATCACTTTTTTATCTAATCCAGCGGCAAGCTTGTAAGCAGCCGGCAACTCTTCTGCGGACTTCACTTTTGTTAAGCCCAAAGAGGATCCTTCATGGGCTGGCTTCACAATCATAGGCAAACCAAGATGCTTCACGACCGCATTCCAGTCGCTATCAGCAGTTAATTCCTCATACTCAGGAGTCGCGAGTCCATTACTAATCCAAACTTGCTTGGTGACAATTTTGTCGATTGCTAGAGCAGAGGCTAAAACGCCACTGCCTGTGTAAGGCAACCCTAACAACTCCAGCAACCCTTGGATGGTTCCGTCTTCACCAAAGCGGCCATGCAAGGAAATGAATACGCGATCGAAGTTTTCTTTAGCCAATTCTGTTGGGCAACGTAAGCCTGTATCAAAAGCGTGAGCGTCGACACCTTTTGATCGCAATGCTTCCAATACGCCATTACCTGACATGAGAGAAATTTCCCTCTCGCCAGATTTACCACCCAGCAAAACGCCAACGCGACCAAAAGACATCGGCTCTAAGCTAGCTAAGCCAGACTGAACGCGTTCACCCCAAGAGCTCAAATTAGCGCCTACCTTAGACATGCTTCGCCTCCGACAACGTATGTGGCAAAGCAGAAATTGATCCTGCACCCATCGTGATTAATACATCTCCATCTTTTAAAACTTGACTCAACTTTTCTGGCATTTCTGCAACATTTGCAGCATAGGCAACTGCGCACGAATCTAATAAGGCTTTGGAATGCTTATCTTCAGCGGTAGCAGCCTTCATCAAACTCTTACTATCAGCCCCCGGAATTTTTGCTTCGCCCGCTGGATACACATCAGTCAGTACTAAAGCATCAAAATTTTTGAGCACTTGAACAAACTCGCCAAAGCAATCACGCGTTCTAGTAAAGCGATGTGGCTGGAATGCCAAGACCAAGCGACGATCTGGGTAGGCACCTCTTGCCGCAGCCAAGGTTGCAGCCATTTCTACGGGGTGATGGCCATAATCATCAATCAAGGTAAAGCTACCACCAGCTGCCAGAGGAATCTCCCCATAACGTTGGAAGCGACGACCAACTCCGCTAAATTCTGAGAGAGCCTTAGTGATCGCTTCATCACCCACACCCAACTCTGTAGCGATACCAATTGCAGCCAAGGCATTACGCACGTTATGCAATCCAGGTAGGTTCAATGTGATATTGAGTGGCCCAGGCTTATTACCATGTCTGCGCACCGTGCGACGATCAACTGTGAAATGCATCTGTGTGCCATCTGCGCGTACATTGCTTGCGCGAATATCCGCATCCTCTGACAGACCATAGCGAAGTACTGGCTGAGATACAAATGGAATGATGTCGCGCACATTGGCATCATCGATACAAAGCACTGCCACACCATAGAACGGCATACGCTGAATAAACTGTACAAATGCCTGCTTTAATCTGGCCATATCGTGCTGATAGGTATCCATATGATCAGCATCAATATTCGTTACCACTTCCATAGCTGGAAATAATTGCAAGAAAGAGGCATCTGATTCATCCGCCTCAACCACAATAAAATCTCCCTGGCCCAAGCGCGCATTGGCGCCTGCGGAATTGAGTTTGCCGCCAATCACAAATGTAGGATCTAGACCACCTTCAGCTAAAACGGATGCAACTAAGCTGGTAGTAGTTGTTTTGCCATGCGTGCCAGCAATTGCAATGCCCTGCTTTAGACGCATCAACTCACCCAACATGACTGCCCGCTGAATCACCGGCACCTTTGCTGCGCGTGCAGCCAAAACCTCTGGGTTATTGCCTGCAACAGCAGTGGAAATCACTACCGCCTCCGCAGTACCAATATTTTTAGGGTCATGCCCAATATGAATGACTGCGCCCAACTCTTTTAGACGCTTTGTAACTGCTCCATCAGCTAGGTCAGATCCTGAGACTTGATACCCCAAGTTCAATAGCACTTCAGCGATGCCACTCATGCCAGCGCCACCGATACCGATGAAGTGAATTTGCTGAACGATATGTTTCATATACCTACCCCCGCGCAATCGGCGCATACCTCAGCTACACGCTGGGTAGCATGAGGCTTTGCTAAAGCATGCGCACGTAATGCCATCTCTTTTAATTCTGTGCGATTGAAGTTTTGAAGCATCACCGCTAAATCTTGGGGGTTCAGCAATAGCTGCGGCAACAAAATAGCTGCATTCGAATTTGCCAAAAACTGTGCATTCGCAGTTTGGTGATCGTCAATCGCAAATGGAAATGGAATAAGACAAGAGGCGATGCCACAAGCTGCTATTTCAGAAACTGTCATGGCGCCTGAGCGACAAATCACCAAATCGGTCTGTGCATATGCAGCAGGCATGTCATCAATAAAAGGGCGAATATCTGCGGTTACACCTAAGTCAGCATATCGCTTCTGTAGATCTGCTAAATGCTTATCGCCCGCCTGATGAATCACCTTGGGACGTGACTCAGCCGGAATCAACGCTAGAGCAGCTGGAATGTTTTCATTCAGGGCTGCGGCTCCCAAGCTGCCGCCCACGACCAAAATAGATAAGGGTCCTTGACGCTGATCATAACGAGCTGCGGGTGCAAGCATATGATCAAACTCTTCGCGGATCGGATTGCCAACCCACTCTGCCTGCGCCATCGTCTCTGGAAACCCAGTTAAAGTCCGCATGGCAATTTTACTCAGCGCACGATTAGCGCTACCAGCGACTGAATTCGCTTCATGCAAAACCAATGGACGCTTCAAAAGCTTAGTGATCAAACCACCAGGGAAAGTAATGTAGCCGCCCATACCTAAAACCACATTAGGTTTTAGGCGACGCATAATCTTCCAACTTTGATAGCAAGCGCGCATAAGATTAATAGGCAACATCAACTTTGCTTTTAATCCCTTGCCACGTAGACCACCGAACTCGACCGCCTCAAATGGGAAATCACAAGACTTCACGAGGCGATACTCCATGCCAGCTTGATTACCCAACCAAGAGACCTTCCAACCGCAAATCCGTAAATATTCAGCGACAGCAAGGCCCGGAAAGATATGTCCACCAGTACCGCCAGCCATCACCAAGATTGAGGGTTTAGTCAAAGCTTCCCTCCACGCATGAGGATGCGATTTTCAAAATCAATACGCAGCAACATTGCAACGGCAACCGCGTTCATCAAAATTCCTGAGCCGCCGTAACTTACCAATGGCAAGGTCAAGCCCTTCGTTGGAAGCAGGCCAAGGTTTACGCCCATATTAATGAAGGCTTGCCAACCAATCCAAATGGCAACCCCTTTAGCGGCAAGACCTGCAAAGCTACGATCCAACTGCAAAGCAGTGCGGCCAATTAAGAAGGCACGACGTACGATCCAATAAAACAAGAAGATCATTACCACCACACCAACAAATCCCAACTCTTCGCCAATCACAGCCATGATGAAATCGGTATGCGCTTCTGGTAAGTAGTGCAATTTTTCTACACTCCCACCAAGCCCTGTACCGAACCATTCACCGCGACCAAATGCCATCAATGAATGGGTTAACTGATAGCCTTTATTGGCGGCGTTATCTACTTGCCATGGATCCATAAAGGCCAGCATGCGTCCACGACGAAATGGAGAGAGCGCAATCATGGTTGCACCACTCATCAAACCAACGAGGATCAAGCCGCCAAATAATTTAGCATTGATGCCGCCCAAAAAGAGAATGCCGAACGCAATCAAAGCAACCACTACGAATGCACCCATGTCTGGCTCAGCCATCAACAGACCGCCAACCAGGGCAACTGCAATACCCATTGGTAGCATACCCTTCACAAAGGAGTGGAGATATTCCTGACGTTGTACGGTATAGCTTGCAGCAAATATCACAGCAGCAAATTTCATCAACTCGGATGGCTGAAAGTTCATCAAGCCCAAAGGAATCCAACGCTTTGCACCATTCACGCCCTTACCTACACCAGGAATCAAAACGGCAATCAGCAATAAAACGGTAAATCCGAAAATGACTGGTGAATAACGATCCCATACTTTGGTAGGAATCTTAAAAGCCCAGATACCGACACCAATCGCAATCACCAAAGAAATCACGTGACGAATGAGGAAGAAGTTACTACTGTAATTTGCATACTTCGGTCCATCGGCCAAAGTAATAGAGGCGGAGTACACCATTACAAGACCAATCAACATCAGAGACAGAATTGCCCATACGAGCAACTGGTCATAGTCCATCATGCGTGAACGGGTTTGCTCTACGCCTGAAACAGCATCACGCAAACCAGTGCGGAAGTTATCAATTCCACCTCTTGAAAAATTCCAGAAACGATTCAGCCCAAGTCGATTTTCAGGAAAGAATTTTTCTTTTAAGTTCATACCTGAACCCCTTCAAAACGCATGCCCAACTCTTCAACCTCTGCAGCAAATACTTGGGCACGCTCAACATAGTCACGGAACTGGTCTAAGCTTGCGCAAGCTGGAGACAACAACACCAAATCTCCGGATACGGCATGATTAGCGGCAGCTTGAACTGCAGAAGTTAAATCGCCACAATTTGTACTTTGAATTCCAGAGCCAAGAGCCTCACCAATTGCAGCGCCATCTTTGCCGATTAAGAAAGCGCCCTTTACAAAACGTAAAGCGGGTTCACGTAATGGACCGAAATCCTGACCTTTGCCATCGCCACCAGCTATTAACCAAATGCGCTTGCCAAACTCGTTACTGCCCAGGCCATTCAATGCAGCGACAGTCGCACCAACATTAGTACCCTTGCTGTCATCTACATACTCAACATCTTTAACAATCGCAATACTTTGCACACGATGCGGCTCACCATGGTAATCACGTAAGCCATGTAACAGTGCGTTCATAGGTAAATTAGCAGCACGTGCTAAGGCTAGGGCTGCAAGCGCATTTAATGCATTATGTCGGCCACGTATTCTTAAGGCGTCAGCTGGGATAAGACGCTTGAGGCGTAACGGCTCCTCTTCAATAACTGCAGATTTGCGACGACGCTTAGGCTTGGGCTCAACATCTTCATCTACCTCAGCCCATACCAGCCAATCAATTCCACCCGCACGTAAGTCATGCTCAATTCCAAAAGCGCCTTGCTCGTCTGGGCGATTAGAGCCAAAGGTCACAATGGCTCTCTCTGCTTTTTGCTCTTCAGACAGCAGCCCCATCACAAGAGAATCATCGCGATTCAAAATACAAACTGTATCAATACCAAATATCCGTGACTTAGCTTGCGCATATCCTTGCATATCGCCATGCCAATCTAAATGGTCTTGGGTAATATTCAATACTGTTGCTGCCGTAGCATTCAAAGTATGGGTATAGACCAACTGAAAGCTAGATAGCTCCAAGACCCAAACATCCGGCATATCTACGATTTGATCGGCAATATCTAAGCAGCTCATGAGCTTATCTAATGCTGCAGGACTAATATTTCCTGCAACAGCAACTTTCTTACCGGCGCGCTCACAGAGTTGTCCGGTTAATGCGGTAGTCGTTGTTTTACCGTTGGTGCCAGTGACAGCCAATACTGCAGCTGCATAACTCAACTCTTGAGCTTGCGCCATACGACTTAAAGCAGAAATTGCGCGAGCAAAAAATTCAATCTCACTCCACACATCAATTTCAGCCTGTTCAGCCTTAACCAAGAATGCATAAGTTGGGTCTTGCACCGGAGAAAGTCCCGGGCTAATACCAATTACATCAATATTGTTGAGCAAGCTCTCATCTAAAGGACCAAAACAAATATCTTTGAGGCCCGCAGTCCGAAGCTCTTCCAGCCAGGCATTTTGACGCTCAGTAAAAGAGGATTGCTCGCGCGTATCCGCTAAGCGAACTTCGGCACCATTTCGCAGGCACCACTTCGCCATAGCTACACCAGACTCACCCAATCCCAAGATAAGAAATCGGTTTGGAGCTTGGTAACCTTCATCACTCATGAAAGCTGCATTTGCAAAGGTATTTTCTAAAATCAACATATTTACTTTTGGATCACCGTAACTTCAAGCTAGATAAGCCAATTAAGACTAGGAGGATGGTAATAATCCAGAAACGCACAACCACTTGCGTCTCCTTCCAACCACCCAATTCAAAATGGTGATGTAATGGCGCCATCCGGAAAATACGACGGCCCTCTCCAAAATGTTTTTTAGTGAGCTTGAACCAAAATACTTGGAGCATTACCGAAACAGTCTCGGCAACAAAAATGCCGCCCATCACAAACAACACAATTTCTTGACGAACAATCACGGCGATAGTGCCAAGCGCTCCGCCCAAAGCGAGTGCGCCAACATCACCCATAAACACTTGTGCTGGGTGTGTGTTAAACCAAAGAAAGGCTAAGCCAGCACCGCCCATAGCACCACAGAAAATCATGAGCTCACCAGCACCTGGTATGTAAGGAAAGAGTAGATACTTTGCATAAATCGCATTACCCATCACATAAGCAAAAGCACCTAAAGCAGCGCCCACTAAGATCACCGGCATGATGACAAGACCATCAAGACCATCGGTCAAATTCACTGCGTTACTACTGCCCACGATTACTAAATAGCTCAAAATAATGAAGCCCATCACACCCAATGGATAACTCACTTCTTTCATGAAGGGCAGCAGTAAATTGGTTTTTGCAGGCAGATCTAAAGCAAATCCACTTCTTAACCATTCATAAAATAATTGCAATACTTTTAGGTTATTTACTTCAGAAACCGAGAATGCAAGATAAATAGCGGCAAATAAACCAATTAAGGTTTGCCAGAAGAACTTCTCTCTTGAAGCCATGCCTTTAGGATCTTTGTAGACCACTTTGCGATAGTCATCTACCCAGCCAACTAAACCAAAACCAAAAGTCACAATCATCACAATCCAAATAAATCGATTGCTGAGATCGGCCCACAACATGCATGAGATAAAGATGCCGATCAAAATCAAAACACCACCCATAGTTGGGGTGCCTGATTTCACTAAATGGGTTTGTGGTCCATCTGTGCGGATTGCCTGGCCCATTTTCAGAGCACTTAATTTGCGAATCACCCAAGGTCCAGCCGCCAAACCAATCAATAGTGCAGTCACCGTTGCCATCACCGCCCTGAAAGTGATGTAATTAAATACTCGGAAGAATCCGAAATCATCTTGCAACCATTGCGCCAACATTAAGAGCATGTTTTAGCCTCCTCTAACAAGGCCTGCACTACACGCTCCATGCGCATAAACCGTGAACCTTTAACCAAAATATTTAAGTGTTGATTGCTACCGCTGGACTGGGCATGCAAAGCATCTCTTACCTGCATGATGAGGCTATCCATATCGGCAAAATGCGTTGCGCTAGATGCAGCCGCACTATTACCAACAGCCCCATTAAATCCCTGAAGAGCAAATTGGCATTGCTCCCCCAAAGCAAATAGTTTTGAGATTCCTTGCTCAGCAGCATAGGCACCTACCTCACGATGGAACTCGGGGCCCTGATTGCCAACCTCACCCATATCACCCAAGATCAACCAAGATAAATTACCGGATTGTTTTAAGGCATCGATAGCGGCCCTTACAGAATCTGGATTGGCGTTATAGCTATCGTCAATTAAGGTGTGATGTGAATCAATCACCTTTGCCTGCATGCGCCCATTTACTGGCGAGAATGACTCAAGACCCTGCTTAATTTTTTCGAGGCTTATACCTGCTGCAATACCAACCGCACTCGCCGCCAAGGCATTGCGAACATTGTGACTGCCCAAAGTATTTAATTGAACCTCGATAGTCCCTTGTTCGGTTTTTATGTGAACGAGCCCATTATTTAATAAGCTTCCAGTCACTGCGGCTGCCGTTGTGGTGTGCGCAGATGACAACACAAAATCGATAACCTTGCGGCCTGCGGCAGCCTGGTGCCAAACACTTGAAAATTCTGAGTCTGCTGGGAATACTGCAATACCATCGCTTGGCAAAGCACGAATAGCATCTGAATGCTCTTCTGCAACTGCCGCCACCGTAGCCATAAACTCTTGATGCTCACGCTGGGCATTATTAATTAATGCGATATTTGCCTGCGCAATCGCAGCTAACTGCGCTGTTTCACCAGGATGATTCATGCCAAGCTCAACCACAGCAAGGCGATCCGTTGCACGCAATTTCAACAGCGTTAATGGCAAACCAATATCGTTATTCAGATTTCCCTTGGTAACTAAAGTGTGCTGCTCACCAACTGCTGCTTTAAAAATTGAAGCGATCATCTCTTTAACGGTGGTTTTACCGTTGCTACCAGTAACCAGCGCCAATGGAATGGGATGATTAGCCCGCCATGCTTTTGCTAAATTTCCCAAACCAACACGGGTGTTTGAAACGCAAATAGCAGGTAAATCCGGCGGACATTTATCTTGCGCGCTAATTAGAACAGCGCTAACTCCTGCCTTAGCGACATCGGATAAAAAGTCATGTGCATCAAAGCGCTCACCAACTAAAGCAACAAATAATTCATTACGATCGATCTGGCGACTATCAGTACCCACTCTAGAAATAGTAACTGCCCGGGCAGCTTGTGCAGAAGTATTCAGTAATTTACTTCCAGGCAACATTGCCTGTGCTTGTGCAAGGGTGGTCATGATTGACATCAGACTCCACCTCCAGCGGCTAAGCGAATATGCTCTTGATCAGAAAAATCAAATTTCTTACCATTAGTTTCTTGAGTAGTCTCATGACCCTTGCCAGCAACCAACACAATATCCCAAGCATCCGCACGACGAATTGCAGCCATGATGGCAGATGCACGATCAACAATGACTTGAACGTTCTTTGCATCCTTGCTAATACCACTGCGCACCATCTCCATAATGGCTTGTGGATCTTCTGAACGAGGATTGTCACTTGTAATCAGAATATGGTCGGCATTGCGCTCTACTACAGCACCCATTAGCGAACGCTTGCTAGCATCGCGATCACCGCCACAACCAAAGACGCACCAAATTTTTCCACCGCGCTGCTTAGCAATGGGGCGCAATGCTTGTAAGGCTTTCTCTAAAGCGTCGGGGGTATGGGCGTAATCCACAACCGCTAATAAACCCTCTGTCTTTTGAGATTTCCCCAAAGGAATTAACTCCATACGACCAAGCACTGGATTTAATTGACTCACTTTTTGAGCGGCTACTTCAAAGCTCAAACCCTGTGAAAGTAATACCGTCCAAACTGCAAGCGCATTACTTAAATTAAACTCACCGAGCAAAGGAATATGCAATTGAACACTTCCCACTCCATCAAAAATGAAGCTTGCGTTGTAACCCGCTCCACTCAGCAAAATATCTTTTGCATAGATACGAGATAAACAATCACCAAATTTTTCAAATCCTTGGAACGCAGATTGAGATAGCGCATATGCCCAGACCTTCAAGCCCTCTTTTGCCAACAAGTTCATGGCAAGCTCACGACCAAAAGCATCATCCAAATTAACCACTGCGTGCTCAAGGCCGGTTTGCTGAAATAATTTAGCCTTTGCTTCAGCGTAATCAGCCATGCTGCCGTGGTAATCCAAATGATCCTGCGTCAGATTCGTAAATACTGCACAGTGAATATCTATTCCAGCGATTCTCTCTTGATGCAAAGCATGCGAAGATACTTCCATCGCAACTTGTTTAGCTCCAGAGCTGCGCAACTCTGCTAACTGCGTTTGTAATTTAGGTGCATCTGGAGTGGTATAGCCAGTTTGAACCAATGCACCTGGGAACCCAGTGCCTAGGGTGCCTAAAACTGCAGTGCGATGACTACTTGTATCTAAGGCTTGGGCCAACCATTGCGTGATGCTAGTTTTGCCATTAGTACCAGTAACGCCAATGATTTTTAATGCTCTACTCGGATGACCATACCACTGTGCGCATAGCTCACCTGCTTTTCTAGCAAGATGTTCAACCGCAAAACATTGCGGATGATCTAAATATTGCTGATCTGCACCCGCTGGATCGAAGACCACTGCAGCTGCACCACCCTCTAATGCCGCATCAATAAATTGACGGCCATCGCGCAAGGCATTGCCATGACCTACGGGATATGCAAAAAAGATATCGCCAGACTGAATCTGGCGACTATCCACACATACTTTTGCGGAGGAGTTCGCTAGAGTATGTAAGTGGTCAATCAAATGATTGGTGTCTATTTTCAAATCCACCCTCATCGCTTCAAAACCACATGTTGAGCGTGTGCAGCTACCGGCCGAATTTCTTCTGGAGCTTTATCTTCCAACACCATTTGCTTAACTTTATTGTCTGGCAAGACATTCAATGAACGGAGCGTCTCCCCAACAATTGTCGAGAATACAGGTGCCGCAACATCACCGCCGTAGTGACTTCCGCCAGTAGGCTCATCAATCATTACTGCAACCACAATACGTGGCGCACTAATAGGAGCAAGTCCAGCAAAGTAAGCACGATAAGAATTGCCATATCCTTTGCCAACTAATTTGTGAGCAGTGCCTGTTTTTCCGCCAACCCGATAACCTTCAGCCTGCGCTTTGACTGCAGTTCCCCCAGGCTCAGTAACTGCTTCCATCATGTTGCGCATTTCAATGGCAGTTTTTGGTGAGAGCACTTTAACGCCTGGCTTGAATTCAGGACTACGCTCAATCGTAAGAGGAACTAATTCACCATCACGCGCAAAGACTGTGTATGCGCGCGCCACCTGAAAGAGTGACGCAGAAATACCATAACCAAAAGCAATACGGGCTTGATCGGTAGGCATCCATTTTTTGAAAGGATGCACTGTGCCCGCAACAGCACCAGGGAAACCAATTTTTGGTGCCTGCCCCAAGCCAACAGCAGTATAAAAATCCCACATTTCTTCAGCAGAAAGATTATTCATGGCAATCTTTGCAGTACCGATATTGCTAGACTTTTGAATAATTTGTGCGACTGTTAGATTTCCATAAGGATGGGTATCTGTAATAGGCTTAGGACCCACTAAATACTTTGCACCAATCACCATATTGGTATCAGGCTTGACTACGCCTTTTTCCAAAGCAATTGAAATGGTTAGCGGCTTCATTGTTGAGCCAGGTTCAAAGGTGTCAGTCAATACGCGATTACGTAATTGCTCGCCCGTTAAATACCTTCGATCATTTGGGTTGTAGCTTGGGTAATTTGCCAATGCCAGAATCTCGCCCGTTTGGGTATCGAGCACTACAGCGCCACCCGCTTTCGCATGGTGCTTTTCAACTGCGTCTTTAACAGCGTTATAGGCCAAGAACTGAATCTTGCTATCAATAGATAGGTTTAAATCTTTTCCATTTTGTGGCAACTGTAAGATCGCAACATCCTCAACAACACGGCCCAAGCGATCAACCACCACACGTCTTTGACCAGGATGACCAGCAAGCTCATTCTCACGGGAAAGTTCCATGCCTTCCTGACCTTTGTCATTCACATTCGTAAAGCCAACCACGTGCGCCATTGCCTCGCCTTCTGGGTAGAAGCGACGATATTCATTATTCAAACCAATGCCAGGGATCTCTAGCTGCTTAATTTGCTGCGCTACAACTGGATCTACTTGACGCTTTAAGAAAACCTGTTTCCGCTCTTCTTTCAATTTTTTGCGCAGATCGGATTCACTCATTTGCAAAAGACTTGCTAATTTCTGCACTTTATCTGTAGCCAAATCATCTGGAACGGTGTCGTTATAGGCAATCACCGACTTGGCTTCCAAGCTCGTTGCAATCACTTGTCCATTACGATCCAAAATTTTTCCGCGACTAGCGGGTAGCTCCAACTCGCGCTGAGTGCCACGCACACCCTTGGCTTCGTAGAATGCATTCCCTGGTCCCTGAATCCAAAATGCGCGTAGCAGCAACATCATGAATACAAAGAACAAAAGGAATAGCATCAAACGCGACCGCCACATTGGCAAGCGCAAGACTAAATTTGGTGTCGTAGAGAAGCCAACCGGTCTCATTTCGCCTCCTTCAGATACAAGGTGCGCTCAGGAGAAATCGGAGACATATGCAATTGATTGCGAGCAACGTCGCGAATACGTGCAGACTTTGATAAATTCCGCTGCTCATACTCTAAGCGTAACCATTCTTGGTTTAACTTGCGCTCTTCTATCTGTGCGCGCTCTTGAAGGATGAATAATTTACGTGCACGCTGTTGAGCAGCAACCAGAGATAAAGCGCAAATTAATAGCAATGCGAGCAAAGTCAAGGTAGCGCGATTCATCCTGACACTCCCATGCGCTTTTCAGCTACGCGCATGATTGCTGAGCGGGCCCGAGGATTCTCAGATACCTCAGCATCACTTGGCTTAACGCGGCCAATAATTTCTAGGGCGCTTTGTGGCAAATCTTTTTCACGCAATGGCAAACCGCGGGGCACTTCGACTTTTGCATGCGCTTGCATAAACTGCTTCACGATGCGGTCTTCTAGCGAATGAAAACTAATCACCGCAAGTCTTGCGCCGGGCTTTAATAATTTCAAAGCTGCTTTTAAGCCAAGCTCTAAATCTTCTAACTCGCGATTAATAAAAATACGCAATGCTTGAAAGGTTCTTGTGGCAGGATCTTGACCGACTTCGCGCGTGCGTACTACGCTCGCAACTAGAGTTGCTAACTGGGTGGTCGTTTTGGGGCAAAGGCCTTCTTCTCGCTTGGCCACAATAGCTTTTGCGATCTGAAATGCAAAGCGCTCTTCTCCGTAAGTCTTAATCACGTGAGTGATTTCCTCCGGTGATGCCTGCTCCAACCACTCTGCTGCAGTTAAACCATGATCGGTATTCATGCGCATATCGAGCGGGCCTTCTCGACGAAAAGAAAATCCCCGGTGCGCCTCGTCCACTTGGGGCGAACTGATTCCCAAGTCCAACAAAATTCCATCGACTGATTCCACTTCCGCGTACTGATCCATCTGCGCAAAACTGTCGTGCACGATTTTCAAACGTGGGTCGTTGATTTTTTGCGCCACTGCAATCGCATCCAAATCTTTGTCGAAAGAAATCATGCGCGCCGAAGGATTCAACCCCTTGAGCAAAGCTTGTGTATGACCGCCGCGCCCGAAGGTTCCATCGATCACCAAAATTTTGTTTTCTGTATTTTGATTCTGAATCAGTGGACCGCCAACTAGCGCCGTCACCGCCTCGGCCAGTAACACTGGGCGATGAGTTATGTTCATGGCACCCTGTCATCAAAAATTAAATTGCTTGAGCGCTTCAGGCATGCCTTGCGCAATCGCAGCCTGTTCTTTTGCAGCGTATGTAGCTGCGTCCCACAACTCCAAGTGACTTCCCATACCGAGCAAAATCACTTCTTTTTCAATTCCGGCAGCAGCACGCAACTCTGGACTCACTAGCACGCGACCTGCACTATCCAAATCCATTTCTGCTGCGTTGCCTAAAAAAATACGGCGCCACCAATGGGCATCCATCGGAAGTTGCGCAACTCTTGCTCTGAAGGTTTCCCACTCAGGCCTTGGGAAGAGAAGTAAGCAGCCATCGGGGTGTTTTGTAAGCGTGATGCGGCCCTCGCCTTGAACCAACAAGGCGTCACGATGCTTAGCCGGCACAGACATGCGGCCTTTTGCATCTAAATTGAGAGCTGACGCACCTTGAAACACCATTTACCCCACTTTTTCACACTTCCTCCCACTTTAGAGGATCGCACTAAGAGGGTCAAGTGTTTTTAGGAGTTTTTTTAGGAATTTCTCTAGTGTTTACAAACACTTAGCGTCATGTGTTGAGAAAATGGTGATACTAAAATAGCTACTTGAAACAATGGCTTGGAAAATATACTTAAGAATAGATCTTAGCTATTTAGCTAGATAATGCCCAAATATACTGTATTTAAAAACAGTAATGCTTAAGAAAATATATCAAAAATTAATCAGAAATAGATTTTGAAAATGAAATCAGATTTCCGTATTAAATTTTATAAGCAGTGGTGGTCATTACCTTGGATATCGCCTGCATTATTTTTTGAATCGGTTCAGGTAAATTTGCACCGCCAGCATTTTTTGCAGCTTGTCCGTGAGCAATTTCATCGATGCGCATTTGATCGACAATTGCACGCGATCGCTGATCTTCTTTTGGTAATTTTTCGAGATGACTTTCTAAGTGATTCTCGACTTGTTTTTCTGTTTCAGCAACAAAACCCAAGCTCCACTTATCGCCAGCTAAGCCAGCTGCCAGGCCGATCGCAAAGGATCCTGCGTACCAAAGTGGATTAAGATAACTAGTATGTGATCCTAGCTCTTGAAGACGAGTTTCACACCAAGCAAGGTGATCCATCTCTTCTTGCCCAGAGTGGTCTAACATCTCCTGAATTTCTGGATTTCGAGCAACTAATTTTTGTGATTGATAGAGTGCTTGTGCACAAACCTCACCCACATGATTGACTCGCATGAGTCCTGCTGCATGTTTGCGTTCGATAGCATCCAAACCAGAATTACCCCCAAAATCAGATCCTGGGGTGGGTCTATGGGCATGAGCACCGCCGACCACCGACCGAAGGGCGGTGTCAAACTCCAGAATGAGGCGATCTATTGGGGACATGCGCGTGGAAAACTAAACCAAAACCTCTGCTTTGCAGCTTTGTTTGGTCTTTAGGCCCAGCTCTGCCAATAGCTCACGGTCTTGTTCTGCCTCAGGATTGCCGGTAGTGAGTAGTTGCTCACCATAGAAAATCGAATTAGCTCCCGCCATGAAACACATAGCCTGGACTGCTCTACCAAGCTCCTGGCGACCAGCAGATAAACGCACACGGGCCTTAGGCATAGTGATCCTAGCAACCGCAATTGTTCTTACAAACTCGAGTGGGTCTAAGGGCTTTTGCTCAGCTAAGGGCGTACCGGCTACTGGCACTAGATGATTGATAGGAACGGATTCTGGATAAGGACTCAAATTAGCCAAGCGCGCTAAGAATGCAGCGCGTTGCTCTCTAGACTCGCCCATCCCCACGATTCCACCACAACAAACAGACATACCGGCGGCACGGACATTGGAAATTGTATCCAAACGGTCTTGGTAGCCTCTGGTTGAGATCACAGAACGGTAAAAATCTTCGCTCGTATCTAAGTTATGGTTATAAAAGTCTAGGCCAGCCTCTTGCAGTGCCTGGGCTTGATCTGCCTCCAGCATCCCTAAGGTGGCACAGGTCTCCAGACCCAAGGCTTTTACGCCCTTAATCATGGCAGTCACTTTTTCAATATCGCGGTCTTTGGGTTCGCGCCAAGCGGCACCCATACAGAAACGGTTAGAACCAGCCGCTTTAGCAGCTTTGGCAGCCTCTAAGACCTCTTCTAAGCCCATTAACTTCTCAGCCTTAACATCGGTGTCATAACGAGCAGCTTGCGGGCAATAACCACAATCCTCAGGACAGCCGCCCGTCTTAATTGACAGCAAAGTGGCTAATTCCACATCACCTTCTGGGAAATAGGCTTTATGAGTCTCTTGAGCCTTCAACATCAATTCATTCAAAGGGAGCGCAAATAAGGCTTCAATCTGAGCCACTGACCACTCGCCAGATGCCTCTACCCCTACGTTTATGCCCTGATGCAAATCCGCTTTAGATTTGAATTGGGTTAAGGGTTTTTCAATGGTTTGAGTGTCCTGCATGGGTAAATTCCAAAAAATGAGGGGATTCAAGTCATAAACATAACAGATACAGGCCTGAATTTGGAAAAACTAGTGGTCAAATATCAAACATGAAGGTTATTTCTGATTTAAATCAAGCTCCCCTCGTTGATCGCAGCCTTGCAGCCGTCTGGCACCCATGCACGCAGATGAAACAGCATGAGTCCTTTCCGCTGATTGCCATTACAAAAGGTAAGGGCGCTTGGCTCTATGACGAAAACGGAAAGGCCCTACTCGACTCCATCAGCTCTTGGTGGACCAATTTATTTGGCCACTCCAATCCAAGAATCAATCAAGCCATTACCACGCAACTCGAAAAAATTGAGCATGTGATGCTCGCTGGATTTACACATCCGCCTGTAGTGGAGTTATCTGAAAAACTCTCCGCACTTACCAACCACCATTTAGGCCATGTCTTTTACGCTTCCGATGGCGCGTCTGCAGTAGAAATAGCACTCAAGATGAGTCACCACTATTGGCAACTCAATGGCAAACCACAAAAGAAAAAATTTGTTTGCTTAGAGAATGGCTACCATGGAGAAACGCTTGGTGCATTAGCGGTAACTGATGTTGCGATTTTTCGAGAAGCCTATGGATCTCTCTTGCAAGATGTATTCACCATTGCATCGCCTGATGCACGCAAAGCAAAAACTAATGAGAGCGCAGAAGATGTAGCAAGAAATGCAGCAAAACAACTCGAAGAATTATTTGTAAAAGAACATGACAATATTGCTGCCATCATTGTCGAACCTTTGGTGCAGTGCGCAGGGCAAATGGCCATGCATTCTCCTGAATATCTTCGTTTAGTCAGGGATTTATGTGATCGCTATGAAGTACATTTGATTGCAGATGAGATTGCGGTAGGCTGTGGGCGTAGTGGTAAGTTCTTTGCCTGCGAACATGCGGGTATCTGGCCAGACTTCTTGACCCTCTCTAAGGGTATTAGCGGCGGCTATCTTCCGCTATCACTCTGCCTTACGACAGACCAGATATACCAAGCTTTTTATGGTGATCAAATCGAGCAAGGATTTTTGCATTCTCATTCTTATACTGGCAACCCACTAGCCTGTGCTGCTGCACTAGCTTGTCTAGAGATTTTCGAAACTGACAAAGTATTAGAAAAAAATATTGAGCGCTCAAAGGATTTAGCAAATGCATTTGCTTGGGCAAAAACGAATTCACGCATTGAACATTGGCGCCAACAAGGAATGATCTTGGCATTTGATATTAAGCATGAATTTCTTAAAAACCCTAAGACATTTTCGAGGTCGATGTTCTCAAACTGTTTAAGCCAAGGTGTATTGATCAGACCAATCGGCAATACTATCTACGTCATGCCGCCCTATATTTTGTCTCCACTAGAAACCATGCAACTAGGTAATGCTGTGCAAGTTGCCCTTGAGAAAACCTTGGCATGACGAACGCACATCAGGCCTTAAAGTTAGCGCAAGAGCAAATTGCAGAACTTGACTCACAATTGCTCAAACGCAAACTCAGGGCAACAGAATCTCCATGCGATACCAAAGTTTTAGTCGATGGACGCGAGCTGAAAGCGTTTTGTAGTAATGACTATCTAGGACTAGCAAACCATCCTGATTTAATTCAAGCACTTACTGAAGGCGCTCAGAAGTATGGGGTAGGCAGTGGCGCCTCCCATCTCATTAGCGGCCACAGCAGGGCTCATGAGCTGCTTGAAAACCAGTTAGCCTCTTTTCAGAAGCAGCACATTCCAAACGCGCGCGCCCTATTTTTTAGCACTGGCTATCTCTCGAACCTTACTGCCATCACAGCCCTGGCAAGACTTGCGCCACAAAAATCCACCAGCATTTATTCGGCAAAGCTAAACCATGCCTCTTTAATTGATGGGGTTCGTTTGGCGGCTGCGCAAACTCAAGCAAATGTCGCTCTGTTTGATCACACACAACTTGATTCATTAAACGAATTACTGAAAACAGATCAACATCCACTAAAGATTATTGTTACTGATGGCGTCTTTAGTATGGATGGTGATCTTGCTCCAGTAAAAGAATTATTAAAACTTGCTGAGCAATACGATGCACTGTTACTTGTGGATGATGCTCACGGTTTTGGAGTATTGGGCAAACAAGGTCATGGCATTTTGGAGCAGGAAAATATCTGCTCTGATCGCATTATTTATATTGGTACTCTTGGAAAAGCTGCAGGTGTCAGCGGCGCTTTTATTTGTGCGCAAGCGACTTTTATTGAGTGGCTTACTCAAAAGGGGCGCCCTTTTATTTACAGTACTGCAACGCCACCTGCGATAGCGCATACGGTCTCAAAGAGCTTGAAAATCATTGAGGGGGACGAGGGCAGTAATCGCCGCACTCAACTCAATAAACTCATTCGCATCTGGCAAGATGAAATGCAATTTTCTCAATGGGAAAAGGTATCCTCTTGCACTGCCATACAGCCCGTCATTTTGGGCAGTAATGCCAATGCTCTGCTCGCCGCTAAGTTACTTGATGAGGCAGGTTATTGGATTCCTGCTATTCGCCCTCCTACCGTACCCAATGGCAGTGCAAGATTACGCATTACGTTCTCTGCTAACCATGGCGAAGCAGATGTGCGTCTACTCATTGATACCTTAAAGACCATTGAGCAAACAGTCATTCAAAAGGGCTCTCATGAGTAAGGCCACAGGCTTCTTTGTCGCCGGTACAGACACCGAGGTTGGAAAAACGCTGGTGAGTGGCGCTCTCATTCTGAAATTGCGCGAACAGGGAATGAATGCGATTGGCTTTAAACCGGTTGTTGCTGGAACTTATCAAGATGCACAAGGCCACACCCTGAATGAAGATTTAGAGACACTGCGCATCGCCTCAAACCTCAGCTCCGAAGAGTTGAGTTTGTGTCCTTATGTATTGGATCGGCCGGCTGCTCCACATTTGGTAGCGGCTCATCAAGGGCTACAACTTGAAATGACTGTGATCTTGCAGAGTTTTCAAAATGTTCAAAGCCAGTCAGATTGCGTTGTGGTTGAGGGTGCCGGTGGTTTACTTATCCCACTAAATGACCGGGAAGATTTGGGAACTTTCTCCCAAGAAATTAAATTACCCATCATCCTAGTGGTGGGCATGAAATTAGGTTGCATTAATCACGCCCTCCTGACCTATGAGGCAATCAAAGCGCGCAACTTAAATATTGCAGGATGGGTAGCTAATACCCTATCCACAGAAATGCCTTTGCTTGAAGAAAATATTCAGACTCTGCAAGCCAGAATAGACACCCCATTTTTAGGCCTCATTCCAGCACTTCCAAAAGAACTCCAAAAAGCCGATAACAACCCATATTCAATTGAAGCCTTGAGTTTTGCTGCAAAGCACATTCAATTACCCAACAATTAATTTGCGGTAATTTAGCCCAAAAGGCATGTCCAAAGACTTTCGGATAAGATGAAGGGATGCATTTATCCCCAGAAATTATTGACTCCGCGGAAGCTATTCAAGAAATTCGACGCAATATTCATGCGCATCCTGAATTGCGTTTCGAAGAAAATCGCACTGCTGATCTAGTTGCAGAAGCGCTTTCTAGCTGGGGAATTACAGTCTATCGCGGCATGGGAAAAACGGGTGTCGTAGGTCGTTTAGATGGTGACTTAGGCCCCGGAAAAATGATTGGTTTGCGCGCTGATATGGATGCGCTTCCATTGCAAGAGCACAACAACTTTGCTCATGCTTCAACAAACCCCGGAAAAATGCATGCTTGTGGACATGATGGCCATACCGCAATGCTGCTTGGTGCTGCACAGTATTTATCAAATCACCGCGACTTCAAAGGCACGGTGATTTTTATTTTCCAGCCAGCAGAAGAAGGTGGCGCTGGTGCAAATGAAATGATTAAGGATGGACTTTTCAAAGAGTTTCCATGCGACGCAGTATTTGGCTTGCATAACTGGCCTGGCTTGGCAGAAGGTCACTTTGGTGTGACCTCCGGCCCAATGATGGCCTCAAGCAATACTTTTGAAATTACCATCACCGGCAAAGGCGGTCACGCCGCTCTACCCCACAATAGCGCAGATCCAGTATTTGCTGGCGCCCAAGTAGTGCTTGCATTACAAAGCATCATTACACGCAATAAGCGTCCTGTAGATGCTGCTGTTTTATCGATTACGCAATTTCATGCGGGCGAAACGAGTAATGTCATTCCGGATAGCGCCTTCATTGGCGGTACTGTACGTACATTTACTTTAGACGTCTTAGATTTAATCGAGCAACGTTTACGAGAAATCGCTCATAGCGTTGCAGGCGCATTTGATTGCCAAGCAGAAATTACGTTTTCCAGAAATTATCCGCCCCTCATTAATCATGCCAATGAAGTGGAATTCGCTACCGAGGTCATGAGTGAATTGGTTGGCAAGCAGAATGTAAATGCTTCAATTGATCCCACAATGGGCGCGGAAGACTTCGCATTTATGCTGCTAGAAAAGCCGGGCTGTTACGTATTTTTAGGCAATGGAGACGGCGATCATCGCTCGGTAGGGCATGGCATGGGCCCATGCCACTTACATAATCCCTCTTACGACTTCAATGACTCTTTAATTCCAGTCGGCGTGAGCTATTGGGTCAAACTAGCTCAACGCTTCCTAGAAAAAAATTAAATTCTTTTCAATTAGTTGAATTAAGAATTTGTAAATTTGGCTGGGCGTTTTTCCATGAATGCAGCCATACCTTCTTTCTGATCATTCGTTCCAAAGCAGGCATGAAAGAGGCGGCGCTCAAAATGAATACCTTCAGATAAAGTGGTTTCATAAGCAGTATTGATACTTTCTTTCACCATCATTGCAGTTAACAAAGGCATATCTGCAATTCCTTTGGCGATTGCTTTAACTTCTTTCAGCAACTCTGCTTGTGGGAAGATCCTGGCAACCAAACCGGAGCGCTCAGCTTCAGCGGCATCCATCATGCGGCCCGTCAAAGCTAGATCCATCGCTTTGGCTTTGGATACCGCGCGCGGTAAGCGCTGTGTACCGCCAGCGCCTGGAATAATGCCTAGCTTGATTTCAGGTTGCGAAAACTTTGCGTTATCTGCTGCCATGATCGTGTCGCACATCATGGCCAACTCACAGCCGCCGCCAAGCGCATAGCCAGAGACAGCAGCAATTACAGGCTTGCGTACTTTTTTGATCTCTTCCCAATTGCGGGTAATGAAATCGCCGCGATAAACATCCTTCAAACCATACTTAGCCATTGAAGCAATATCTGCTCCAGCAGCAAATGCCTTTTCACTGCCAGTAACGATCATGCAACCAATATTGTCGTCCGCATCAAATGCCAATAATGCAGCACCAAGCTCCTCCATGAGCTGGTCGTTCAAGGCATTTAACACCTCCGGGCGATTCAAAGTAATAGTGGCAACCTTACCATCCACTTCAGTCAAAATAGTTTTGTAGCTCATGAATTTCTTTCGGTGAAAAGTATTAATTAACGTGGCAACAACAACCACATCCTGCCATTTTGTTTCATACGACCTGCCATCTCTCCAGCAGCATCTCCGGACCCCCAATAGTAGTCGGCCCTGACGCCACCCACAATTGCTTTGCCCGTATCCTGTGCCATCACTAGCTTTAGCAACGGCTGACTACTTAATGGTTTGGTGGCTGCTAAAAAGACAGGTGCACCCAGTGGCAAGGCTTGTAAATCTACTGCAATACTGCGCTCAGCTGTGAGCGGAACACCGAGAGCGCCATTAGGGCCCAAATCAGCAGAGACGTTACCGGGTAACTCTTTAAAGAAAACAAAACGGGGATTGGCGTTCAACATTTCATTCACTTGGCCAGGATTACGTTTTGCCCATTGTGAAATTCCTTGCATCGTTGCCTCACTTCGCGTGATGTCTTTACGATCAAGCAGCCACTGAGCAAAGGATTTAAAAGGCTGATCATTGGTGCCCGCAAAACCCAGACGCAGGATGCGTCCATCCTCAAGACGAATTTTTCCAGAGCCTTGAATTTGCATGAACGCTGCTGCTACTGGATCCTGCACCCAAGCAATTTCAGAGCCCTGCAACACACCAGAACTCATTAGCTCGGCACGGCTTGGGCCTGGGTTAGGCTTAGACTTGCGCCAAGCATTAGGGTAGCCGTAGAGCGGCACTTTATAAGTGCTTGTTCGAGTTTGTGAGCCATTCATTACCGGTTCGTAATAGCCTGTGATTAAGCCCGTGTCACTACCGGAGCTATTGCGAATTTCATAAGCTTGAAAATTATTTTCAAAATATTGACGAATGGCCTGCGTATCATGGCTTGATACATTGCCAGCCTGGGTACACACTGAGCGCCAGTTCACATCACCACTTTTCTTACGTAAAGCATCACAACTTTTTAACCAAGCAGGCCAGGCCTGAGATAAGTCGTCATCTTGCCACCCCGGTAAGGCTTGCCAAGAGATAGCGCTAAAGCTTGCAATTGAGGAGCTATAGCTTGATGGCGCAGCACCAGAACCGCTTGAGCGATAGCCTGCTCCCCGAGTGGGCGGCGTAGAGCATCCAACAATCAAGCTAGCCATAAGGATAGCGAATACACTTAGCGGAACTAATTTAAATTTAGAAATCATGATTGCCAATTTACTCGATGAATACCCGATGCTACTGTTTGCTTTCGAGGGCGCCGTTGCCTTAGGACTTTTGTTATTTATTGTCCTTTGGACGGGCAAGGGTAAAAAATAGTATCCCCACTGCCCTACATTAATGCAGGGTGCGCGGCATCACCAGGACAAACTCTGGGATGGGGGCCTGAAAGAACTGGGCATCTTCAGTCACACAAAAATACTCCCCGCGCATTGTTCCCGCAGGAGTGGGCAAAGTTGCCCAGCTGGTGTACTCAAAATGCTCTCCGGAGCGCAATAGCGGTTGCTGCCCAACAACGCCTAGGCCTCGAACCTCCTGGACATCGTTATCCCCGTCTGTAATGAACCAATGGCGGGCAATCACCTGAATACTGGCCGTCCCCGTATTGCGGATGGTCACCGTATAAGCGAAGGCAAATTGGCGGTTATCGGGGTCAGATTGCTCAGGAAGGTACTGGGCTTTGACCGTAATGCTCATTTCGTGGGGATTCATGGACGAATTCTGCTCCATCCTAAGGCCAACTGCAAGCTAGAATCTAGGGATGGAAAGCCAAAAATCATCCTCAAATAGTCAATTTGTTATTGCCCCATCCATTTTGTCGGCTGACTTCGCCTGTCTTGGCAAGGAAGTTCAAGACGTTTTAGTGGCGGGCGCCGACTGGATTCACTTTGATGTGATGGATAACCACTATGTGCCCAACCTGACTATTGGCCCCTTGGTTTGCGAGGCTATTCGTCCTTATGCAAATAAAGATGGCAAACCTGCGGTGATCGATGTGCATTTAATGATCGAGCCGGTAGATCGCATCGTCCCTGACTTTGCCAAAGCAGGCGCCAATTTAATTAGCTTTCATCCCGAAGCAAGTCCTCATGTCAATCGCACATTGAACTTGATTCGCGATCAAGGATGTCAAGCAGGTCTTGTTTTGAATCCAGCTACGCCCCTGGATCATCTCGATCACACTTTGGAATTACTCGATCTGGTTTTGCTGATGTCAGTCAACCCAGGCTTCGGTGGCCAGTCATTTATTCCGAGTACCCTCAATAAGATTGCTCAAGTACGCACACGCCTCGATCGCTATCAGGCTGAGACTGGTCGACATATTCGTCTTGAGGTAGATGGTGGAATTAAAGTCGACAACATTGCAGAAGTAGCACGAGCAGGCGCCGATACTTTTGTTGCAGGCTCAGCAATTTACGCACAAGAAAATTATGCAAAAGTAATTCAAGCAATGCGCACTGAATTAGGAAAGTCAGGAAAAGCGTAATGCAGCTTGAAGAATTTAATGTCCTAGCAAATCAGGGCTTCAATCGAATTCCTCTGATCAAAGAGGTTTTGGCAGATTTAGAGACCCCCTTATCCCTCTACGTCAAGCTGACTCAAGCGTTTGGCAAGACCAATACTTACTTACTGGAGTCTGTTTTAGGTGGCGAGCGTTTCGGCCGCTTCTCCTTTATTGGCCTACCTGCCAAGACTATTGTCAGAACTGTTGGCACCCCTTCAACACCAGTCAACGAAGTAGTAACCGATGGAAAAGTAGTTGAGACAAATACTGATAATCCACTCGATTTTGTAGATGCGTATTTCAAGCGTTTTAAGGTGGCTTTACAAGCCGACATGCCCCGCTTTTGTGGTGGTCTTGCCGGCTACTTTGGTTATGACACCGTTCGTTATATCGAGTCACGTTTAGCCAAACATCAACTACCAGATGAATTAGGTGTACCCGATATTCAACTTATGTTGACTGAAGAGTTGGCAGTGATTGATAACGTTGCCGGCAAAATTTATTTGATTGTCTATGCAGATCCGAGCCTTACTAATAGTTTTGAAAAAGCGCAAGATCGCTTAAAAGAATTACTTGCCTGTCTTAGCAAGCCAGCAAATATGCCGGCATCTTTACCAAGCGCTAAAACAGATCTCATTCGTAAATTCAAAGCAGCAGATTTTGAGAAAGCAGTACTCAAAACTAAAGAATATATTTTGGCCGGCGATTGCATGCAGGTAGTTATCGGTCAGCGCATTAGCAAGCCATTTACGGACTCGCCATTAGCTCTCTATAGAGCTTTGCGCTCGCTCAACCCATCGCCATACATGTACTTCTATGACTTTGGCGATATGCAAATTGTTGGCTCATCTCCTGAGATTTTGGTGCGCCAAGAAAAACGGGCTGCCGAGAAGATTGTGACTATCAGACCACTTGCTGGCACCCGTCCTCGCGGAGCCAACCCAGAGGAAGATGAGCGCTTAGCCAAGGAGCTCTTGGCTGATCCTAAAGAAATTGCCGAGCATGTGATGTTGATTGATTTAGCCCGTAATGACGTGGGTCGCATTGCCAAAACTGGCTCAGTCAAAGTCACTGACTCCATGTCTATTGAGAAGTACTCCCACGTACAGCACATCGTGAGTTCAGTAGAGGGCCATCTTTTGGACAATATGAGCAATATGGATGTATTGCGAGCGACCTTCCCGGCTGGCACCCTATCAGGCGCGCCAAAAATTCGGGCGATGGAAATCATCGATGAGATGGAAATTGTGAAGCGTGGTGTTTATGGTGGCGCAGTAGGTTACCTGTCTTTCTCAGGTGATATGGATGTGGCCATTGCCATTCGTACCGGCGTGATCCGTGACGGCATGCTGCACTCTCAAGCAGGGGCCGGTGTAGTTGCTGACTCTGACCCCACTGCCGAATGGAAAGAAACCGAAGCTAAGGCACGTGCAGTATTGACTGCAGCAGATTTAGTACAAGGAGGACTCGATGCTCCTAATGATTGATAACTACGATTCATTTACCTACAACCTCGTTCAGTACTTTGCGGAACTTGGTGAAGAGGTCAAAGTCTTTCGCAATGATGAAATTGCTGTGGAATATATTGCCAAACTGAATCCAGCGCGCATTTGCATCTCACCTGGGCCATGCAGCCCTTCTGAGGCAGGTATTTCAGTCGAAACCATCAAGCGTTACGCCGGTCAAATTCCGATCCTCGGCGTTTGTTTGGGGCACCAAGCTATTGGTGAAGCATTTGGCGGCAAAGTCATTCGCGCCCAAAAAGTCATGCACGGCAAGACCGACAGCATTCATCACACAGGTGTGGGTGTATTTAAGAATTTGCCCGATCCATTTAAGGTGACTCGCTACCACTCACTGGCGATTGAGAAAAGTTCTTTACCTGCAATGCTAGAAGTGACTGCCACCTCGTCTGATGGCGAGATCATGGGTGTACGTCATAAAGAGCTCGCAGTTGAGGGCGTGCAATTCCATCCAGAATCCATTCTTTCCGAGCACGGCCACGCCCTACTCAAGAATTTTTTACAAAACAAATAAACAGTCTGCCAATAGCGCTATGTCCATTACTCCGCAAGAAGCCCTCCAACGCTGCATTGAACATCGTGAACTGTTTCATGATGAAATGACAGCCATGATGCGGCTCATCATGAGCGGTGAAATGGCGCCAGAGTTGGTGGCAGGATTATTGGTTGCCTTGCGCACTAAAAAAGAAACCGTTGGTGAGATCGCTGCTGCCGCACAAGTGATGCGAGAGTTTGCTACCTCAGTAAAAGTGGATGACCGCAAGCACTTGGTGGATGTGGTGGGCACAGGCGGCGATGGCGCTCACACCTTCAATATCTCAACTGCTGCCATGTTTGTTGCAGCAGGTGCTGGTGCGAAGATTGCCAAGCATGGTAATCGCAGCGTCAGCAGCAAATCAGGCAGCGCAGATGTATTAGAAGCGCTTGGCGTAAATCTGACTCTTTCCGCCGAGCAAGTCGCCACGTGCATCTCAACAGTAGGTGCAGGCTTTATGTTTGCCCCTAACCATCATCCAGCGATGAAAAATGTTGTGCCCATTCGCAAGCAACTCGGCGTCCGGACTATCTTCAACATCCTTGGCCCACTCACTAACCCCGCTGATGCCAAGCGAATTTTGATGGGCGTATTTCATGCTGACCTGGTTGGTATTCAGGCACGCGTATTACAAGCATTGGGAATGGAGCATGCTCTCGTTGTTTATGGGCGAGACGGCCTGGATGAAATTTCCTTAGAGGGCCCAACCTTAGTTGGCGAACTCAAAGATGGCGTGGTTCGTGAATATGAAATTCATCCAAAAGATTTTGGATTAAATACTGCACCCACCAACGGCTTTAAAGTAGCCAATGCTGAAGAGTCCAAGCAGATTGTCTTGGATGTGCTCGATGGCAAACTAGGACCCGCAAGCGATATCGTCTGCCTTAATGCTGGGGCCACGCTCTATGTAGCTGGAGTAGCAAAAGACATTGCTAGCGGCATTGCCCTAGCCAAAGCAGCCATTACCTCTGGAGCGGCACGTCAAAAGTTAGATGCTTTTGTTGCAGCAACCCAATCTTAATAATTGATTATTCATGAGCGATATCCTCGATAAAATTGTTGCCACCAAAAAAATTGAGGTGGCTAACTGCCTGCAGAAAATGTCGCTTGCCAATCAACGCGAGCTAGCTGAGGCCAATAATCGTGATGCTCTTGTAAAGCCAAGGGGCTTTATTCAGGCTATTGAGAACAAGATTTCTGCTGGCAAAGCAGGAGTCATTACTGAAATCAAAAAGGCAAGCCCAAGCAAAGGCATCTTGCGCGAGATTTTCGTGCCAGCAGATATTGCCCGGTCCTATGAAAAGCATGGGGCCGCATGTTTGTCAGTGTTAACGGATGTGGATTATTTCCAAGGATGCAATACGTATCTGCAAGAAGCTCGATCCGCATGCAACATCCCAGTATTACGCAAAGACTTCACCATAGACCCTTACCAAGTTTATGAAGCGCGTGCGATTGGCGCTGATGCAATCCTGTTAATCGTGGCTTGCCTAGAATTAAATCAAATGAAAGAGCTTGAGGCCTGTGCACATGAGCTCGGTTTAGATGTATTGGTTGAAGTTCACAATGCCCCAGAATTAGAACAAGCGCTAGAACTTAAAACATCATTACTTGGCATTAACAATCGAGACCTAAAAACCTTTGAGGTGACACTGCAAACCACCCTCTCTCTAATGTCTATGGTTCCGAACAATAAAACCTTAGTGACAGAGTCTGGCATCTTGAGTCGCGCTGATGTAGAACTTATGCGTAACAATCAAATCAATGCATTCTTAGTTGGGGAAGCATTTATGCGCGCCACAGATCCAGGCGCAGCCCTTAGCGAGCTGTTTGTCTAGTTTTTCGTAACAGATCTAGGCAGCATTTGATCAAAGAGATCAGCAGCAGAGAGCCCAGCACATCGCCAATAAACATCACCAAGAAGTGATTCATACTGCCCGTATCATCCAAGCTCATCGTAGCGAACCACCACTGATGCAGCCCCGCTGAAAGCAGGGAATAAATCAAAATACAGGCAATAAGTTTGGGGAAGTTGAGATTACTTAAGTCTGACTCAAGGCGAAGATTGCTAAAAACAAAAAATCTAGCCAAAAAAGGCGCAAACCCAGAAATTAATCCAACCCCAGTACATACGGTTAAGTCATGCAGAAAATCGCCGTAATAGCTAATTAAAAATGAGGCTATAGCAATTCCAATAGCGCCAGGTAAACCAAAAATCAAAGTCAAAAATAAGCGTAGGCCAGCAGGCAGATAAATCCAACTCACCCCTAAGCTAAAAGTGATATCACTTGTTAGCCAGTTGTTGAAATAAAAAAGAAATGTGTACGCCATCGCACTAATGACGCATCCAACAAACCACTCTGAAGAAATTGCAAATAATTTAACCATTGCAAGCAGTATGGATTAATTTTTATTGATGCGCATCAATTGCCAAACTCAGACTAAGAGAATACACTAGTCCCAGCCCTAGAGCTATTAAAAATAAATAAATATGTCATCTACTAAACCGTCATCCTATATCAAGTTCCTCAACTTAATTGATGCTCTCGATCGCATCAATCCAGGGAAAAAACTTGATTGCATCGAAGAGAGCTTGCTCGATAAGATTGTTTCTTGTGCCCATGCCAAGCAATCAATTTTGGTTGGTGATCTGATCTCCATTTCTGATCTTGGCTCACAAGCTACATTGCATGGTCGCCTCAAAAATCTTAGTGCCTTGGGCTATATCAAAATGGCAGCCAATGCTGATGGTCGCAAAAAAGAAGTATTGCCCACCAAGATTGCTCTGAAGCGCTATGAAGAAATTTCTAAATGTTTAGAGAAGGCAGCAAAAGCCTCGTGATCAGATAGAACCTGACTGCATAAGCAAAAAGCCCTGAAAAGGGCTTTTTTATTGGGCAAAAATAAGAATGCTTTAGACGTTAAACAGGAAGTTCAGTACATCTCCATCTTTAACAACATACTCCTTACCTTCAGCGCGCATCTTACCGGCCTCCTTAGCACCAGACTCCCCTTTGTACTGCACAAAATCTTCGTAGGAGATTGTCTGAGCACGAATAAAGCCACGCTCAAAGTCAGTATGAATCACGCCGGCAGCTTGAGGCGCTGTATCACCAACATGGATAGTCCATGCACGAACCTCTTTAACTCCTGCGGTGAAATAGGTTTGCAAGCCAAGCAATGAATAGCCCGCACGAATCACGCGATCTAAGCCTGGCTCTTCCATCCCTAAGTCTGCCAAGAACTCAATCTTGTCGGCCTCTTCTAAGTCAGCGATTTCCGCTTCAATAGCGGCGCATACAGCAACAACTGGAGCATTTTCTTTTGCCGCATGCTGCTTCACAGCCTCGAGATGTGGATTATTTGAGAAGCCATCTTCTTTGACGTTCGCAACATACATCGCAGGCTTAGCAGTAATCAAACACAACGGTTTAATCAATAATTTTTCATCATCATTGAGATTCAAACTGCGCACTGGCAGAGCAGAATCTAAATGAGTTTGCACTTTAGTCAGAACGGCAACCAAAGCAGCAGCCTCTTTATCATTGCCAGACTTAGCGGCCTTGCTTGAGCGATTCAGAGTTTTCTCAACCGTTGCCAAGTCCGATAAAGCCAATTCGGTATCAATCACACCAATGTCAGCAATAGGATCAATTTTCCCAGCAACGTGGATGACGTTGGGATCCTCGAAACACCGGACGACATGGGTAATAGCATCAGTTTCACGAATATTCGCTAAAAACTGATTGCCAAGACCTTCACCTTTTGAGGCGCCAGCCACTAAACCAGCAATATCGACAAATTCGACTGCTGCAGGCAGGATGCGCTCAGGCTTCACGATCTCAGCCAAGGCAGCTAGACGGGGGTCAGGAACCTCAACAACGCCCACATTAGGCTCAATCGTGCAGAAAGGATAGTTTTCCGCTGCGATTCCAGCCTTGGTAAGCGCATTAAAGAGGGTAGATTTGCCGACGTTAGGCAGGCCGACGATGCCACATTTCAAAGACATAGCGTTATTGTAAAGGGGCCGGTTTCGATATCATCGAGTTATGTCAGAAGTTCGCCCAAATCACGTGCCCAAGTCCACCCCCCATTCCACCCAAATCCGCACAGTAGATGTTGTCGTAGTCGGCGGAGGCATTACTGGTAAGGCTTGCGCCCTAGGTCTAGCCCAACTTGGCCTTCAAACCATTGAAATTGCCCCCGATTTAGGGCAAAACGTTCCAAGCCCGCAAGGCACTCAATGGGGCCAAAGAATCTACGCTTTTTCGCCTAGCACCCAAAAATTACTGGCTCATTTGCATATTTGGGATGCAATTGATCACAACCGCCTGCAAGCAGTCCGAGACATGCGCATCTACGGTGATCGAGGTGAAAAGAATGACCATCTCCATCTTTCTGCATTTGAAGCAGGCACTCCACAACTTGCCTGGATTGGAGAAGCCAATTTAATTGAGCACACCATTGATCAAGCTTCGCGTTTTCAGAATAAGTTAGAGCGTATCAATGATGTTGTGGAAAAAATTCAGGTAGATGCAGATGGAAGTACTCTGCATTTAAAAAACGGTGGGTGCATTCGTGCACAACTCGTAATAGCAGCTGATGGTGCCAACTCACCAATTCGCAATGAATTGGGTATTAGCGCAAGTGAAGAAAGTTATTCACAAAGTGCAGTAGTTGCCAATTGGCTTTGCGACTATCCCCATTTAGAAACTGCCTTCCAATGGTTTTTGCCGGGCGGCGATATTGTTGCCATGTTGCCCTTGCCAGGAAAACAAGTATCGATGGTTTGGTCTACTTCCCCAGAACATGCGGCTGATTTATTAAAACTAGATCAAGCGCAATGGCTAGATCAATTCTCTTCTATAGCTAATGGTGCGATTGCCAAACAATTAGGTGCGCTGACTCTGAACTCAGTGCCAGCAGCTTTCCCGTTAAGAAAGATTCGAGCCAAACGATTTATCGGGCCAGACTCCTCTCCGAAGGTTGTGCTCATTGGTGATGCCGCCCATGTCATGCATCCACTAGCTGGGCAAGGCCTGAATCTAGGGCTGCGAGATGTTGCCGTACTACTGAATATTTTGGGCAAGCGTGAATCGTTCCGCGCACCTAGTGACTTGGTATTGCTTCGACGTTATGAACGACAACGACAAGGCGACACTAGCGCTCTCTTATGGGTTACCGATAAACTCAAAAAATTATTTTCTGCAAGTAGTAGCACTGAACGCCAGCTCCGCAATTGGGGTTTAGGTCTCGCGAACAAAAGCCACTTTATAAAACAGCGCTTAATTGAACGCGCTTTAGGAGAAATTGATTTTGAATAAATTGTTATCTGCGATTGCATTCATTGGTGCCGCCCTGCTCTGCACTACCCCACTTCACGCACAACAAGAACAGCAATTAAAGACTGAGATCCAAAAGAAGTTAGGCACTAATGCCAAAGTGAAAAGTGTTTCACCAGCCCCAGTTTCTGGACTTTATGAAGTATTGGTTGGCAATGATATTTTTTATACTGATACTTCTGGGAAGTATCTGATTCAAGGGGAAATCATTGAGCTCGCATCCGGTAAAAATATTACCGAGCAAAGACAGGCGGACTTAAATCGTATTAAATGGAGTGAATTGACACCTGCTAATGCGATTAAAAATGTTCGTGGCAATGGTAGCCGCCAGCTGGCAGTCTTTTCCGATCCAAACTGTGGCTACTGCAAGCGCCTAGAAAAATCCCTACAGCAGCTTGATAACGTCACCATCTACACGTATCTAATTCCAATCTTATCGCCCGATTCTGCACAAAAGTCGAAGCAAATTTGGTGTTCTTCTGATCCCTATAAGACGTATATTGACTGGATGGTGAATGGCATATCACCAAGTGGCAAGGGAGAATGCAGTACACCACTGGATAAAAATATGGCTTTCGCAAAGACCTATGGAATCACGGGCACGCCGACTTTATTCTTTACTGATGGCAGCCGTTTCCCTGGCGCGGTACAAATTACCGATATCGAAAAGAAATTTAGCTCCCTGAAATAAATATCATGAACCACGCCGACTTACCCGCAATTCAATATACGGTCTGGCCGGCAGACCTGCATGGCCATTACTTTCGCATCAAGCTGCATATTGCCAACCCTGATCCCGATGGTCAGGTGCTACAAATGCCAGCTTGGATTCCAGGTAGTTATTTAATTCGTGATTTTAGTAAACATATCGAATCAGTTGAGGCGTTTTCAGTAGAGGATGCCAAGAGAAAAATAACCCTCGAACGGATTGATAACGACCATTGGCGCTTACCGCAATGCAATGGTCCGATAGAGGTACTCAGCACTGTTTATGCGTTTGATTCTTCAGTGCGTGCAGCCTATCTGGATACCGAACGCGCATTCTTTAACGCTACTAGCCTATGTCTAGCCGTCAAAGGGCAAGAGCATTTACCTTGCTCACTCGCTATCGCCGCGCCAGAAGTTGCCTTTGCTGATCACTGGACAGTTCAAACTACCTTGAGAGCTGCCAAGACGGATGAGCGTGGATTTGGTTTTTATCTGGCACAAAATTATGACGATCTATTGGATCATCCTGTAGCTATGGGTGAATTCCAACTGGTGCACTGGAAGTCGAATGGTGTACCTCATCGCATGGCAATACAGGGCTGCAATCATATTGTTGATGCCAAACGTCTTGCGCAAGATTTACAAGCAATCTGCGCCAGCACCATTGATCTCTTTGAGCCAAAATCCAAGCGCGCTCCTTTCAGTGAATATCTTTTCTTAGTTAACGCGGTATTAAATGGCTATGGCGGCCTTGAGCATCGTAATAGCACCGCACTACTCTGCAGGCGCGATCAAATCCCCCAAGAAAATATTCTCTTTGAAGAATCCACGTATAGAGAATTCTTAGGCTTGTGTAGTCACGAGTATTTTCATGCATGGCTAGTGAAGCGCATTCAGCCAAAAGCCTTTCAACCGTATGATCTGACCAAACGTAATCACACTCGCTTACTGTGGGTGTTTGAGGGCTTCACCAGTTACTACGATGATCTCCAACTACTGCGTAGTAAACGAATTGACCTTAAGACTTATCTAAAACTCGTTGCGGATAACTGGAACGGGATCTTGCGCGGTCCTGGGCGCCACAAGCAAAGCCTAGCTGACAGCTCTTTTGATGCCTGGACCAAGTATTACCAAGCGGATGAGAACACGCCAAATTCGGTTGTCAGCTACTACGGCAAAGGCGCCCTAGTTGCACTTGGTCTTGATCTGCAGATTCGGGCATTCACTAAAAATAAACAATCTCTAGATGACCTCATGCGCCTACTTTGGAATAAACATGGCGTCACCCTTGACGGCATTACAGAAGATGGACTAGATGCTTTGATTTTTGAATTTCTAGGTAATGGTTTTAACAAAATCTGGAATGAGATGAAGGCCCGCTATATTTTTGGCACAGAAGATATTCCGCTGCAAAAATGGATAGGCTCAAATCTCATTTCCGTAAAAACAAAATCGCAATCCACGCTGGAAAAGCTCAAGCTACAGTTTGGGATGCGCCATACAGATCTCAATGGCTGGCTTAAGGTTACCCATGTGCTGGAAGGCGGGATTGCCCAAGCAGCAGGCTTATCAGCCGGTGATTTACTGGCCAGTATTGATGGGCAGCGCGTCACCGGCGCCCGCTGGGACAGGATCTTAGGCAGCCTATCCGAAAACTCGCATACCCGCATTACTTTCTATCGCGATGATCTAGAGCACGAGCGCATGGTTTCAATGCAATCCGCCCAGCTACCTGTGCAATATGAACTAACCCCTAAGAAAGATGTCTGATCGAAATTGAAAGCACTATTTTCAAAAGACGATATCCCAAAAGATTGGCAAGAATTACTAGGGAATTACTTCGAGTCAGCAGATTGGTGCTCACTTGAAAAAAATTTACGGACCGCTCTTGATACTGAAGTTGTTCGACCAGAGCCTCAGAACTTTTTTAAAGCCCTCAAACTTTGTCCTGTGAATTCTGTAAAGGTGGTGATCTTGGGTCAAGACCCTTACCACTCGCCAGGGCTGGCGCAAGGGCTAGCCTTTTCGATACCTGCTGAGATTGCAGTCAATTCACGAGGATTTCCCAGCTCACTACGCAACATCAGTAAAGCATTGGCATTAGAAGGTTTTGGGTCTTTACCAAATGGCGATCTACATAACTGGGCCGAGCAAGGAGTGCTACTTCTCAATACAGCTTTGAGCGTCAAACTCGGCGAGGCCGGCAGTCATACGGGTCTGGGATGGAAAAGCTTCATTGATCATTTAATCAGCGCTTTATCCAAAACAAGGCCACATGTTGTCTGGATGCTATGGGGTGGTCATGCCCAATCTAAGCTACCACTCATAGAAAGCGGTCAGAATCCTTTGATCTTGCAATCTTCCCATCCATCTGGACTTGGCGTATACAAGACGAATAAGCCTTTTTTGGAGCCTGGTGGCAAGGCCAGTTGCAATCACTTCACTACAGTCAATCAATGGCTGATTGAGCAAAAGAGCGCACCTATTCAGTGGGTGGAGAACAGTCAGGCCGACTTATTTAGCTAAAGCAGTAAAAACACATCCGACTGCACAGGCAGCAAAAATAGCGCTGGCCCACTCTAAGATTTGCCCGGATTGGAAAAGCTCCCAGTATTGCCCTGCATACGAGCTAGCAACCGCTGCAATAGACCCCAGTAAGAAGGCCATCAGAATCCTGCCGGGCTTGACCCCGCCAGAAGCTCCGGGGTAAAAAATCCAGGCTGACACCCCAGAAACACCCCCAATCACCAGAAAAGCCAAAAACCCCATTGATACCCCCATTAATGCTGCCATCAAATCTATAATTGCCATTATGAAGTTGTTGACACTCGGCATCAATCATCACACAGCGCCGGTCGCCATTCGGGAAAAGGTCGCCTTTGACCCTGAATTTCTTCAAGAAGCGTTGCACGATCTTCGCCAACATTTAGTTGGCGCGAATCAGGCCGGGCTTCCCGAAGCCACAATTTTGTCAACTTGCAACCGCACTGAGGTCTACTGTGCCGCAAATGATGCCAGCGCCGCAGGTCTTCTGCATGAAGCTACTTTCGATTGGTTAGCCAAAACTCAACAGCTTGCACCAAGCAGTCTTGAGCCTCACATTTACTCATTACCGCAATCAGATGCAGTGCGACACGCCTTCAGAGTTGCGTGTGGTTTAGATTCCATGGTGATTGGTGAGACACAAATCTTAGGTCAAATGAAAGATGCGGTTCGCACTGCAAATGATGCCGGCGTATTGGGAACCTATCTCAATCAACTTTTCCAGAAAACGTTTGCAGTCGCTAAAGAAGTACGCGGCTCGACTGAAATCGGTGCGCACTCTATTTCAATGGCTGCAGCCTCTGTTCGTCTCTCAGAACGTATCTTTGAAAAAATTGCAGATCAAAAGATTTTATTCATTGGTGCCGGTGAGATGATCACTTTATGCGCAACCCATTTTGTTGCGCGCAAACCAAAGAATGTGGCGATTGCTAACCGCACTATTGAGCGCGGTCAGGAGCTTGCAGATTCTATTTCCTCGCAAGACGTTGAAGCTGAATCTTTCAAGCTCTCGGAGCTCCCGGGGCGCCTGCATGAGTTCGACATTATTGTCTCCAGCACTGCCTCATCCCTACCCATTATTGGTCTTGGTATGGTGGAGAGCGCTCTAAAACAGCGTCGCCACAAGCCGATGGTGATGATTGATTTAGCAGTGCCGCGAGATTTTGAACCTGAAATTTCTCGACTAGATGATATTTATCTCTATACCGTTGATGATTTGGGAATGATGATTCAGACTGGTGCCAACTTACGTCAAGCGGCTGTAAGCCAAGCTGAAGCGATCATCGAAGATCGTGTTGGTAACTTTATGCATTGGATGCAGGGTCGTAATGCGGTTCCAGTAATTCAGGATATTCAGCAGCAAGGTGAACGTTTGCGCCAACTCGAACTCGAACGTGCGATGAAACGCTTGATGCGTGGTGATGATCCACAAGAAGTTCTCAATGCCATGGCACAAGGCCTGACTAATAAATTTCTGCATGGCTCACTCCATGCACTGCAACACTCTAATGGCGCTGAGCGTGACGCCTTGATTAAGTTGTTACCCAAACTATTCGCCTCGCATTCCAAGCCAGAAGACCATTAGATGAAGCCCAGCATGCGGGCTAAGCTAGACCACCTAGACACGCGCTTAGCCGAACTTAACTCCTTATTAACCTCCGAAGAAGCAACCAAAGACATGGATGCTTATCGGAAGCTCACGCGTGAACATTCTGATATTGCTACCGTAGTAGAGCAGTTTGGCCTCTACAAGCAAGCTGAGGCAGATGCCCAAGCGGCAGAGGAAATGCGCAAAGATCCCGAAATGAAGGACTTTGCTGATGATGAGCAGAAGCAGGCTTTAGCTACGATGGAAGAGCTTGAGGGCACACTACAAAAGCTCTTACTTCCTAAAGATGAAAACGATGATCGTAATGTTTTCTTAGAGATTCGTGCGGGCACTGGTGGCGACGAAAGTGCACTCTTTGCTGGTGATCTGCTACGCATGTATAGCCGCTTTGCTGAACGCCAAGGCTGGAAAGTAGAAATGGTCAGTGCCGCTGAATCTGATTTAGGTGGCTATAAAGAAGTTGTTCTTCGCCTCGTTGGTCAGTCTGTTTACTCACGACTCAAGTTTGAATCTGGTGGTCATCGTGTGCAACGTGTTCCACAAACAGAAACGCAGGGTCGCATTCATACATCAGCCTGCACTGTGGCAGTTATGCCAGAAGCGGATGAACTTGAGGCAGTCAAAATTAATCCCGCAGAGTTGCGCATCGACACCTTCCGCGCTTCAGGTGCCGGTGGTCAGCATATTAATAAAACAGATTCTGCCGTGCGTATTACTCACTTACCTACCGGCACTGTAGTTGAATGCCAAGATGATCGCAGCCAACACCGCAATCGCGAACAAGCCATGAAGGTATTGGTTTCTCGCATCATGGATGCTAGAGAGCGTGAGAAACATCAGCTTGAGGCACAGACCAGGAAGTCCCTTGTTGGATCAGGGGATCGCAGCGATCGCATTCGTACCTATAACTTCCCGCAAGGTCGCATTACCGACCACCGCATCAACCTGACGCTTTATAAAATTGATGCCATGATGGATGGCGATATCGATGATCTTTGTAATGCTCTTGCATCTGAACATCAAGCAGAGTTACTTGCTGCTCTTGGTGACAATTAAGCGATCACGCAAACCGTGAATCAGGATTTGAGCCTACGCTCTCTATTGAGCGATTCAGCACTCTCCCCTGCTGAGACAAAAATTCTGATGGCTTATATCCTTGAAAAGCATTACCAACTTCCACGCTCTGCTTTGCTATCGCGTGATGATCTAGAGCTCAATGCTAGAGCGCTTGAAGAGTGGAAAATGCTTGAATCCAAGAGAATCCAGGGTGAGCCGATTGCCTACCTGATTGGTAAAAGAGGCTTTCACAATATTGAGCTCTATGTTGCTCCTGGAGTACTGATACCGCGCCCCGAAACTGAGCTCTTAGTAGAAATTGGTTTGCATGAAATCAAACGCTTGAATACTCCGACCAAAATTCTGGATTTAGGGACGGGCTCGGGTGCCATAGCTTTAGCCATTGCGCATGAAGCGCCAGACGCGCAGCTTACTGCAACCGATCAAGCCATGGAAGCCCTAGATATTGCCAAAATAAATGCCAAGCTCTTAAATATGAAGTCTCGAGTACAGTTTTTTCAGGGAAGCTGGTACGAGGCAATAGAAGCTGATAACTCTTTTGACGTCATTCTCAGTAATCCGCCATACATCACATCCCAAGATCACCACCTAAGTCAAGGCGATCTGCGTTTTGAGCCGATTTCCGCCCTAACTGATCATGGCAACGGACTCACCTGCCTAGAAAACATTATTTCAGGCGCGAAATACCATCTAAATACCAATGGCTTACTTGCCGTTGAGCATGGCTTTGACCAATCAGAAGCGGTTGTAGCCCTCATGAAGCAAGCGGACTTTCAGGATATTCAAACCCATTTGGATTTGGGCGGCCATTACCGTGTCGTCTCAGGCAGAAAATAGGTTGAAATAACCTTTTTTCACATTAAGTCTTAAAATCAATAAAACCTTATTTTCAAACCGTCTTTGCAATAAGACTGCCGCAGTAGACACTTAGTAGAAAGAATATATATGGACTCACAAGCTCAAATTAAAGAAATCGTTACTAGCCACCCAGTTGTATTGTTTATGAAGGGAACTGCGCAGTTTCCACAATGCGGTTTTTCTGGAAATGCCATCAACATCTTGCGTGCTAGTGGTGTTGAAAACCTCCATACCGTGAACGTCCTGGAAGATGCTGGCATTCGTCAAGGCATTAAAGAGTTTGCAAATTGGCCAACAATTCCCCAGCTCTATATCAATGGTGAATTTATTGGTGGCTCTGACATCATGACCGAAATGTTCCAGTCTGGCGAACTTCAAAAACTCGTTAAAGCTTAATCAAGAGTTTCGTTAAGACTTTGACTCTGTGACTTTTGATTTAAGCTCTCTTCTATTATTTGGCCTGCCATTTGGAGTTTGTGCAGGCCTTTTAGTTTATGCGTTAAACCTGCGCTCTACCCTTGCTCGTGTTGAGCTGCAAGCTCAAACAGAGCTTGCCCTAGGACTCAGCTTACGTACCGAGCGTGACCAAGCACTACAAAATGCGATTCGCCTTGAAGCAGAGCTAGACTCTGAACGCAAACAAGGTCTAGGCCGAATTGAATCACTCAATGAAGCTAAAGAAGCTTTGACAAATCAGTTCAAAAATTTAGCCAACGAGATCCTGGAAGACAAGTCTAAGCGCTTTACCGAACAAAATGCAGCGAGCCTAGACGCCCTATTAAAACCCCTGCAAACCAAACTCACTGAATTTAAAGAGCAGGTCAGCACTTCTTATAGCAATGAGGCTCGCGAGCGCCATGCCCTCAAAAGTGAAATCGAGCGCTTGGCTAATCTCAATCTGCGCATGTCAGATGAAACACGTTCTTTAACCCAGGCATTAAAAGGTGACTCCAAGGTTCAAGGTAATTGGGGTGAGCTAGTATTGGAATCCATCCTCGAATCCTCTGGCCTTCGCAAGGGCGAAGAGTATCTCGTGCAAGACAGCCACACCCAAGCTGATGGCTCGCGCCTGCAGCCTGACGTCGTAATTAAACTGCCTGAAGGCAGAAGTCTGGTTGTAGATAGCAAGGTATCGATTACAGCCTATGCCCGTCATGCTGAAACTACAGACCCTACAGTTGCTGAGCAAGAACTAGCGGCGCATATCCAATCACTGCGTCAGCATATTCAAGGCCTTTCAGGGAAGAATTACAGCTCTCTCTATGGCGTAGGCTCTGTTGATTTTGTTTTAATGTTTGTACCGATAGAACCCGCGTTCTTACTGGCATTAAAGACGGCGCCCAACCTATATCAAGAAGCTCTGGCAAAAAATATTGTGTTGGTATGCCCAAGCACTCTCATGGCGACGCTACGAACCGTTGCCCACTTATGGCGACAGGATCATCAAAATCGCAATGCATTAGAAATCGCAAAACAATGCGGCAATCTTTACGATAAGTTTGTAGGTTTTGTAGATGACTTAGAGAAACTTGGTCAACGATTAGATCAAGCGCAAACCAGCTACCACGATGCATTCAATAAACTAAAAACCGGCAAGGGCAACCTCATCCGCTCTGCTGAAAAGGTGCGGGAACTAGGCGTGAAGCCCAGTAAGAATCTATCTCCACCCCTGATTGAGTCCTCTGCAGATTTTGAATAATTTAGATAATTAAAAACCCCGCCCAGTTTGCACTAGGCGGGGTTTTTAGTTTTAAATCTATTACTTAATACTTAATTAATTCTTAATCAATTAAGCAGCTTTACGGCTACGTGATGCAGGTGTAGCAGCTTTCTTAACTTGAGCGATTTGACCTTGTACAGTTTCGATTGCTTGATCAGCAGTTTTTTCTGCGGTGGCAAAAGCTTCTTTGCTTGCAGCGCGGAATTGCTCAAAACCTTGCAATGCGCTACCGTATACAGTCTTGAATGAAGACAAGAAAGTTTCTGAACCGGCAGGTGCATTAGCGGCAACAGTATTGATCCAATCTTGGAAACCATCTTGCAACTGGTCGATGCTTGCATCAACTACGTTTACAAATTCTTTATTACTATCGCGCAATACTTTGCTAACTTTCTTTTGGTAAGCAACAGCTTGGTTGCCAGCAGATTGCAAAGTTTCAGCATTTAACATCTCAGTAACTTGCTTAGGATCTTTAGCTGTCAATACTTGTTGAATACCGTCTTGAGCGTTAACCAAAACATCTTTGGAAGCAGCGTAGTTCAGTTCAGCCAATTTTTGAGCATTTTCCAAAGCAGCTTCGCTCAAAGAAAATGTAGCCTCGAGGCCTTTGCTGTTAATTTGGGACAATTTAGCGGTGATTTGATCTTGGTTCATGTATTTCTCCAGAAATTAAGTGGTACAACTTGTCAATTAAGCACACGATTTAAGAGATGGAAAACTGTAGATACCTTAAATATTGCACTGCACCATCAAACTGTAACTGAAGGGATAGGGCAAATCAAGAAGTTTTTGCTGCTGTGCAACAAATATATTCAAGAAATAAAATAAACACAATATAATCAATAACTTAATGTCAAAACAGAATTCCCACTCCTATCGAAAAGTCGCTATAGCAGCCTGTTTTGGCACTTTTTTAGAGTGGTATGACTTCCTGACATTTGCAACGCTGGCAGTCGTTTTTGCGCCGCTCTTCTTTCCCTCAGCAAACCCCAATACAGCCCTTTTAGCGAGCCTAGCGACTTTTGGCGTTGGAATGGTAGTTAGACCTATTGGAGCAGCCCTATTTGGCTCTATGGGCGATCGGATCGGCCGTAAACCCGTTTTCATGATCACCATTGCGTTAATGGGGCTGGCAACTGTGAGCGTCGGCTTTTTACCCACTTATGCTCAGGTCGGAATTTGGGCGCCTGTCCTGTTGGTTGCCCTACGATTGCTTCAAGGGCTCTCTGCTGGCGGTGAAATTGGGGGAAGTGCCGTCTACCTCACCGAACATGCCGGTGCCAAGCACAGGGGATTTAAGACTAGCTTCCTCCAACTCATGGGCCCTCTTGGCATTCTGTTCTCCACCTTGCAAATTGCATTACTCAGAAGCCAGCTATCACCAGAAGAATTTCAATCTTGGGGTTGGCGTGTGCCATTTTGGATTTCGATTGCGCTTTTGCTAATTGCCTTTAAAGCAAGGATGGCTTTAGAAGAAACGCCTGTGTTTTTAGAGTTAATCGAAAAAGGTCATAAAACGGAATCGCAATTACTCAATAACTTTAAGGATCCAGAAATACGAAAAAGGATGTTGTTACTTTTCCTATGCGTTTCCTCAAGCGGTGCAATCTTATTTTTCTGCGTACAGGTCTACACCTCTATCTTTCTAAAAACAACAGTGCAGATTCCAGCAATACTGGTTGATCAACTCAGTATCTATGCCACCATTGCTCTCTTACCGCTGACTATTTTTGCAGGCTGGCTCTCCGATAGATTGGGCAGAAAACCGGTTGTACTGACCGGCTTGATATTAGGTGCCCTATTCATTCTTCCGGCCTTTCATTTATTGGAAGCCCTCGGCGTAGGTGTAAATGAAGGTAGCTCAGCTTCAGCAATAGCCATCGCATTTACGCTAATTGGTCTATCAGGAATACTCGCACTAGTAGTGGGCCCACAAACGGCACTACTGGCAGAGTTATTCCCCGCTAAATCTAGAAATAGCGCAGCAACTCTTCCGCATAACGTGGCAGCAGGTTGGATTGGTGGTCTTTTACCTTTTATTGTTACTTGGTTAAATCAGCAATGGGGAAATAGTATTGCTGGACTTTGGTATCCAACTATCTTTTTAGCAATTAGCGCTGTAATAGCAGTTAAGTATTTGCCAGAAACTAGATCTAAAGTCTTAAGCGACTAACAATACAAGTTAGTAGTAGCCTTTATTTTTTAATGGCCCGAATAACATATTGAAGTGGGATTGCGTCTGAAATCGCAACTTCCGGATCCGCCCCCGCCGCTTTCGCCATCTCACCTATCATAGGCAAAAACGCTCTCGCCCTAGCTCATCAAATATGCGAGGAACTCCCTCTTGAATCTCAAAGCCTGCCTGATGAAACATCTCGATAATAGTTTGCCTAGTGAACCATCTTAAATGGGTTCGATCAAGAATTCCATCATCCTCATAACGAAAATCGCCAATACTCAATCTAGCCTGAACAGACCAATGTTGTGCATTAGGAATGCAGGCCACCACTACACCACCTACGGGAAGACATTGATAGATATGCCCGAGTACTTTCCAAGGGTTAACCAAATGCTCAAGGGTATCCCCAAAAACCCAGCAATCCTTATCCCCTTGAGAATTCCAAAACACATCATCGGCTTGCTCAATATTTAAAACTAAGGCCTCATCGCAATATCGCTTAGCCAACTCAGCATAAGAAGGTTCAATTTCAACCCCTAAATAAAATGCAGATGGAGCAATTTTCTTAAATTCTCTTGCTAATGCCCCAGAACTACAACCAATCTCAATTACTCTTTTTGAGGTTATCGGAATTAATCTCAGTAAGTCGGGATTATGGGCGTCATGAATAGGTGTTTGTGACATTAAGAACCCCACTTTTCAATATACTTTTGATATAACTCGTTCCACCCTTGAGAGCCAAAGCCACCCCCACTTTCATGCACCAACGATAAAGGGATTGTCCCCATACTCACTCCAAGCAACTCTGCCTGACGACAAAAATCCATATCGTAGAAGTGAAAGTTAAATCGCTCATCAAATCGAAGATTAGATTTTTTTAGAGTATCACTAAAGGCTGCCAAAAAGAGTCCATCCAACAACTTGGCTTGCTGAAATGGGGGGCCAAATACTGCTAAATCCTCTGGGGGGAATTGCTTACCGTGGCCAACGATACCACTCAAATTTTGCGGGGCATCCCATTCAAAATCTAGATTCTTAAAAGCCCAGGATGGCTGAAAAGGTATCCTACTAATATTTCCCGCACAACCCACGATGCCAAAGTGTTGTAGCCCATTGAAGACAGAATGCATCCAATAAAAATCCGTTATGTGTAGGTCATCATGAGCAAAAACGAGAATGCACTGTTCATTAGCAAAACGCTCAATTGCCGAGTTATAAATTGCAGATAAGCTCGCTTTATTTTCTGGGAACACATGCACTACCAACTCAGCAGATTGATATAGCGCTAAAGATTTCCCCGTGGCCGTCTTTAAATAAAAATCTTCTAGGCTAACTCTAGTAGCTACAATAAATTGAACTTTTATAGCATCACCTATCTTGTTATGGATTAACGAATATATGATCTGGGGCTGTGTCACATAAAAGTCTTTCGTGCGCCTGACTTAATCCCAGCTCTAAACTTGCAGCAAATCCTCTGATATCAAATAGAGGTGTATTCAATCGATTGGCGGCTAATTTCTCTCTGATGTCAGTACATCTCGATGGATTTAGTCCAAGTGCAATTGCTAAGTCCTCATACGCTTTCTGCGAATCACAAATCAGCTCAGGCAAGCCAATGGCCCTTAATAGACTTCCACCCATTCTTGCTGAAAATGTTCTTCCGAGGAAGGTAAGTACAGGCAGACCAGCCCAAAGGGCATCACTTGCAGTAGTCCCAGCATTGTAGGGGGATGTATCCAAAAATAAGTTTGCTATGCGATAGCGAGATAGATACTCTGCTCGAGGTAGGCGCTCAGCAAAAAAGATTCGAGAGGAATCGATTCCGCGAGCTTTAAATTCAGACAATAGATTCTTTTTAACTGTATCGCTTTCTGCATGAAGGAGCATGATACCTTTACCTACCTGCAGTAGGATCTTTGACCAACTATCCAAAATAGATGGGGTAAATTTGTAATTATTGTTAAAACAACAATAAACGAATGACTCTTTTGGAATTCCAAACTCTTCTCTAGTAAATATCCGATCTGAAATCTCGCGCTTAGGATCGTTCGCTTGATAGCTTGGAAGATAGATGATTTTTTCTGAATATGCATCTCTGTATTCCGCGGGAATAATGACCTCATCAGCAATGATGTAGTCATAATATGGAGCGCCCATAGTACCCAAATAACCAAGATAGCCAATCTGAATTGGGGCTGCGCGATAAGCAAAAATACTCGGGCGCGAGTTCTGCGTAATCCCACCAAGATCAATTCCAATGTCTACTTTCATCTCTCTTACCAGCTTAGCAGCCTGAAGATCGCTTTTTGAAGATATGTCTATAAATTGATTGAAACTGCCTTTTAGGCGTTCGCGCATTTCATCAGACTCATCTGCACCCATAGAAAAGGCAATTAACTCAAATCTATCCTTATCATGCGCCTCAATTAATCCAGCGATCAAAAATGAGACGGCATGATTTCTAAAATCTGGCGAAAAGTATCCAATACGAATTTTTTCATTTTTTATGGCTTTATCAAACTCACGCAGTTCTCTTTTGTCTGGATATTGAGACCTCATATAGCACTCGGTAACATCTTTGAGCACATCAGGGGAATTGCAGATGGACAAGGCATGAAATGGGTAAAATAAATCTTTACGCGCAATATCGCCATTCTCTATTTTTTGAAGTTGCTCCTGAATTCCACCCCAATCGCATAGTTGCATCTTGCAGCTTATATAGGCAGCTACATTATCTCCACCTAAATGCATTGCTTTTTCATGCGCATTTAAAGATAAATCAAGTAAATTTAATTTATTAAGGACGTTACCTGCATTGCTATATGCCTCAGCATAATTTGGCTGCAAAGCAATTGCCTGATCATAGCTTCTGATCGCCTCTTCATATCGTTTCAGATCTTGGTAAAGATTGCCTTTATTGTTGTAAGCCTCGGCATAGCTTGGCTGCAAAGCAATAGTCCTGTCATAGCTTTTTAATGCCGCATCAAATTGATTAAGATCCTTTAGAACATTACCGCGATTGCTATGGGCTAGCCAATTGTTAGGATCGATCTTGATTGCCTTATCTAGCGCTTTTAATGCCTCCTGCAAATCCTTTTTGAAGGCATACGTCACTCCCAACAAGCGCAATGCCTCTGAATTTCTGGGGGCTACAGTCAGAGACTGTTTTAATAATTTTTCCGCACCAACTAAATCCCCATTTTGGAGATAGCCAACAGCCAGGGTCATCAAATTATTAATCAGTGCATGCATATGAAAATTCTAATTGATTAACCAAAAGAGCCAATGCAAATGAAAAAAGCTTCTAAGTGTTTGCCTAGAAGCTTTTAGAATTTGGTGCCCCTTGTCCGACTCGAACAGACCACCTACTGATTACAAATCAGTTGCTCTACCAGATGAGCTAAAGGGGCAACGGTTGATATTTTATCCTATTTCACAATCGTCAAGGATGGTCTTGTGGTTTTGGGCTTTTCAGGGGCGCCATCGGTCGAGTCAGCAATATGTAGATCTCGGGCCTGGGCAGGATCAAACGGGAAAGACATCCCTTGACCATTTTCCCTGGCGTAGATTGCTAGAACATGGGTGACTGGGACCATGATCTTTCTTGGAATACCGCCAAATCGCGCTTGGAAGCTGATCCAATCGTTTTCTATCGCAAGCTGATGGCATGCCTCCAGGGAAAGATTCAGAACAATCTCATCGTTCTTCACAAATTCCATGGGCACTTCTACCCTAGCATCCACAAAAACCGCTATGAAAGGCGTAAAACCAAAATCCGTGCACCACTGATGTAGGGCACGGATTAGATACGGTTTATTACTTGGAATGTCAGACATGCCGACGAGTCATGTACCGCTAAAAATGCTTAGCGGCGCATTACCTTCTCAGAAGGAGTCAAAGCCTCGATGTACGCAGGTCTGCTAAAAATGCGCTCAGCATATTTCAGCAAAGCCGCTGCATTGCGAGACAGATCAATGCCGTAATGCTCAAGACGCCACAACAATGGCGCAATCGCTACGTCCAGCATAGAGAACTCATCGCCCAACATGTATTTGTTTTTAACAAAAATCGGTGCCAACTGAGTCAAACGATCACGAATCGCTAAACGCGCTTTTTCATGAGTCTTTTCAGCCGCTTTACCTTTTTCATTTTCCAGAGCAGCTACGTGCACAAACAATTCTTTCTCAAAATTGAAGAGAAAGAGGCGTGCGCGTGCGCGTGCTACTGGATCAGGTGGCATTAATTGTGGATGAGGAAAACGCTCATCAATATATTCATTGATGATGTTGGACTCATACAAAATTAGGTCACGCTCAACCAAGATAGGCACTTGGCCGTAAGGGTTCATTACCGAAATGTCTTCAGGCTTGTTGAACAAGTCGACATCGCGGATTTCAAAATCCATGCCTTTTTCAAAAAGCACCAAACGGCAGCGTTGCGAGAATGGGCAGTTAGTACCCGAGTACAACACCATCATAAATTTATTTCCTTAAATTTCTACTTCAATACAACAAACGCACATCAGCGTTAAATCTTTTCACCAATGGGTCCTAGCCTCAGGACCCATCAAATTCTATTAGTGAATATCTTTCCAATAGGCTTTATTCAAGCGCCAAGCCAACAGGGTAAAGATTGCCAAGAATAAGAGCACTATTACACCAAGGCGCTTACGCTCTAACTGCACAGGCTCAGCCATCCATGACATGAAAGCAACTAAGTCGGCGATATTGTCGTCATACTCTTGTGTGCTCATTTTGCCGGGAGTTAACTGCTCAAAGCCAACAAAGACTTCTTCTGTTCTGCTTGGGTCATGTGGGTCTTTGTGCTCTTCAAACTTGGCAGCACGCTCACCTTGCAACTGCCAGAGAACGTGTGGCATACCGACTTTAGGGTAGACCAAATTATTCCAACCAGTTTGGGTCGTGTCATCTTTATAAAAGGTACGGAAGTAGGTGTAAAGCCAGTCCGTTCCACGAGCACGCGCCTCAACTGATAAGTCAGGCGGCGTCTTACCAAACCAAGCTTTAGCTTCTTTTGGCGTCATTGAGATGGTCATCAAATCACCTACTTTGGCATCAGTCAAAATGAGGTTGTCTTTGATTTGTTGATCGGTCAAGCCAATGTCGCGCAAACGGTTGTAACGCATGCTTGCGGCTGCATGGCAGTTCAAGCAGTAGTTCACAAATAACTTTGCACCATTTTGCAATGAAGCATTGTTACTAACGCGATTAGGGGCTTGATCTAAAGGAAAGCCTCCTTCATTTGCATTGGCGCTAACGCCAAAGCCCAGGGCCGCAACCAATACTGTTGCTTGGCAGACGCCCATCAAAGTTTGCAGAATTTGTTTCATGCTAATTCCTAATTTCTCTTTGCCAGTATCTCAGGCGTGAATTAATGGGACTTAAAAGTAACGCGTGTTGGAACCGGCTTAAATTTACCAAGCGTGCTCCAGAACGGCATTCCTAAGAAGAAGCCCAGATAATAAATAGTGCATACCTGAGAAATCTTTTCAAACACTGGTGATGGTGGTTGAATACCTAAGTAACCCAAGATCACAAAGCTCACCACAAATACGCCATAAATATATTTATGGAAATGTGGGCGATAGCGAATGGACTTCACTGGTGAGTTATCAAGCCAAGGTAAGAAGAACATGATCACAACAGAACCGCCCATGATCACAACACCCCAGAACTTAGCATCAAATAAGTAGAAGCCAGCTGCTAACACGAGAGCGATTGCAGCGCATGCGCCCTTCACCTTAAGGTTTTTACTCTTCAGAGCAAACATTCCCAGAATGACTGCCAGGAAGATCCATAAAGGCAATAAGAAGTTCGTTGTAGTTGCACGCAACATTGAGTAGAACGGCGTGAAATACCAAACCGGAGCAATATGCGGAGGCGTTTGTAATGGATTTGCAGGGATGAAGTTATTGGCTTCGAGGAAGTAACCACCCATCTCTGGTGCAAAGAACACGATACATGCAAACACCATCAGGAAGCCGCCCAAGTACATCACATCATGCACGCTGTAGTAAGGGTGGAATGGAATGCCGTCCACTGGGTGGCCATTTGCATCCAAGTTTTCTTTAATTTCAACGCCATCTGGATTGTTTGAACCCACTTCATGCAGAGCCAAAATATGGGCTGCAACCAAGCCAACCAATACCAATGGAATTGCAATCACATGGAATGCGAAGAAACGATTGAGGGTTGCATCACCCACAACATAGTCGCCACGCAACCATAAGGATAGATCTGGGCCAACGAATGGAATTGCGGAGAACAAGTTCACAATCACTTGAGCGCCCCAATAGGACATTTGACCCCATGGGAGCAAGTAACCGAAGAATGCTTCACCCATTAAACATAAGAAAATTGCGCAACCGAAGATCCAAATGAGTTCACGCGGCTTGCGATAAGAGCCGTAGATCAAGCCACGGAACATATGCATATAAACCACCACAAAGAACATAGATGCGCCAGTGGAGTGCATATAGCGAATCATCCAGCCCCATGGAACTTCACGCATGATGTATTCAACTGACTCAAAAGCCTTTGCAGCATCAGGCTTGTAGTTCATGGTCAAGAAAATACCGGTAAGTATTTGGTTTACCAATACTACGATAGCTAATGCGCCAAAAATGTAGAAGAAATTTAAATTCTTCGGCGCGTAATACTCGCTCATGTGACGCTTAAATGCTTCTGTTACAGGTAGACGTGAGTCAACCCAAGCCATTAACTTTTGGGCCGCGGAGGCGTCTGCTGGGACTTGTTTTTCTTGGAATGCCATTTATCTCTCCTTAGGCCTTCTTATCGTCGCCAATCAGAATCTTGGTGTCGCTCAAATACATATGCGGCGGCACTTCAAGATTATCTGGGGCTGGTTTGTTCTTAAATACACGGCCTGCCATATCAAATGTGGAACCATGACATGGGCAGAGGAAACCACCTGGCCAAGTGTTTGGCAGGGATGGCTGAGCACCGGATTCAAATTTTGGTGTTGGAGAGCAGCCCAAATGGGTGCAAATACCAACCACTACGAGGTACTCAGGCTTAATCGAGCGCCATTGATTCTGCGCATAAGGAGGAGTGAATTGGGATGGGTCACGCAATGAATTCGGATCAGCTAATTCGCTATCAATTTTGGACAACTCAGCAACTTGCTCAGGTGTACGACGAACTACCCAAACAGGCTTACCGCGCCACTCCACCATTCTCATTTCATCTGGCTGCATGCCAGAGATATCGATTTCAACAGCAGCTCCAGCGGCTTTTGCACGCTCAGAAGGCTCAAAACTGTCTACAAAAGGGTAAAGGGCTGCGGCTGCACCTACGCCACCAACCGCCGATGTGGCGATCAACCAGTTACGGCGATCCTTGTCCATACAGGGCTTGTCACTCATTTACAAAATTCCTAGAAAGGGTATTTATGGGTGGAAATTGCTTAAAGGTAGGATTTTAAAGTAAAAAGTGGGGTAAGCAAGAAAGTTATGGGGTTAATCTCGGGTTAATCGGGATCTAAACAAAAAGGAGGGCATTTATGAGCGTTTTAAAGGAGTTTCGGGACTTTGCCGTAAAGGGCAATGTGATCGATTTGGCGGTGGGTGTCATTATTGGCGGCGCCTTCGGGAAAATCGTGGATTCCCTGGTAAATGACATCGTTATGCCTGTTATTTCGACCCTTTTGGGAGGTCATATCGACTTTACCAACCTATTTATTGTCCTAGGACATGTTCCAGATGGCGTACCCAGAACCTTTGATGCGCTCAAAAAAGCGGGGGTGCCCATCTTTGCCTATGGCAATTTCATCACTATTTCCATCAATTTCATCCTTTTAGCCTTTGTCATCTTCCAGATGGTCAAAGTAGTTAATAAGATCCGTCTCATGGATGCCCCTCCCCCTCCCCCTGTTCCAGAGGATGTGGTTTTGCTTCGTGAAATTCGCGACAGTCTAAAAAAATAATTTGTCTAATTACTCTCCTCAAGAAGCGCAGGAGCAATCGCAACTCATTTTTCAGAATGGTTTGCGATTGCTACAACAAGGAAAGTCTGAAGAAGCAGACAGACTTTTTTTACAAGCGCACTTACTTGATGTAAAGAACGTTGATGCCCTAAATATTTTAGGCATCCGCGCATATCAAAAAAATGAATGCCAAAATGCATTACGCTTTCTCAAGAGCGCGAATGAACTGGCACCTAACTCAGCACAAACATTAAGCAATCTTGGGCTTGTACACAATGCAATATTTAATTTTCAATCAGCGCTTGAGTGTTTTGATTTAGCCATTAGTAGCAATCCCAACATTCCCGAGGCGCACAATAATCGTGGCAATGCTTTAAAGGGTTTAGATAGAAATCTAGAAGCCATTGACGCTTATCAACAAGCTCTTTTACTGCGCCCCGATTATGCCGAAGCCTTTAGCAATCAAGGCGTCATCATCCTGGAAGAGGGAGGCCCCCAAAAGGCGATACCTCTTTTTGAAAAAGCCTTGGCAGTCAATCCCAATCTAGCAGCTGCATGGAATAGCCTAGGGAATGCGCTTACTCAATTAGATCTGTATCAAGATGCATTTCAATGTTTTGAGCGCGCCCTGCAAATTAATAGTAGCTATTTAGATGCGTGTTTAAATTTTGGCACCAGTCTTAAGAAGGCAAAACAGTTCAGCACAGCTATCGATTGTTATCAGCATGCATTGAAGATCAATTCAAATCATCCGCAAACCTACTATTTATTAGGTGAAATCTATTACGACACCGGCGATGCTGATCTTGCAAAAACTTATCTGGCCAAATCACTAGAGCTCAATCCCCAAAACATCGAAGCACAATTTGCATTAGCTATTGCCCAAATACCTAAGGTCTACAAAAGCAAAGAAGAATTGCAAAAATCAAGGAAAGCTTTTACAAGACAGCTGGATATATTGGAGGGGACAACCTCTAAAAGAGCGGCGACAGAAAAAATAGAGGGCATTCTTGGCAAGCATCCTTTTTATTTAGCCTATCAAGATGAAAATAACGCTTCCCTATTGAGCCAGTATGGAAAAGTTTGCGTAGAGCACGCAAAGATTATTCAAAATAACCTTGTTAAGCCTGCCGCAACAGCGAAAGACGTTCAAAAAATCAAGATTGGGATAGTGAGTAAATATTTTTGCAAACATCCCGTATGGGATGCCATCACCAAGGGCTGGGTGATGTCCTTAAACCCAGATCAATTTGAGATACAAATCTTCAATACCAACGGCGTAGAAGATAGCGAGACAGAATTAGCCAAAGAGAAGACTGCGAACTACATCAACTGCGGTAACTCTGCTCAAAGGGCAGCTCAAGTGATCGCAAAACAGAATCTAGATGTACTGCTCTATCCAGAAATTGGTATGGATACCACCAGCAAGGGGCTCGCCTGCCTACGCTTAGCCCCGGTCCAAATTGCCAGTTGGGGTCATCCTGAATCTACTGGCCTCCCCACAATAGACTTCTATTTATCAGCCGAGCTACTCGAACCTGAGAATGCAAACAGTTTCTATAGTGAAGCATTAATTCAGCTACCAAACTTAGGTACCCATATTCAACAGGAGGAAGTAGCCGCTATAGCACCGGATCTTGCCAGCCTTGGAATTAACCCCTCGTTACCAATACTGCTATGTGCGGGCTCGCCATCAAAGTACAACCCAAACCATGACTCTATATTTGTGGAAATTGCCAAGAAACTAGGTCAATGTCAATTTGTCTTCTTTGACTTTGATGAAAATCTCACATCCATCTTGAGAGAGCGCCTTCAGACTGCCTTTGCTCATGCAAAACTCGATGCCAGTCAGTTTCTGCGCTTTATTCCCTTTCTTCGAAAGGAAGAGTTTTATGGGCTTATGCAAAAAGCAGACTTATATTTAGACACTATAGGATTTTCAGGATTCAATACAGCGATGCAAGCTTTAATATGCGACTTGCCCATAGTCACTATTGAGGGCAGCAGAATGCGGGGTCGGCTTGCAAGTGCAATCCTCAATCGCATTGGGCTTGAAGACCTTGTGTGTCAATCGGATAGTGCTTATGTTGATTTGGTAGTAGAGTTAATTCAAAATCACCATTTACTAAATTCCTATAAAGAAAAGATTACGGAATCTAAAACAATCTTATTTGATGACTTAGAGCCTATTAGGGCTTTGGAAGATTTCCTCATTCAACAAATTCGCCAATAAAACGATCCAGATGCATTCTTCCCTCCAAAAATATTGGCTCTTATTTGCACAAGCAGTTACTGTGATGTTGGCAGCTTTGTTTATTGTTGCCACATTAAAACCTGAGTGGCTTTCAGAGTCTAGGGTAGGTTCTTTGGTTGATACGGTCTCGCTAAAAGAAAGCAACTATGACGGGCAACTGAGCCCTGGTTCGTATCACGAGGCTGTGAAGCGCTCAATGCCAGCGGTCGTCAACATTTTTACAAGCAAAGCCTCCGCTAAGCCAAAGACTCGAAAGGGTGGAAACCCAAATTCTGCAGATCCTTTATTTAAATTCTTTTTTGGTGATCAGCCACCAGAGGAAGAGCCTAGCTCAAGCCTGGGTTCAGGGGTCTTAGTCAGCCCCGAAGGCTACATCCTCACCAATCATCATGTCATTAGCGATGCGGATGACATTGATGTGGCTTTATCAGATGGTCGAAAAGTAAAAGCGCAAGTGATTGGTAGCGACCCAGAAACTGACATTGCCGTATTGAAAATTGAAGCCAAAAAATTACCTACCCCAATTACACTGGGCAAAGTGGAGTCTGTGCATGTGGGTGATGTGGTTCTAGCTATTGGCAATCCATTTGGCGTTGGACAAACAGTCACCTCCGGGATTGTTTCCGCTTTAGGCCGCGATCACGTAGGCATCAATACCTTTGAAAACTTTATTCAAACCGATGCAGCAATTAACCCCGGAAACTCAGGTGGCGCACTGATTGACACCCGCGGAAATCTGATTGGCATAAACACTGCGATCTACTCAAATAATGGCGGGTCTATGGGCATTGGCTTTGCGATCCCCGTCAATCTTGCCAAGCAAGTTATGGAGTCCATCCTAGCCAATGGCAGCGTTACTAGGGGATGGATAGGAGTCGAGCCTCAGAACCTCTCCAAAGAGCTCTCAGAGTCCTTAGGGCTGCCTGCCAATGCTGAGGGCGTTCTCATATCTGGTGTGCTTGAGGGTGGCCCTGCAGCAAAGGGTGGCGTCAAGCCGGGAGATGTTTTAATCGCCGTAAATGACAAGCCCACTAAAGATGTGCGCAGCTTGCTCAATCAAATCGCTCAAATTACCCCCGGAAACCAGGCTAAGCTGACCATCTTGCGTAAAGGCAAGGAGATGGAGTTAACCGCTCAAACCGGAAAGCGTCCAAAGCCTAAGCAGCAAGCCAACTAGACCAGGGTATCTCAAACTTAGTTAGCCAGAATTTTCGATAAGAACTCTTTCGCCCTTGGTGAGCGAGCTTCGGGTCTATCAAAGAATTCAGCCTTACTGCAGTCTTCTACGATACGACCTTGATCCATAAAGATCACGCGATGACTCACTTTTCTTGCAAAGCCCATCTCGTGGGTAACACAACACATTGTCATACCTTCATTAGCAAGCTTGATCATCACATCCAAAACTTCCCCGACCATCTCTGGGTCTAGCGCAGAAGTAGGCTCATCAAAAAGCATCACAATAGGATCCATACTCAGTGCTCTAGCAATGGCAACCCGCTGTTGTTGTCCTCCTGATAACTGACCGGGAAATTTATCTTTTTGAGCGATCAGACCAACACGCTCTAAGTACTTTAAGCCATGCGCCTTGGCATCACTGGCGGAGCGGCCCAATACCTTCATTTGTGAAAGAGTGAGGTTTTCAGTGATGCTGAGGTGTGGGAAAAGCTCAAAGTGCTGAAATACCATGCCAACCCTTGAACGCAATTTAGGTAAATTGGTTTTAGGATCATGTAAATCAATGCCATCAACCGAAATCTCTCCAGCCTGAAAAGGCTCAAGCGCATTAATGGTTTTAATCAGGGTGGATTTTCCAGAGCCAGAAGGTCCACAAATAACAACCACCTCACCCTTTTTAATTGAGGTAGAGCAATCCGTTAGCACCTGGAAAGAGCCGTACCATTTAGAAACGTTTCTAAGTTCTATCATGATGAATTATTTGTTTAGCATTCGATTAACAAGATTAGCGAATGATCGCCACCTTGGCCTGAATAAGACGCACTACTTTTGACAGCGAGAAGCAAATCAGGAAATAAGTTACAGCCGCCAGTAAATACGTCTCTATCGGGCGTCCATAGTTCTTACCTGCAATTTCAAAGCCTTTCAATAAGTCGTAGGCTCCAATTGCATAAACTAAGGAAGTATCTTGGAACAAAATGATGGTCTGGGTCATAAAGACTGGGATCATGTTGCGGAAAGCTTGAGGAAGAACTACTAGCCTCATATTTTGACCGTAAGTCATACCGAGCGCTTCGCCTGCATAAGTTTGACCTTTAGGCACAGACTGAATGCCCGCTCTCACAATCTCCGAGAAAAAGGCTGCCTCAAAGGCAATAAAAGTAATGGTTGCCGACAAATCTGCCCCGATCGGCCTGCCTATCAGCATCGGAATAAGCAAGAAGAACCATAGAATGACCATTACCAGCGGAATAGATCGCATGACGTTGACATAAAAAGTGGCGGGATAAACTAACGCCGGCTTTCCAGAAAGTCGCATTAAAGCCAGAAATGTTCCCGCTATGATTCCGCCGACAGTTGCAATTACTGTCAATTGAACACTAAAGAGAAGGCCCTTCAGAATGTAATTGGTAAAGAGTTCCCAATTGTAAAAACTCAAATCTAAACTCAGCATATTGCCACCCATATTAGAAGCATTTAATGAGCTCCCGTATCGTTACTCGGGGCAATAAAACCCGGAATTCTGGTGCGTTTTTCAATATAAGACATCACTCTATTTACTGAGAAGGCTGAAAGGGCATACAAAACCGTTACCGCCAAGTAAATCTCAACGCCATGTGATGTTTCTTCTTGTGCCTGCATCGCAAATAAGGTGAGCTCAGGCACAGACACCGCAAAAGCGACTGAAGAATTTTTAATAATATTCATGCTCTCCGAGGTAAGCGGAGGCAGCACGATACGTAATGCCATCGGCAAAATAACGTACCGATAGGTTTGCGGTGTAGTCAGTCCTAACGCTATAGCGGCTGCACGTTGCCCACTGGGAAGAGAATGAATTCCCGCTCTTACCTGCTCAGCGATACGTGCCGAAGTAAAAAATCCAAGTGCAATACTAACGAGCCAATAAGAAGGCAGCGCCTTCAAAGGCAAAACAAAGGCAGGAATGACGTGGTACCAAAGAAATACTTGCACTAAGACGGGAATATTTCTAAATAACTCAACCCAGGCCGTTGATAGCGCCACAAGTGATCTACTGAGTCTGCCTGTATCCGGCAAGGTGCGTAGCGTCCCCATTACAGCTCCGAGGACCATGGCGATAACCAATGCCAAGCTCGAGACTGCTAATGTCCAGCCCCATGCCTTAAAAAGCCAGTCTAAATAACTTGGGTCGGCGTTTTGTCCAAGCCCCAATAAAGCGGAGAAGCAGTGGTCCACCGCCTCTCCGTCCAGAGTGCTTTTACAAAATATATCAAGGTCTAAAGCCATTACTTCAACCCAACAGAAAAAGAAGAGTTACGGATATGCTGGGCAATAAAATCAGCTAATTATTTTTTCTGCTGATAATCTTCTGCTGGTTTGTCATTCAAGTTCGCCCAAGCATTTTTAGTTGCTGGAGAAAGCTCGAGACCAACCACAATATTCTTAGGTGGAATTGGTGACAAGAACCACTTATTCCACAGACCAGGCATTTTGCCATTGGCAACAATCTTAGCGATTGCAGTATTTACAGCGGCTTTAAATTCTGGGTCATCCTTGCGGACCATGATTGCAATTGGCTCAGTACTAAGTACTTCACCAACAATTTTGAAATCTTTTGGATTTTTTGAGTTAGCGATATTACCCGCCAAAATTGAGCCATCCATCACAAAAGCATCGGCGCGACCAGATTCTAAGAGCAAGAAGCTGTCAGCATGATCCTTACCAAATACTTCATCAAAATTGACGCCAGTCGCCTTTTCATTTTTGCGCAACAGCTGCACAGAAGTAGTACCGGTAGTAGTTGCTACCTTCTTGCCATTCAGTTGAGCGATTGAAGTAATTCCAGAGTTCGCCTTCACTGCAATGCGAACCTCTTCCACGTAAAGAGTATTAGCAAAACCAACATCTTTAGCTCGGCTTGTGTTGTTGGTTGTTGTTCCGCACTCAATATCAACAGTACCATTTTGTACTAAAGGGACGCGATTTTGAGATGTCACCGGCTGGTAATTAATGCGAAGGGTGCTCATGCCCAACTTGTCTTTAATATCACCCAGAATCATGCGGCAAATTTCAACATGGTAGCCATCAAAGCGGCTATCACCAGTGGTATAGGACATGGGAATGGAAGATTCGCGCACGCCCATTGTCACCGCACCACTTGATTTAATTTTGTCCAGCGTTGGGCTAGCCGCCAACGCGCCGGTTGAAGCCACCAATAAGGAAAGAGATAACAAGCATGTCAATTTACTTAATGGCGGGATATTAATAAACATTTTTTTCATAATTCTCTTCACCTATGGTTGATCTTAATTACTAATAAGGGGTTATCTAAGACGACTAAACTAGGCCATACTCTCACGTAACATGTATTTTTAGCAGATATTTCCAGTTTAATCTAGATTAATCCCTTAATTTCATACATTTAGGCGCCCTAACTCCAATCTGACTTTTTAGTAATAAAAGTTGTTGGAATATATCCTAGTCGAATATTAAAAATGAATTTTAAAATCTTAAACAAATTAATTACTCTTGGGGAAATTGATTTTAGAGAAAATCGTCTTGAAGACGCATGTGCCAAGCTTAAACAAGCTATCCTTTTGGATCCCAAAAATTCAAAAGCCCACGAATTACTAGCCTACATATATTCCAGAAAGGGCGACCAGCAAAGGGCTTTTGAGCTCCTAAAAATTGCATGCGCTCAATCCACGGCCTCAGTAGGAGCGCTATATGAGTTAGGGTCTTTGTATTTAAATGACAAACAGTTCACTTTGGCAATAAAACTATTAAAGACTTCTCTTGACAAAAACGGGCCATTTTTCGAGGCGCTACATGATCTTGGCTTGGCATTGGCGGGCAACAAATGCCCTCAAGAGGGTATAACCGCCCTAAAGAAGGCGCTAGACATCAATGCTTTTTCGGCAGAAGCTCATTACAACTTAGCCAAAATTCACGAGGATCTAAAGGCCTTTCCAAAAGCCCTTGAACACTATAAAAAAGCCTTGGAAATAAATCCCAACTTTATTCAAGCATTAGTAAGTAAAGGGGTTGTTTTGCATCGTTTACAACAGTATCCAGAATCCTTAGCCTGTTATGAGAAAGCGCTTACTCTGGATGGTGGCCTTATTGATGCTTGGGTAAATATGGGTTTTTGCCTCCATAAACAGAAGCAATTTCAAGAAGCGTTGGCCATTTATAACCATGCAATCGCTTTAGACGCCACATCAGCTGAATCTCACTGGAATAAAGCGTTAACACTCCTAATACAGGGTGATTTTATAAATGGTTTTGCTGAATTTGAGTGGCGCTGGAAATGCAGGGCATTTGCTCACAAAATTCGAAGGTTTTCATCTCCCGCTTGGTTGGGAGGGGTTGATATAAAGGATAAAACCATCCTCTTGCATAACGAACAGGGATTAGGTGATTCAATCCAGTTTTCTAGATATGTTGCATCTGTAGCAAATTTAGGAGCTAAAGTTATTTTAGAGGCGGATCCATCTTTATGCGCTCTCTATTCCACCCTGCCTGGCAATTTTCAGCTAATAAAAAAGGGGGATCCACTACCCCGATTTGACTACCACTCTTCACTATTAAGTCTTCCATTTGCATTAAATACAAATCTTCAAAATATTCCTCATTCAATAAGTTACCTTGCCGCTGACCCCAAAAAAGTAAAAGCTTGGCAGTTAAAGCTAGGCGACAGAAAAAAAATTCGGGTTGGCATAACCTGGAGCAGTGTTTCAACCTTTGAAAATGATCAAGAAAGAAGTCTTGGTTTATCGACATTTATCGAAGCTTTTCCCAATGACAAATATGATCTTATTTGTCTACAAAAAGTAATCAAGCATGAAGACGTGGGCGCTCTGAACGCTAGATCTGATATTCGTTTTTTTGGAGATGAGCTAAAAGACTTTAGCGATACTGCCGCTCTTATTGAATGTGTTGATCTTGTGATATCAACCTGCACAAGCATCCCACATCTTAGTTGCGCACTGGGTAAGCCAACATGGTTACTTCTATCTTATGTCGCAGATTGGCGCTGGTTAACTGACAGAGAAGATAGTCCATGGTACCAAACCGCTCGCCTATATAGACAAACCAATTGTGGCGATTGGAATGCACCACTTCAAAGAATAGCTATAGATTTAGATTCGCTATCACCTTAACCTATATACGCTCCTAAGTAGTTTGTCGATTTACCAAAAGAAAAACCCACTGCGTTTCCACAGTGGGTTAATTTGATACCAAACTAATTGAACTAGCTTACGCTAGCAAGTAATTAGAAAGTGTGACGTACGCCAACTGCGTAGTTGTTGTAACCAGAGCTTGTTGTAACACCAGCAGCAGCACTGTTAGATGTCAAAGTTTGACCGTAGATCGCATACAAGTTTGTACGCTTGCTGAGGTAGTAGTTTGAACCTAACTGCCAGCCGTTGAAGTTAGCTGTTGGCTGATTAGCACCATATGATGTGTAACGACCCAAACCAGCAGAAGCCCAAGCTTCAACAGTTGGAGTGATGTAGCTTCGTACACCGATCTGCTCAGCAGAACGCTTCAAGTAGAAGTTTGAGCTTGCTGTGTTTGTAGCTTTACGGCTTACATACTGAGCATAGGCTTTCAAAATACCGAAGTCATAAGTTGCACCAGCGTAGAACTGGTTGTCCTGGATATTCAATGGGTTACCAGCAGAAGCAAAACCAGCTCCAAGGGCTTCACCACTTGCAGATGTCCATGGGCTTGAGCCAGTAACTGTTACAGCACCTGTGCCAGCACTAGTAGCTACTGTTGGGTTCAAGTTAGAAGCAGTAGTTAACTGCTTGAGCGCTTGATAAGATGCAGCGATAAAGAACTTGTTGTATGTGTAATCAGCGCCTAAGCCCCAACCGCTAGCATTAGTGTTTCCGCCTGAAGTAGCGTTAATCTGGCTAACGTTCTTGTTGTTCAATGTGTAGATTGCGCTTGCAGTAAAGCCGCCAAAGTTGTCAGACTTAACTGACAAAGTGTTTGATGTTCTGTTGGTGAACGCAGCATTGTTGATGCTTGAACCAGTTGCGCCTACACCTGTAGTTGCGGAGTAAACAACGTTACCAGCCATGTTGTTCAACTGACCAACGTCAGTAGCAGCAGCAGCATTAAATACTGGTGTGTATTGCAAACCAATGGCGGTTTGACCAATACCATTTTTCTTCAAACCAACAAAAGTTTGACGATTCAACAAACCACCGTTGCTGTCGCCTGAAACTGTTGTGCTTTCTGGGTAGAGTTGGAATTCTGCAGTAAAGAATGCAGATGTACCGCCGCCCAAATCTTCAGTGCCTTTAAAACCTAAACGGTTTGATTGCTCAGCGCCTTGACCAAACTGGCTACCAGTTTGCTTGTACTGACCACCGTTAGATGTGATTGCAGAACTAGACACACGTGAGTTAGATCCGATATAACCAACGTCCAAGATACCGTAAACGGTTACGCTGGACTGAGCTTGAGCAGCAGATGCAAATGCACCGATAGCTGCAACTGCTAATAGCGATTTTTTCATTCTTTAAATCTCCAAAAATTAAAAGTAATGCCCAAATAAAACTGGGACCTATGAATTTTGCTTCTTTTGCCTCACCAGACTGGGGGTCAGGGTATTTAGGAGCTCTTTTTGCTTGTCAAAAGGTAGTTTTTTGGCTTTCTTCGTTGTATCTCGGCAACAAGACCTTTGTTTTCTGTCTTTTATGGGTCTTAGATGACAAAATTGTCATATGGCAAGCCGCGAATTCTTAAAAATCCTCAGTTCAGCACGATTGGGTGACGTTTCTGCGCAACAAAAACTGGCTTCCGCATACTTAACGGGCGCTTTTAAAACCCCCATTCAGCCCGCCAACGCCCTCATTTGGCTGGAAAAATCCTATTTTTCCATTACAAATCAATCACTTGAGAATAAAAGCTCGAGTGATGCTGAAATTTTTGATCTTTTAAGCCAGATTGCCAATATTCCGCTTGCTGAAACCTTTAACTCCCCTGCCTTCGGGTTTGGCTGGGACTCTTTTTGGAAGTTAGCCGAAGCTGAAAAGGCCCCTGACTCCAATCTTGCCGCCAAATGGCAGCTTGTTAATCTATTAATTAATCCCGCCAATCAAGATATCCAATTGCAACTAACGGATTGGCTCAAAAAGAATTCATCAACAACTCTAGAAAAATTGTCTTCTTTGGATTTTGCTGGCATTCAAAAGATTGCTAAACAATATCTACAGGATCTTGCAGATGGAGAATCCCTTTTCGCAAACAATGCAAAAGAGTTGCTGATTAAATTACAACCCAAGAATGAAGCTCTCTCCTCGCTCTGGAAGGTATGGCTTAACGAACAAAATGAAGATGCGTTAATTCAAGCGGCTGAGCTTGGTTTGACCGTTGCAAAACTAACCTTAGGTTTACGCCTCGCACAACTCGACGAACGGGTTGAGGTGGCAGAAACAAAATCCAACGCCTCATTAAAGAAAGCGGCCTATTGGTTAGAGCTCGCCGCCAAAGATGGTGATCGCGATGCCTGGTATGCACTCGGTGAAATTTATCGTCGCCCGCAGTTTTCTGGTTACAACGCCACAGAGAGTGATCGCTGTATCGATCGTGCTGCTGATCTAGGTCATGCGCAAGCGCAATTGCGTAAAGGCGCGAATCTGTGGCGCAAGCGTGAAAAGAGCGAAGAAAAGGTGCGCGGTCTACAGGCTTCCTATTGGGTATGGCAAGCCCACCAGCAAGGCGTGGCAGAAGCTAAAGAGTTGCTCAGCAAGATTTTGGAAAGCTGCCCTAATCCCAAATCCAATGAATGGTATGAATTAGCTCAATGCGCCGAAGTGGCGATTAATCACCATGCCGAACATAAGGTGGATGAAGATTGGTTATTGCTTTGCCATCGCATCATCATTGCTAACCAATTTAATTTTAGTAAAGCAGAATTGTTATTAAGTGAGGTAGGTCAGCTACAGCACGAGCATTGTGTGGTGGTAGATATTCGTTGGGAATTACCAAAGATCTTGCCTAGATTGATTCAGATTGAAACGATTCAACAACGTCGCGCCCTCTTGGCGGCTGGCAAAGCCTTTGCAGGCTCAGAGATGGATCTGGAGGGCAATTTACGCCAAAGACGCTATCGCTTTGATCGCGTTACCAACTGGCTTACAACTACTTTTTCCAAGAATCAAGCCGACGCAGAAGTCGATTGATCAGTTTCGGCATCCTCATCGGAGGGTTTTGGCACGTAAAAGCGCGCAACCAATAAACCCAACTCATAAAGCAAGGTCATTGGTACAGCTAGCAATAATTGAGAAAGTACATCGGGTGGTGTCACTACAGCTGAAATGACGAAAGCGCCCACAATCACATAAGGGCGAATTTCCTTCAGCTTAGCGAGGGGCACCATACCCATACGCACCAAGACAACCACCACAACAGGTACCTCAAAAGTAATACCAAATGCCAAGAAGGTTGTCATGGCAAAACTTAAATAGTTATCAATGTCGGTCGACATCTCCGCACCCAAAGGTGCGTTGTAACTTGCCATGAACTTAAATACCGTTGGAAACACTAAAAAGTAAGCAAATGCCATGCCAATAATGAACAGGGTATAGCTACTCACCACCAAAGGCAGAATGAGTTTTCTTTCATGCAAATACAAACCAGGCGCAATGAATGCCCAAAGTTGATACATCACCACCGGCAATGCAATGATGAATGCGACTAGCATGGTGACCTTCATCGGCACAAAGAATGAACCTGTGACGTCAGTCACAATCATCTTACCGCCAGCAGGTAAAGCTTCCAATAAAGGCTGTGCAAACAAATGGAAAATATCCGGCGCCCAATAGACTAGACATACGAAGACAACAATAATTGCAAGCGCTGCTTTAATTACGCGATCACGCAATTCAAATAAGTGGGAAAGAAAAGTTTCCTGTAATCCCGAGTCTTGAGTTGAATTGTTTTCAGTCATGCGTAAGTATTTTTATTTTTTGCTTTTACTATTATTTTTATTTGCCAGCGCTGTGATGAAAACGCTTCATCCTGGCAGCACCAGATTGCACCCGAGTACGAATGCCTGCGGAACGTTTGAACCAAAGCGGCCTTGCAGCACGGCGTACACCCCAGCTATTGCGTCCTTGACGCTTAGTATTGCGCAGCACTTCTTTTTCATCTAAGGGCGGCTTATCAAAGCTCGTTTCAAAAATATCTGCTTGATCGCTTAAGTTAGCGCCAGCCTCTTGAACCGTAGAGCCGATGCTGTTTTCAACCTCTTTGAGAGTGGCAGCAGTTTCTTCTCGAAACTTTTTAAATTCTTCCACCTCCATCTGACGACTCACTTCAGACTTGACGTCGGCCATATAGCGCTGCGCACGGCCAAACAAATTACCAGCCATGCGAGCCACTTTAGGCAGGCGCTCCGGCCCAACCACCACCAGAGCAACTACAGCAATCAGCGCAAGTTTTGAAACTCCGAGATCAATCATTTAACGCAGTTATTTAAATGCAGCATGAGTTTCAAATATGCACAATTATTTATTTACGTCTTTAGCTTGCACATCAACAGTCTTGTCTGCTGTTGCAGTACTTTGTTGAATTTGCTCTTTAGGCTCGTCAGCAGTTTTCATGCCATCCTTAAAGCCTTTTACAGCGCCACCTAAATCTTGGCCGATATTGCGCAATTTTTTGGTACCGAATACCAACATCACGATCACCAAAACAATCAACCAATGCCAAATGCTAAATGAACCCATCTTTAATCTCCTTGGATTATTTTTTCCAGGGGCGGGGACCGCCCATCACATGTAAGTGCAAGTGATAAACCTCCTGCCCACCATCCGCACCATTGTTCACCATCAACCTAAAGCCACCATCCTTACCAGGACGACAGCCTTGCTCTTTGGCAAGACGCGGTGCTAACTCCATCATTCTACCCAGCAAAGGGGCATCTATGCTTTCTGTTGACTCCAGCATAGGGATATGTTTTTTTGGAATCATCAGAAAATGGATTGGCGCTGCTGGGTGGATATCTTTAAAAGCATAGATCTCTTCATCCTCATAGACCTTCTGGGAGGGAATCAAACCTTGAGTAATCTTACAAAACAGGCAATTAGGATCGTGTGACATACTTTTTCTCGTATTTATCCGTACTTACTCTTTACCAGCAGCTTTTCTAGCAGCCTTCTCTTCGATACCGGAAGTTCCCAGACGACGATCAAGCTCGGCAATGACATCTTCCGGGCGTAGGTTAAATTGAGACAAAGCAATCAAGCAGTGAAACCACAAATCAGCCATTTCGCCCACCAAGAGCTTTTGCTGATCAGCCGCCAAATTAGAATTACGCGCATCTTTTGCGGCCATAACGGCCTCAGTCGCTTCTTCACCAATCTTTTTCAAGATCCCGTCATCACCCTTTGAAAAGAGCAAAGCGGTATATGAAGTTTTAGGATCTGCTTGACCCGCCTTAAACGCATCACGACGTTGATCCACCACATCCGCCAAATGAGCGAATGCAGAATCTAAATTAGAAGGTTTATTTGCAGAACTAGTCATCTGGTCATTTTATGTCTTTTAAGCAAAAGACTTTAGGTTCTCTATTTTTTAGAAACGGACTCATCAACCCAAACCGACTTAGCTGAGTCCCAATGCATAAAGAAGCAACTGTGCTCACCGGTATGGCAAGCAATGCCATCTTTTTGCTCAACTAAAAGCAAAATCGTATCGCCGTCACAATCCAAGCGAATGTCTTTTACTTTCTGGGTGTGGCCAGATTCTTCGCCTTTGTGCCATAACTTCTGTCTAGACCGAGTCCAATAAACCGCCTCCCCTAAACGGATAGTCTCTAACAAAGCGTCGCGATTCATCCAGGCCATCATCAAGATATCCTTGCTGCCAACTTCTTGGGCAATTACTGGAACCAATCCTTGATCATTCCAAGTCACCGCCTCTAATAAGGCCTGGTGTTGTGAGTTTTTATTCGTATCTGACATTTGTCCAATTTTGACAGAATTGTTAAGGGCTGCCCAAATAAGCAATCGCCTTCGACTTACTGCAACAGCCCGTCCGACTCACTAGATAGACAATAACCCTGTTAGTGTGTATGATGTGTATAAAATTTATAATGCATTAATGAATAGCAAAGAACTAATCAAGGCATTAGAAAAAGATGGTTGGGTATTGCGGGGCTCAAAAGGCTCTCATCATGTTTTTAACCATCCCCGCAAAGCTGGGCACATTACGGTTCCTCACCCTAAAAAGGATCTGGGAATTGGATTGGTTCAAAAGCTACTGAAACAAGCAGGAATTAAAATGAAGGATGAATGATGAAATATCCAATTGCTATTGAACCGGGTGGAGATAAGTTAGCGTGGGGTGTAATTATTCCCGATATGCCAGGTTGTTTTTCTGCTGCTGACAGCGGAATTGATGAGGCAATTGAGAATGCCAAAGAAGCGATTGAGCTTTGGATTGAAGCTGCATTAGACGCGGGCGAAGATATACCAAAGCCCAGCTCTATTACCGACCTACAAAAGAAGAAAGAGTTCAAAGGATATATCTGGGCAATTGCTGAGATTGACCCGGCATTACTGTCGGACGATATCGAAAGAGTAAATATCTCTTTACCAAAAAGGGTTCTAGCAAGATTAGATGCTAAGGCCAAATCTGCTGGTGAAAATCGCTCCGCCTTTATCGCGCATATGGCGATTAGGGCTTAAGAACACCGATTAAATCCGAACCGGAATTCCTTGGGCTGCCATATATTCTTTTGCCTGCTCGACGGTGTAATCACCATAGTGAAAAATACTAGCGGCCAATACTGCATCTGCATGGCCCTTAGTAATGCCGTCGACTAAATGCTGCAAATTACCAACGCCGCCAGAGGCAATCACGGGAACAGAAACCGCATCACTTACTGCGGCTGTTAGAGCCAAGTCAAAGCCATCCTTGCTGCCATCGCGGTTCATGCTAGTTAAAAGAATCTCACCTGCACCACGTTTAGCCACTTCAGTGGCCCACGTGACTACATCCATTCCAGTCGCAGTTCTACCGCCATGGGTAAATACCTCCCAATTGCCAGCTTCAGTTTGCTTGGCATCAATCGCCACCACAATACATTGAGAACCGTAATAAGCGGCTGCATCGGAAACTAAATCGGGGTTAGCTACCGCAGAAGAATTCATACTTACCTTATCTGCGCCGGCATTGAGTAAGCGACGCACATCAGCCACTGCACGCACACCACCGCCAACAGTAAGCGGAATAAAAACTTGCGATGCCACATCCTCAATGATGTGCAAAATCAGATCGCGTCCATCAGAGGTGGCGGTGATATCTAAAAACGTCAGCTCATCAGCGCCCTGTGTGTCATACCGTTTTGCAATTTCGACGGGATCGCCCGCGTCTCTGAGGCCAACAAAGTTAACACCCTTAACAACGCGCCCTGCCGTGACATCAAGACAAGGAATAATTCGCTTCGTTAACACTAGATGATTTTCTTTGCGTACTTGAGGGTTAACTCATCAGCATATTTTTGAGCGGCCGCAAGATCAAGGTCGCCCGCGTATATAGAGCGGCCAGCAATCACGCCCATGACCCCCTCTTCTTCCGCCTTGCACAGCGCATCAATATCTTGATTATTTGATAGTCCACCACTGGCAATCACTGGAATGCGAATGGCTTGAGCCAGCTTGATTGTGGCTTCAATGTTGACGCCCTTGAGCATGCCATCCCGACCAATATCGGTATAGATAATGGCTTCTACACCCCAATCTTCAAACTTCTTGGCAAGATCAATCACTTCATGGCCAGTAATCTTGCTCCAGCCGTCAGTAGCGACTTTGCCATCGCGCGCATCTAAACCAACCATGACATGGCCTGGAAATGCTGTGCAGGCATCCTGAACAAAGCCGGGATTCTTTACGGCTGCGGTACCAATGATGACAGTGCTAATACCGTCATCTAATAAACGTTCAATGGTTTCAAGATCACGAATACCACCACCAAGTTGCACAGGGATTTCGTTGCCAACCGCTTTGAGAATCGATTTAATCGCGGCTTCATTTTTGAGCTTGCCGGCAAATGCGCCGTTGAGATCCACTAAATGTAAGCGTCGAGCGCCTTTGCTAATCCAATGCGCAGCCATTGCGCCAGGGTCTTCTGAAAATACCGTAGCTTTATCCATATCACCTTGTTCGAGTCGAACACAGTGGCCGTCTTTTAGATCAATTGCGGGAATCAGCAGCATAGCGAATGGTTAGAAATATTAAGGTTGCCAAGAAACAAAATTTTTATAAAGCTTTAAACCGTATTCTGCACTTTTTTCTGGATGAAATTGAGTTGCAAAAATATTATCTCGCGCCACCGCAGAAGTAAACCAATCGCCATATTCAGTAGAACCAGCTGTATCTTCATTACGCTGCGGCACAACATAGTAGCTATGCACAAAATAAAAGCTCGTTAAATCAGGTATGCCATCCCAAAGCGGGTGTTTTCGGTCTTGGCGCACTTGGTTCCAGCCCATATGAGGGACTTTATAGGAGGAGCCATCTGGCTGCTTTTGACCAACCAGCTCAAAACGACGCACTTCCCCAGGAATCAAGCCTAAGCAAGGTGTCCATTGCTCGGTAGCGCGTACCTCTGCACTTCTATCAAAGAGCATTTGTTCACCTACACAGACCCCTAAAAGCGGCTTGCTTTTAGAAGCTTCCAGCAAGGCATCCAACAATCCAGATTCTTCTAGATGCTTCATACAATCTGGCATAGCGCCTTGTCCAGGCAAAACGACACGATCTGCAGCGTGGATCTCTTCTGGCTGATGAGCAATCAATACATTGTCATCAGGTGCAACATGATGAAATGCTTGATATACGGAACGAAGATTACCCATTCCATAGTCGACGATCGCAATGGTTTGCGCCAAAATTTACCTGTTATCTACTGTTGTCTTCTGAGCAACCGTGGGGAGTCTAGATTACAGACTTCCTTTGGTTGAAGGAATGGTGCCTGAAGCACGCGGATCAACCGCCAAGGCCATACGCAAAGCGCGACCAAAAGCCTTGAACACAGTTTCAATTTGGTGGTGCGCATTAATACCGCGCAAATTATCGATGTGCAAAGTGACTCCAGCGTGGTTCACAAAACCACGGAAGAACTCAATGCTGAGATCCACGTCAAAATCACCTACGCGTGCACGGGTAAATGGAACGTTGAATTCCAAACCTGGGCGACCAGAGAAATCAATCACTACACGAGAAAGTGTTTCATCCAAAGGAACATAGGAGTGACCGTAACGAGTAATACCCGCCTTATCGCCCACCGCTTTGGCAAAAGCCTGGCCTAGCGTGATTCCCACATCTTCAACGGTGTGGTGATCATCAATATGGGTATCGCCATTTGCAACCACTTTGAGGTCAATCATGCCGTGACGGGCTATCTGATCGAGCATATGATCTAGAAAAGGAACCCCGGAGGCTAGCTCAGCCTTACCGGTTCCATCTAGATTGATGGAAATCTGAATTTTGGTTTCCGAAGTGTTTCGGGTGACGTCGGCTTGCCGCATGCTTCATTGCGCCGCGAGGCGAAGTGTTGATTGAAGCCTCATAATATCATTCCTAGAAGAGATTTAAATATCGATATCACTGCACTTTTATCCCGATTTTTGACCTGAGAACCCTCATGAGCCGTTTTTGGAGCCCCGTTGTTCAAACCCTAACCCCCTATGTTCCGGGGGAACAACCGCAAATGCAGCGGCTGGTAAAACTCAATACCAATGAGAGCCCCTATGGTCCATCGCCCAAAGCACTTGCTGCCATTGAGAGTCAAAACACCGCGGATTTGCGCCTTTATCCTGATCCAGAAGGTGCAGCCTTAAAACAAGCCATCGCTAAATTACATGGCTTAGATGCAAATCAAGTCTTTGTAGGCAATGGCTCCGATGAAGTGTTGGCGCACGTCTTTGCTGGATTACTCAAGCAAAGTAAACCGGTACAGTTTCCAGATATAACGTATAGCTTCTATCCCGTTTACTGCAAACTTTTTGGAATTAATGCCCAAATAGTTCCCTTGGACGAAAATTTTGAGATTAAAACTGCTGACTACCAGTCTCCCAATGGCGGAATTATTTTCCCCAACCCTAATGCTCCTACCGGTAGATCAATTCCCCGCTCAGAAATTGAAGCGCTGCTCTTGCGCAACAAAGATTCAGTAGTTGTTATTGATGAGGCTTACGTCGATTACGGAACTGAATCTTGCATTCCACTGTTGCGTGGCGCTGACTGTCCAGAAAATTTATTAGTAGTTCACACGCTCTCCAAGTCCCGCGCCCTAGCTGGTCTACGTGTCGGATTTGCCGTTGGCCATCCAGCTTTGATTGAGGGCTTAGAACGAGTCAAGAATAGTTTTAACTCTTACCCCTTGGGACGCCTTGCTCAAGCTGGTGCGGTTGCAGCCATTGAGGACCAAGCGCACCTAGAAGCAACTTCAGCCAAAGTGATGCAAACCAGAACAAAGTTAATTGAGCAACTCGATGTTTTGGGATTTGCAACCCTGCCTTCGACTGCTAACTTTATTTTCACTCGCCATCCGAAACATGCTGGTGCCAAGTTATATCAAGCCTTAAGGGATCGCGGCATCATCGTGCGTCACTTCAAATCGCCACGTATCGAAGAGTTCTTGAGAATTACGATTGGCACAGACGAACAAAGCAATGAACTTGTTGCTGCTTTAAAAGAAATTCTGAGTTAAGTTTTTTGGAATTACTTTTTTAAGCGCATCTCAGCTGCGCGTGCATGGGCTTGTAAGCCCTCACCGTGAGCCAACGTGCTAGCAACGGCACCCAAGGTTTGAGCGCCAGCCTCACTCACCTCAATCATGCTCGAGCGCTTGATGAAGTCATACACACCCAATGGCGAAGAGAATCGCGCGGTGCGCGCAGTCGGTAAAACGTGATTGGGGCCCGCACAATAATCACCCAAAGATTCACTAGTGTAGTTACCCATGAAGATGGCGCCCGCATGACGAATTTGGTCAGCCCACTGACGTGGATCGGCAGCGCAAATCTCTAAGTGCTCAGCAGCAATCGCATTAGCAATCTCACAGGCCTCAGACATATCCTTTACCTGTATTAACAAGGCACGATTTGTTAGGGAAGTTTCAATCACCTTTGCTCTTGGCATTTCTGGGAGGAGCTTATTGATGCTTGCTTGCACTTGTTCAATATATGCAGCATCTGGACAGAGCAAGATCGACTGCGCCTGCTCATCATGTTCCGCCTGAGAGAACAGATCCATTGCAACCCAATCCGGAGGAGTAGATCCATCACAAAGAACCAAAATTTCTGATGGGCCAGCGATCATATCGATGCCTACTATGCCAAAGACTCTGCGTTTGGCTGCAGCCACATAGGCATTGCCAGGTCCAACAATCTTATCAACCGAAGGAATAGTTTTTGTACCGTAAGCCAAAGCGCCAACTGCCTGAGCGCCGCCGATCGTAAAGACGCGATCTACACCAGCAAGATAAGCCGCTGCCAATACTAAAGGATTGCGCGCACCATCAGGGGTGGGCACCACCATAATCACCTCGGCAATACCCGCTACTTTTGCAGGAATAGCATTCATTAGCACGGATGATGGATAAGCTGCTTTGCCACCCGGCACATAAATGCCAACACGATCAAGTGGAGTTACTTTTTGACCGAGACGCGTTCCATCAGTCTCTTCGTACTCCCAAGAGTGACAACCCGCTTCAATCTTTTGTTTCTCGTGATAAGCACGCACTCTTTGTGCCGCAATATCGAGGGCATTTTTTTGCTCCACAGATAAAGACTGATAAGCCTGCTCTAAATCTTTGCGAGAAATCTCTAAATCAGAAACACTTGCCACATTCAAGCGGTCAAACTGTTTTGTAAAGCCTAGAACCGCCTCATCACCTTGAGCCTTGACTGCTGCCAAAATTTTCAATACTGCAGCGTCTATCGCCTCATCATCTGCAGTAGGCAAGGACAAACTCGACAACAGAATTTCTCTGAAGCCTGCATCGTTGCTATTGAGGCGCTTAACTTTAATGTTTGAAGGCATGGGGAAAGACTTCTCTTCTAGCTACTATTACTTCAGTAGCTCAAAAATAGGTTGTAGCTGCGCGCGCTTGCGTTTGTATGAAGCTTGATTGACCACTAGGCGAGCGCTGATATCAGCAATTGGCTCAACTTCCACTAAGCCGTTCGCTTTGAGCGTATTACCAGTAGACACCAGATCCACAATCGCATCTGCCAAGCCGACCAAAGGAGCGAGCTCCATCGAACCGTACAGATGAATCGTATCAATGTGGACACCTTTATTGGCAAAGTGTTCACGCGCGCAATTGACGTACTTTGTTGCGACTTTTAAGCGGGAACCTTGCTTTACAGCGGCAGCGTAATCAAATCCTTCGCGGACCGCGACAGACATGCGGCACTTGGCAATCTTTAAGTCGTAAGGGACGTATAAACCATCGCTCCCTTTTTCCATTAATACATCCAACCCAGCTACTCCAAAATCAGCGCCGCCAAATTGCACATAAGTAGGCACATCTGAGGCGCGAACAATAATGAGACGAACATCAGGATTAGAGGTCTCAATAATGAGTTTGCGTGACTTCTCAGGATCCTCCAGCGGCACTATGCCGACCTTGGACAAGATCTCTGCAGTTTCTTCGAAGATGCGCCCTTTGGAGAGGGCTAAAGTCAATTTCATGGACTAATTATCCATCAGCCTTACTTCACGCGCTCAATATTGGCGCCTAAGAGGGTTAACTTCTGCTCCATGCGGTCATAGCCACGATCTAAGTGGTAAATCCGGTCTACTTGGGTTTCGCCTTGGGCGGCCAATCCAGCAATCACCAAACTAGCCGAGGCCCGCAAATCGGTAGCCATCACAATCGCACCTGAGAGCTTCTCTACTCCCTGGGCAATCGCAGTATTGCCTTCAATAGCAATGTCCGCACCCAAACGATTGAGTTCTTGAACGTGCATAAAGCGGTTTTCAAAAATCGTTTCTGTAATCGTTGAGTTACCCGATGCGATTGCATTTACTGTCATCAATTGAGCTTGCATATCTGTCGGAAACGCTGGGTATTCAGAAGTGCGGAAATTGACTGCTTTAGGGCGACCTTGCATGGACGCCTTAATCCAATCAGGGCCGATCTCCATGTGCAGACCAGCCTCTTTTAACTTAACAATCACAGCATCCAAAGTATCTGGGCGACAGTGTTTGACTGTAATCTCCCCACCAGTGGCGGCAACTGCACATAAGAATGTGCCCGCTTCAATGCGATCAGGGATAACCGAATGCTCAGCGCCGTGAAGTTTTTCCACCCCCTCAATCACTAGACGATCGCTACCAATTCCAGAAATCTTCGCACCCATCTTCACTAACAATTCAGCCAAGTCACCAACCTCAGGCTCGCGTGCAGCATTTTCTAAAATGGTAGTGCCTGACGCCAAAGTGGCAGCCATCAATAAATTCTCAGTACCGGTTACGGTAATCATGTCAGTCAGGATGGAGGCGCCTTTTAAGCGATCCGACTGTGGCTTGGTTTCAGCCTGAATGTAGCCGCTCTTAATTTTGATACTCGCGCCCATCGCCTTCAAGCCCTTGATGTGCTGATCTACTGGACGTGCGCCAATTGCGCAACCACCCGGCAATGAAACTTTAGCGCTATGCATTCTGGCCAAAAGTGGGCCAAGCACCAAGATGGAAGCACGCATAGTCTTCACCATCTCATAAGTCGCTTCTGAACTTTTAATAACCGCTGCAGTCAGCACCATGTGACTATGATCACCAGCACTTGGGAAATCGACTGTTACACCAATTTCTTGTAAAAGCTTGAGCATGGTACGCACGTCTTGCAAATCAGGAACATTGCGCAATACAACTGGTTGATCAGTTAATAGACAAGCGCACAGAATGGGCAATGCGGCATTTTTAGCGCCAGCAATGACTACCTCTCCATTGAGAGGAGTGCCGCCAACCATTCGTAATTTATCCATGAAACGATTCCAGTAAAAACTTAGTTATTGATGTGCAATGCGGCAATTTTTATGCTGTTGAATTGTGTGCAAATTCTTCAGGCGTAAACGCCTTAATGGATAAAGCATGAACTTCCGCCTTCATGCGATCACCCATTGCGCCATATACCAACTGATGACGTTGCACCAAACGCTTACCCTCAAACTCAGGGCTCACGATGGTTGCAAAAAAGTGCTGGCCATCGCCTTCAACCTGAATGTGGGTGCAGGCTAGCCCTTGCTTGATATAGCCTTCAATTTGTTCTGGGGTGGGTAGCATTTCTTTTCCTAATCAAACTTGGGTTTTCAACAATTAATAACGGAGCTTATAGCCCTTTTGTAATAGGCGCAAAGCAATGACTGACACAACCACAAAGAAGCAGAACACAATCACTAAGCTGCTCCAAGGGGAGTTATCTGAAACCCCAAAAAAGCCGTAACGGAAGCCGTCAATCATGTAAAAGAACGGATTGAAATGTGACACTACTTGCCACGCTTGCGGTAAGGAATGAATCGAGTAGAAGACGCCTGACAGCATCGTTGCGGGCATGATGATGAAGTTCTGAAAAGCGGCTAACTGGTCATATTTATCAGCCCAGATACCGGCTATCAAACCAAGACTTCCCAAAATTGCTGCGCCCAAGAAAGCAAATGCCAAAATCCATAATGGATATTCCAAAGTAGGCGTTGCAAACCAAATGGTAATCAATAACACCCCTAGCCCCACAACAATTCCCCGAAATACTGCAGCCAAAATATAAGCAGAGTAAAACTCGAAATGACTCAGGGGGGCCAACAAAACAAACACTAAGTTGCCGGTGACTTTAGATTGAATCAAAGAAGATGAAGTATTTGCAAAAGCATTTTGCAAGACACTCATCATCACAAGCCCAGGAATTAAGAAGGCTGTGTAACTTAAACGTCCGTAGACTTCTCTGCCCTCAAGAACATGGCCAAAGATCATTAGGTAGAGGACGGCTGTAAGCACCGGTGCAGCCACCGTCTGGAAGGCCACTTTATAAAAGCGCTTTACCTCTTTAAACAATAGGGTAGGAAAACCGCTGCCATACTCTAGGGCAGGTCGATTGAGGCCATGCTTCATTGCGCACTCCCCGACATGATGTTGACGAAAACTTCTTCTAAGTCTGTTTTACCTTCACCATCTTTTTTGACAGATCCATAACGACTTAATAAATTAGCAGTGGTATCTAGCGCCACAATCTTGCCTTGTTTGAGCATTGCAATGCGTTGACACAAAGCTTCTGCCTCTTCCAGGTAATGGGTAGTCAGGACAATCGTATGACCGTCTTGATTCAGCCGACTAATGAATTGCCATAAGGATTGACGTAACTCAACATCCACTCCAGCGGTTGGTTCGTCCAAAATAATGACAGGCGGCCTATGAACTAGAGCCTGTGCGACAAGCACTCGACGCTTCATTCCACCAGACAAGGAGCGCATATTGCTATCCGCTTTGGAGGTGAGATCAAGATTAGCCATAATCTCATCAATCCACGCATCATTATTTTTAATCCCGAAATAGCCAGATTGAAAACGTAAAGTCTCACGCACAGTAAAGAAGGGATCAAAGACCAGCTCTTGGGGAACCACACCCAGCATCCGGCGTGCCTCACGAAACCCCCTCTGAACATCAGCACCCATAATGGCCGCATGCCCATGGCTAGGCCTCACTAGGCCAGCCAATATAGAAATCAAGGTAGTTTTGCCGGCACCATTCGGACCCAATAAACCAAAAAATTCCCCCGGCTCAATGGCCAGTGAAACATCATCTAAGGCCTGAAGCGCGCCATATTGCTTGGATATATTTTGGATGGAAATTGCAGGATGCATCGTCATTACAAGCCCAGCAAAGCAGAAACACCATAAACACCTGCCAAAACCTTGAGCTTTGCTGGTGCATGCTCTACCGAAATGGATTGCCCATCAGCCATAAGCTTTTTTTGCCATGCCAATAAAACAGTGAGTACGGTGGAATCAAAATCTTTTAATTCGGAGCAATCAATCGAGCGTAAGTTTGGGCTATTTAACAAGCCTTCTTTTTGCAACTGCAATGCATTTTCTTGCGTCACTTTTTTAGGCAAAAGAAATGGCATGATGTCTGTGCTTAACAATTAATTGGCCGGTTTAGCAGTAGCTAATTGCTTATTGCGGTCTTGCAAAAACTTCACCAAACCTTCAATGCCGTTTTGACTAATTTGGTTAGAGAACTGATTGCGATAAGCCTCAACCAACCAAACACCCATGATGTTCATGTCGTAGACCTTCCACCCATTAGCTGTTTTTTCAAGGCGGTAATCTAAAGGCACTGGATCGCCACGACCAAGTACTACAGTTTTAACAACCACTTCTTTATCATCAGGTGCGGCACGTAAAGCCTTAAATTGCACAGTTTGATCACGTAGCTGGCTCAAAGCACCCGAATATGTCCGAATGAGCAGATTCTTAAACTCGGAAGTCAGTTGAGCCTGTTGCTCAGGCGTTGCCTTTTTCCAGTTGGGGCCCATCGCCATTTCTGTAGTGCGACGCATATCGGTATATGGAACAATTTTCTTCTCAACTAATTCCACAACTTTGGGGATATTGCCTTTTTGGATATCGGGATCAGCCTTCACCGTTGCCATCACCTCAGTAACCACCATCTTAATCAGAGCGTCTGGGGGTGTTGATTGATCAGGAGTTTGAGCAAAAACAGTGCTGACCGAGAACATTAAGCCCGCAAAAATGAAACTGGAGATTGTTTTAAAGCTTTTCATATTGCCGCCCACTGTCTTTATCTAAATTGAGACTGATTTTAGTCGCTTCATACTGCATTGCTAAATTGTTTATTGGTATGGATTCTCATAAACTGGCATCTGAGGCTCTTCATCATCTCGACCCTCATTAATTTGATAAGCCCGCCTCTGAATATACGCATCACGCATAAAGCTGTACTTATCAATTGCAGCGCCATCCAATAAATCACCAGCCTCGTAATAAGTATTGCGTGCGTTCACCACACGCAAACCAGTAATACTGTTTCGTAAACCAATGTTCTTCACAAAGCTAAATAGATAGTCCGACTCTAAGTCACCCACAGTACCAACAGTGTCACGCACGTTACTTGGGCCAAAGAAAGGTAAGACCACATAAGGCCCCGAGGGCACACCCCAAACACCCAAAGTTTGACCCCAGTCTTCCTTATGCTTTTCCAGCCCGCCAGGGGTTGCTAGATCGATAAGCCCACCCAAGCCCATTGTTGTGTTGACCACTACGCGCATGAAGTCATTAAACGCATAATCTGGCTTACCTTGCAACAAGTTAAACAAGGCAGTGTAAATATCGTTGTAGTTACTAAAAAAGTTATATATTCCATCGCGTACAAATTCAGGCAATACAAAGCGATAGCCTGCAACTACCGGCTTGAGAAGATAAGCATCTAAGCCTTCATTAAATTCAAAGACTGAGCGATTGAATGGCTCCCAAGGGTCTTGGGGGGAGCGCTCTACGCCAGCAGGAATGGATGCGCAACCAATTAAAGAGGCAGTCAAACTAAGCAAGATTGCCATCTTGAGTTTGCGCATGAGGAGCAACGTCACTTTGCTGCGCCCTTTTCTTGGCCGCTATCTGCTGCTTTGTTGTAAAGGAACTGGCTAATCAAATTTTCCAAAACAATTGCTGATTGTGTCTGCGCAATCTTTTCGCCATTGGTCAACATATCATCTGACCCGCCCGCCTCAAGACCAATGTATTGCTCACCCAATAAACCGGATGTCAAAATCTTAGCGGAAGAATCCTTCGGAAACTTATAGGAGTCCTCAATAGTCATCACCACTGTTGCTTGATAGGTTTTGTCATCGAAGGAAATGTTGGCAATTCTGCCAACCACCACACCAGCACTTTTCACTGGTGCGCGAGGCTTAAGGCCACCGATATTGTCAAAACGTGCAGAAATTTTGTATGTAGGCGCAAATGACACTGCATTCATATTGCCAACTTTCAGTGCGAGGAATAGAGCTGCCAGCAAACCAATGGCAACAAAGATTCCTACCCAGATATCAATTGCACTTTTTCTCATAAGAGCCCCAGTTTATTCTTTCTAATTTGAGAACATCATCGCGGTTAGCAAGAAATCCAATGCTAAAACCGATAAAGAAGAGATCACCACCGTACGAGTAGTGGCTTGCGAAACGCCTTCAGGTGTGGGTTTGGATTCATAGCCCTGATACAGGGCAATAAAAGTGACCGCCACACCAAACACCATGCTTTTAATTAAGCCATTGCCAATATCTGAAAACAGATCAACTCCGCCTTGCATCTGTGACCAGAAGGCGCCCGAGTCGACTCCAATCAAAGGCACGCCAACCAGGTAGCCCCCAAGAACGCCGACCGCTGTAAAAATAGTTGCCAAGATTGGCATGGAAATAATGCCAGCCCAAAGTCGCGGTGCAATCACGCGCCCTAAGGGGTCAACTGCCATCATTTCCATGGCAGTTAATTGTTCTCCAGCCTTCATCAGGCCAATCTCCGCAGTTAAGGAAGTGCCAGCCCTACCGGCAAACAAAAGAGCGGTAATGACGGGACCCAATTCACGAGTTAATGAGAGGGCAACCAATAGGCCAAGCGCTTGCTCTGAGCCATAACGATTTAAGGTGTAGTAACCCTGCAAACCCAAAACGAATCCCACAAATAACCCTGAGACTGCAATGATCACAAAAGAATGATTGCCAACAAACAGAATTTGATCAATCACTAAACGAGGTCTTTTGAGTAAAAATCCTGAGCGTGCGATCACTGCTGCAAACATGCGAGCAGCCAAACCCAGACTACTTAGATTGCGACGTACAAAGAATCCAAGATCACCAAACAGATTCAGAAGTGTGGTCATGAGGCAATCACTCCAAAATCTTCTTCCAAGCTTTTTCCTGGGTAATGAAAAGGCACGGGGCCATCTGGCGCTGCATCTAAAAATTGCCTGACAAATGGATCGACTGAGCGACTCAATTCTTCAGGAGTTCCTTCTGCGCCAATGCGGCCATTCGCAATGAAATATACGTAATCAGCAATGGCAAAAGTCTCTTCAACATCGTGCGTAACCAATAAACTCGTAGCCCCCAGGGCGTTATTCAGATCACGAATTAAGCGCGCTGTAATACCAAGAGAAATAGGATCCAGACCAGCAAATGGCTCGTCGTACATGATGAGGGGTGGATCTAAAGCAATTGCTCTAGCGAGTGCAACACGCCTTGCCATACCACCAGAAATTTGTGAAGGCATTAAATCTCTCGCACCGCGCAAACCCACCGCATTCAACTTCATAAGCACTAAGGAGTGCAATAGTTCTTCACTGAGATCCGTATGTTCGCGGAGAGGAAAGGCTACGTTTTCAAAAACACTCAGGTCAGTGAACAATGCGCCAAACTGAAAAAGCATTCCCATGCGACGACGGGCAGCCATCAACTCGGCACCATTCATCTTGCCAATGTCTTGACCTTCAAATAAAACTTGACCTGATTGAGCATTAAATTGCCCGCCGATCAAACGAAGGATGGTGGTCTTGCCACATCCGGAGCCGCCCATCACAGCCACTACCTGGCCGCGTCGAAACTCCATGTTGAGTCCAGACAGAATCTGCCGCTCACCTGGAGCATAGGAAAAGTTGACGTCTTTAATAGAGACGACAACTTCATCTGCAGCTTGCTTACTTACATCCAATGAGTTTGGCTGGCTACTGTTCATATCCCCGATATTATCGGGGTAAAACAGATGACCCCATTAAATACTGGTCTACTGCTTGGGCGCATTGACGACCCTCACGAATTGCCCAAACCACCAAAGATTGTCCCCGACGCATATCGCCAGCAGCAAATACCTTAGGAACGTTCGTTTGGTAGGCATTTTGACCATCTACAGTTGCTTTTGCATTACCGCGAGCATCTTTCTCAACGCCAAACGCGTTCAATACCTGCTGAACTGGGGATACAAAACCCATAGCCAAAAGTACTAAATCTGCCTTAATTTCGAATTCTGAGTTTGGCACTTCTGCCATCTTGCCGTCTTTCCACTCCAGACGAACACCAATCAGCTTCTCAACTTTGCCGTTTTTGCCTTCAAAACGCTTAGTACCAACAGACCAGTCGCGATCACAACCCTCTTCATGAGAGGAAGAAGTGCGTAATTTCGTTGGCCAATATGGCCACACTAAAGGCGTGTTCTCAACCTCTGGGGGCTGAGGGAGTAATTCAAACTGAGTAATCTTGGTTGCGCCGTGACGGTTTGAAGTACCAACGCAGTCAGAACCCGTATCGCCACCACCGATAACAACTACATGCTTATCTGTTGCACGAATTTCATTCTTTAAATCGCCAGCATTTTCTTTATTTTGTGGAATCAGGAATTCCAATGCATAGTGCACGCCAGCCAACTCACGGCCTGGAACAGGCAAATCACGTGGCTGTTCTGCGCCACCAGTGATCACTACCGCATCAAAATCTTTCATCAACTGTTCAGGAGAAACTGTCTTGTTGGAGTAATTTTTTACTTCAGCACCAATGGCTTCTTTTCCAACAAAAACACCTGTCTCAAATTTCACACCTTCAGCTTGCATCTGCTCAACGCGACGATCAATCAACCACTTTTCCATTTTGAAATCAGGAATGCCGTAGCGGAGTAAACCACCAACACGATCATTCTTTTCAAACACGGTCACGTCATGGCCGACACGCGCCAATTGCTGTGCAGCCGCCATACCTGCAGGTCCACCACCAACAACCGCTACTTTCTTACCTGTCTTGGTCTTAGATGGCTGAGGCTTAACCCAACCACTCTCCCAGCCTTTATCAATAATGGCGTGCTCAATAGACTTAATACCAACTGCAGTGCTATTAATGCCCAGAGTACAAGCAGCCTCACAAGGAGCTGGACAAATACGGCCAGTAAATTCTGGGAAGTTATTGGTTGATTGCAAAACATCTAACGCATTCTTCCAATCGCTATGAAATACCAAGTCATTGAAATCCGGAATGATGTTGTTAACTGGGCAACCGTTATTACAAAACGGGATACCGCAATCCATACATCGCGCACCCTGAACTTTAGCTTCTTCATCAGTTAAAGCAGCAACAAACTCTTTGTAATGATGGAGGCGTTTAACCGGCGCTTCGTATGTCTCGCCGACGCGCTCAAACTCCATAAATCCAGTGACCTTACCCATATCGAATCCTTAGTATCTTTTCTTAATGTCTTTATTAATTAAGTGGCTTATGCCGTAACAGTTTTGTTTTGAGCCTTTTCCCACAATTCACCTAGAGCACGCTTGTACTCAGTTGGGAGAACCTTCACAAAGCGACTGCGGGTATTTTCCCAATCAGCCAAGATTGCCTTAGCGCGCTCAGAGCCAGTGTGACGGAAATGACGCTCGATCAAGCCCTTCAAAATTTGCTCGTCCGTCAAACGCTCACCGCCGTCTTTCACATCGATAGGAGCATGCCATTCTGACTTCGGCATCTTGGCGATCTGTTCAGCAGAAGGCAGTACTTTTTCCAAAGTCGCCATACTGGTGTTGCAACGCTTATCGAACAATCCATCCTCGTCGTAAACGTAAGCAATGCCACCGCTCATACCTGCAGCAAAGTTACGGCCTGTTGCGCCCAATACAACCACTGTTCCACCAGTCATGTACTCACAACCATGGTCGCCAGTACCCTCAACAACCGTTGTAGCGCCAGAGTTACGAACTGCGAAACGCTCACCAGCTACGCCATTAAAGAAGGCTTCACCAGCAATTGCGCCGTAGAGAACAGTATTACCAACAATGATGTTCTTGGCGGTATCACCACGGAACTCATGAGGAGCACGAACAATTACGCGTCCGCCTGATAAACCTTTGCCAACGTAGTCATTGCCGTCGCCAACTAAGTCTAATGTGATGCCGCGTGACAAGAAGGCTGCAAAGCTTTGACCAGCTGTGCCATTCAATTGAATGTGAATCGTGTCATCTGGCAAACCTGCGTGACCATAACGCTGCGCAACTTCTCCAGAGAGCATTGCGCCTACAGTACGGTTCACGTTCTTCACCGGAACAATGAAGGAAACCTTCTCGCCACGCTCTAATGCAGGCTCACTCTTCTCGATCAAGATGTTATCCAGAGCACTGGCTAAGCCGTGATCTTGGGTTAACACTTGGTAACGTGGAACTTCGCTTGCTACTTGTGGTTCAGCAAATATCTTGCTGAAATCTAAGCCATGCACTTTCCAGTTTTCAATGCCTTTACGGGTATCCAAGAAATCAACGCGGCCAATTAAGTCATCAAACTTGCGAATGCCGAGTTGCGCCATGATCTCGCGAGCCTCTTCAGCAATAAAGAAGAAGAAATTCACCACATGCTCAGGTTTGCCTGAGAATTTCTTACGCAGCTCTGGGTCTTGTGTAGCAACGCCAACTGGGCAGGTATTCAAATGACACTTACGCATCATGATGCAGCCTTCAACTACCAACGGCGCTGTCGCAAAACCAAACTCATCTGCGCCTAACAAAGCCCCGATCACTACGTCACGGCCGGTTTTCATTTGGCCGTCAGCCTGAACACGAATACGGCTGCGCAAACCATTGAGAACCAATGTTTGCTGTGTTTCAGCTAAGCCGAGTTCCCATGGAGAGCCAGCGTGCTTGATTGAAGACAGTGGAGATGCGCCAGTACCGCCATCATGACCAGCGATCACAACGTGGTCTGCTTTCGCTTTTGCCACACCAGCAGCAATAGTTCCAACACCCACTTCAGATACCAGCTTGACAGAAACGTCAGCCTTTGGATTAACGTTCTTCAAGTCATGAATCAATTGAGCAATATCTTCAATCGAATAAATGTCATGGTGCGGAGGAGGAGAAATCAAACCAACGCCCGGCACAGAGAAACGCAACTTACCGATGTAATCGGAAACCTTGCCACCAGGCAATTGACCGCCTTCACCCGGCTTGGCGCCTTGGGCCATCTTGATCTGAATCTGATCAGCAGATCGCAAGTACTCTGTAGTCACACCAAAACGACCAGAAGCAACCTGCTTAATCTTGGAGCGCAATGAGTCGCCATCCAATAATGGAATATTGGCTTCAACCACATCACTACCCAAGATGCTGGCTAAAGTCTCGCCCTTCTTGATTGGAATACCCTTGAGCTCGTTCACATAACGATTTGGATCCTCTCCACCTTCACCAGTATTGGACTTGCCGCCAATACGGTTCATGGCGATCGCCAAAGTAGCATGCGCCTCAGTAGAGATAGAGCCCAAAGACATCGCGCCCGTTGCAAAACGCTTAACGATTTCTTTTGCAGACTCCACTTCATCCAAAGGAATCGCCTTTGCTGGATCGATCTTGAATTCAAACAAACCGCGCAAAGTCATTTGACGCTTAGTTTGATCATTGATGATGTTGGCGTACTCTTTATAAGTCTGATAGCCCTTCTCAGCACCAATACGGGTGGAGTGTTGTAACTTCGCAATCGTGTCTGGCGTCCACATATGATTCTCACCACGAATACGGAAAGCATATTCGCCACCAGCATCAAGCATGTTGGTCAAGACTGGGTCATTACCAAATGCGGCTGTATGCATGCGCAATGCTTCTTCAGCCACTTCAAATACACCGATACCGCCCACGTTTGATGGAGTACCTTTGAAGTATTGATCAATGATGTCGTGATTTAAACCAATGGCTTCAAAAATCTGTGAGCCGGTGTAAGACATATAGGTAGAGATGCCCATTTTGGACATCACCTTTTGCAGACCCTTACCTACAGCTTTTACAAAGTTCTTCACTGCTTTTTCAGCAGATAAATCTCCAGACAATCCTTTGGCCATTTCAGCCAAAGTTTCCATGGCGAGGTATGGATGAATGGCTTCTGCACCATAACCAGCCAAGAGTGCAAAGTGATGAGTCTCACGTGCGCTGCCAGTTTCAACCACTAGGCCAACACTGGTGCGCAAACCTTTTTGCACCAAATGCTGGTGAATAGCAGAAGTTGCCAACAAAGCAGGAATGGCAACATGCTTCTCATCAACCTGACGATCACTCACGATCAAAATGTTGTAGCCAGAACGTACGGCATCTGCGGCTTCAGCGCACAAGGAAGCCAAGCGAGCTTCAATGCCAGCCTTGCCCCATGAGGCTGGATAGCAAATATCCAATTCGTAAGAACGGAATTTGCCGTTGGTGTAGTGACCAATGTGGCGAATCTTGGTGATGTCATCAAAATCCAAAATCGGCTGACTGACTTCCAAACGCATTGGCGGGTTGATGTTGTTGGTATCTAACAAATTCGGCTTAGGCCCAATGAAAGAAACCAAAGACATCACCATATTCTCGCGAATCGAGTCGATTGGAGGATTGGTAACCTGCGCAAATAATTGCTTGAAGTAGTTATAGAGAGGCTTGTCCTTATTAGAAAGAACAGCCAATGGGCTGTCATTACCCATTGAACCAATAGCCTCTTCACCATTCATGGCCATTGGAGCCATCAAGAATTTGATGTCTTCTTGCGTATAACCAAATGCCTGTTGACGGTCTAATAATTTAGCTGCCGGACGAATAGTCGTTTTCTCGTCAATCAAATCTGCTTTGCTGGCATCAACTTCATCTAGCTTGACACGAACCGCATCAATCCAGCTCTTATATGGCTTTGCTTTAGAAACGGCATTCTTCAGCTCAACGTCATCAATGATGCGGCCTTGTTCCATGTCGATCATGAACATCTTGCCTGGTTGCAAACGCCATTTTTGAACGATCTTGCTTTCAGGAATTGGCAACACACCCGCTTCAGAACCCATGATGACCAAATCATCATCCGTTACGTAATAACGTGCCGGGCGCAAACCATTGCGATCCAAGGTTGCGCCAATTTGACGACCATCAGTAAATGCCATCGCCGCAGGTCCATCCCATGGCTCCATCATCGCTGCGTGATATTCGTAGAAGGCACGGCGATTGTCGTCCATCAATGCATGCTGTTCCCATGCCTCAGGAATCATCATCATCATAGCTTGAGCTAATGGGTAGCCGGACATCACAAGCAACTCTAAGCAGTTATCAAAACACGCAGTATCTGACTGACCTGGATAAATTAATGGCCAGAGTTTTTGCAAATCATCGCCAAGCACTGGGGAGCTAATTGCGCCCTCACGTGCATTCACCCAATTGACGTTACCTTTAACAGTGTTGATCTCACCGTTGTGCGCAATCATGCGATACGGATGCGCTAATTCCCATGCAGGGAAAGTATTAGTTGAGAAACGTTGATGCACTAAAGCAAGCGCGGATACAGCGCGCTTGTCTTGCAAGTCTTGGTAATAAGCGCCGACTTGATTCGCTAACAGCAAACCCTTGTAAACAATGGTTCTAGCGGACATTGATGCAACGAAATATTCTTTACCGTGCTTCAAATGCAAATCTTGAATTGCATGACTTGCTGTTTTACGAATCACATACAACTTACGCTCGAGAGCATCGGTTGTCATGATGTCGCGACCACGACCAATAAAAATTTGACGGATAAATGGCTCTGTCATTTGTACAGTTGGAGACATCGGCAATTTCACATCTACCGGAACATCTCTCCAACCCAAAACTACCTGACCTTCTAAACGCACAGTGCGCTCTAATTCTTGTTCACATGCCAGACGTGAAGCATGCTCTTTCGGCAAGAAAATCATGCCAACGCCATACTCACCTAATGGTGGCAAAGTCACACCTTGCTTAGCCATTTCTTCGCGATACAAAGTATCTGGGATCTGAATCAAGATACCGGCGCCATCACCCATTAACGGATCAGCACCAACGGCTCCCCGGTGATCTAAGTTCTCAAGGATCTGTAAACCCTGAGAAACGATCTCATGAGATTTCTTGCCTTTGATATGCGCAACGAATCCTACGCCGCAAGCGTCATGCTCATTACTAGGGTCATATAAACCATGAGCGATAGGGCGAAGATCTGTATTTAATTTTGTAGTCATAGTATTTCCGAGGGGCGACAAAGGCCTAATTACTTTTGGAGGATCCAATATAGGTGAATACCCACACCGATGCAATAGAAATAAAATGAGTCTGTCCCATTTATTTAGATGTCGCACCAATATGAATTCTATATATGGGGACAGAGTCGCAATACTCAACGCCCTATTTGAAGCATAGGGAAACTATTATTTTTCTAAGCTATTGAATTTAATGAATTAATTTTTCTAGGGCGTCCACGATGGCGAATTAATGCAAGCTCCGGAGCATCTTTAAAGAGCTTTTTCGCATAAATATCACTCACCCAAGGCTTGGAGCGCAATAAAGATTCCGTGATTTGGCGGTCTTCCCAGTGGGGCGCCCCCTCTTTTACAAAGTTCGACCAGCTCAACTGTCTCTCAAAAGGGGTATTACCCAGCCTCCAAAAATGCTGATGATCTACCAACCAAGGCTCTGCATTGCCCCCAATGTGGGTTGCAAAACTCGTCCATACGGAGCTTTGGGGATTGGATTCATATCCAGATCTCACTGGATTGAGCTCTATGTAACGCTGGCAGCGTAAAAAATAATCTGGGTCAATCAAAGACGAGCGATAGCGCCCCTCCCAAATAGTTCCAGAGCGGCGATGCTGTTGATTGAAATATTGCGCATAACGACGGCCAAGGGACTGCATTGTTTTAGCAAGCGAATCTTCGCCTTGGGGAGTCATAAGCAAATGCACATGGTTAGGCATTAAAGCAAAGGCATGCACAGCACAACCAAACTGCCTAGCTGCTTCTCGCAACCACTCTAAATAAATGGAACGATCTTCATCGGCAAAGAAAATGGTTTCACGATTATTACCACGGACCATCACATGCATTGCTTGGCCTGGTATTACTGTGCGGGCTTGCCGTGCCATGTTGAAAACGAACTATTGCAGTTCGCGCACACCGCCGTTAGTAGAGAAGTCCGGGATAAACCAGTCGCCATCAACTTGCGTTACACCGCTTGGTACTTCGCGGGAGATCTGAGGGCTATCTTTTAATGCAGTCGCCATATAAGAAATCCACATTGGCAAAGCAAGTCCACCGCCAGTCTCTCGATCACCTAAACTCGCAGGCTTATCAAAGCCAATCCACGCAATCGCAACTACTTTAGGGTTATAGCCAGCAAACCAGGCATCGTGTGAATCATTCGTTGTACCTGTTTTACCAGCAATATCGCTGCGTCCCAACTTACCACGCGCTGAGGCTGCTGTACCCGTCTTGGTCACTTCTTGCAGCATGCTGTCCATCACAAATGCAGTGCGCGCATCCAAAACACGCGGCGCATCTTCACCCGCATGCGTAGGCTTTGCTTCGAACATAACGGTGCCTTTAGAGTCCACCATCTTGTCAATTAAGAATGGGTCTACACGATAGCCGCCATTGGCAAACACACTATAAGCAGAGGCCATCTGCAATGGGGTTACAGAACCCGCGCCCAAAGCCATTGTTAAGTAAGGGGGGTGCTTTTCTGGTTCAAAGCCAAAACGCTGAATATATTCCTGCGCATAAGAAGGACCAATGGCGCGAATAATGCGAACCGAGACTAAGTTCTTTGATTTTGCCAAGGCATTGCGCAGGCGCATCATGCCATCATACTTACCATCGTAGTTTTTTGGCTCCCAGGCCTGGCTGCCAGTCTCCATACTACCAATGGATAAAGGTGCATCGTTCACCATCGTGCTTGGGGTAAAGCCTTTTTCAATGGCTGCAGCGTAGATGAATGGCTTAAACGAGGAACCAGGCTGACGTAAGGCTTGTGTCACGTGGTTGAATTGGTTGCGACGGAAATCAAAGCCGCCCACTAAAGACAGAATTGCACCGGTCTCCGCATTCATGGATACAAAGGCAGCCTCCACTTGCGGCAACTGGGCTAGCTTCCAAACTCCGCCATCAGACAGCAAACGCACCACTGCGCCAGGACGCAAGCGCTTTTTGGGCTGAGTGCTGTCGGTAATAGATGCGGCTGCCAACTTCATACCCTCGCCTTTAATGGTGATGGTGTCTCCAGTTGAAATCATGACTTGCATTTCTTTTGGTTTCACATCAAGTACAACACCAGACTGCAAATCATCTAACTGTGGGTAAGCAAGCAATGCCTCATCAATCGCGCGCTGACGCTTTACAGAATCCTCTGGAAGATCGATAAAACCTTCTGGGCCACGATAAGCATGCCGTAAATCGTATTCAAAAATTCCACGGCGGACTGCTTTATAGGCCGCATCTTGATCTGCCTTCAAGATGGTCGTGTAGACGTCGATCCCTTGTGAATAGATTGCCTCGCCATACTGCGTAAAGAGTAATTGACGAACCATTTCAGCAGGGAAGTCAGCGCGAACCGCAAACTCATTACCCAAGCCGCGAATATGCAATTCTTCAATCATCGCTTTTTGGTATTCCTCTGGCGTGATGTAACCCAGATCGCGCATGCGCTGAAGAATGTACTCTTGACGAATCTTGGCACGGCGGAAATTGCTAACGGGGTTATAGGCTGACGGCGCTTTTGGCAAGCCAGCGAGCATTGCTGATTCCGCAATGGTGATGTCTTTGAGGTCCTTGCCAAAATAAATCTGTGCGGCACTCGAGAAGCCAAAAGCCCTCTGACCCAAGAAAATCTGGTTCATATAGATTTCCAAGATTTTGTCTTTGGTTAATTGAGACTCAATCTCCCAGGCCAGGAGTACCTCATAAATTTTTCGGCTAAAGGTTTTCTCATTACTCAGGAAGAAGTTGCGAGCCACCTGCATAGTGATAGTGGACGCACCTTGCGAAAGGTGTCCGCGCAAATTGGTTACCGCTGCCCGCAAAATGCCAACGTAGTCCACGCCACCGTGAGAATAGAAACGATCATCCTCAATTGCTAAAACAGCGTTGCGCATACTCAACGGTATTTCATTTAAGGGGATGACTTTGCGACGCTCTTCGCCAAACTCACCAATCAATACCTTGTCTGCGGTATAGATACGCAAAGGAGTCTTAGGGTTGTAATCCGTTAAAGCAGAGATCTTCGGTAGATTGGGTTTAGCAACCAAGAACGCATAACCCATCAATAGCGTGATTACCAAAGCAAAGACTACGCCGATGATCAGCAAAGCCTTTACGAGTGGATTACTGGAAGTCTTGCGCGGCAAGCCAGGCTCAACTCGTGAATTCCGAGGACGTCTATCGGATGGACGAATGGGACGCTGATTCAGCGGCGGCTTGTCTTTTGGAGGTAAGGCCATATGTCCAAATTATAGGGTGCTTAGGCAATTTCCCTAAAAGCTCCAAAACCCCTCTCCCGCTTATAGACAAGATCTAATTTCTGACGGCGGGTTCAATCTAGGCTGATGGATTTTCAGCATCCAAAACCGAAGAATATGGGCATGCCCGCACGCCATATTTCCAGCCAATCTTTTGATGAAATTCTGAGTGATCTTGGTGATGATCCAGCCATCCCCGACCCCCATGGAATCCGCAAACCACCACCCCAACAAAGTGCACCGCCTAGAGCTCCAAACCAAGGCAGAAACAATCCCTTCCCAGAGCCTTTAGTTCCTATTCAGATCAGAAATTCACTCCAAGGAATTGCACTTCCAATCGCCTTGATTGGTATCTTGTTGGCAGCGGCTATTGCATTTTTTGTGGCCTACACCTCACTGAATAAGCAATCCCAAGATGCTTTGGAGGCATCCCAACAACAAGTTTCGGAATTGAAAAAAGAGATGCTATTAATGCGTGATCAAATTAATCAAGATCAGGATGAGCTATATCTAGCAATTGATGAAATAGAAGTAAGTATTTACTCTTTAAAGGAAAGAAAGGCAGAAACAAGAGCTCCCAACAGGCCGCAAGCACCAACTCATGAGTCGGAGCTACGCCGCTGGCGCTACTTTGGCACATCCCAAATTGGCAATACCCAGCAAGCCTATTTTCATACTGGGAAAAGCCATCTTGCCTTTGAGAAGGGGGCGCAGGTTTTAGGGGAATGGCGCCTAAGCTCAATCGAAAAAGGACTTGTGACCCTGACGCATCCCCAGGGCAAATCTATGATTCTGAGGGCCTCAAAAAGCGAATGAAGCTCAGCCTAAATGACGCCCAGAAATACTTCAAACTGATCACCTGTTGGTTAGCTGTATTGATGCTTTTATCCAGCAATACAGCAATGAGTAATACGCCTGCACAAAATCATTTCCTGATCCCTATTAGCCTGCAATTTACCGATATCGAATTAACAGAACTTTTAGAGACCATGGCCAAATTGGGTAATACGAATTTTTTATTAAGCGAATCCATTAAAGGGAAGATTTCTATAGATCTTAAAAATACCTCTTGGCAAACAGCGCTTCACTCCATTCTGGCGAGCCGCGGTTTACGACTGGTGCGCAACGGAGAAATCTACTGGATTGGGCCTCATGCAGAAATCCAAGCTTTTCAGAAATTCCGGCGTGAAGATGCAGCCCTTCCCTTTGGCGGAGACCACATTAATAGTCCAAGGCAAATCCTCATAGAGGCCCGAATAGTTGAGGCTGATGAACGCTTTGCCCGTGAGCTAGGGATTAAGCTGGGATATCAAGCTAATGGTGTCGGAGATAAAACAGATCAAAAATTGATTGGCAGCATGGATCTGGGTGGCGCCGGTTTGAGTGGTTTTAATCCAGCAACCATGGCGGCAACCTTAGTCTCCAAAAATGGGAGCCGCATTCTGCAGGCAGAACTTTCTGCGCTTGAGTCTGAAGGCCAAGGAAAGATTCTCTCCAACCCTCGCATCATGACTGGCGACCAAGTAAAGGCAACCATTGAGCAAGGCACAGAACTGCCATACCAAACCTCTAGCCAAAATGGCAGTAAATTGCAATTTAGAAAGGCAAACCTTCGCCTAGAGGTTTTACCAAAAATCCATCCAGACGGAAAGATTTCAATGCTAGTGGGCATTAATAAGGACACTGTAGGCATGAAAACCGAGCAAGGCTATGCGATTGATACCAAAAGCCTCAGTTCGGAGGTCACCGTTGAGAATGGGGGAACGGCCATCATTGGTGGCATCTTCCAAACAACCGATCGGGAAGATGAAGTCAAAATCCCGCTATTGGGTGATATACCCCTCATTGGTCATTTTTTTCGCCATAAATCCAAATTACAAGATAAAACCGAGCTGCTGGTCTTTTTAACTCCGACCGTTCTCGACAAACCCTAATAAAATCGAAGGGTGAACTCCTCGACAAACAATATCTTTCTGATCGGCCTCATGGGCGCGGGGAAATCGACCGTTGGTAAAGTCTTGGCAAAAAAATTAGGGCGCCGCTTTCTAGATGCCGACCATGTGATTGAAGAGCGCTGTGGCGTAAAAATCCCCGTCATTTTTGAAATGGAAGGCGAAGACGGATTTCGCAAAAGAGAAGCTCAAGCCATTCGAGAAATCACTGCCGAGCAAGATATTATTTTGGCAACCGGGGGTGGCGCTGTTCTCTCGCCAGAAAATCGGCAGGCATTAAGTGAAGGTGGCACCGTGATTTATCTTCACGCAAATCCAATTGAACTTTGGCATCGTACCAAAGGTGGCGAGGGTCGCCCCCTATTAAAAAATGGGGATGCCAAAAAGATTTTAGAAAACTTATACGCCGTTCGCGATCCTCTGTATCGTGAAATCGCTGACTATGTGATTGAGACTGGAAAGCCCAGCGTTAATCAACTAGTTAACACCTTAATCATGCAGCTTGAACTTTCCGCTTAAATACATTGGCAATATGATGAAAATACTTGAAGTTGATCTCGGTAATCGCAGTTACCCAATTTATATTGGCAAAGATCTGATTGATCAAGCAAGCTTATTTAAGGCCTGTGAAAAAGCCACCTCTATTTACATCGTTAGCAACACTACGGTTGCCCCTCTTTATGCCGAGCGCCTAACTAAAACACTCAACACCTTTGGCAAACCCGTCAGAACAATTGTTCTACCTGATGGTGAGTCATACAAAGACTGGAAAAATCTTCAGTTAATTTTTGATGACCTTTTAAAGTTTGGTGCTGATCGCCACACCATGTTGATTGCTTTAGGTGGTGGCGTTATCGGCGATATGACTGGATTTGCTGCAGCCAGCTTTATGCGTGGCATTCGCTTTATCCAAGTACCCACTACCTTGCTTGCACAGGTAGACTCTTCCGTTGGCGGTAAAACAGGCATCAATCATCCGCTAGGTAAAAATATGATTGGCGCCTTTCATCAGCCAGTCGCCGTGATTGCCGATCTCAATACCTTAAAGACTCTACCTCCGAGAGAGTTATCTGCTGGTCTTGCTGAAGTTGTGAAGCATGGCGCTATTGCAGACGCCCAATTCTTAGACTGGATTGAATCTAATGCGACGCCGCTGCTAGCCTGCGACACAGAAGCAATGGGTCATGCCGTCTTACGTTCCTGTGAAATTAAATCTGCAGTGGTTTCTGCAGATGAAAGAGAGGGGGGTATTCGTGCAACCCTCAATTTTGGTCATACCTTTGGTCACGCAATTGAAGCGGGTATGGGCTATGGCGAATGGTTACATGGCGAAGCTGTCGGATGCGGCATGGTGATGGGAGCTGATCTATCGCGTCGACTCAATTACATTAGCGACGCTGATGTTCAGCGCCTCACCACAATCATCCAATCTATGAATTTGCCCATTACGCCGCCCAAGCTTGGCGCGGGGCGCTATATGGAGCTCATGCAAGTGGATAAAAAAACTGAGGGTGGGCAGATCCGTTACGTTGTTTTAGAAAAAATTGGTAAAGCCCAGATTAAAAGCGTAGATGATGCCCAAGTGATTGAAACTTTAAACGCTACTGGCGCGGCTTAAATCAAGCCAATTTTGACTGCTTGACCAGCTTGAGCGCTCGCAAACTCAGTCAAGTCGCTCAATAACTCTTTCCCTGTCTTGGTATCCAGCCACAAGGGTTGTGCCATCGTACCAGCCCAGCGATAGTGATAACCGCCGGATTTGGCAGCAACCCAAATCTCATGCAAAGGTGGTTGTGTATTGATCACAATGACACTTTTATCCTTAAAACGAATATTGATCACATTCCCACCCTGGCGCTCGATATCCAAGTCGAGGTCTAACGCATCATCAGCAGCCTCCAATGCCACCTCTATGGATTGCAATAAATTGCTTCCTAGCTGGTAAAACTGCTTGTCATCAATGGTTTCTACGCCTGGATTATTTGGATTCATACCGGAGTCCTGCATGCTATATTCAATCATTCGTTTTAGAGACATTCATGATAGCGATTCTTAATAGAGCCCTCTGCCTTAGCCTTCTAATATCCCTTGTTGGGTGTGGGGTAAGGGGACCGCTATTTATGCCAAATGTGCCGCCAGTTCCAACAGCCCCTACAGAGCCGGAACCTAAAGGCAAGTTATACCCACCTCAAACCCCTGCTAGCACAAGCAATTCTTCATCGGCTAAGTAATGACAAGCAAAGCAATTCCCCTTCCTAAGTTATCTGGGTTTACTGAACGCGATGGCTATTGGCATGCCGAAGAAATTCCACTCGCAGATTTAGCAAAAGAATTTGGTACGCCGCTATACATCTATAGCAAAAAAGCATTAACTGAAGCTTACCAAGCCTACGACAAGGCATGCGTTGATAGCAATGGCAAACGTCGTGCCCGCGTGCACTATGCCATGAAGGCAAACAGCAATTTAGCGGTAATTGATTGCTTTAAAAAACTGGGAGCCGGGTTTGATTTGGTGAGTGGCGGTGAGTTAGCTCGTGCATTGGCAATTGGCGCAGATCCAAAGAGCTTAGTGTTTGCCGGTGTAGGCAAATCTGCCGCTGAAATCACTACTGCCCTCAAGGCGGGCGTCAAATGCATCAACGTAGAATCCATTGCAGAGCTACACAAGATTAATCGCGTAGCCACTGAACTCAACTGCCGCGCCCCAATTTCTTTGCGTGTTAATCCTGATGTAGATGCACAAACCCATCCCTATATTTCCACCGGACTTAAGGGCAATAAATTTGGCATCGCCTATCACGAGGTTCTAAAAACCTATCGTGAAGCATCGCAACTCTCTCAAATTGATGTTGTAGGCATTGATTGTCATATTGGCTCACAGATCACCACCACTGCCCCCTATTTAGACGCCCTAGATAAAGTCTTAGATCTTGTCGCGCAACTGAAAAAAGAAGGTATTGTGATTCACCATCTCGATCTTGGTGGTGGTCTTGGTATTTCTTATAGCGATGAAACCCCGCCAGACATTACTGAATTTACAAACACCTTATTGAATCGAGTGGCTGAGCGTGGTTTTGGTCACCTTGACGTTGTGCTTGAGCCAGGCAGGTCATTAGTAGGCAATGCCGGCGTGCTACTAACAACTGTAGAGTATTTAAAGCCTGGTGCTGAGAAGAACTTCTGCATTGTTGATGCTGCAATGACTGAACTGATGCGACCTGCCCTATATGAAGCACATCATGGAATAGTTCCCGTGCAAAAGAAGGCAGCAAAAGCATTGACCTATGACATCGTTGGTCCTGTTTGCGAATCTGGCGACTGGCTAGGAAGAGATCGTCATCTCGCAGTAGAAGAGGGCGATCTTCTGGCCATTTTGTCAGCCGGCGCTTATGGTTTTGTGATGGCATCTAACTACAACACACGCCCTAAACCTGCAGAGATTATGGTTGACGGGAAAAATGCTTACGTGATTCGCGCACGCGAAAAAACTGCCGACTTGTTTTCTTCAGAGACAGTTTTACCAACCTAACGATAGGCAATCGGAATGTATCTAAAACCTTTGTAAAAGTTTTTAGATAACAAAAAACCCCGCTGAAGTAGCGGGGTTTTGTTTTAATGCTTTGGCTAATTAATGCAATCCTGCTATGTAATCAGCTACCGCTTTCATTTCTTTATCCGAAAGCTTAGAAGCAATCGTTGTCATTTGACTACTGTTGGTGCGAACGCCTTCACGGAAAGCTAGCAACTGGGCATTATTGTATTCAGCCCATTGACCACCAAGGAGTGGGTACTGAGCAGGAATGCCAGCGCCTGTTGGGCTGTGGCAGGCAGCACAGGCTGGAACGCCTTTTGCTGCAATACCACCGCGATAAATACTTTGGCCTAATGCGATTGTTTCTTTATCTTGAGCAACACCCTGGGAGATAGGCTGCTTGGATAAAAAAGCTGAAATATTTTGCATATCTTGTTGAGTCAAAGTGGCAGCCATACCCATCATGATTGGATTTGCGCGAGTGCCTTCTTTAAAGTTTTTTAACTGCTTTGTGAGGTATGCAGCATGCTGAGCGGAAAGCTTTGGCCATGTACCAATCGCACTTTGGCCTTTAGGGCCATGGCAAGTGATACAGGCGGTTACGCCACGAGTTGCATCGCCATTTGAATACAGTGCCTCACCGGCTGCTGGATCAACCTTAGGCTTACCTGGAACTTCTGCTTTAGCTTCTGGAGCAGCCGCCATAGGAGCAGCATCGGCCGCAAAAACTGCACCCGATACGCTGATCAGAGCGAAAATGGAGAGAACCGCAAAACCAGCCCGTAAGCCAGTTAATTTGGAGATTTGAGAGGTTTGACGCATTATGTTTACCTTGGCAAAAATTCCTAAAAGTGTTTGGGCCCTGCATTTACAACTTTTTACCCAACACCATGAGATATTTCATGATTTTGCGTGATTTTACAATAGCTTCTGGACATGTCTAAACTCTTTCAAGCCCGATTCGCCACCACAGTCAATGACACCCATTGTCTGCCTGCCACCCCGCTGCGAGAGGTGGCCTTCGCTGGCCGTTCAAATGCGGGCAAATCTAGCGCCCTGAATGTGCTTTGCAACCAAAAAAGGCTGGCTTTTGCCAGTAAAACGCCTGGACGCACCCAACATATCAACTATTTTGGTGTTTTTGCAAAAGATGACCTGCTGGCTTATTTAGTCGACTTACCAGGCTACGGCTATGCGGCAGTCAATCATGAGACCAAATACCACTGGAATGCCCTTCTAAGCGATTATCTGCAAGAGCGAGAGCAGTTGGTAGGCATGATCCTCATCGTGGACTCCAGACGCGGAATAACCGATCTAGATGAGCAAATGATTCAGTGGTTTGTCCCTACCGGCAAGCCAATTCATGTTTTGCTGAGTAAGTGCGACAAATTGAACAAAAGCGAGTGCAAGCATGCTCTTGAGGCAGTCACTAAGCGACTGCAGCAATATGACCCAGCACTACCCGATGGAACGGGTGACTCGAAGCAACTTACGGCACAATTATTTTCAAGTACCAAGCGGATTGGCCTTGAAGAGGCAGATAATTTAATTATTAAATGGCTATTTGAAGCAAAAACTCATGAAGATGAAATCACCAGCTAACTCATTGCTTAATTTTCCAGGGCATCGTCCTCGTCGCATGCGTCGTGATGATTGGTCACGTCGCCTCATGCAAGAGAACAGTATTTCGGCGAACGATTTAATCTACCCCGTCTTTTTGCTTGAAGGTCAAGGCAAATCCGAAGCAGTTATCTCTATGCCTGGTGTTAACCGCCTTTCATTAGACCAACTTATACCGGTTGCACAAGAATGCGTGGATTTAGGTATACCAGTGCTTGCGCTTTTTCCAGTAATCGACATTGCATTAAAAACCCCTGATGGCAAGGCGGCCTTTAATCCAAAAGGGCTTATTCCTACTGCTGTTCGCGAACTAAAAAAACGTTTCCCCAATTTAGGCATCATGACTGATGTAGCGCTTGATCCCTATACAAGCCATGGTCAAGATGGGGTGCTCGATGAGCAAGGTCGTATTCTGAATGATGAGACAACGGCGATCTTAGTTCAACAAGCCATCACTCAAGCTGAAGCAGGTGTTGATATCGTTGCCCCATCAGACATGATGGATGGGCGCATCGGAAAAATTCGTGAAGCGCTCGAGCAAAAGAATTTAATTCACACCCGGATCATGGCTTACTCAGCTAAATATGCCTCTGCTTTTTATGGCCCCTTTAGAGATGCAGTTGGTTCTGCAAAGAACCTAGGTAAAGCTGATAAAAAAACATATCAAATGGATTGCGCCAATGGTGACGAGGCTTTGCGGGAGGTTGCTCTCGACATCAGCGAAGGTGCAGATATGGTCATGGTGAAGCCTGGTATGCCTTATTTGGACATCGTGCGTCGCGTCCGTGAAGAGTTTAACTACCCCACTTATGCCTATCAAGTAAGCGGTGAATACGCCATGCTTAAGGCTGCCGCACAAAATGGCTGGCTAGATCATGATGCTGTGATGATGGAATCGCTGCTCGCATTTAAACGCGCAGGTGCTGATGGTATTTTGACTTACTTTGCACTCGAAGCGGCGCGCTTACTTAAAACAAACGCAGCAGGCAAATAAAAAAACAAATTTGATTTTCTATTGAGTGTTTGCTACTTGTTTTAAGCGTTCAATAAAACGCTGCGGTGGCATATAGCCAATCACACGTTGGTCTTTTAGCTCTTGTGAATTTTGATTAAAGATCAGAATTCCGGGGGGACCAAATAATCCAAAGCGCTTAAGTAATGCCTGGTTCTCAGGGCTATTTGCAGTAATGTCCGCTTGCAATAAGACAAACTGTTTTAACTCTTTATTTACCTCTGGATTAGTAAAGGTATTTACTTCCATTTCTTTACAGCTAATACACCAGTCTGCATAAAAATCTAGGAGGACCAATTTCTTTTCTTCTCGAGCTTTACTTAATTGCGCATCTAACTCTGCAGGTGAATGAATCACTGCAAAAGATAAATCACCCACTTGATGAATTCGCTGACCATTGACTGTTTTTGTGGTTACTGCAACATCATTTTTCTGGAGTAATGGCGAGGCAATCCATGCTGCCGTGGCGACCAGAAGAACTCCCAAGGTACGCTGCAAGTAGACCATCCAAATACCCGTGGATGGAATCAGAATACGGGCCTCAATCGCAATAAAGAATAGTGGTAGACCCATGCCTAAGGCCATTACAAAAAGGAGTCCTGCGCCTAGGCTCATAGAGCCGGTTTGCGCAATAAAGCCCAAAACGCCTGCCAGGGGCGCAGTAATACAGGGGCTGGCTACTAAAGTAGAAATACCCCCCAAAGCAAAAGCACCAAATACATTACCGCCCTTTTGGCGCCCCGCCAACCGATCTACATGGTGATGCCATGATTGCGGCAACCGAAGGTCATATAAACCAAACAAACTACCTGAAAGGGCCAAAAGTAATAGGGCAAAAGCAGCTAATGCAAAGGGACTCTGCAAAGCACGCTGTACGCTCCCACCAAGGGCTGCCATAAGCACTCCAGCCAAGGCATATATCAATGCCATACCCAAGACATAGGCCAGCGCTAAGATGCTGGCACGCCCCTTGGTTACAGTCTTACCGTCTTGAGTGCCAAAGATAACGCTCGACAAAATAGGCAGCATGGGAAGGACGCAGGGTGTAAAAGCGAGCGCAAGCCCCAATACAAAGAAAGCTAGAAATAAATAAGCGGTCGAAGTACTTTCTAAAAAGCGACCAATAGCATTGACGTCATCGCGCTCACGCCATAAGTCAGCCAAGCTGAATTCGGCCGAAGAATTATTTATGGGCTGGACACCATCCAATGCCTCTGGTATTGGCGCAGCTTTTACTCCAGGGCCAGCCAGTAAAAATTTCAGCGTCATCGGTGGGTAGCAAATACCCGCTTCTGCGCAACCTTGAAGCGTCACTTCAGCAAGAATCGGTTTGCCGTCAACAGTCTTTACATCCAAAAATACCAAGAAGGGCTCTTTATAAACTTGTAATTTTTTCTGAAAAGTTTCATCAAATTTCACCACGCCCGATGGCAATGAAGGCTTTATATTACTTAGCTTCTCGGCCTGCGTCCCCGCTTGGAACCTTAAAGATTCTTGATAGATGTAATAGCTTTTAGCAGGCAAAAATTCCAACTCCACTTGATTGGAATTTTCTAACCAAGTAGCCTCCACTCGGAACGCTTTCTCTGGGAGCAAGAAATCCGGCGCAGCAAAAACTTGCGCGGACAGGAATAAAAATAGGGCAAAGATCTTTGCTACAAAGGAATGCATTCTCATGACTTCGAATTTACCTCAGACTTTACCCACTTGCCGTATTGCTGTTCATATTGCTCTGGAGAAAAGGCCAATATTTCCGGCAAGTCATAAGGATGTTGTTCTTGAATAAAGCTGGAAATTTCTAGCCATTTACTTGCGGTAGTTTTTGCCGAAAGCAACACTTCCTGCTCCTCGCAAACCTTGTCTTCCCAGCGGTAAATTGATTGGATGCCATCCATAAGCTGCACGCAAGCAGCTAAATTCTTCTCCACCAAGGAACGCGCCAAGACTTTGGCCGCCCCCATGTCTGGAAGACTCGACAACACTACTAAAAGCTTTTCGGAATTGACTGGGTAATTTTCAGACATTATCTATTTATAACTCGATAAATGAAAAAAGCCAGGCCGAAGCCTGGCTTTTTACCGTAACACCGAGACTTAAGCCTCTTCAGTTACTGCTGTTTCTTCAACTTCTGGGCGATCCACCAACTCAACCAAAGCCATTGGTGCATTGTCGCCATGACGGAAGCCAAACTTCAAAATACGAAGGTAGCCGCCTGGACGTGTTGCGTAACGTGGGCCGAGCTCTGTGAAGAGTTTAGCCACAATGTCGCGATCACGTGTGCGATTAAATGCTAAGCGGCGGTTTGCTAAGTTGTCTTTTTTACCTAAGGTAATCAAGGGCTCAACAACCATGCGCAATTCTTTTGCTTTTGGCAAAGTCGTTTTAATGACTTCGTGCTCCAAAAGTGAATTGGACATGTTGCGCAGCATCGCCAAGCGATGTGATGATGTTCTATTTAGTTTGCGTAAGCCGTTTCCGTGACGCATGATGCTTCCTTTCTAATTATTTCTCGAGGTTAGCTGGAGGCCAGCTTTCGAGTTTCATGCCAAGACTTAAGCCACGAGCCGCTAAAACATCTTTAATTTCATTCAAAGATTTGCGACCTAGATTAGGCGTCTTCAACAATTCATTCTCTGTACGTTGAATCAAGTCACCAATGTAGTAAATGTTCTCAGCCTTCAAGCAGTTTGCAGAGCGAACTGTGAGCTCGAGATCATCAACCGGACGCATCAACATTGGATCAACCATTGAAGAGCGGCTTGGTGCTAGATCACCAGAAACTTCGCTGCTCTCAAGAGCCGCGAATACAACTAGTTGGTCAACCAAGATGCTAGCTGCTTGACGAATTGCTTCTTCAGGAGACAGCACACCGTTTGTTTCAATCGTCATTACTAAACGATCGAGGTCGGTACGTTGCTCAACACGAGCAGACTCAACAGCATAGCTAACACGGCTTACTGGGCTGAATGAAGCATCCAACACAATACGACCAATAATCTTAGTAGCTTCGTCGCTGTACTGACGAACGTTACCAGGCACATAGCCACGGCCTTTTTCAACCTTGATCTGCATGTCCAATTTGCCACCAGCTGACAGGTGAGCGATCACGTGGTCAGGGTTCATGATTTCTACATCATGTGGCAAGTCGATATCTTTTGCTGTAACAACGCCTGGACCTTCTTTACGCAAATTGATAGTAACTTCATCACGTGACTGCAACTTAAATACGATACCTTTGAGGTTCAACAAGAGGTTTACTACGTCCTCTTGAACTCCATCCAATGTGGAATATTCATGAACAACACCGGCAATTGCTACTTCAGTTGGCGCATATCCAACCATCGAGGACAAGAGTACGCGACGTAATGCATTTCCGAGTGTGTGGCCATAGCCACGCTCGAACGGCTCCATAACAACCTTAGCTTGGTTGGCGGTAAGCGCTTCAACAGAAATAATCTTTGGCTTGAGCAAATTTGTTTGCATATTTTTTCCTTGAGAGTGCCTAATTAGCGTGAATACAATTCAACGATCAAACTTTCATTAATTTCACCGCTAATATCTTCACGGTCAGGCACTTGCTTAAATGTTCCCTCGAGCTTAGCTGCGTCAACTGAAACCCAAGTAACAGCTGCCATTTGTCCAACCAAATTGAGTGATTCAGTAATACGCGCTTGCTTCTTCGCTTTTTCACGAATCGCAACTACATCACCAGGCTTAACCTGAATTGATGGAATATTGACAGGGCTACCATTGAGCAAAATTGCACAGTGAGAAACCAACTGACGTGCTTCAGCGCGTGTTGAACCAAAGCCCATGCGATACACCACATTGTCTAAACGTGACTCAAGCAACTGGAGCAATGTTTCGCCAGTATTGCCCTTACGACGCTCAGCTTCTGCGAAGTAACGACGGAATTGACGCTCTAATACGCCATAGATACGCTTAACCTTTTGCTTTTCACGCAATTGATTACCGTAATCAGATGTTCTTGAGCCAGATGTACGGCCATGTTGACCAGGCTTAGTATCTAACTTGCACTTGTCTGACAGGGCGCGACGTGCGCTCTTTAAAAATAAGTCGGTACCTTCCCGACGTGCTAATTTGGCCTTAGGCCCTAAGTAACGTGCCACGATGCTTTCCTTTCTTTGCCGCAGCCTTACGACCGGCGGTGAGTTCGCCTTTTAAATCAGGCGAACAGTGGGCTTTAATAAAAAACTACTGAAACTGTTGTACTGCCAACTTCCAAGCTTAAATACGACGACGCTTAGGAGGACGGCAACCATTATGTGGAACTGGAGTTACGTCTTGAATCTCAGTGATCTTGATGCCTAATGAGTTCAATGCACGAACTGCTGATTCACGACCTGGGCCTGGGCCTTTGATCTGAACTTCCAAGTTCTTGATACCGCATTCAACGGCTGCTTTACCAGCAACTTCTGCAGCTACCTGAGCAGCAAAAGGTGTTGATTTACGTGAGCCCTTGAAACCCTGGCCGCCAGAAGTTGCCCATGAAAGCGCATTTCCCTGACGATCAGTGATCGTAATAATGGTGTTATTAAAAGAAGCGTGAACGTGTGCAATACCGTCAGCAACGTTCTTTTTAACCTTCTTACGAGCGCGCTGTGAAGCGGCGGAAGCGGATTGTTGTTTTGCCATGTCAATAAACTTTCTTGATTATTTCTTCAGTTGCACGCCAGACTTACGCGGGCCCTTACGGGTACGAGCGTTTGTCTTAGTACGTTGACCACGTACAGGCAAGCCCTTACGATGACGTACGCCACGGTAGCAACCTAAGTCCATCAAACGCTTGATGCTCATAGTTACTTCACGACGAAGGTCACCTTCAGTGATGAACTTACCTACTTCATCACGTAACTTTTCCAAGTCAGCGTCAGTAAGATCTTTAACTTTTTTATTGATTGCAACACCTGTGGTTTGACAAATTTTGTTAGCACGAGTTGTGCCAATGCCAAAAATTGCTGTTAAACCGATAACAGTATGTTGATGATTTGGGATGTTTACCCCAGCGATACGTGCCATGAGATTTCCTCTTAATTAACCAGATCAGCCTTGACGCTGCTTATGACGTGCGTCTGAAGAACAGATCACGCGAACAACGCGTTTGCGCTTAATGATCTTGCAATTTCTGCAAATACACTTAACGGATGCTAAAACTTTCATAACTCACCTCTAAAAAAATTGGTACTTCTTAATCTTTACTTCGCGCGGAAAATGATTCTGGCGCGCGTTAGGTCGTAAGGAGTCATCTCCACCGTCACCTTATCTCCCGGCAAAATACGAATGTAGTGCATCCGCATCTTTCCGGAAATGTGCCCTAGAACCACATGTCCGTTTTCCAGCTTCACGCGAAACATCGCGTTCGGCAAATTCTCTACAACCTCTCCCGCCATCTGAATTACATCGTCTTTAGACATTCAGTTAAGCGCCCATCTTAAAGTTGGCTTTCTTCATCAAAGAGCCGTACTGCTGTTGCATCACGAATGACTGGACTTGAGCCATGAAATCCATTGCAACAACCACAATAATCAACAATGAAGTGCCACCGAAATAGAACGGTACGTTGTACTTCAATACTAAGAACTCTGGCAACAAGCAAACCAGAACCATATAAATTGCACCAGCCAAAGTTAAGCGCACCAAGATCTTATCGATGTAACGCGCTGTTTGGTCGCCCGGACGAATACCAGGAACAAATGCACCACTCTTCTTTAGATTCTCAGCAGTCTCACGGCTGTTAAATACCAATGCGGTATAGAAGAAACAGAAGAAAATAATCGCAGCTGCGTACAAAATCGTATACACAGGTTGACCAGGAGCTAATGTTGCTGCCAAGTCTTTAATAATTCTGCTGAACATATTGGTTGGCTCGCCTGATGTAAACCAACCAGCAATCGTTGCAGGGAATAAAATAATCGATGAAGCAAAAATCGGAGGGATAACACCTGCCATATTTAACTTCAATGGGAAGTAAGAGGATTGCCCACCGTAAATCTTGTTGCCAACTTGACGCTTAGCATAGTTCACCAAGATACGACGCTGACCGCGCTCTACAAACACTACAAAGTAAGTTACCGCTACTACGATCACAACGATCAAGAGGGCGGAAATAATATTCATTGAGCCAGTGCGTACCAACTCTAACAAGCTAGCTAAGGCATTTGGTAAGCCAGAAACAATACCGCCAAAAATAATGATGGAGATACCGTTACCAAGACCACGCTCAGTAATTTGCTCACCAAGCCACATTAAGAACATTGTGCCGGTTACTAAAGTAACTACAGTATTGAGTTCAAACATCAAACCTGGGTTAATAACTAAACCTGGCTGAGCCTGCAATGCAACTGAAATGCCTAATGCTTGGAATGTTGCCAAGAACACAGTGCCGTAACGAGTGAATTGGGTAATCTTGCGTTGACCAGCTTGACCTTCTTTTTTCAAAGACTCTAAAGAAGGTACAACAATGGTCATTAACTGCATGATGATCGATGCAGAAATGTACGGCATGATTCCCAAAGCAAATACTGTAAAGCGAGATAAAGCACCGCCTGAGAACAAGTTAAACATTCCCAAGATACCGTCTTTTTGGCCAGAGAACAGCTGTGCCAATTGGTCAGGATCAATTCCAGGGACTGGAATATGAGCACCCAAACGGAACACGAGCAAAGCCAACACCAGGAAGACTAAGCGTTGGCGTAATTCGCCAAACTTACCGCCTGTTGCTGCAGTGCTTGCGTTATTGGTAGGTGCTAATGCCATATCTACTAAAAGACCTATTAAACCAATTCAACCAATTTACCGCCAGCTGCTTCAATAGCTGCTTTTGCGCCGGCAGTTGCTGTAATACCTTTGAGGGTTACAGCAATCTTGATTTCACCAGTCTTAATTACTTTAATTGCATTGATTTGCTCACCAGCAAAACCGTGAGCCTTCAATACCAATAAGTCCACTTCTGGCAAGTTGATTTTTGCTAAGTCGTTCAAAGTAATTTGACCAACGTGACGACGTGTCAAAGATACGAAACCACGTTTTGGCAAACGACGGTACATAGGCATCTGACCGCCTTCAAATCCAACCTTGTGGAAACCACCAGAACGGGATTTTTGACCTTTGTGACCACGGCCAGCAGTTTTACCAAGACCAGAACCGATGCCGCGTCCAACGCGACGACGGTTTTTCTTGGAGCCTTCTGCAGGTTTAATTGTATTGAGTTGCATATTCTTCGCCTATTTACTTGCTAGTTATTAGCCAACGACTTTAACTAGATAAGAAACTTTATTAATCATGCCGCGAACAGCTGGAGTGTCTTCCAATTCAGAAACTGAATTGATGCGACGAAGGCCTAAGCCTCGTACAGTTGCACGGTGGCTTTCGCGTGTACCGATCAAGCTGCGTACTAATTGCAGTTTGACTTTGGAGTTAGTTGTTGTCATTTGTAGATTCCTAATCTTTTGGTCTTAGCCGAGAATCTCTTCAACTGACTTACCGCGCTTAGCAGCAATCTCAGCAGGAGTACTCATTTTGCTCAAACCATCAATGGTTGCGCGAACCAAGTTGTATGGGTTTGTAGAGCCAAGTGACTTAGCAACCACGTTAGTTACACCCATCACGTCGAAAATTGCGCGCATTGGACCGCCAGCAATAATGCCAGTACCGTCTTTAGCTGGAGAAATCAAAACGCGTGACGCGCCATGTTGACCAGTAACAGTGTGCTGCAAAGTGCCTTTACGCAAAGTTACTTTGATCATCTTACGACGAGCTTCATCCATTGCTTTTTGAACAGCAACTGGAACTTCTTTTGATTTGCCTTTACCCATGCCGATGCGGCCATCGCCATCGCCAACTACAGTGAGTGCAGCGAAGCCGAGAATACGACCACCCTTAACCACTTTAGTTACACGATTAACAGCGATCATCTTCTCGCGAAGACCATCATCACGCTCTTCGTTTTGCATCTTAGTTTGCATTTTTGCCATGTTTTTTCCTAAACCCTATTAGAACTTCAGGCCGGCTTCACGCGCAGCTTCAGCTAAGGCCTTAATACGGCCGTGGTAACGATGTCCGGAACGATCAAACGCAACATCAACAACGCCTGCTTTAACAGCACGCTCAGCAACTAACTTGCCGATTTGTTTTGCCGCTTCAGCGTTGCCGCCGTTTTTGATCGCTTGGCGCAAATCTTTTTCCATTGTTGAAGCAGCTGCTACAACTTTGGTTCCGCATGGGCTATAAACCTGAGCAGAAATATGAGTATTGCTACGGATAACTGTTAAGCGATTTGCCAATGCTTCGGCAATGCGAATACGAGTCTGCCTAGCGCGTCTTTGTCTGGATTCGTCTTTATTCATTTTCTAATCTCGCTTACTTCTTCTTAGTTTCTTTCAGATGCACAACCTCATCCACGTAGCGAACACCTTTGCCTTTGTATGGCTCTGGTGAACGGTAAGCGCGAACTTCAGCTGCGACCTGGCCAACTTGCTGCTTGTTGGAACCTTTGATAATGATTTCAGTTTGAGTTGGAGTCTCAGCCTTCACACCCTTTGGCAGGTTGTAAATAATGTCGTGTGAGAAACCTAACTGCAACTTCAATGTTTCGCCCTGAGCAGCAGCACGGTAACCAACGCCTACCAAGCTGAGCTTGCGCTCAAAGCCAGCAGTTACGCCAACAACCATGTTGTTAACCAAAGCACGAGCTGTACCTGACTGTGCACCAGCTTCTGGTGAGTCGTTATTTAAAACGACTGTCAATACGCCATCTTCTTGTTTCAAACCAACTGAAGGGTGCAAGTTGTGTGTCAAGGTACCCAATGGGCCTTTAACTGTAACGTTTGCACCGTTGATGCTGATTTCAGCGCCTTTAGGAACTGTAATTGGTGATTTACCTACGCGGGACATATTTCGCTCCTTAAGCTACGTAGCAAATAACTTCGCCGCCCACGCCTGTTGCACGTGCTTTACGGTCTGTCATTACGCCTTGAGGGGTTGAAATAATTGCAATGCCCAAGCCATTCATTACCTCTGGAATGTCATGGCGGCCTTTATAGATACGCAGACTTGGTGTAGAAACACGGTCAATACGTTCAATAACAGGACGGCCTGCATAGTATTTGAGATCGATATGGAGCACTGGCTTAGCTGCCTCACCTTTGATTTCAAAACTTTCGATATAGCCTTCATCTTGCAAAACTTTTGCGATGGCTACTTTTACTTTTGACGACGGCATCAAGACTACGGGTTTCTGCACTGCTTGCGCATTGCGGATCCTTGTCAACATGTCGGCGATTGGATCGCTGATACTCATGAGTTCTCCTAATTCTTTCGCCGCTTACCAGCTGGCCTTGGTTAAACCGGGGATTTCGCCACGGAAGGCGATTTCACGAATCTTGCTACGAGCCAAACCGAATTTACGGAATGTGCCACGTGGTCGACCGGTTAATGAACAACGATTTCTTTGACGAATCGGGCTTGCGTTACGTGGAAGTGCCTGTAGTTTCAAGCGAGCTTCATAGCGCTCTTCATCGCTGCGTGATTGATCAGCGATGATCGCTTTGAGTTCGGCACGCTTTACAGCGTACTTCTCTACAGTTTTTGCGCGCTTATTCTCGCGCTCAATTAGGGATAGTTTTGCCACGTTAGCCTCTTAATTGCGGAAAGGGAATTTGAATGCTGCCAACAAAGCTTTTGCTTCTTCGTCGGTTTTAGCAGTCGTCGTAATACTGATATTGAGACCGCGGAGGGCATCAATCTTGTCGTATTCGATTTCAGGGAAAATGATCTGTTCTTTAACGCCGATGTTGTAATTACCACGGCCGTCAAATGCTTTGCCAGAAATTCCGCGGAAGTCACGTACGCGTGGCAATGCAACAGTAACGAAGCGATCTAAAAATTCGTACATGCGTGCGCCACGCAATGTCACCATGGCACCGATTGGGTAACCTTGACGAATTTTGAAACCTGCAATCGCTTTTTTTGCCTTAGTTACAACTGGCTTTTGGCCCGCAACTTTAGTTAAATCACCAACTGCATTTTCGATAATTTTCTTGTCGTTCACTGCATCGCCTAAGCCCATGTTCAGGGTTACCTTAGTGATACGTGGAACTTCCATTACAGATTTGTAACCAAACTTGGCGATCAAATCTGCAACAACTTTAGCTTGATAGTGCTCTTGAAAACGTGTGCTCATAATTTCTCCGTGCCCCTTATGCGCTTAAAGTTGCGCCAGTGGTTTTGAGGAAACGCTGCTTTTTACCATCCACGAGTTTGATACCAACACGTGATGGTTTGCCGTTACCGTCAACCACAGCCACATTAGAAATGTGAACAGGCATCGTCTTGTCAATCATGCCGCCAGTAACACCGGCTGCTGGATTTGGCTTAACGCTCTTTTTATAAATGTTTACGCCTTCGATCACTAACTTGTTCTCGAGAACGGCTGTAACAGTTCCTTGCTTGCCCTTATCGCGGCCAGTCAACAGAACTACGGAATCACCTTTACGAATCTTTTTCATATCAGCCTCTTAAATAACTTCTGGGGCGAGAGAAACGATCTTCATGAACTTTTCAGTACGCAACTCGCGCGTCACTGGTCCAAAGATACGTGTGCCAATTGGCTCTAACTTAGCGTTGAGCAATACCGCAGCGTTGCCATCAAACTTAATCAATGAACCGTCTGGACGGCGAACACCCTTAGCAGTTCTCACTACTACGGCGTTATAAATGTCACCTTTTTTTACACGGCCACGTGGAGCAGCAGACTTTACAGTCACTTTAATGACATCACCGATACTGGCGTAACGACGCTTAGAGCCGCCCAATACCTTGATGCACAAAACTTCACTGGCGCCTGTGTTATCGGCAACCTGTAATCTACTTTCGGTTTGTATCATTTCTAATCCCCAACTTGTTGGCCAGAGGCAAACAGTCTTGGTTCCGTCTATGGGCTTTAACGAAAGCTAAAACCCGGAATTAATGAAAAACACTGCTTCTCCAATAAAACCAGAGAAGCCTTCTATTCTACTACGTAAAATAGGGATTTGGGAAGAAACTTCACCAAAATCCCTAATATTTCTTTAAATACCCTTTGAAGCCTCAACTAAACGGGTCACAACCCAAGATTTAGTGCGTGAAATTGGCTTGGATTCAGCAATTTCAACCGTATCACCCATCTTGTATGTGCCAGCTTCGTCATGAGCGTGGTACTTTTTGGACTGGCCAACGTACTTACCAATCACCGGATGCTTAACTTGACGCTCAACTAACACGGTCACAGTTTTTTGCATTTTGTCGCTAACAACACGGCCCACTAGGGTGCGGCGTAAGGGTTTAGATAATTCTGTCATATCCCTTTTTCCTTATTTCTGTGCAGTCTTTTGGGCGATAAAAGTTTTAACACGAGCGATGTCGCGCTTATTTTTACCCAATTGGCTGGTATTTGTGAGTTGCTGAGTGCCTTTTTGCATGCGGAGCTTGAAACCGGTCTTAAGCAACTCGGTTAACTCTGCATTTAAAGCTGTCAGATCTTTTGAAGCTAATTCTGTATTTTTCATAATCTCTATCCCGATCAACCTAAGTGGCGAATCACGAAAGTGGTCTGTAAAGGCAACTTAGCAGCAGCAAGCTTGAAAGCTTCGCGCGCCAATTGCTCGTCAACACCGTCCATCTCGTAGAGCACTTTGCCTGGTTGAATTTCAGCTACGTAGTACTCTGGATTACCTTTACCGTTACCCATACGTACTTCAGCAGGTTTCTGTGAAATTGGCTTATCTGGGAAAATGCGAATCCAAATACGGCCACCACGTTTAATGTGACGAGTCATTGCACGACGTGCTGACTCGATTTGGCGAGCAGTCAAACGACCACGGCCAACGGCCTTCAATCCAAAGTCACCAAAGGCTACAGAACTACCGCGTGTTGCCACGCCAGTGTTACGGCCTTTTTGTTCCTTACGATACTTGCGACGCTTTGGTTGTAGCATGCTTACTCTCCTGACTTCTGCGTATCTGCGGCTGGTGTTTCAACCTTACGCACACGCTTTACTGCTGGTTTAGCAGCAACTAATGGCTTGTCTGTGCCAGCAGCTGGTTTACGAGCGGCTGTCTTGCTTGGAGCACGACGAGTTTTCTTTTCTTCGGCAGCTGGTTCAGCAGATGGAGCAGCTACTTGAGCTTCTGCACCACGACCCAATGTGTCGCCTTTGTATACCCAAACTTTTACACCGATGATGCCGTATGTAGTTTCAGCTTCGGAAGTTGCGTAATCGATATCCGCCTTCAATGTATGAAGTGGAACGCGACCTTCACGGTACCATTCACGACGAGCAATCTCAGCACCATTCAAACGACCTGATGACATGATCTTGATGCCTTGTGCGCCAAGGCGCATTGCATTTTGCATTGCACGCTTCATTGCACGACGGAACATGATACGTTTTTCGAGCTGCTGAGTAATTGAATCAGCAATTAATTGCGCATCAACTTCTGGCTTACGAATTTCTTCAATGTTTACATGGACTGGAACACCCATACGCTTTTGTAATTCGCGGCGGAGTACTTCAATATCTTCGCCTTTTTTGCCAATTACAACGCCTGGACGTGAGCTATAGATAGTAATGCGAGCATTCTTTGCAGGACGCTCAATCACAACCTTACTTACGGATGCATTCTTCAACTTCTTCTTGAGATAGATGCGGACATCTACGTCCTCTTTCAACATCTTCGCGAAGTCAGTATTGTTTGCATACCAACGTGATGTCCAATTCTTCGTTACCGCGAGTCGGAATCCGGTTGGGTTTATCTTTTGTCCCATATCTTTCCTTAGTTACTCAAGGTCACGGTAATGTGACATGTTTGTTTTTCAATTTGATTGCCACGACCCTTAGCGCGTGCTGTGAAGCGCTTCAAGGAAGTACCTTTATCAACAATAATTGCTGATACCTTGAGCTCATCAATATCAGCACCTTTATTGTGTTCAGCATTGGCCACTGCAGACTCAACTACTTTTTTCACAATGAAGGCAGCTTTCTTGGGGCTGAAATTCAAAATGTTTAATGCGCGAGCAATCGGCAAACCACGAATTTGGTCTGCGACCAAACGTGTCTTTTGCGCAGAAATGCGGGCGCTCTTGTGAATAGCTTTAACTTCCATCATCATCCCCTTACTTCTTCGTTACTTTCTTGTCAGCAGCGTGACCTTTGAAAGTACGGGTCAAGGCAAATTCGCCTAACTTATGACCCACCATGTTTTCTGATACATATACCGGAACGTGTTGACGACCGTTATGCACAGCAATCGTAAGACCAATAAAGTCTGGGAGGATTGTTGAACGGCGTGACCATGTCTTGATCGGTTTTTTGTCTTTGTTGGCTTGTGCGACTTCAACTTTATTTACTAAGCTGGCTTCGCAAAATGGGCCTTTTTTAGCTGAACGTGTCATATCTATTTATCCTTATCGCTTAACGTTTTTGACGACGTTGAACGATCATCGAAGTTGTACGCTTATTGCGACGTGTACGATAACCTTTGGTTGGCGTGCCCCATGGGGATACAGGTACACGGCCTTCGCCAGTTCTACCTTCACCACCACCGTGCGGGTGATCTACTGGGTTCATTGCCACACCGCGAACGGTTGGGCGAATACCACGCCAGCGATTTGCACCAGCTTTACCGATAACACGCAAGCTGTGCTCTTCGTTGCCAACTTCACCAATAGTGGCGCGGCAATCAATCAGAACACGACGCACTTCGCCTGAGCGCAAACGCACCTGAGCGTATACACCTTCACGAGCTAGTAACACTGCTGAACCACCAGCGGAACGGGCTACTTGAGCACCCTTACCTGGCATGATTTCTACACAGTGAATTGTGCTACCTACAGGAATATTGCGAATTGGCAAGTTGTTACCAGACTTGATTGGGGCTTCAGAGCCGCTCATCAATGCCTGACCAACAGTCATACCTTTTGCAGCAAGAATGTAGCGACGCTCACCATCAGCAAACACGATCAATGCAATATTTGCACTGCGGTTTGGATCGTATTCCAAGCGCTCAACTTTTGCAGGAATACCATCTTTATCGTTGCGTTTGAAATCAACAACACGATAGTGATGCTTATGACCACCACCCTTATGACGGGTAGTGATGTGACCATTATTGTTACGACCCGCTTTTTGGAATTGTGGCTCTACCAACGCTGCAAAAGGTTTACCTTTATGCAGGTCAGGATTTACCACCTTGACCATTGAGCGACGACCTGGTGAGGTCGGTTTTGTCTTCATCAAAGGCATGATTAATTCGCCTCCGCTTCAAAGTTAATTTCTTGGCCTGGCTTCAAATTCACATAGGCCTTCTTGGTGTGGTCACGACGACCCTCAAAACGACCATAGCGCTTAGGCTTGCCTTTTTGATTCACGATCTGAACAGAGTCAACTTGCACTTTGAAGAGCAATTCAACCGCTTGTTTTACATCGAGCTTGTTTGCGTCGCGAGCTACTTGGAAAACTACTTGTTCATTTTTCTCTGCAACCATAGTGGCTTTTTCAGAGATAACCGGTCCAAGCAGAACCCTCATTAGGTTGTGATCGTTTTTACGGACTTGGCTCATTTCAGCAACTCCTCAATTTTTGCGATCGCAGCTTTGCTTACCAATACTTTTTTGTATTGAACCAAAGCTAATGGATCAGCGTGCTGTGGCTCACATACAGCAACCTTGTGCAAGTTACGTGATGCCAAGTACAAATTCTCACTAACCTGATCAACAATAATCAAGACCGAATCCAAGCCCATTGCTTTAACTTTGTCAGCTAAAACTTTAGTCTTTGGAGCGTCAAGAGAAAATTGATCAACAACATTCAAACGACCTTCGCGTGCTAACTGAGACAAAATAGATCTCATACCAGCGCGGTACATTTTCTTGTTTACTTTTTGGCTGAAATTCTCTTCTGGAGAATTCGGGAATATACGGCCGCCTCCACGCCACAGCGGGGAAGAGCTCATACCAGCACGTGCACGACCAGTACCTTTTTGACGCCAAGGTTTCTTAGTTGTGTGCTTAACTTGCTCACGGTCTTTTTGTGCACGGTTACCGCTACGTGCATTTGCTTGGTAAGCCACTACAACTTGGTGTACCAATGCTTCGTTATATTCACGTTCGAATACTTCTGGTGAAGCCTGTACGCCTGCACCTAAAGTACCGTTGTCTTGGAGAAGCTTAAGTTCCATATTCGCTCTCCTTATTTCTTCTTCAACGGTGTTTTAACCGCTGGAGTAACAATAACTTTACCGCCTGGGGCACCTGGAATAGCGCCTTTAACCATGATCAGATTACGTTCTGAATCAATGCGTGCGATGACTAAATTTTGAACTGTACGTGTAACGTCACCCAAGTGACCGGTCATACGCTTACCAGGGAAAACGCGACCTGGATCTTGCGCCATACCGATAGAGCCTGGTACGTTATGTGAACGTGAGTTACCGTGGGATGCGCGACCAGAAGCGAAGTGATAACGCTTGATGGTACCTGCGTAGCCCTTACCGATAGACACACCTTGTACGTCCACTTTTTGACCAGCAGTAAATGCAGTGTCAGCAGGAATTACTTGTCCTGGCGTCATTTCTGCAATTTTTGCTGCGTCTAATTGGAATTCGTTGAGGCCGTTACCTGCCATCACACCAGCTTTGGCGAAGTGACCAGCCATTGCTTTAGTAACGCGAGTAGCTCTACGTGTGCCATGTGCTAACTGGATAGCATCATAGCCATCAGTTGCCTGGGTCTTGATTTGAGCGATTCTGTTGTCGCTCACGTCAATTACGGTCACAGGGATTGAATCCCCTTCGTCCGTAAATAGACGGGTCATGCCGACCTTGCGGCCGATTAAGCCTAAGCTCATATTCATGCTCCACGCCGACTTCGATTGGTCGGCAAAATTAATTTAAGTGATTTACAAGTAAAAGTACTTCTAAATCAATAACTTACAACGTTTTTAGTGCTGATAAAACTAAGATTTTCGCTCAAATAATTGAGCGAAGCCTTAGATTCTATCCCGAAAAACCAGTCTTGACAAGCAAAAAGACTGGAAAATACAAATTACTGCAACTTAATTTCGACATCCACACCTGCTGGGAGGTCTAATTTCATTAAAGCATCTACAGTTTTCTCTGTAGGATCAACGATATCCATCAAACGGAGATGGGTACGGATCTCTAACTGATCACGAGATGTCTTGTTCACGTGTGGTGAACGCAAGATATCAAAGCGCTCGATACGGGTTGGCAAAGGTACTGGACCCTTAACAACTGCACCAGTGCGCTTAGCTGTATCAACGATTTCAGCTGCTGACTGGTCGATCAAACGGTAATCAAATGCTTTAAGACGAATACGAATTTTTTGGTTTTGCATATTAATTCCAAAGAGCGTTGTGGTGCTGCCACGTTATACATCTAAAGAGCTCGGTGACATCAGCAGCACTGATGTCACCGGTTAGCAAACCGCTAAATATTATTTACTTCTACTACCTGAATCTATTTATTACTTAAGCCAAAATCTTTGCAACCACGCCGGCGCCAACAGTACGGCCACCTTCACGGATCGCAAAACGTAAACCTTCTTCCATCGCGATTGGAGCGATGAGTTTTACGGTAATCGAAACGTTATCACCAGGCATGACCATTTCTTTGTCTTTTGGCAACTCGATTGAACCAGTTACGTCCGTAGTGCGGAAGTAAAACTGTGGACGATAGTTGTTAAAGAATGGAGTATGACGACCACCTTCGTCTTTACCCAAGATGTAAACCTCGGCTGTAAAGTGAGTATGTGGGGTGATTGAACCTGGCTTAGCCAATACTTGGCCGCGCTCAACTTCTTCACGTTTTGTACCGCGTAACAAGATACCAACGTTATCGCCTGCTTGACCTTGGTCGAGCAATTTGCGGAACATTTCAACACCAGTACATGTTGTCTTGAGTGTTGGCTTGATACCGATAATTTCGATCTCTTCACCAACCTTAACAATACCGCGCTCGATACGACCAGTCACAACAGTACCGCGACCGGAGATAGAGAACACGTCTTCTACTGGCATCAAGAACGCGCCGTCAACAGCACGCTCTGGAGTAGGAATAAAGGTATCCAAAGCTTCAGCCAATTTCATGATGGCTTCTTTACCCAATGGGCCTTCGTCGCCTTCAAGGGCTAACTTAGCAGAACCACGAATGATTGGTGTGTCATCGCCAGGGAATTTGTACTTAGATAAAAGCTCACGAACTTCCATTTCTACGAGCTCTAACAACTCTTCGTCATCAACCATGTCGCACTTGTTCAGGAACACGATGATGTAAGGAACGCCCACTTGGCGTGCCAAGAGGATGTGTTCACGAGTTTGTGGCATTGGGCCGTCAGCAGCAGAGCAAACTAAAATTGCGCCATCCATCTGAGCAGCACCAGTAATCATGTTCTTAACGTAGTCAGCATGTCCTGGGCAATCCACGTGTGCGTAGTGACGGTTTGCTGTCTCGTACTCAACGTGTGCAGTATTAATCGTAATACCACGTGCTTTTTCTTCTGGAGCAGCATCGATCTGATCGTATGCTTTAGCTTCGCCACCGAATGCTTTAGAAAGCACGGTTGCAATTGCCGCTGTCAATGTGGTTTTACCGTGGTCAACGTGACCGATGGTGCCTACGTTTACGTGCGGTTTTGTCCGCTCGAATTTTTCTTTTGCCATTTTTGTCTGCCTTCTTTAGCTAGTCAATATTCAAAATTAATGTGGATAAATTACTTCGCTTTAGCAGCCATAACTGCTTCAGCAACGTTCTTAGGTGCTTCGGAATAATGCTTAAATTCCATGGTGTAGGTAGCGCGACCTTGGGTCAACGAGCGCAAGCCAGTTGAGTAACCAAACATCTCTGCCAACGGCACTTCAGCGCGAACAATCTTACCGCCGCCTGGAATGTCATCCATACCTTGCAAAATACCGCGACGGGATGAGAGATCACCCATTACGTTACCCATGAAATCTTCTGGTGTTTCTACTTCAACAGCCATCATCGGCTCAAGTAACACTGGCGCTGCTTTACGCATACCGTCCTTGAAAGCCATTGAGCCTGCCATCTTAAATGCGTTTTCGTTAGAGTCAACGTCATGGTATGAACCGAAGAACAATGTTGCCTTGATATCAACAACTGGATAACCAGCCAAAATACCGGAGTTCAATGTTTCGCGAATTCCTTTTTCTACTGCAGGGATGTATTCACGTGGAACCACACCGCCCTTAATAGCGTCAATGAATTCAAAACCTTTGCCTGGCTCTTGTGGCTCAAGCTTCAATACTACGTGACCGTATTGACCACGACCGCCAGACTGCTTAACAAACTTACCTTCGATTTCTTCGCAAACCTTGCGAATAGTTTCGCGATAGGCAACTTGCGGCTTACCAACAGTTGCCTCAACGCCAAACTCACGACGCATACGGTCAACCAAAATTTCCAAATGGAGCTCGCCCATTCCAGAAATAATCGTTTGACCAGATTCTTCATCTGTCTTAACGCGGAATGATGGATCTTCTTGTGCCAAGCGATTCAAAGCAAGACCCATTTTTTCTTGGTCTGGCTTTGTCTTAGGCTCTACAGCCTGTGAGATCACTGGCTCTGGGAACACCATGCGCTCCAAAATAACGATGCTATCTGGGTCACACAATGTTTCGCCAGTAGTCGCGTCTTTCAGACCAACTGCAGCAGCAATATCGCCTGCGTACACTTCTTTAATTTCTTCACGTTGGTTTGCATGCATTTGCAATAAACGGCCAACACGTTCTTTCTTACCCTTGATTGGGTTGTAGATAGTGTCGCCAGACTTCATTACGCCTGAATAAACGCGGAAGAAAATGAGCTGGCCAACGAATGGGTCAGTCATGATCTTAAATGCCAATGCAGAGAATTTCTCAGCATCGTCAGCTTTACGTGTTGTTGGTGTGCCGTCTTCCAATTCACAAGGAACTGGTGGGACATCTAGTGGAGATGGCAACAACTCAACCACCGCATCCAACATCGCCTGAACGCCTTTATTTTTGAAAGCAGTTCCGCACATCATTGGAATGATTTCATTAGCAATCGTACGTTGACGCAATGCTTTTTTGATTTCTTCTTCGGTTAACTCTTCGCCACCGAGATACTTCTCCATCAATTCTTCAGAACTTTCAGCAGCGGCTTCAACCATCTTTTCGCGCCACTCATCTGCAGATGCCTTTAATTCAGCAGGAATCTCTTCGTAGCTAAATTTAGTACCCTGAGAAGCCTCGTCCCAATAGATGGCCTTCATTTTGACCAAGTCCACAACGCCCTTGAAGTTTTCTTCAGCGCCAATAGGAATCTGGATCAAGATAGGATTTGCTTTGAGACGCAACTTCATCTGGTCATAGACCTTGAAGAAATTCGCACCGGTGCGGTCCATCTTGTTTACGAAAGCCAAACGTGGAACTTGATACTTGTTCGCTTGACGCCAAACAGTTTCAGATTGTGGCTGAACACCACCTACCGCACAGTAAACCATGCAAGCACCATCCAACACGCGCATTGAACGCTCAACTTCAATTGTGAAGTCTACGTGTCCCGGGGTATCAATAATATTGATACGGTGCTCTGGAAAATTACCAGCCATACCCTTCCAGAACGTTGTAGTAGCAGCAGAAGTAATCGTGATACCACGCTCTTGCTCTTGCTCCATCCAGTCCATGGTTGCAGCGCCATCATGTACTTCACCGATCTTATGGTTTACGCCGGTGTAGAACAAAACGCGTTCTGTAGTTGTTGTCTTGCCTGCGTCAATGTGCGCAGAGATACCAATATTGCGATATCTGTCGATGGGGGTTTTACGTGCCACTGTTGGTGCCTTTTCTTTACTATTTGATTAGAAGCGGAAATGTGAGAAAGCTTTGTTAGCTTCTGCCATACGGTGAACTTCTTCACGCTTCTTCATTGCTCCGCCGCGACCTTCAGCGGCTTCTAATAATTCGTTGGCCAAACGTTGAGCCATGGATTTCTCACCGCGCTTTTTAGCAGCTTCGCGCACCCAGCGCATTGCCAAAGCAGAACGGCGTGATGGGCGAACTTCAACAGGAACCTGGTAGTTGGCGCCACCAACACGACGGCTCTTCACCTCAACCATTGGCTTAACGTTGCCCATAGCTGTTGAGAAAATTTCGAGCGGTTCTTTGTTTGCTTTTTTCTCGATGTGATCAAAGGCACCGTAAACGATACGCTCTGCAACCGATTTCTTGCCGTCCAACATGAGGACGTTCATGAATTTAGCTACTTCTACATTTCCGAATTTTGGATCCGGCAAAATTTCCCGTTTGGGAACTTCACGACGACGTGGCATAACTACTCCTTCAGTTCAGTTAGGGGCGACCCACATGGATCACCCGCTCCGGTTGCCCTACTATCTAAGAAGATTCTTAGACGGAACAACCACTTACTTGTCTTTTAAGTCTGACAAACGAAGACTTACTACAAATACTTCAGCAAAAATCTATTTAAAGATTAAGCAGATTTCTTAGCGCGCTTAGCACCGTACTTGGAACGTGACTGCTTACGGTCTTTAACACCCTGCAAGTCAAGTGAGCCACGAACGATGTGGTAACGAACACCTGGCAAATCCTTTACACGACCACCACGGATTAACACTACTGAGTGTTCCTGGAGGTTATGGCCTTCACCACCAATGTATGAAATAACTTCAAAACCATTGGTTAAGCGAACTTTGGCTACTTTACGAAGCGCAGAGTTAGGCTTTTTAGGAGTAGTGGTGTACACACGTGTACAAACACCACGGCGCTGCGGACTGTTTTCCAGTGCAGGGCTCTTGCTTTTAACGATCAGCCTGGATCTTGGCTTACGTATTAATTGATTAATTGTTGGCATAAAATAGCTCGGTTAGTACTTCTTTGTTGCTTTCTTCAAGAAAATCAATGACTTAGAGAATATCTAGGTCAAAAAGACCCTCTTCTGAATCAGTAGAACTCAGCATTCTAGCTTGGCCAGCCTTTTCCGTCAACCAAATGGGGAAAAAACTGGCCATTTCTGGCCAGAATTACCAAATTAGCTCGGATCAGCCTCCCCAGCAGGAGCAACGACTTCAGCCTCTATTTCTACAGGCATATTGGCCATTGCCTCCTCTTCGGCGGCAATCATTTGAGCGCGATCACGCTCGAATTGCTCTCTGACCTTGCGTGCACGGCGATAAGACAAGCCGGTACCAGCAGGGATCAGACGACCAATAATGACGTTTTCCTTGAGGCCACGGAGTGTATCGGTCTTGCCCATAATTGCGGCTTCGGTCAATACACGGGTGGTTTCTTGGAAAGAAGCCGCTGAAATGAAGCTATCCGTCGACAAGGATGCCTTAGTAATACCCAACAGCACGTTTTCGAACTGAGCTGGGCGCTTACCTGCAGCAATCACTAAATCGTTAGCGTCATACAGTTTTGAACGCTCAACTTGCTCACCAGTGATGTAAGCGGTATCGCCGCCATCAGTGATCTGTACACGACGCAACATTTGACGCACGATCACTTCAATGTGCTTGTCGTTAATCTTCACGCCTTGCAAACGGTAAACGTCTTGAACTTCATCAACGATGTAGATCGCCAACTCTTCAATACCCCTGAGAGTCAAGATGTCATGTGGATCAGCAGGGCCTTCCACAATCATCTCGCCCTTGTTCACAACTTGACCGTCATGAACGAGAACTTGCTTCTCTTTAGGAATCAAGAATTCATTAGCTTCACCGTCCATATCGGTAATCACCAAACGTTGTTTACCTTTGGTTTCTTTACCGAAGGAAACTGTTCCAGTAACTTTCGCCAAGACAGCTGCATCTTTAGGTGAACGCGCTTCGAACAATTCTGCAACGCGTGGCAAACCACCGGTAATGTCGCGAGTCTTCTGTGATTCGATCGGAATACGCGCCAATACTTCACCAACTTCGACCTTCTGACCATCCTTAACAGTAATCAGAGCGCCTACTTGGAGGCCAATGTTTACTGGGTGATCAGTACCAGCGATCATAACTTCGTTACCCTTGTCATCAACCAAGTTGATCATTGGGCGAACGCCTTTGCTTGCAGCAGAGCGACGTTTGCCATCAATCACCACCAAAGTGGAAAGACCAGTAACTTCGTCAACCTGCTTAGCAACAGTTACGCCTTCTTCAACGTTGTCGAAACGAGCGATACCAGCGTACTCAGAAATAATTGGACGTGTTAATGGATCCCAAGTCGCCAAGCTTGCGCCAGCCTTAACTGCCGCATCTTCTTTCAACAAGAGAGTTGCACCATAAGGTACTTTATGACGCTCGCGCTCACGACCATTCTCATCAACGATCAAGGCTTCGCCAGAACGTGAAATCACGATCTGCTCACCCTTCGCGTTCTTCACAACACGCATCGTGCCAGAGAACTTCAAAGCACCGTTAGATTTGGCTTCAATATTGCTTGCAACCAACGCACGTGACGCTGCACCACCAATGTGGAAGGTACGCATAGTTAACTGTGTGCCTGGCTCACCGATGGATTGAGCAGCGATCACGCCTACTGCTTCACCAACGTTCACCAAACCACCGCGACCTAGATCACGTCCGTAGCACTTCGCACACAAGCCGAAGCGAGTTAAGCAAGACAATACTGTGCGAACTTTAACTTCGTCGATACCCAGCGCAACGATTTGGTCAACATGATCTTCGTCAAGCAAGGTGTCGTTAGGAACGATGACTTCTTGTGTGTCAGGATGAACAATGTCACCGATACATACACGACCCAAAATACGGTCACGCAATGCTTCGATAATTTCGCCGCCCTCAACCAGCGCCTTCATGGTTACACCATTAGTTGCGCCGCAATCATCTTCAATCACCACGAGATCTTGAGTAACGTCGCATAAACGACGTGTCAAGTAACCAGAGTTCGCTGTCTTCAGTGCTGTATCGGCCAGGCCTTTACGAGCACCGTGGGTTGAAATGAAGTACTGCAATACGTTCAAGCCTTCACGGAAGTTCGCAGTAATTGGGGTTTCAATGATGGAGCCATCAGGCTTAGCCATCAAACCACGCATACCAGCTAACTGACGAATCTGCGCTGCAGATCCACGTGCACCAGAATCCGCCATCATGTAGATAGAGTTAAAGGATTCTTGACGAACAGTCTTACCGTTACGGTCGAGTACGTCAACGTGTGACAACTCGTCCATCATCGCCTTACCAACTTGGTCGCCTGCGGCACCCCAAATATCAACCACGTTGTTATAACGCTCTTGATTGGTTACGAGACCTGACATGAATTGCTTGTCATACTCTTTAACCTTGGCAGAAGCCTCAGTGATGATGCGCTCTTTCGAGGTTGGGATCAGCATATCGTCGATCGCAACTGAGATACCAGCATTGGTTGCCAAGCGGAAACCGGACTGCAAGAGGCGGTCAGCAAAAATCACCGTTTCACGCAAACCGCACTTGCGGAATGATGTGTTGATCAAACGCGAGATTTCTTTTTTCTTCAAAGGCTTGTTAATTTCCTCGAAAGACATGCCTTTAGGCAAAATCTCAGACAAGATTGCACGGCCAACTGATGTTTGATAGATCTTGGTTTTTTCAGCAAAACGGGCATCGCCCTCAGCCTTCTTGTCAACGATCTCAAACTCAGTAATGCGGACAGCAACACGAGAAGCCAATTCAACTTGACCCGCTTCGTATGCACGCACTACTTCAGTAATATTGGCGAAAACCATGCCTTCGCCCTTACCGTTGATCTTGTCACGTGTAGCGTAGTACAGACCCAACACCACGTCCTGTGAAGGAACGATCGATGGCTCGCCGTTAGCTGGGAACAATACGTTGTTCGAAGCCAACATCAATGTACGCGCTTCCATTTGCGCTTCGAGCGACAAAGGAACGTGAACCGCCATTTGGTCACCGTCAAAGTCCGCGTTAAATGCCGCGCAAACTAATGGGTGCAATTGGATTGCTTTACCTTCAATCAACATTGGCTCGAAAGCCTGAATGCCAAGGCGGTGCAATGTAGGCGCACGGTTCAACATGATTGGGTGCTCACGAATTACTTCTTCGAGAATGTCCCAAACGATTGGAGTCTGGCTTTCAACTTCTTTCTTCGCAGCCTTAATCGTGGTTGCAATTCCTAAAGTCTCAAGCTTGTTGAAAATAAATGGCTTGAATAATTCCAAGGCCATCAATTTTGGTAAGCCGCACTGATGCAATTTCAATGTAGGGCCAACAACGATGACTGAACGACCAGAGTAGTCAACACGTTTACCCAACAAGTTTTGACGGAAACGACCGCTCTTACCTTTAATCATCTCAGCCAAGGACTTGAGAGGACGCTTGTTAGCGCCAGTCATAGCCTTACCGCGACGACCGTTGTCGAGCAATGAGTCAACCGCTTCTTGCAACATCCGTTTTTCGTTACGAACGATGATCTCTGGTGCGCGCAACTCTAACAAACGCTTCAAACGGTTGTTACGGTTGATCACACGACGATAGAGGTCGTTCAAATCAGAGGTAGCAAAGCGACCGCCATCCAATGGCACCAATGGGCGCAATTCAGGTGGCAATACTGGCAATACTTCCATGATCATCCAGTCAGGCTTGATACCTGAAGTCTGGAACGCCTCGAGCACTTTTAAGCGCTTAGCGTATTTCTTGATCTTGGCATCGCTACCGGTAGCTTTTAAATCAGCACGAATAGTCTCTACTTCACGATCGATATCAATCGAACGCAAGAGATCACGAATACCTTCAGCGCCCATGATGGCAGTAAACGCACCGTCACCATACTCTTCAGTCTTGGCAATGTATTCATCTTCAGACATGATCTGACCGCGCTTCATTGCGCCTTCAGGAGTCATGCCAGGATCAACCACTACATATGCTTCAAAGTAGAGAACGCGCTCGATATCACGCAATGTCATATCGAGAACCATACCCAAACGGGATGGCAGGGACTTCAAGAACCAGATGTGCGCTACAGGGGCTGCCAACTCAATGTGGCCCATACGCTCACGACGTACCTTAGCGAGAGTAACTTCAACACCGCACTTCTCACAGATAACGCCACGGAACTTTAAGCGCTTGTACTTGCCGCATAAGCACTCGTAGTCTTTGGTTGGTCCAAAAATCTTGGCGCAGAACAAACCATCACGCTCGGGCTTAAAAGTCCGGTAGTTGATGGTTTCTGGTTTGCGTACTTCACCAAAAGACCATGAGCGAATTTTCTCAGGAGATGCGAGACCAATTTTGATGACATCAAACTGCTCTTCGCCCTGCGTTTGCTTAAATAAATCGAGCAATGCTTTCATATCAGTTGCGCTCCATGTCAATGTCAATACCCAACGAACGGATTTCTTTTACCAGCACGTTGAAGGATTCGGGCATGCCAGCATCAATTGTGTGCTCGCCCTTGACGATGTTTTCATAAACCTTGGTACGGCCTGCGACGTCATCGGACTTCACTGTCAGCATTTCCTGCAAGACATATGAAGCACCGTATGCTTCGAGGGCCCAGACTTCCATCTCACCAAAGCGCTGACCACCGAACTGAGCTTTACCGCCCAATGGCTGTTGCGTTACTAAAGAGTATGGTCCGGTTGAACGCGCGTGCATCTTGTCGTCGACCAAATGGTGGAGTTTCAAGACGTGCATTACGCCAACTGTTACTGGACGCTCGAATTGATCGCCAGTACGGCCGTCGCACAAAATCATTTGCTGACGCGAAGGAGTCATCTTCAAAGATTTAGCAACATCTTCTGGATACGCCAACTCGAGCATGCGTCCGATTTCAGCTTCAGTGGCACCGTCAAACACTGGGGTTGCAAATGGCAAGCCTTGGCGGAGATTCTCAGCCAAAACAGTGATCTGCTCATCAGTGAAGTTGTCGATGTCTTCAACACGACCTGTTTCGTTATAAAGCTGCTTGAAGAACTTACGCAATTCAGTTTGCTTAGCATGCTCACGAACCATCTCATCGATACGCTTACCAATACCTTGAGCAGCCCAACCTAAGTGGGTTTCCAAGATTTGACCAACGTTCATACGCGAAGGAACACCTAATGGGTTCAAGACGATGTCAACAGGGCGTCCGTCAGCCATAAATGGCATGTCTTCAGCTGGAGCGATTTTAGAAACCACACCTTTGTTACCGTGACGACCGGCCATCTTGTCACCAGGCTGCAAGCGACGCTTAACAGCTAAGTACACCTTAACCATCTTGGTTACGCCAGGTTGTAAATCATCGCCCTGGGTAAGTTTGGTGCGCTTCTCTTCAAAAGCTTCGTCAAACTGTTTACGTTTCGCCTCAATAGAAGACTTGATTGCTTCAACTTGTGAGGCAACTTCGTCGTCTGCTGGACGAACATCGAACCAATGGTATTTGTCCAAATCAGCAAGGTATTCCTTGTCGATCTTGGTGCCTTTAGCTAATTTCTTAGGACCGCCGTTGGCAACTTTGCCAATCAACAACTTTTCTAAACGCATGAAGGCATCACCCTCAACAATACGCAACTGGTCGTTCAAGTCCAAACGATAGCGTTGTAATTCTTCTTGGATGATTGACTGTGCACGTGCATCACGCTCAATACCTTCACGGGTGAAGACCTGAACATCAATAACAGTACCAATCATTCCTGAGGGAACGCGTAAAGAAGTATCTTTAACATCAGATGCTTTTTCACCGAAGATCGCACGGAGGAGCTTCTCTTCAGGAGTGAGAGTAGTCTCGCCCTTTGGAGTTACCTTACCAACCAATACGTCGCCAGCTTCAACTTCAGCACCGATGTAAACAATACCGCTTTCATCCAAGCGGGAGAGTTGTGACTCTGCCAAATTGGAGATATCGCGAGTAATTTCTTCTGAACCAAGCTTGGTATCACGCGCAACCACTGACAACTCTTCAATATGAATAGAGGTGTAGCGGTCGTCAGCAACAACCTTCTCAGAGATCAAGATTGAATCTTCGAAGTTGTAACCGTTCCATGGCATAAATGCCACAGTCATGTTTTGACCCAAGGCCAACTCACCCAAATCGGTAGATGCGCCGTCAGCAACTACGTCGCCGCGGACAACACGATCACCAGCCTGAACGATTGGACGTTGGTTGATATTGGTATTTTGGTTTGAACGGGTGTACTTGATGAGGTTATAAATATCCACACCAACTTCACCAGCAGCCGTCTCATCATCGTTTACACGAATCACGACACGGTTAGCATCAACATAATCAACGATACCGCCGCGGGACGCCAAAATAACAGTGCCAGAGTCAACCGCAACAATACGCTCTAAACCCGTACCAACCAATGGCTTGTCTGGACGTAAGCAAGGAACTGCTTGACGCTGCATGTTCGCACCCATCAACGCACGGTTCGCATCATCGTGCTCTAAGAATGGAACGAGTGAAGCAGCAGCAGAAACGATCTGGCTAGGAGCAACGTCGATGAAATCGATGCGCTCTGGGCTAACCATCATGGTCTCACCAGCTTGACGAGCAGAAACCAATTCGTCGGCCAACTTACCGCTCTTGTCGATTGTTGCATTTGCCTGAGCAATCACATACTTTGCTTCTTCGATTGCAGAGAGGTAAACCACTTCATCGCTTACCTTGCTATTGGAAACTTTACGGTATGGGGTTTCTAAGAAACCGTGCTCATTCAAGCGCGCAAATAACGCGAGTGAGTTGATCAAACCAATGTTTGGTCCTTCTGGAGTTTCGATTGGGCAAACACGTCCGTAGTGGGTTGGATGCACGTCGCGCACTTCAAAGCCTGCGCGCTCGCGGGTCAAGCCACCAGGTCCCAATGCAGAAATACGACGCTTGTGCGTGATCTCTGAAAGTGGGTTGGTTTGGTCCATAAACTGGGACAACTGTGAAGAGCCGAAGAACTCACGAATCGCAGAAGAGATTGGCTTGCTGTTAATCAAGTCATGCGGCATGAGGTTTTCTGTTTCGGCTTGGCCGAGACGTTCTTTAACCGCACGCTCAACACGTGACAAACCAGCACGGAATTGGTTTTCAGCCAATTCGCCAACGCAACGTACACGACGATTACCTAAGTGATCGATATCGTCTACTTCGCCTTTGCCGTTACGCAAATCTACGAGGGACTTAATAGTGTCGAGAATATCTTCATTCGACAGAACCATTGGGCCTTCCATTTCTGGACGGTTCAAACGGCTGTTGACCTTCATACGGCCAACACGAGATAAGTCGTAGGTATCTTCGTTGTAGAACAAACGTTGGAACAAGGCCTCAACAGCATCTTCTGTTGGAGGCTCACCAGGACGCATCATGCGGTAGATGGCGATACGAGCAGCCATTTGATCCGCAGTTTCATCAGTACGCAATGTCTGTGAAATGTATGCGCCAGAATCCAAATCATTGGTGTAGATGGTTTCTAATTGCTTGATGCCTGCATCGCGCAATGTAGCCAATACTTCTTCAGTAATTTCATCATTAGCGTAAGCCAAGATTTCACCAGAATCTGGATCAACAATATTGCGTGCAACTACACGACCAATTAAATAGTCATCTGGTACAGCGATTGTTTTTGTCTTAGCAGCTTCGAGTTCGCGGATATGCTTTGCATTGATACGCTTGTCTTTTTGAATGACCACAACGCCATTCTTATCGAGCACATCAAAGCTAGCCAACTGACCACGCAAACGCTCTGGCACAAATTCCATTGAACCGCCGTTAGCAGTCAATGAGAAATGGTCGAAGTTGAAGAAGTTAGCAAGAATCTGTTCGTTGTTTAAACCAATTGCTTTAAGCAAAATGGTGACAGGCATCTTACGACGACGGTCAACGCGGAAATAGAGAATGTCTTTTGGATCAAACTCGAAATCGAGCCATGAACCACGGTAAGGAATGATGCGTGCTGAGAACAGCAACTTACCTGAGCTATGTGTCTTGCCCTTATCGTGTTCGAAGAACACGCCTGGGGAACGATGCAACTGAGAAACGATAACGCGCTCAGTGCCATTGATCACAAAAGAGCCGTTTTCTGTCATGAGTGGAATTTCACCCATGTAGACTTCGCTCTCTTTTACCTCTTTAACCTTAGTAGGCGCTTCGCGATCATAAATAATCAAGCGAACTTTTGCGCGTAAAGCAGAGTGGTATGTGTAACCACGTTGTTGACATTCTTTAACGTCAAACGGTGGCTGTGATAACTGGTAAGACACGTATTCCATACGTGCATAGCCGTTGTTAGACACAATTGGGAATGCTGATGTAAAGGCAGCTTGAAGTCCCTCAGTAAGACGAGACATTGCTGGCTTTTCAGCCTGTAAAAATTTAGCGTAGGATTCCAGCTGCGTTGCGATCAGGTACGGAACCTGGTGGTTGTTTACTCGCTTAGCAAAGCTTTTACGGACTCGCTTGCGTTCGGTGAAGCTATAGTTCATTTCATCTCCGAATTCAGCGACTGTACAAAGATTTGGCGATTGGCCACTACCAATCACTGGCGGACAACACTAAATCGTTTCGATCCAGTGTCCGACCAAACTTGCATTCTGCAGTCGTATCAGAAGGCAAACCCGATTTCAATCACAAATGAAATCGGGTTTGACCACTAATGGTCAAACCCAACAGGGCTAACACTCCTTTTTGAGAAGCGCTAGCTAAGTTTTTATTACTTGATTTCTGACTTAGCGCCTGCTTCGTCAAGCTTTTTCTTAGCTTCTTCAGCTGTCTTCTTATCAACAGCTTCTTTGATTGGCTTTGGTGCGCCATCAACTAAGTCTTTAGCTTCTTTGAGGCCAAGACCAGTAATTTCGCGAACTGCCTTAATTACTGAAACCTTGTTTGCGCCAGCTTCGAGCAAGTTAACGGTAAATTCTGTTTGCTCTTCAGCAGCAGCGCCGCCAGCTGCACCAGCAGGACCAGCAACAGCCATCGCTGCAGCTGAAACGCCAAACTTCTCTTCGAACGCCTTAACCAAGTCGTTCAAATCCATAACGGACATGCTACCTACTGCATCAATGATTTCTTCTTTAGTAATCGCCATTTTTAGCTCCTAATACTTAAATAGTTAATCTGTCGCTTATTCAGCGGCAGGGGTTTCGTTTGCTTCTGTTCCGGCTTCTGGGGCTGCGGCTGCAGGCTCAGCACTTGCTTCTGGAGCTGCGGCTTCAGCTACTACTTCTGCTGGAGCTGCTGCTTCAACTACGGGTGCTGCAACAGGAGCGGGTGCTCCCTCTGCCTTTTGTGCTGCTACTGCGCCCAATACGCGAGCCATAGCAGAAACTGGGGCCAACATGACACCCAACAACTGAGATAACAACTCGTCGCGGCTTGGAATAGACGCAAGGGATTTCACGCCAGCTACGTCCAACAACTTGCCGTTATATAAGCCAGCAGTAATGACTAGCTTGTCTTGAGTCTTGGCAAAGTTCTGCAATACTTTTGCCGAAGCAATCGGATCAGCAGAGATGCCGTAGATCAAGGGGCCAACCATCGAATCAGCAAGAGGCTCAAACTGTGTGCCTTGTGCAGCACGGCGTGCCAATGTGTTCTTCAAAACGCGAAGATATACACCTTGGTCACGTGCGCTAGCACGTAGCTTTGTCAACTGCTCTACTGGAATACCACGGTATTCAGCGAGCACGACAGTTTGGGCTCCAGCCAATTGAGCGCCGACATCAGCAACAATCGCTTTTTTGTCTTGTACATTCAAAGGCACGGTTTAACTCCATAAAAACCAACTGTTTCCAGTTGGGGTTACACACCAGCGTCTGATCATTTGTTCACAAAGTTCTTGTGAAAATCTTTTCAGGGTCGCCATCTGCGCTGGCTATTACTTTCGTAACGATTAAGAATTAACTCTGTATTAGCAACTAATTCACCAACGGTCTTTGATGTTCGACTCTCGCTCAAAGAGCGGGAGTCGACCCAAAGTTCTTTTTTGTTACAGGCTAATTAAGCTGCTGCCTGTAACGATGCTTGGTCTACGCGTACGCCGGCACCCATGGTGCTGCTTACGGCAACCTTCTTTAAATAAATGCCCTTAGATGCAGGTGGCTTCGCTTTATTCAAAGCCTCGAGCAATGCGAGCAAGTTCGACTTCAATGCAGTTGGTTCGAATGAACGACGACCAATGCTTGCGTGCACGATACCGGCTTTGTCCACACGGAACTGAACTTGACCAGCTTTTGCATTCTTAACTGCAGTAGCAACGTCAGGAGTCACTGTTCCAACTTTTGGATTCGGCATCAAACCACGTGGGCCCAATACCTGACCTAAAGTACCAACAATTTTCATTGTGTCTGGAGATGCGATCAAAATATCGAAATCGATTTTGCCGCCTTTAATTTGTTCAGCAAGCTCTTCCATGCCGACGATTTCTGCACCAGCAGCTTTAGCTTGTTCAGCCTTCTCGCCTTGTGCAAAAACAGCAACGCGAACATGCTTACCTGTACCAGCTGGGAGCACTACTGCGCCACGCACAACTTGGTCAGATTTCTTAGCATCAATACCCAACTGAACTGCAACATCGATAGACTCATCAAACTTAGCAGTTGCACACTCTTTAACGAGGTTCAATGCATCGTCTAATGAATAAAACTTGTTGCTATCAACTTTAGATTGAATTGCTTTAACGCGTTTAGATAATTTAGTCATGATTAGAGACCTTCCACAGTGATGCCCATGGAACGGGCGCTACCAGCGATTGTTCTAACAGCCGCATCCATATCAGCTGCTGTCAAATCTGGCATTTTTGCTTTAGCGATTTCTTCCGCTTGAGCACGAGTAATTGAACCCACTTTATCGGTATGAGGACGTGGTGATCCTTTTTCAATCTTCGCAGCCTTCTTAATCATGATGGTTGCTGGTGGAGTCTTCATAATGAATGTGAAGCTCTTATCAGCGAACGCTGTAATCACGACTGGAATTGGCAGGCCAGGCTCCATGCTCTGAGTTTGAGCATTGAACGCCTTACAGAATTCCATAATGTTAAGACCGCGTTGACCCAATGCTGGACCTACGGGTGGTGATGGATTTGCTTTACCTGCAGGGATCTGCAGCTTAATAAAGCCAATAATCTTCTTTGCCATGTGTTGCTCCTTAAAGCGCGCCTAACCTCATTAGGGAAGACCGCTGTTGAGTAAACGCTTCGCTAGTTTTTGGCTTTCTAGCTCCGCTCCTCGGTTATTACTAACCACTTAACTGCCTACTACTTAAACCAGGACTAAGTCCTTGTTTTTACATCTTTTCTACCTGACCGAACTCCAGTTCAACTGGGGTACCGCGGCCAAAAATTGTAACAGAAACGCGCAATCTTGACTTCTCATAGTTGACTTCTTCGATATTTCCGTTGAAATCAACAAATGGGCCTTCTTTAACTCGCACGATCTCGCCAACCTCAAATAAGGTCTTAGGCTTCGGCTTATCTACCCCAGCCTGCATTTGATCCATGATTTTGGCTACTTCAGCCGTAGAAATAGGGCTTGGACGATTACGAACGCCGCCTACGAAACCAGTCACTTTTGGCGTGTTTTTCACTAAATGCCAGCTCTCGTCGGTCATTTCCATCTCGATCAGGACATATCCTGGGAAGAAACGGCGCTCAGAAACTGACTTGGTGCCGGACTTGATCTCCACAACCTCTTCGGAGGGGACCAAAATACGGCCAAATTTCTCAGGCATTCCAGAGCGAGCAATACGCTCTTCAAGGCCTCTTTTCACGCTTTTTTCCATTCCGGAATAAGCATGAATGACATACCAGCGCATATTGCCGGTAGCTTGTGGATTAGTAGCTACTTCAGAATCAATCATTTTTTACTCACTTCCAGCCCAAAAAGACTGAAAAAACTAGCCATTCAATCAATTTGTCTGCAATCCATAAAAATAAGGACATGATCAGAACAAAGCCAAATACGACTAGAGTCATTTGGGTGGTCTCTTTACGAGTTGGCCAAACAACCTTTTTTACTTCATACCAAGAATCTTTTGCGTAGGCAATAAAGCGACGCCCATCGGGTGAAATGGCCACAATTAAAACTGCAGCAGCAATACCGCCAAACAAAACAGCGAGACGAATCAACATAGATTGATCTACCAGCGTGTAGTACAAGACTAACGCCGCAACAACGATTAAAGCAGCGAGTCCAGAGACCCAGCCGCTTTTTTCTTCAGTATGACTTGCTGTTTGATGAGACATTTTGCTTTCAGTTCAAATCGTGGCAGGGGCGGAGGGCATCGAACCCCCAACCTTTGGTTTTGGAGACCAACGCTCTGCCAATTGAGCTACACCCCTTTATAAAAAACTACTTAAGCCAAAATCTTTGCAACCACGCCGGCGCCAACAGTACGGCCACCTTCACGGATCGCAAAACGTAAACCTTCTTCCATCGCGATTGGAGCGATGAGTTTTACGGTAATCGAAACGTTATCACCAGGCATTACCATTTCTTTGTCTTTTGGCAACTCGATTGAACCAGTTACGTCCGTAGTGCGGAAGTAAAACTGTGGACGATAGTTGTTAAAGAATGGAGTATGACGACCACCTTCGTCTTTACCCAAGATGTAAACCTCGGCTGTAAAGTGAGTATGTGGGGTGATTGAACCTGGCTTAGCCAATACTTGGCCGCGCTCAACTTCTTCACGTTTTGTACCGCGTAACAAGATACCAACGTTATCGCCTGCTTGACCTTGGTCGAGCAATTTGCGGAACATTTCAACACCAGTACATGTTGTCTTGAGTGTTGGCTTGATACCGATAATTTCGATCTCTTCACCAACCTTAACAATACCGCGCTCGATACGACCAGTCACAACAGTACCGCGACCGGAGATAGAGAACACGTCTTCTACTGGCATCAAGAACGCGCCGTCAACAGCACGCTCTGGAGTAGGAATAAAGGTATCCAAAGCTTCAGCCAATTTCATGATGGCTTCTTTACCCAATGGGCCTTCGTCGCCTTCAAGGGCTAACTTAGCAGAACCACGAATGATTGGTGTGTCATCGCCAGGGAATTTGTACTTAGATAAAAGCTCACGAACTTCCATTTCTACGAGCTCTAACAACTCTTCGTCATCAACCATGTCGCACTTGTTCAGGAACACGATGATGTAAGGAACGCCCACTTGGCGTGCCAAGAGGATGTGTTCACGAGTTTGTGGCATTGGGCCGTCAGCAGCAGAGCAAACTAAAATTGCGCCGTCCATCTGAGCAGCACCAGTAATCATGTTCTTAACGTAGTCAGCATGTCCTGGGCAATCCACGTGTGCGTAGTGACGGTTTGCTGTCTCGTACTCAACGTGTGCAGTATTAATCGTAATACCACGTGCTTTTTCTTCTGGAGCAGCATCGATCTGATCGTATGCTTTAGCTTCGCCACCGAATGCTTTAGAAAGCACGGTTGCAATTGCCGCTGTCAATGTGGTTTTACCGTGGTCAACGTGACCGATGGTGCCTACGTTTACGTGCGGTTTTGTCCGCTCGAATTTTTCTTTTGCCATTTTTAATCTGCCTTTAGTTAGCTCTTAAACCAAACACGAAATACACAATTAATAAAATCAAACATGGTGCCCATGGGCAGGATCGAACTGCCGACCTCTCCCTTACCAAGGGAGTGCTCTACCACTGAGCCACATGGGCGAAATCTAATGCAACAAATTCTGGAGCGGGATAAGAGAATCGAACTCTTGACCGAAGATTGGAAATCTGCTGTTTTACCATTAAACTAATCCCGCACATCTGGTGGAGGGGGTAGGATTCGAACCTACGTAGGCATAGCCAACAGATTTACAGTCTGCCTCCTTTAGCCGCTCGGACACCCCTCCGCGAACCCAATATTCTGACTCCAAATGGAGTTTCTGTCAATCTCTCTAAACGCTTTGCACAAGTAAAAACGCCCAGACCTAAAAGGGTCTGGGCGTCGCTTTGGTGCCCGGCAGTTACCTACTTTCACACGGGTAATCCGCACTATCATCGGCGTAGAATCGTTTCACTGTCCTGTTCGGGATGGGAAGGAGTGGTTCCAATTCGCTATGGTCACCGGGCGTAGAGGGTTGAGTTGCTGAATAAATCAACAACTCTATTTGAGTAAGCATGTAATAAGGATGCAGATTAAATCTGGCAAACATCCAACACAATAGTGCTGGTTATAGGATCAAGCCTAACGGGCAATTAGTATCGGTTAGCTTAATGCATTACTGCACTTCCACACCCGACCTATCAACGTTGTGGTCTTCAACGACCCTTTATGTAGGTTAAACCTACGGGAGATCTCATCTTCAGGCAAGTTTCCCGCTTAGATGCTTTCAGCGGTTATCTCTTCCATTCATAGCTACCCTGCGATGCTTCTGGCGAAACAACAGGTACACCAGCGGAATGTCCACTCCGGTCCTCTCGTACTAGGAGCAGCCCCCGTCAAATCTCCAACGCCCATGGCAGATAGGGACCAAACTGTCTCACGACGTTTTAAACCCAGCTCACGTACCTCTTTAAATGGCGAACAGCCATACCCTTGGGACCGGCTACAGCCCCAGGATGAGATGAGCCGACATCGAGGTGCCAAACACCGCCGTCGATATGAACTCTTGGGCGGTATCAGCCTGTTATCCCCAGAGTACCTTTTATCCGTTGAGCGATGGCCCTTCCATACAGAACCACCGGATCACTATGACCTGCTTTCGCACCTGCTCGACTTGTCGGTCTCGCAGTTAAGCACGCTTTTGCCATTGCACTTTAGGTACGATGTCCGACCGTACCAAGCGTACCTTCGTACTCCTCCGTTACACTTTGGGAGGAGACCGCCCCAGTCAAACTGCCTACCATGCACTGTTCCCGACCCGGATAACGGGCCAAGGTTAGAACCTCAAATAAATCAGGGTGGTATTTCAAGGTTGGCTCCAACAGAACTAGCATCCTGTTATCAACGCCTCCCACCTATCCTACACAGACCGATTCAAAGTCCAATGCAAAGCTACAGTAAAGGTTCATGGGGTCTTTCCGTCTAGCCACGGGTAGATTGCATCATCACAAACATTTCAACTTCGCTGAGTCTCAGGAGGAGACAGTGTGGCCATCGTTACGCCATTCGTGCAGGTCGGAACTTACCCGACAAGGAATTTCGCTACCTTAGGACCGTTATAGTTACGGCCGCCGTTTACTGGGACTTCAATCAAGAGCTTGCACCCCATCATTTAATCTTCCAGCACCGGGCAGGCGTCACACCCTATACGTCCACTTTCGTGTTTGCAGAGTGCTGTGTTTTTATTAAACAGTCGCAGCCACCTTTTTATTGCAACCCTTTCGTCCTCCCCTTGTACAGGGTCAAACTACCAGGGCGTACCTTATCCCGAAGTTACGGTACAAATTTGCCGAGTTCCTTCTCCTGAGTTCTCTCAAGCGCCTTAGAATACTCATCTCGCCCACCTGTGTCGGTTTGCGGTACGGTCTTGTTAGACTGAAGCTTAGAGGCTTTTCTTGGAACCACTTCCAATTGCTTCGCGAATAAATTCGCTCGTCTCACGCCCTTGAATTACGCTACCGGATTTACCTAATAGCCATCTCCAACGTAAGAACCGGGACTTCCAACACCCGGACAACTTTCCGCGATCCGTCCCCCCATCGCATCTAACAATGGTCAAGGAATATTAACCTTGTTCCCATCAGCTACGCATCTCTGCCTCGCCTTAGGGGCCGACTCACCCTGTTCCGATGAACGTTGAACAGGAAACCTTGGGCTTACGGCGAGGGGGCTTTTCACCCCCTTTATCGCTACTCATGTCAGCATTCGCACTTCTGATACCTCCAGCATCCTTTACAAGACACCTTCACAGGCTTACAGAACGCTCTCCTACCATCACATTGCTGTGATCCGCAGCTTCGGTTATATGCTTAGCCCCGTTACATCTTCCGCGCAGGACGACTCGATCAGTGAGCTATTACGCTTTCTTTAAAGGATGGCTGCTTCTAAGCCAACCTCCTGACTGTTTTAGCCTTCCCACTTCGTTTCCCACTTAGCATATATTAGGGACCTTAGCTGGCGGTCTGGGTTGTTTCCCTCTTGACACCGGACGTTAGCACCCGATGTCTGTCTCCCGTGCTTGCACTTGTAGGTATTCGGAGTTTGCTATGGCGCAGTAATCCGCAATGGACCCCACTACCATGACAGTGCTCTACCCCCTACAGTGATACACGAGGCACTACCTAAATAGTTTTCGGAGAGAACCAGCTATTTCCAGTTTTGTTTAGCCTTTCACCCCTATCCACAGCTCATCCCCTAACTTTTCAACGTTAGTGGGTTCGGTCCTCCAGTACGTGTTACCGCACCTTCAACCTGGCCATGGATAGATCAACTGGTTTCGGGTCTACACCCAGCAACTAGCGCCCTATTCGGACTCGCTTTCGCTACGCCTTCCCTATTCGGTTAAGCTTGCTACTGAATGTAAGTCGCTGACCCATTATACAAAAGGTACGCAGTCACCCCTTACGAGGCTCCTACTGTTTGTATGCACACAATTTCAGGATCTATTTCACTCCCCTCCCGGGGTTCTTTTCGCCTTTCCCTCACGGTACTTGTTCACTATCGGTCGATTACGAGTATTTAGCCTTGGAGGATGGTCCCCCCATATTCAGACAGGATTTCACGTGTCCCGCCCTACTTGTCTCTAGCCTAGTACCACTCAATAATTTTCACATACGGGACTATCACCCTTTATTGTTGGACTTTCCATTCCATTCTGTTAATTACTGAGATATCACTAGAAGGCTGTTCCCATTTCGCTCGCCACTACTCTGGGAATCTCGGTTGATGTCTTTTCCTCTTGCTACTTAGATGTTTCAGTTCACAAGGTTCGCTTCTCATACCCTATGTATTCAGGTATGGATACCACAAAAGTGGTGGGTTTCCCCATTCAGAAATCCCCGGATCAAAGCTTATTTACCAGCTCCCCGGGGCTTATCGCAGGTTATAACGTCTTTCGTCGCCTGTAATCGCCAAGGCATCCATCATGTGCACTTATTCACTTGATCCTATAACGAGCACCATTGCTAGTAACCGTTATAGGTTTTACTTCTACTTCTGACATGTTTGCCGTAATCCAAACTGTAAGTACTTTGTTAAGAACTTGGTAAAACTCGTTTGTATTACTGATTGATGATTCAATCTTTACCCTTATTACATTGTCAAATGTCCTCTCAAAGAAACATTTGACACTTTGCTTACTCAAATTTTTAAAGAACAGCCATAAATGGCAAAACTAAACGATTAAATATTCGCTTAGTTTTGACATTTAGATGATGGTGGAGGATGACGGGATCGAACCGACGACCCCCTGCTTGCAAAGCAGGTGCTCTCCCAGCTGAGCTAATCCCCCAACGTCCCACTAAGTCTTGTTTCTGGCTGGTGGTGGGTCTGGTAGGACTTGAACCTACGACCCCTGCGTTATCAACACAGTGCTCTAACCAGCTGAGCTACAGACCCGTGGCTTTTATTGTCAACCGATAAGTGTGGGCACTAGGATTCAGCATCTTTTCTCTAGAAAGGAGGTGATCCAGCCGCACCTTCCGATACGGCTACCTTGTTACGACTTTACCCCAGTCATGAACCCTGCCGTGGCAGTCGCCCTCCTTGCGGTTAGGCTAACGGCTTCTGGCAAAACCCACTCCCATGGTATGACGGGCGGTGTGTACAAGACCCGGGAACGTATTCACCGCGACATTCTGATCCGCGATTACTAGCGATTCCAGCTTCACGTAGTCGAGTTGCAGACTACGATCCGGACTACGATGCATTTTCTGAGATTAGCTCCCCCTCGCGGGTTGGCAACCCTCTGTATGCACCATTGTATGACGTGTGAAGCCCTACCCATAAGGGCCATGAGGACTTGACGTCATCCCCACCTTCCTCCGGTTTGTCACCGGCAGTCTCTTTAGAGTGCTCTTGCGTAGCAACTAAAGACAAGGGTTGCGCTCGTTGCGGGACTTAACCCAACATCTCACGACACGAGCTGACGACAGCCATGCAGCACCTGTGTTCACTTTCTCTTACGAGCACCTAATGTATCTCTACTTCGTTAGTGACATGTCAAGGGTAGGTAAGGTTTTTCGCGTTGCATCGAATTAATCCACATCATCCACCGCTTGTGCGGGTCCCCGTCAATTCCTTTGAGTTTTAATCTTGCGACCGTACTCCCCAGGCGGCTGACTTCACGCGTTAGCTACGTTACTCAGGATGTAAATCCCGAACAACTAGTCAGCATCGTTTAGGGCGTGGACTACCAGGGTATCTAATCCTGTTTGCTCCCCACGCTTTCGTGCATGAGCGTCAGTGTTATCCCAGGGGGCTGCCTTCGCCATTGGTATTCCTCCACATATCTACGCATTTCACTGCTACACGTGGAATTCTACCCCCCTCTGACACACTCTAGCTATACAGTCACAGGCGCCATTCCCAGGTTAAGCCCGGGGATTTCACGCCTGTCTTGTATAACCGCCTGCGCACGCTTTACGCCCAGTAATTCCGATTAACGCTCGCACCCTACGTATTACCGCGGCTGCTGGCACGTAGTTAGCCGGTGCTTATTCTTCAGGTACCGTCATTCCCGGACTGTGTTAGAGCCGGTGTTTCTTCCCTGACAAAAGAGCTTTACAACCCGAAGGCCTTCTTCACTCACGCGGCATTGCTGGATCAGGGTTTCCCCCATTGTCCAAAATTCCCCACTGCTGCCTCCCGTAGGAGTCTGGGCCGTGTCTCAGTCCCAGTGTGGCTGATCGTCCTCTCAGACCAGCTACTGATCGTCGCCTTGGTGGGCTTTTACCCCACCAACAAGCTAATCAGGCATCGGCCGCTCTAATCGCGCGAGGTCTTTCGATCCCCCGCTTTCCCCCTCAGGGCGTATGCGGTATTAGCACAGCTTTCGCTGCGTTATCCCCCACGATAAGGTACGTTCCGATGTATTACTCACCCGTTCGCCACTCGCCACCAGGTGCAAGCACCCGTGCTGCCGTTCGACTTGCATGTGTAAGGCATGCCGCCAGCGTTCAATCTGAGCCAGGATCAAACTCTTCAGTTCAATTCCTGTGATCCTTGCGGATCGTCGCACTCATTCAAGAAATTGACTTGGTAATAAAACCAAATCTTTTTACTGTCTATGAGTACTATTTATTTACATCTGTCCCGAAGGACTGGATGCTTTCACTTAGTACCCACAATTATCGGTTGACTAATTTTTAAAGAGGGCTGACTTGTTTCGTATTTCGTATTTCGTAAAACATTCAGCAGAGAGGTGAGACTATATCCCACATTTTTAGGGTCGTCAACACCTTTCGTACTCTTTTACTTAAAAAAGACTAAGTTTTTTCTTACTTTAAAAATATTGTTAATTAAAACAAGGGGTTAGATTTCGAAAAATATTTCAACTTTTTTTGAAAAATTCCTATTTTTTAGGGTTTAGGCCAGATCAATCCAAAAATTACGCTGTTTTTCAGGCTGATTTGGCCTATTTCCAACAAACCTAGGGAAAACCCTGACAAATTTGCCTAGCCCTGTTAAAATATTGCTATGCACAATAAATTAGCGAATAGTCACTTACCTTCAAGCCCCTATACGGCCGGGCAGGCTGTACCTGTTCGCGAACTTCACGCCGGATATAGACAGGAAATATTGAATCATTTATTGCAACTAAATGATGAAGATAGACGTCTACGATTTGGCACTCAGACCCCTGATGAAGTGATTCGTCACTATGTAAAGGGCCTTGATTTCAATCGGGATGTCATTTTTGGTGTTTTCGACTTAGATCTGAAGCTTGTTGGCATGGCCCATTTAGCCTATTTGCCAGAGAGCATAGGCGAGGCACGAGCTGCTGAATTTGGCGTTTCTGTATTGCCAGAAGGGCGCTCTCAGGGCCTGGGCACAGCCTTGTTGCAACGCTCAGCTGTTCACTCACGTAATACCAGCATTGAAACTCTATATGTTCATTGTCTTGCTAATAACAAAGCCATGATGCATTTGGCGCAAAAGGCAGGGATGACAGTTGAGTACGCCTATGGCGATGCTGATGCTTGCCTTAAGCTGCCCCCAGCAAACCCCGCAACCATTGTGGAAGAGGCGGCCAATGAACAGTGGGCCGGTATGGACTACGCCTTAAAAGAAAGCCTGAAGCGCTCCAATCAAGCCTGGTGGTGGTTCCTAGGAAGACCTGGTCTAGCGCGCTAATTGCTAGCCTTAGTTTTTGTTAGGTGCGCCACGCAAGATCCAGCTCGTTAATGTAGATAAATCTGCATCACTCAATTTTGAGTTGGCAGGCATGGGCACAACACCCCAAGAACCAGACCCCCCTTTAGCAATCTTATTTTTTAAAAATACTTGGGCGTTTGAATCGTTTTTATATTTTTCTGCCACAGCCTGAAAACTAGGGCCCACAACTTTTTTATTCACCGCATGACATCCCAAGCACGCGCTTTGTTTTGCAAGTGCGAATGCATTCTCATCTTCAACATTCGCCTGCGCAATGGGCATGAAATAAGCGAGCGTTGTAAATAGAAAAACAATTTTTACAATCACTCGCTTTTTTAGCATCGACAACCTACGAAAAAATTACTGAAATTTTGGAGGGCTACTGGGTTGTGTTTGATCTGCTTTACCTTGCTTTTCTAGGCGAACTTTTTCTGCTTCAGAAATGATGTCGAAGTAAACGTAAACATCTTTTACGCCATTCGTATTACTTGCAATTTTTTTAGCAAGGTCAGCTTCGCTTTGTGTCAAGATGCCCATAAGATAGACGCTACTTCCTTCTGCCACTATAACCATAGAGTTTGACGGTAACTGGTCTGTAAAGACCATTTGTGTTTTGATCTTAGACTCGAGATAAGAATCATTTGCGCGTGATGTGTAGCTACTGTTAGGCGCAACAACCAATTCATTAAATACAGAGCGCGCATTTTTCATCGCCTTGACATAAGCGCCTGCCTCACCCTTAATATCGGCATCCTTCACTTCGCCAGTGAGCAATACTTTTTGATTAAACGAAGTCACGTTAATGTGTGCGTTATCGCCAAATCGTTTTGCTAGCGCATTTTCTGCCTCTAACTCAATCCCTTTATCAATCGCTTGCACGGCTGGTGTACGTCGATCTGCGAGCACTGTTGCCCCGGCCGCTACCCCACCAACAGCAACTACTGCGCATGCTGAAAGTTGTGAAGCAATGAGGGTAGCAAGAAACAGTCTTCTGAGGGGTGAGATTTTCATTTAGGTAATTTCTGTATTGAAGTAACGATAATTTTTAGTCGAGCAGTACGTGATCTACGCCATCACATAAAGCATGCAGCAAAACCAAATGCGTTTCTTGAATGCGCGCGGTTCGCGTTGATGGTGCACACAAATGAACATCATCTTTATCTAATAGTTGAGCAATCTTGCCGCCGCCATTGCCAGTAAATGCGATGATTTTCATACCAAGCTTTTTAGCAGCCTCAATAGCTTTAATCACATTCTTAGAATTTCCTGAGGTTGAAATTCCCAACAGGATGTCTCCTTTTTTTCCAAGCCCACGAACCTGCTTGCTAAAAATCTCATCGTAGCTATAGTCATTTCCAATAGCCGTAAGAATTGAAGTGTCTGTCGTCAAGGCGATCGCAGCCAACTCTTGGCGCTCTCTCTCAAAGCGACCAACGAGTTCTGCTGCAAAGTGTTGCGCATCAGCAGCAGAACCACCGTTGCCACAGGCCATGACCTTACCACCAGCGCGCAAACAATCCACCATCGCCAGTACGCCCCTAGCAACTGATTCGGGGAGCAGTTTTTCAGCCTCTTGCTTTACGGCAATGCTGTCCAGAAAATGCTGGGAGGCACGCTGACGTAAACGTTCATTGATATCTTTTTCCATAACAATATTATGCGCCAAAGATGCCCTCATTTCAGTGGCAATCAGCTTATCCCAAAAGCAACGTATCCTCTTACTTATTGTTTAACTTTTCGCAGGCAACTCCCCATGCAATTTAGCTCTTTCGACTTCTTAAAGCAGCAGGATTTGCCTGCTGGGGCTCTATACATGGTTGCAACACCCATCGGTAATTTGGGTGACATTACCTTACGCGCCCTGCATGTTCTCAATTCAGTTGATGGGATCGCCTGTGAGGACACTAGACATAGTGCGGCATTACTCCAACAGTTTGGCATTCATAAAAAATGTTTAGCATTGCACGAACACAATGAAATTGGCGGCGCTCAAACAGTCATACAACACCTCTTAAATAATGAGCGCTGGGCTTATATTTCAGATGCCGGCACCCCAGGAGTCTCAGACCCAGGCGCAAGACTGGTAAATGAGGTTCAAAAAGCGGGGCTCAGAGTCATCCCCATTCCGGGCGCAAGCGCTGTATCAAGCGCCATCTCGGCAGCGGGCTCAGTGATGCACCACTCAGAAGGACGCTTTCAGTTTGTAGGTTTTTGGCCCAACAAAACTAAAGAGCGTGACGCTCTACTGCAGGACATCTCCAGCAGCAAAAAAGCAAGCATCTTTTTTGAGTCCCCACACCACATTAAAGAAACCCTTACATTGCTTGCAAAAAATTTAGAAGCCGATCGTCAGCTTTTAGTCTGCCGTGAGTTAACCAAAAAATTTGAGCAGCTGGTGCCACTTCAAGCGCAAGACGTTGCTAGCTGGCTAGAGGTAGCAGAGAGCCTTAAAGGTGAATTTGTCATTGTGGTCGCAGGGCGTTCGGCCAATGGCGATGAGGCTCCCGAGCATTCGGCTCTCTTGCTGTGGGCTAATGCGCTGAGCCCTTATATGGGAAGCAAAGAAATTGCCGCTGTTCTTTCGCAAACTCTAGGCCTCACAAAAAAAGAAGCCTACCAAATTGCCTTAGATGCAAAGAGTGAATAAATGAAAATAAAAAAGCTGGCGCAAGGCCAGCTTTTAAATATGCGCCGAAGATTTATTTGGCGCCAGCAGCCGGAGCAGCGGGCTCGCTAGCATCTTTAAAATTGAGTTGCGCTACTGGCTTAATAATTTGGTCAGCAGAAGCAGATGAATCTACGCGCTTGCCATTGTTCACAAAGACCATTAACAACAAAATAATGATGAGTGGCACGAAAAAGCTTGCAAACACCATGATGATGAGTTGTTTTGGGGACTTAATTAGACTTCCGTGCTCGTTGCTCATAAGAATTTATCGTTTGACGGGTTTTAGGGTGGTTTTGTCGAGATTATAACTAGAGAGTAGGGTTATAGACACTTACAATAGAGTGGTAACCAGTTTTTCCACCGGCGCCCGTAGCTCAGTGGATAGAGTATTGGCCTCCGAAGCCAAGGGTCGCAGGTTCGATTCCTGCCGGGCGCGCCAAAAATCAAGGGGTTTTTGACCTACATCATGCGGCAAATTGCGAAAACCGCTATCATTTCCACCTAACTTATTGATTCTAATCGTGTCTACACATCTAAATACCGCCCTTTCAGAGCCTTCCTTAACCAATCCTTTGCACCCAGAGGCGCCATTACCGCATCGAAAAATCATTCGAAGCTGGCTAATCCCGATGGCACAAGGCGAAACTGGGCGCGCAATCATGCTCCTAGCAATCGATGCGTTCCTCTGGCTAGGCTGTATCGCAGGAACAATCTTCGTAGAGAGCGTGTTGCTCAAAATTGTTTTTGGTTTGATTGCTGGCTTTGTAACAGGCCGCATCTTTATTTTGGGTCACGATGCTTGCCATCAAAGTTACACGCCCAATCGCGAACTGAACAAAGTATTGGGTCGTATTGCGTTCTTGCCATCTCTCACACCATATAGCTTGTGGGATGTTGGTCATAACGTTGTGCATCACGGTCAAACCAATCTAAAGGGTTTTGACTTTGTATGGGCGCCCTTATCAAAATCAGAATATGACGCGCTTCCCCCATGGCGTAAGGCCCTAGAACGCCTTTACCGTAGCGGATGGGGCCCTGTTTTCTATTACCTCATTGAAATTTGGTGGAGACGTGAGTACTTCCCAAATGCAAAAAACAAACCTGGTGATCGTCCTATTTTCTTAAAAGATAATTTGCTTGTTACCGCATTTGCAATTGTTTGGATTGGCTGCTTAATTGCTGGAGCCATTGCTACTGGGCAATCTGTTTGGATTGGCTTGATCACTGGCTTTGCAGTGCCATTCTTGTTCTGGAACGGCATGATTGGTTTTGTGGTCTATGTGCACCATACCCACCCGAAAGTCTCTTGGTATGACAAGAAATCCGAGTGGTTACGCGCCCAGCCGTTTGTATCCACAACCGTTCATCTGACTTTTAACTGGATTTGGGGCAAATTGATGCACCACATCATGGAGCACACTGCGCACCATGTGGATATGAGCGTACCGCTTTATCGCCTGCCAGAAGCCCAGCAAACCCTAGAAACCATCCTTCCTGAGCGCATTTTCATTCAAAAGTTCTCTTGGGGCTGGTATTTCGATACAGCACGCAAGTGCAAGCTGTACGACTTTGAAAATAAGGCTTGGTTAGACTTCGACGGCAACAAAACGGCTGATTCAGTCCGGGTTGTGCTAACCCCAGCCCCAGCGGGACAAAACGGGTAAAATAGATCTCTGTATAAGATTTGCCTTACCCGGATTGCCCATGACTACATCGACTCCAGCAGCTACCCAAGACACCTCTCAGAGCCTGAAGTTTTGCTCTTCTTGCAGCCGTGAAAAACGACTTGAGGGTGGCACATGGATTCCGACAAGTAATCGCAAGCAGCGCTGGATCTGCGCCAGCTGTTTATACAACCGTACGCATCGTACCGGTTCAGCTAAAACCTAATACTCACTTGTAGTTCAAATAGCTAGATTGATTAGCTACGCGCCATCTCCCACATAGGGATTCGTTTTGCGCTCGTGACCAAACGTCGACATTGGTCCGTGTCCAGGAACAAACTGGACATCATCTCCCAAGGGCCACAATTTGGTTTTGATCGCATTGATTAAATCAGCATGATTGCCCCGTGGAAAATCTGTTCTGCCAATTGAACCAGCAAACAAAACATCCCCAACTATTGCTAGACGATCTTCTTTGTCAAAAAATACAATATGGCCAGGCGTATGACCGGGGCAATGAAATACCTCAAGATCAACGTTGCCCACCTGAACGTGATCACCGTTATTTAACCAGCGGTCGGGCTCAAAAACTTTGGCATGCCCAAAGCCAAAGCGCACTGTTTGCTCCGGTAATTGATCAATCCAAAAACGCTCCTCCTCTTGTGGGCCCTCAATAGGAACGCCCAGTTGGTCAGCTAGATCTTTCGCGGCTGCACAATGGTCTAAATGCCCATGAGTAAGCAAAATCTTTTTAACCTTACCGCCCATCTGCTTAAGGCCCTCAAGGATCTTTTCAATATCGCCGCCGGGATCAACTACAGCGGCGTCGCCAGTCTCCCGGCAAAGCAAAATCGAGCAATTCTGCTCATACGGAGTAACAGGAACAATTCCTAATTTAATTGGCATATGTACAAGCGGTAAAGTGAATCATTTGGGAAAGCTAGTTTATGGGAGTCGGCATAAAATGCACCTAAAGGATAAAACAATGAACAGCCAAGATACATTTAAATTTGCAGAAACTCACGAATGGGCCGATCAGGAAAATGATGGCCTGGTATGGGTTGGTATTAGCAATCATGCGCAAGAAGCACTTGGCGATGTGATGTTCTTTCAAGCCCCAAAACTTGGACAACAAGTAAAGCAGGGGGAAGCTATTGCTGTGATTGAATCAGTGAAAGCGGCTAGTGATATTCATGCGCCAGTAAGCGGTGAGATTGTTGCCCTCAATGAAGAGGTTGATGCATCACCTGAAATCGTCAATGAAAATCCATACGGTATTTGGTTATTTAAAATCAAACCCGCCTCCGATGAAATTCTTACCGAAGAACTAAATCAACTCTTGAGCCTAGAAATATATAACGCGGGCCCTGGCGCCTAATAACTAAAATTAATCAGATTGAAATAGGATCACGTTCAATTAACCAACGAATGCGCCCTTCTTTACTAATGCGCCCCTGAGAGTTCTCTCGCAAATAAAGATCCATCGCCTCTAAGATTTCTTGCAGGTTTTTACGATCATCCGACTCCACCAGAAGTTGGGCGCGCTCCGAGCCCGCTACTCGCATCATTGCCTTAGGGACTGGATCATAGACTCTGAGGCCCTTATTTATGAGGGCCCGAGACTTTAAGAATCCTTTCAGGCCACTCAAAAACTGAATTGCTTTATCTAAACTTTTAGCCTCAGCATGGATGAGGGCCTGATAGGCAAATGGCGGCAAGCCCGCTTCTTTTCTTTCGTTGGCCGTAAAACTTAAAAATCCATCTACATCATGGCGCAACAAAAACTGAAAAACTGCAGACTCCGGAAACTGGGTTTCAATATAAATAGCGCCGCCCGCTTCGCCCTCCTTGCTTGACCGTCCAGCGCGCCCCGCAACCTGAACTAACTGAGCAAATAATCGTTCTGCAGCCCTAAAATCTTGAGAAAATAATCGACTATCAGAATCCAAGACTGCAACTAAGCCAATATTTTGGTAATCGTGGCCCTTGGCAATCATCTGAGTGCCAACAACAATATCGACGTTGCCTTCGTGGATTTCCTGAAAGAGCTCCTCGGCACCCTTACTCTTTCTGCTGGAGTCTGTATCGACCCGCAGAACCCGTGCGCCCGGCCACATCTCCTCAATAGCATCTTCGATCTTTTGTGTTCCTTGCCCCAAGGTCTTCAAATCGGCATTGCCGCAATCAGGACAATGGCTTGGAATTGATTTCACCAAGCCGCAGTGATGGCAACTTAAAACCGACTTCCTGCCCAGGGCGCCTGCTTTATGCAGCACCATATAGGAGCTACATTGCTCGCATCTTGAGAGCCATGAGCAAGCACCGCAACTAAGAACAGGAGCATATCCTCGCCGATTGATGAGTATTAGGCTTTGCTGCTTATTGTCAAGATTCTGACTGACCGCATTCGCAAGGGTTTTAGTAATCAGGCTTTTGGATTTTGGCTTCTCTATATCGCCTGGACTAAATTGCGTTTGTGGATCGCGGACGTTGATCAGATGCACTCTTGGCAAGCTTGCGCCTTGTGCGCGTTGATCCAGACGAATATATTCATAACGGCTAGCCCTGGCAGCCATCCAAGTCTCAAGCGATGGTGTAGCAGAGGCCAATAAGATCGGTATCTTAAGGTCGTGGGCACGCCATATCGCAAGATCCCTTGCAGAGTAACGAATACCATCTTGTTGCTTATAGGACGGGTCATGTTCTTCATCAACAACAATGGCGCGCAGATTAGGCAGGGGGGTTAATGCAGCCAATCTTGTTCCCAAAATAATTTGGGCTTTACCAGTCATCGCCTCATACCAAGCAATGCCTCTGACTTTCTCGCTTACGCCACTATGCAGCACCACCATTTTTTTATCTGGAAAATAAGCGCGCACTCTACGTTCCAACTGTGGCGTTAAATTAATTTCAGGAACCAAGAGCAATACCTGTGCGCTTGCATCTTCCAAAATACCGCTCAACCAATTTAAAAATACAGCGGTCTTTCCGCTACCGGTTTGCCCTTGCAACAGTATTGCTTTGAATTCATTCGAAGAAATCCTGCGCAATTTTTCTAATGCGAGTTTTTGACCATCGTTCAGATGGTCCTCATCAACAAATCCCTCAACGGCCTCTGGCTTGTTTTTTTTCTTTTGCTTTTCTTCATCCGCAGCTAATTTCTTGGGGATCTTTTCCCAGTCATCTGACTTTTTCCACATCTGTGGAATGGTGGGAATAATGGTCTCGCCTAGCGCATGAATGTAATACTGGCTGGCAAAGTTCATTAACCTCAATACTGCAGGGTCCAAGGGGGGCAGGGGTGCAACCTTGCTTACCCCTTTTAATTTATCGAGTTCATAGTCAGAGTAAGCGCTTACTTTAATCACCAATCCCACCAGTAAACTGCGCCCAAAGGGAACCTCAACTATTGCCCCCACCTGTGGGCTCCCCCCTAATGCCTTATCGTCCCACAAGTAGTCAAAGCCCTGGGCAAGGGGCTTATCAACAACAACTTGGACAACGATTGGAGGGGGCATGATTTACTTCAAATCTTTAGTTTGCTTGTGGATAAGTCTGTGGATATCATCCGAGGATTCTGATTTATAAGTTAATTTATCAGCTTTCGGATTCTGCACCCTTTTAAAGCTTTTTAGTAATTATTTATATAAATCAATAACTTGGAAAGATATTCGAAAGTGAATTTTCATCATTATTCGCAATCTCACTGAATTTCGAATTTTCCCGTTATCTGTGCATAACTTTCGCTAAAAATCCTAGCGCCAAGTTAGCAATCACTCAGTATTACGACTTTGTCCTGAGAGCCCTTGAGCGCTCAATGACCGCTTCGGCGAGAGCCGTAACACTTTCAGGAGGGGTAAATTGGGAAATCCCATGCCCTAGATTAAAGACATGTCCGTCTAGAGGATGTAAGCCCGATTTAAGGGCTGGAGCACTCGCCAAATCCTCAAGCAGGAGGTTTGCTTGCTGCGCAATTTGTTTTGGCTCTGAGAACAGAATAAGCGGGTCTAAATTTCCCTGTAATGCTAGGGGCTTGTTCAGGGCCAGCAATTGTTTGCGTGCGCGACTCAGAGACATTGTCCAATCAATCGCAATCACGTCAGCGCCAACTTGCGCCATATCGTTCAACCAAATTCCGCCGCCCTTGGTGAACATGATGACCGGAATTTTTCTGCCCTCGTGCTCACGTGGCAATAATGAAATCACCTTTTGCATCGAGGCTAAAGACATTCTTTGATACCAACCATCTGGAAGCATTCCGCCCCAAGTATCAAAAATCATTAATGCCTGTGCACCGGCTTTTACTTGCTCAGTTAAATAATCAGCAACCGATTGCGCGTTGATATCTAGAATGTGCTGCATCAGATCGGGGCGACTAAACATCATCGTTTTAGCATGACGAAAATCATCAGCGCTAGACCCATCAATCATGTAGCAAGCCAATGTCCACGGGCTTCCGGAGAACCCAATCAACGGAACTCTTTGCTTGCCATCCTGTATCAATGCTTTACGAATCTCTGAAACCGCATCAAAAACATATTTGAGCTGATCCATATCTGCAACACGTAATTTTTTTACCGCCTCTTCAGTGCGAAGGGGGTGATCAAAGCTTGGCCCTTCGCCTCCAGTAAATTTCAGCCCCAATCCCATCGCATCTGGAATGGTCAAAATATCGGAGAACAAAATAGCCGCATCCAAAGGGTAACGATCCAAAGGTTGAAGCGTTACTTCAGTAGCGTATGCAGGATTTTTTGCGAGCCCTAAAAAACTTCCAGCTCTGGCGCGAGTAGCGTTGTACTCAGGGAGGTATCGGCCGGCTTGACGCATGAGCCAAAGCGGTGTTTGATCAACCGCTTCGCCCAGGCAGGCCTTTAAAAACCGATCATTTAACAACAAGGAGATGACCGGCTATTACTTTTTACGACGGAAACGAGCAATTGCAGCCAGCTGTGCAGCAGCCATTGCAAACTCAGATTGGGCCAAAGCCAAATCAAAGTCAGTGCCACGGTTTTGCATTGCCTCTTCAGCGCGTTTCTTAGCTTCAATCGCTTTAGCTTCGTCAAGATCGTGCCCGCGAATAGCGGTATCGGCTAAAACAGTAACGCGATCTGGCTGAACTTCTAAATAGCCACCTGCTACGAAAACAAACTCTTCGTCACCGTCAGCTTTTTCAATACGAACTGAGCCTGGACGAATGCGTGTAATCAAAGGAGTGTGGCCGCGCAAAATGCCGAGCTCACCACTTTCGCCAGGAAGCGCAACAAACTTAGCTTCCCCGCTGAAAATAGACTGCTCAGCACTTACTACATCGACGCGTATGGTTGACATAATTTCCCTAGATTAAAGCTTCTTGGCTTTCTCGATGGCTTCATCAATTGAACCCACCATATAGAACGCTTGCTCTGGCAAGTGATCCAATTCACCGCTGCAGATCATTTTGAAACCACGGATAGTTTCTTTCAATGGAACGTATTTGCCTGGTGAACCAGTAAATACTTCAGCAACGTGGAAAGGCTGGGATAAGAAACGTTGAATCTTACGAGCACGTGATACGGATAACTTATCTTCTGGTGACAATTCGTCCATACCCAAAATCGCAATAATGTCGCGCAACTCTTTATAGCGCTGCAATGTCATCTGTACTTCACGGGCTACTTCATAGTGCTCTTGACCAACCACTTGTGGATCCAGCTGACGGCTAGTGGAATCCAGTGGATCAACCGCTGGGTAAATACCCAATGCAGCAATATCACGTGACAACACAACTGTGGAGTCTAGGTGCAAGAAGGTTGTAGCTGGTGACGGATCGGTCAAGTCATCCGCAGGAACGTAAACGGCCTGAATAGAGGTAACAGAACCAGTCTTGGTAGAAGTAATACGCTCTTGCAACTTACCCATCTCTTCAGCCAATGTAGGCTGGTAACCCACAGCAGAAGGCATACGACCTAGCAACGCAGAAACTTCAGTACCGGCCAATGTGTAACGATAAATATTGTCAACGAAGAACAAAATGTCACGGCCTTCGTCACGGAACGCCTCGGCCATTGTCAGGCCAGTTAACGCAACGCGCAAACGGTTGCCAGGAGGCTCATTCATTTGACCAAACACCATCGCCACTTTGTCGATAACGTTAGATTCTTTCATCTCATGGTAGAAGTCATTACCTTCACGAGTACGCTCACCAACACCGGCGAACACTGATAAACCTGAGTGCTGCTTAGCGATGTTGTTAATCAATTCCATCATGTTCACGGTCTTACCAACACCCGCACCACCGAACAAGCCAACCTTACCGCCTTTAGCAAACGGGCAAACTAAGTCAATAACCTTAATGCCTGTTTCGAGTAAGTCAACAGAAGGGGAGAGTTCATCAAACTTAGGGGCTGGCTGGTGAATAGCGCGACGCTCTTCAGTAGCAATCGGACCTGCGTCATCGATTGGGCGACCCAGAACGTCCATAATGCGGCCTAAAGTTGCTGGGCCAACAGGCACAGAAATTGGGCCGCCAGTCGACTTCACTTCCATGCCACGACGCAAGCCATCGCTGGCGCCCATGGCAATCGCGCGAACTACGCCGTCACCGATTTGTTGCTGAACTTCAAAGGTCAAGCCTTTTTCAGCAAATGATTTTTCACCGCTATCAACTAATGTCAACGCATCATAAATGTTTGGCATTTTGTCGCGTGGGAACTGAATGTCCACCACTGGACCGATACATTGCACGATATTTCCGTTACTCATCGCATTTCTCCGCTTTTAATTCCTGAATTCTTTCGTATTCCTAAACGCCGACCGCTTAAACCGCAGCCGCTCCGCCAACAATTTCTGACAACTCTTTAGTAATAGCAGCCTGTCGTGTTTTGTTGTATTCCAATTGCAATTCGCCGATTACGTTCTTCGCATTATCTGAAGCGGCCTTCATAGAGACCATACGTGCAGACTGCTCAGAAGCCATGTTTTCAGCAACCGCCTGATAAATCATTGCTTCAACGTAACGCTTAAGCAGGCCATTCAAAATGGACTCTGCGTCAGGTTCGTAGATGTAATCCCAAGAATTACCTGTTTTCTCTTGTGGAGTCAAAGCTTCCGGCTCCAATGGCAAGAGTTTTTCTAAAACAGGCTCTTGTTTCATTGCATTTACAAAACGGGTAAATGCCAAATAAACGGCATCAATCTCGCCACGCTCAAACGCCTCTAATTGGGCAACAATTGCGCCAATCAAAACATCCATATGTGGTGTATCGCCAATTTGAATTGTTTGAGAAATCAATTTTGCTTTTGAGCGATTCAAAAACTGCAGACCTTTTGAACCAATTGCCGTATACGCAATCTCAACATTTTTTTCTTGCAAATCGCGCACTTGGTTAGCAATCAAACGCAAGACGTTGGTATTTAAACCGCCGCACAAGCCTTTGTCTGTAGTAACCAAAATCGTGCCAACTTTCTTCACTTCACGAGTTGCCATGTAAGCAGGGCGGAACTCAGGGTTAGCCTTGGAAAGGTTGGCAACAATCTCACGAATTTTTTCAGCATAAGGGCGCGCATTACGCATGCGCTCTTGGGCGCGACGCATCTTGGATGCGGCGACCATTTCCATTGCCTTCGTGATCTTGCGCGTGTTTTGCACGCTCTTGATCTTAGATCGTATCTCTTTTGTGCTTGCCATGATTTATGCGAGCCCTCTTAGAAAGAGGCAGAACGCTTGTAATCCTCAATAGCGGCGCGTAAAGCAGCTTCGTCATCCTTGCTTAAGTCTTTGGTTTCTTCAATACGTGCAACTAAGTCGGCGTATTTAGATTTCAAATGATCTTGCAAACCTTTTTCGAATGGCAATACATTCTTCACTTCGAGATCATCGAAGTAGCCGTTATTAACAGCATAAAGTGAAGCAGCCATTTCCCAAACTTGAAGCGGCTTGTACTGAGCTTGTTTACACAATTCAGTAACGCGACGACCGCGCTCGAGCTGCTTGCGGGTTGCTTCGTCAAGGTCAGATGCAAACTGAGCAAACGCTGCCAATTCACGATACTGCGCTAAGTCAGTACGAATACCGCCAGACAGTTTCTTAATTACTTTAGTTTGTGCAGCACCACCAACGCGGGAAACAGAAATACCGGCGTTAATCGCAGGACGTACGCCAGCGTTAAACAAGTCGGTCTCCAAGAAGATCTGACCATCGGTAATCGAAATTACGTTGGTTGGAACGAATGCAGAAACGTCGCCAGCTTGAGTTTCAATGATTGGCAATGCTGTCAATGAACCAGTTTTACCTTTAACTGCGCCATTGGTGAACTTCTCAACATACTCAGCATTTACACGAGCAGCGCGCTCGAGCAAGCGTGAGTGGAGGTAGAACACGTCGCCAGGATAAGCTTCACGGCCTGGTGGGCGGCGGAGCAACAAGGAAATTTGACGGTAAGCAACTGCTTGCTTAGTTAAGTCATCGTAAACAATCAAAGCGTCTTCCCCGCGATCGCGGAAGTATTCACCCATGGTGCAACCCGCGTATGCAGAGAGGTACTGCATTGCTGCAGACTCAGAAGCACTCGCTGCAACAACAACGGTGTACTCCATCGCGCCCAATTCTGTGAGCTTGCGAACAACGTTGGCAATAGTAGAAGCTTTTTGACCAATCGCAACGTAAACGCAATAAACGCCTTTACCTTTTTGGTTAATGATTGCATCAACCGCAACCGCTGTCTTACCAGTTTGGCGGTCGCCAATGATCAACTCACGCTGACCGCGGCCAATTGGAACCATCGCATCAATCGCCTTCAAACCAGTTTGTACTGGCTGGCTAACCGATTGACGTGCGATAACGCCAGGAGCAACTTTTTCAATAAAGTCAGTTAACTTGGTGTTGATTGGGCCTTTGCCATCAATCGGTTGACCGAGTGCGTTTACAACGCGACCAAGCAACTCTGGGCCAACTGGGACTTCCAAAATGCGGCCAGTACATTTCACTGGGTCGCCTTCTTTAATGTGGGTGTATTCACCCAACACTACGGCACCAACAGAATCACGCTCGAGGTTTAATGCAAGGCCGATAGTGTTGTTTGGAAACTCCAACATTTCGCCCTGCATAACGCCTGACAAGCCATGTACGCGGCAAATACCGTCGGTCACTGAAATAACAGTGCCTTCGTTGCGAACTTGGGAGTCAACGCCCAATTCGCTAATTCGGCTTTTGATCAGCTCACTGATCTCGGAAGGGTTGAGTTGCATTACTTACTCCTGGGTCTTATTTCGTATGTTCTTAATAGGGATCACTTATGCGCCAAGACTTGCTTGCATTTGAGCTAACTGTGCCTTAACTGAACTATCCATCACTTCATCGCCAACTTGAATGCGAACTCCGCCAATCAATGTTGGATCAACCTGAATAGTTGGGCGCAATTCTTTACCCCCAAAGCGCTTCTTCAAACTTGACAACAAATCATTTAACGCAGAACCTTCTAAAGGGAATGCGCTAGTAATATTTACTTCTGCAGCGCCTTCGCTTTTGTTCTTCATTGCTTCAAATTGATGGGCAATTTCAGGAACGGCTGCTAAGCGGTGATTTTGATTCACAAGATTCAAAAAGCTGGCAACCTTGCCGTCTAACTTGGTCTTCACCATGCCAGAAAGTAACTTGCTCAAATCATCAGCGGATACTTTTGGGTTGTTTGACAATGCAGCAACTTCTGGCAAAGCAGCAAGCTGAGCCAACTCATTTAACTGCTCCAAACATCCAGCGAGCTCAGCAGGCTTGGCGCTTTGAAAAAGCGCTTCCGCGTAAGGACGTGCAATAGTGGCTAATTCAGCCATATCAAAGTTCTGCCTTTAGTTGGTCAAGTAATTGGCCATGCGCTTTTGCATCAACTTCACGACGCAAAATTTGCTCGGCGCCTTTAACAGCGAGAACAGCTACTTCAGCGCGCAAAACTTCGCGGGCACGAGTAACCTGCTGGGCTGCGTCTTGTTGCGCTTGAGAAATGATTCGAGCGGCTTCAGCTTGTGCGTTAGCGCGAATTTCTTCGGCTGACATTTGTGCACGTTTTTCAGCTTCAGCAACGCGTTGAACACCTTCTTGACGTGCTTTAGTTAATTCTTGCTCAGCTTCATTGCTGGCTAATGCGAGAGCTTCTTTACCACGCTCGGCAGCAGCTAAACCATCAGCAATTTTGCTTGAACGCTCATCTAACGCCTTAACTAGCGGTGGCCACACGAAGCGTGCAACAACCCACCATAAGACGAAGAAAACGATCATTTGCGCGAATAGGGTCGCGTTCAGATTCACGATATTCCTTTCAGTATTGTTGAGAACAGTTGGATGACCCGTTGGTCATCCACGCCAAAACAATTACTTAATAACTGCGAGCAGTGGGTTTGCGAAAGCAAACAACATTGCAACGCCAACGCCGATCAAGAACGCAGCGTCGATCAAACCAGCCAAAAGGAACATCTTAGTTTGGAGTGGCTCCATCAATTCTGGCTGACGTGCACAAGCTTCGATGTATTTACCACCCATCAATGCGATACCCAAACATGCACCGATCGCGCCGAGGCCGATGATGATGCCGATACAGATAGCTGTTGAACCTTGAATAGTTGCTAAAAATGCTTGCATGTTGCTGACTCCTGAAGTTAAAAGAGGTAAGTTAAAAATAAAATCTTAGTGGTGGCTATGCGCTTGCCCGATGTAAACCAAGGTCAACATCATAAAAATAAAGGCTTGCAACAAAATAACCAAAATGTGGAAGATGGCCCAAGCTGATCCAGCAATAACGTGGCCCACCAATCCGAACAGGGATAAATCTAAATTAAAGGTCCATACACTTCCGAGCAAAGCGATCAACAAGAAGACCAATTCGCCAGCGTACATGTTGCCGAAAAGTCGCATTCCCAAGGAAACACCTTTCGCCAAATACTCAATAATATTCAATGCAAGGTTGAATGGGGCTAAATACCATTTCGCGCCAAAAGGGGCAGAAATGAGTTCGTGTAAGAAGCCGCCGAAACCTTTTACCTTGAAGCTGTAAAAGAAAACCAAAACCAAAACTGATAGGGACATGCCCATCGTTGCATTTAAATCAGTTGTTGGAACCATGCGGTTATGAGGTACGTGACCACCAAAGTTACCAATGAAATGATTTACGCCCAACACCCAATCCACAGGAATTAAGTCGAGGGTGTTTAAGAGAATGATCCAGAAAAATACGAAGAGTGCGAGAGGCGCAATGAAAGTGCGATCGCCATGAACAATGCTCTTGGCTTGTGTATCAACCATCTCCACAATCATTTCAATCAAAGACTGAAACCGGCCAGGAACGCCAGGGGTTGCACGACGTGCTGCAATCAATAAAATAAACACCGCTATGAGGCCCATCAATGAAGCCCAAAAAATGGTGTCTAAATTGATGACGCTGAAATCAACGATAGAGGATTGATGCTCACCAGTGCTGGTGAGGTTTTGTAAATGCTCAGAAATGTACGCGGTTGGCGTCATTTGCTCGGCTGCCTCGTGGGCTTGGTGTACTTCGCTAGACATCTCTTAACTAGTCCTTTGTTTCAATCTCAATTGTCACTACTTAGCGCCACAACCACGCTAGCCATACACACTTCAAGGCAAGCAGGTAAGTCACCAACAAGGGGACCCAAAGCACGCCAGGGACGTAATACGCAATCCCTACAAACAGCATCAACGTCACGGCGATTTTGATAAATTCACCCGAAACCAATGCTGCCAAAAATCTTCCCGGGTTTAATCTTTGCGATTTTTTTGCCAACTCCAACCTTGTCAAAAACAGGGTTGTAGGCAAGACGCTAATTAAACCACCTAAAAAGGCCGACTGAGTATAAAGGCTTACCCGTACCGGCTCCCCAAAAATTGACCAAAACACCATGCTGATAGCCGTAATCAACACTTGGGCCAAAATAATCTTCCACGGTGAAAGGGCTCGGTACTTTGTTGCATCACTTTGCCGCAGCGCAACAATTTCCTCTTTGCTGTAAACCCGGATAACTTCTTCGGGCTCATCCCACTCGTCTACCTCGGAAAATTGATTTTTTTGAGGAATCAATTTAGCCCCGAAAGTTTAGTGTGTGCAGTGCAATATGTCAAAGGATTTGGGGACATTTTTCGACCTAATTTAAGACTCAATACCCAATTTTTTTAATAGGGAGTCCAATTCGTCGAATTGGCTGAACCGAAGTCTAAGCTCTCCACCTTTGCCTTTAAGCTTAAATTCAGTGCTTAGGCCAATTAAATCAGCAATTTCTTGTGTCAAACGCTGCATGTCTGGATCGCTATTCGGCGAAGAAGTGCTTGTCTTGCTTTTGGCCTTTTTGTCCCCAATTTGACCGCCCGCAATCACCAAAGCGGCCGTCATACGCTCCGCCTCACGAACAGACAGGCCTTGGGCCGAAATTCTTTGGGCTAAAGCAACCTGACTTGCGCCCGGTAGCGGCAGAAGCGCACGGGCGTGGCCCATATCGATGTCACCGGCCAACAACATGGCTTGCACCGGCTTTGCTAGCTGGGCAAGGCGTAATAAGTTAGTAATTGCACTTCGGGATTTGCCCACTGCCTTTGCTGCCTGTTCGTGCGTAAAGCCGAACTCCTCAATCAGCCTGGCCAAACCCTGTGATTCTTCGAGAGGATTTAAATCTTCACGCTGCATGTTTTCGACTAAGGCCATTGCTGCCGCGGCCTGATCATCAGCGCTAGAAACTAAAACCGGCACTTCTTTTAAGCCCGCAATAGTTGCCGCGCGAAAACGTCTTTCGCCAGCAATAATTTCGTATTTACCAGGAGCCACTAGGCGTACCAATAGAGGCTGCATAACACCTTGCTCACGAATGCTCTCTGCCAACTCTTGCAATGCCCCGGCCTCCATTTTTTGACGCGGCTGATATTTGCCAGCCTGCAAAGCGGTTAGCGGCAGACGATTAATCTCAGTAGAAGGGCTTGCTTGTTGTGTCTTTTCCCCAAGCAATGCTTCAAGACCTCTACCTAAACCTTTTTTCTTAATGGCAACCATGATCGTTATTGTTCTTTCTGGAAATTACATGTGCTTGATGCGCTCAACCATCTCGGCACCAAACTCTAAATAGGCTTTTGCACCACGTGATGATTTATCGAAAGCCACGCCAGGAAGCCCATAAGACGGGGCTTCAGCAAGGCGCACATTGCGCGGAATAATGGTCTTAAATACTTTATCGCCGAAGTGCTCAAGAAGCTGATCCGAAACTTGTTGTTGCAAAGTCATGCGCGCATCAAACATAACGCGCAATAAACCAATGATGACTAAGTCGGGATTCAAATTTGCATGTACTTGTTTGATAGTGTTCACCAAATCGGACAAACCCTCCAATGCAAAGTATTCACATTGCATTGGCACAATCACTCCATTTGCTGCGCACAATCCGTTGAGCGTAAGTAAAGACAAAGCAGGCGGACAATCAATCAAAATAAAGTCGTAATCGTTAGCCACTTGAGCAAGCGCATCTTTCAAGCGTGCTTCGCGCAAATCTAGGTCTACCAATTCAATTTCGGCGCCCGCTAAATCACGATTGGCAGGCAATACGTCATACCCCGAGCTTTCGCAACGTTGCACACACTCTTTAACCGATGTCATGCCAATTAACACCTGATATACGCTTGCGTTTAAGTCCGCTTTCTCTACTCCTGAGCCCATGGTGGCATTGCCTTGAGGATCAAGGTCAACCAACAAAACACGCTGTTGCAGCCCAGCTAAACCTGCCGCCAAATTAACTGCGGTAGTGGTCTTACCAACACCGCCTTTTTGATTTGCAATACAGAAAATTTTTGCCATGGCTACTTTGGGTTTACTTAAGAGGTGAGGGTGGATTTTCTCACGGGGGCCAACACCAAAAGGCGTCGCTCCACCGCTAAATTAGGAATATGAAGGGGTTCATCAGCAATTAAGCGCCAATGGTCCATGGAAACATCTTTCATTTCGTCGTCGGCGCGCCTGGCCTTCATTGCAAACACCAGGCCATCTGGCTTCAAGAAGGGCAATGACAACTCCAAAAAACGCGCAAGATTTGTAAATGCCCGAGAAATGACTGCATCAAATTGTGCTGGTTGTTGCATTGCAGCATCCTCCACTCTCTCGCAGAGTACTTCAATGTTTTTCAGTTTCAGTTTTCCGCGCACATGCTGCAAAAAAGCCGTCTTCTTTCGAATTGCCTCAATCAATGAAAGGTGCCATTCTGGTTGAACAATAGCAATTGGAATGGCCGGTAAGCCACCTCCTGAACCAAGGTCCGCGATCTTAGGAGACGAGGTCTTTAAGAAACGTTTCAATACTGGCAAAACTGCAATGGAATCAATAAGATGCAGTCGAATAGAATCTTTCTCGCCTTCGATTGCTGTGAGGTTATGAACCTGATTCCAGCGTCCCATTTCTTGCAAAAACAACTCTAAATCGGCGATATTGCTTGGGCTTAGTTCAAGCCCAAGATCCTCGATTCCCAAAGCAAGCAAACCCTCACTCATGGGTTTCTTGAGTACGGCCCAAGCCTTTTTTAAGGTGCACCAATAAAAGCGAAAGGGCGGCAGGCGTGACCCCTGAAATGCGGCCGGCCTGACCCAATGTTTCGGGTTTATGCAAATTCAGTTTTTGCTGAACCTCTTTAGACAAGCCAACCACCTGAGAATAATCCAGGGATTCCGCTAGAGGAAATGATTCATTGTGCTCTTGACGAGCGATTTCTGTCGCCTGGCGGTCGATGTAACCCTGGTATTTAACTGAGATTTCTACCTGATCGCTAATTTGAAACGCCAATCCAAGATCCTCATCTAAAGTTTCGGGCGCCCACATTCCGTTGCCCAAAGCAGTAATTGCTTCATAAGTAACCCCTGGGCGCCTCAATAACTCTGTTAAGTTGCATTCATGCGACAGGTCTTGACCTAGCAACTGAGAAACTAGGGGTGCGGCCTCGTGTTTTGGGCCAACCCAAATATCTTGCAAACGAGATGTTTCACGTGAAACAGCCTCTTGTTTTCTGCAGAAAACTGCCCAACGATAATCATCCACCAAACCAAGCTCGCGCCCAATTGTGGTTAAGCGCATATCTGCATTATCTTCGCGCAAGCTCAAGCGATATTCTGCCCGGCTTGTAAACATGCGATAGGGCTCCTGGACTCCACGGGTAATCAGGTCATCAACCAAGACCCCAATATAGGACTCGCTGCGCTTGGGCAACCATGGCTCTTTTCCTTTGGCCGCTAAGCCAGCGTTAATTCCAGCCAACATGCCTTGCGCTGCAGCCTCTTCATAGCCTGTGGTGCCATTAATTTGGCCAGCAAAGTAAAGTCCGCCAATAGCCCTGGTCTCAAGGCTATGGCGTAATTGGCGTGGATCAAAGAAGTCATATTCAATTGCGTAGCCAGGGCGGACAATCACCGCAGACTCCATACCCCGAATACTGCGGACTAAGTCCCACTGAACATCAAAAGGTAGGCTGGTAGAAATCCCATTGGGATAAAACTCATTGGTTGTGAGGCCTTCTGGCTCCAAGAAGATCTGGTGACTATTTCTAGAGGCAAAACGATGAATCTTGTCCTCAATAGAGGGGCAGTAGCGGGGGCCAACCCCCTCAATGACGCCGGTATACATCGGCGAACGATCTAAGCCGCCACGAATAATGTCGTGGGTCTTTTCATTTGTATGAGAAATCCAGCAAGGAACCTGCTTGGGGTGCTGCTCTGGGCGCCCTAGATAAGAAAATACCGGCACTGGATCGAGGTCCCCGGGCTGCTCAAGCATGACTGAGAAATCGATTGTTCGACCATCAATGCGAGGCGGAGTGCCAGTCTTCAACCTTCCCTGAGGAAGCTTCAACTCTTTTAATCTAGCGGATAAAGAAACTGCTGCAGGATCACCCGCACGCCCACCGGCATAGTTATTTAAGCCTACATGGATCTTTCCATCTAAAAAGGTGCCTGCCGTAAGAACAACTTTCTTTGCAACAAACTCCAAGCCCATTTGAGTAACCACGCCCTGAACCTCGTCACCCTTAACCAATAAGTCATCAACTGCGGCCTGGAAGAGGGTTAAATTAGGTTGATTTTCTAGACGGCGCCGAATAGCTGCCTTATATAGAACTCGGTCCCCTTGAGCACGAGTAGCCCGAACAGCAGGGCCCTTACTAGAATTTAGGATGCGGAACTGGATGCCGGCTTCATCAGTAGCGGCAGCCATAGCGCCGCCCATGGCATCAATTTCTTTCACTAAATGCCCCTTGCCAATCCCCCCAATAGAGGGGTTGCAACTCATGGCGCCAAGACTTTCAATGCTGTGAGTAATTAATAGGGTATCGCAACCCATGCGTGCTGACGCGAGTGCGGCCTCTGTCCCAGCGTGACCGCCGCCAACCACAATGACATCGAAACTTTTGGAATAACGCATGATTTGCCTCAGATAGGGCGATGATCATAGCATTTTGTTTGTTTCACGTGAAACAAAAGATCAAAAAATCCTAGAAAACCAACACATAGATTCCTAAGTAATTGATTTAATTGATGAAATAAGCATTCCAGGCTGACTTCATTATCAGCACACTAACAATAACTAAAAAAGCCTTTCTGACAAAGGCGCTACCGTGTTTAATTGCAAGCCGGCTGCCGAACTGACTACCGGCAATGTTAGCAATCATCATGACAAAACCAAGCGTCCAATTAATTTGACCAAGGCTAGCCAACATCAGAATGGCCGCCAGGTTGGTTGCCACATTCACCAATTTTGTTGCCGCAGAGGCATGGAGAAAATCAAAACCAAAAAAGCGCACGAAACCAAACAACAAAAAACTTCCGGTACCAGGACCAAAGAAGCCGTCATAAAAACCAATTGTTAAACCAAGAGCCACGCCCTTGAGTTGTTGAAAACGCCCAAGAATTTTCGGCGCATGCGCCTCTCCAAGCGAGGGCTGAAACCAGGTATACAGAAGCAGGAACAACAAAACAAATGGCAACGCTTTGCGCAAAGGCTCGGCTGGAAAATTGCTCACTGCATTTGCACCCAAAAGAGAGCCTACAAAACCCGCAACAATGGCTGGTAAAACAATTGCCCAAGGCAAAGAAACATGGCGCAAAAATTTACGCGCAGCATTAAAAGTCCCGCCAACGGCCGCAACCTTATTCGTCGACAGCAAAGTTGCAGGCGGAACATTGGGATAGGCCGCAAACAAAGCGGGCACCTGAATCAGGCCGCCGCCCCCAGCTACAGCATCAACCAACCCAGCAAAGAAAGCCATTGCTAAAAGCAGTGGCCATATGAAAATAGAAAATTCGATGAGAGTCTCTTTTACTTAAATGAGTGCGGCGAAAGCGCCGCACTAAAAGCCAAATAATAAAAGGAAAAACAAAAACTCAGTTTTTGTTTTTATAGTACGCAGCAATTTCACCAACAACACCACGACGGAATGCCAAGACACAAATGACGAAAATAAATCCAGTTGCAATCGTGCTCCACGAGCCAATATTCGCAAGGTAGTTTTGTAAACCCACAACAATTCCAGCGCCAACCACTGGGCCCAGGATAGTTCCCATACCACCAAGCAAGGTCATCAATACAACTTCACCAGACATGTGCCAATGAACATCAGTCAATGTTGCTAACTGGAATACCAAGGACTTCATAGATCCAGCCAAACCAGAGAGGGCAGCAGAAATAACAAAAGACATGAGCTTGAAACGATCAACGTCATAACCCAAAGAAACTGCGCGAGGCTCGTTCTCACGAATTGCCTTCAAAACCTGACCAAACGGAGAGTGCACTGCACGCATGATCACAGCAAAACCAAACAAGAAAACCGCCAACACAAAGTAATACATCGCAACATCATCTTTTAGGTCAATGAAACCAAAGAGTGTGCCGCGCGGAACGCCCTGAATGCCATCCTCACCGCCCGTAAACGGGAGTTGAACAGCCAAAAAGTAAACCATTTGCGAGAGAGCCAAGGTCACCATGGCAAAGTAGATGCCCTGCCTGCGAATGGCTAAAGAACCAATTAAAAAGCCAAGTACACCAGAGCCCACAACACCTAACAAAATTCCCAACTCAGGAGAAAGGCCGGCTTCTTTGCAAAAGTAGGCGGTAATGTACGCAGCAGCTCCAAAAAATGCAGCGTGCCCAAAAGATAGAAGCCCAGTAAAACCCAAAAGCAAATTAAATGCGCATGCAAAAAGGGCGAAGCACAACACCTTCATTGCAAACACGAGATAGAAAAAATCTTGGAACGGCATCAATAGAGCAATTAAAACCAAGATGCCATAAAGCAATTTTGTTTTTGGATTCACGCTTATTTCTCCCGACCAAACAGTCCAGCAGGACGAATCAAAAGAACAATTGCCATGATCACAAAAATCACAACGCCGGAGGCTTCTGGATAAAAGACTTTGGTCAAGCCCTCAACCAAACCCAAACCTAAACCAGTAAGAATCGCGCCCATGATTGAGCCCATGCCACCAATTACCACCACAGCAAACACAACAATGATGAGGTTCGAACCCATCAATGGGTTTACTTGAAATATGGGGGCTGCCAATACTCCAGCAAAACCAGCCAAACCTACGCCATAAGCATAGGCTAAAGAAATCATCAACGGCACATTAATACCAAAGGCTTGTAATAATTTAGGGTTTTCGGTTCCAGCACGCAAATAGGCACCCAGCTTTGTTCGCTCAATCACATACCAAGTTGAGAAACAAACCGCCAAAGAGATAACAACCACCCAAACACGATATTTTGGCAAGATGATGCCAAGTGACTCTAACGGGATTGCTCCCTGCAATATCTCTGGGGCCGGATAGCTCTCTCCAGAGATGCCGTACCAGTGACGGAACATGCCCTCAATAATGAGAGCTAGACCAAAAGTCAGCAACAAGCCGTATAAGTGATCAAGGTGATACAGGCGGCGCAACATTGTGCGCTCCAGAATTAAGCCGAAACCAGCTAGAACCAATGGAACAACAATCAAAGCAAACCAGTAATTAATAGATAGGTCAGGGAAGCCAAGCCATTGGCTAATCTGGGTTAAACCAATCCAAGCCACAAAAGCACCCATGGTGTATTGGGCACCATGTGCAAAATTAATGATGTTGAGAAGGCCAAAAATAATGGCCAACCCCAAACTCAATATGGCATAGAACGAGCCATTAATAAGCCCCACCAAGAGCTGGGCTACCAGACCTTGAGGGGTAATTCCAAGAAGTTCAAACATACTAGATAGGGATCAATTACTTGTTAGTAACCAACTTGCATCGTGACAATGAAAGTGGTTGTGTTGCCTCCGCAGCAGGAATCACCGCCTTGACGTTGTAATAGTCCCACGGGCTCTTAGAGTCAGATGGCTTCTTCACTTCTAACAAATACATGTCATGCTCAAATTTACCGTCCGCACGAATCTTGCCCTTGAAAAGACCATCATCAATATTGGTTGACTTCAAAGCCTTCATTACAGCCTGAGTATCATCGGTACCGGCTTTTTGCACAGCACTTAAGTAAGCAAGAACAGATGAATAAACACCAGCCTGAACACTGGTTGGCATGCGCTTGTGTTGCAAGATAAAACGTTTAGCGAACGCGCGAGTCTTGTCATCCTTGTCCCAGTAGAAGCCTTCCGTGAGATACATGCCTTGTGCGGCAGGAAGACCTAAAGAGTGCACATCAGAGATAAACATCAACAATGGAACAACCGTTTGCTTTTTGTTGATACCAAACTCGGATGCTTGCTTTACGCTGTTGATAGTGTCTTGCCCGGCGTTAGCCAAAGCAACGACATCCGCTCCGCTAGCTTGAGCCTTCAGGAGGTAGGAAGAAAAATCGCTATTAGGGAATGGGTGCTTACTGGTGCCCAACACCTTGCCGCCGTTTGCAGTCACAACATTGGTTGAGTCCTTCTCTAAAGCAGCGCCGAAAGCGTAGTCAGCAGTAATGAAGTACCAATTCTTTTTACCCTGCTTTACTACAGCCTTAGCTGTGCCGTTAGAAAGCGCGTAAGTATCGTAAGTCCAATGTACATTGTTCGCTGTACATTTTTCATTGGTGATTGGTAAAGAAGCTGCGCCAGAAACCAAAGTAATCTTGTTTTTTTGCTCTGCAACTTCCATCACAGCCAAGGCTACGTTGGTTGAAACCAATTCAACAATCACATCCACGCCGTCTTTGTCGTACCATTCGCGCGCTTTGTTTGCTGCAATATCAGCCTTGTTTTGATGATCAGCACTTACAAGCTCAATCTTTTTTCCAATTACGGTGCCGTCTTTGGAAAAGTCAGCGATGGCCATCTTTGCCGCAATTACGGCGCCAGGACCAGCCAAATCAGAATAGGTTGATGAAAGATCGGTCAAAACACCAATCTTTACAACATCACCACTTACTTTTGATCCACTTTGAGCAAACACTGGGTTTGAACCAAACATGGTCGCCGCAACCAGACACGCGGTTATTTGCTTTAACTTCATTACCGTCTCCTATAGAAATCCACTAAACACCAAGATACTCATTTAATAAAGTTGCTTTTTCGGCAAGCTCGCTTTGTTGCACCACCTCAACCACATTTCCGTGCTCAACTACATAATGACGATCAGCCAAAGGCGCAGCAAAGCGGAAGTTTTGCTCAACCAACACAATCGTGAATCCCTTGTTGCGCAAACTGGTAACAACTTCGCCAAGTTTTTGCACGATCACGGGCGCCAAGCCCTCAGTAATCTCATCTAATAACAACAGTTTTGCGCCGGTTCTCAGAATGCGGGCCATCGCCAGCATTTGCTGCTCACCACCAGATAAGCGGGTGCCGGGGCTATTTCTTCTTTCATAGAGGTTTGGAAACATTTCATAAATCTCATCCAAACCCATACCGCCAGGCGCAATCTCTGGCAAAAGCAAAAGGTTTTCCTCTGTACTCAAGCTAGCAAAAATGCCTCTTTCCTCTGGGCAAAAACCTACCCCCAAACGAGCAGTCTTATAAGTGGGCATGGAGATAGTTTCCACCCCATACACCTCTACAGAACCAGTTCTTTTGCTAGTTAATCCTAAGATGGTCTTCAGAATGGTGCTTCTACCGGCGCCATTTCTTCCCAGCAAGGTAACAACCTCGCCATCACGCACAGCGAAGTTCACGCCATGCAAAATGTGGGATTCGCCATACCAAGACTCTAAATTTTTAACCTCTAGCGCCATGGTGTTCATAGGTTGTCTCCCCCATGGCTACCCATATAAGCCTCAACAACCAGCGGGTTGTTTGAAACCTCGTGATAAGAACCCTCAGCCAGCACAGAGCCACGCTGTAAAACGGTAATACGATCAGCAATAGAAGAAACCACCTTCATGTTGTGCTCAACCATCAGAATAGTGCGGCCCTTAGCTACACGATCAATCAACTCTGTTACACGCTCTACATCCTCATGGCCCATCCCCTGGGTAGGCTCATCCAAAAGCATTAACTCTGGCTCCATAGCTAAAGTTGTTGCAATTTCAAGCGCCCTTTTACGGCCATAAGCTAGATTGAGGGTTTCCTCGTTGGCAAAGCCTTCCAGACCAACCTCGTGAAGAAGTTCTAGTGCGCGCTCATTAAGGATGTTTAAGGAGTTTCCAGACTTCCAAAAATGAAACTCGGTTCCCAATCCTCGCTGCAGTGCAACACGAACATTTTCAATAACTGTTAAATGTGGAAAAACAGCGGAAATCTGAAAAGAGCGAATAATGCCCCGCCTGGCAATTTGTGCGGGGGCCTCTTTGGTGATATCAAAACCATTGAATAAGATTTGGCCACTACTGGGCTCCAAAAACTTAGTCAGCAAATTGAAGCAAGTTGTTTTGCCAGCTCCATTGGGCCCAATCAAAGCATGAATAGTTCCCCGGGCGACATCTAGGTTCACATCAGTGACCGCAGAAAATCCCTTGAAAGATTTACCCAGTCCAATTGTTTTTAATATTGTTTCTTGCAATCTCATACCCTCTACCCCCTACTTGGGAGCAAGAATATGAGGATACCCCAAGATAGCGTGGCTTTATATAGCAATAACCCTAAACATTGCAGGGCCCACAAATAAAAATGATTAAGTGATTTTTTGAAAGCGTTGAATTGCTGAACGAGCCAAGTCGTCCAAGACGTCCACCGGCACCCTCTGGGCACCCTGCACAATCATTAACGCATATGGTTTAGCTAGAGCGGAAGCTTCGGGGCAGAGCCGCAACTCATCACCCTCTGATGGGGACTGACTGCGCCAGTAGTTGATGGCGGCCTCTAACTCTTGGATTGTTACGAACAACATGAAAATTATTTTTACTTCTCTTTAATTGCAAGCATAGTGCCACGGCATTTTTTTGCACCACATCGGCATTCGTAATCTTTTTTCATTTGCTTGGTAATCTTTCCCTCAACATCAAGTGAGTAGTCATAAAACAACTCTTCACCGACCTTAAGGGCGCGTTTTGCATAAATAAACACACGAGGCTCACCACCAAAGCTATCTTCACGGGTTTCGCAAATTGGCTTACATGAGTGGTTGATCCAGCGTGCAGCATTACCGCCATACTTCGCATCAATCACGCGACCATCTTCTAATGAAAAGTAAAAGGTGTGATTGGGGTCTTTGGGGTCGTGGGGGTGGCGCTTTTCAGCAAGCTTCCAACTGATGCGCTCACCTTTGTATTCAATGATTGCTTGACCCTTTTTAATAGGCTTAGCAACAAAGACACCTTTTCCATGAATGGGTGAAGACTTCACAACAATAGAAGATCGGTCCACCTTGGGTGGTTTTAATTTTTTGGATGTCATAAGTTAGACGTCTAGGTTACGAGCAATAAGAGCATTCTTTTCAATAAATGCACGGCGAGGCTCAACCTCGTCCCCCATTAATGTAGTGAAGACTTGATCTGCAGCAATCGCATCTTCAATCTTTACCTGCAAAAGTGTTCTTGAGCTTGCATCCATAGTGGTTTCCCACAGCTGTGATGGATTCATCTCACCAAGACCCTTATAGCGCTGACGACTTAATACACGCTCCGCCTCGGACAACAACCATGCAAAAGCGGCCCTAAAGTCGCCAATGATTTGCTCTTTTTGGTTTTTATCTGGGTCGCCACGACGAACCTTGGAACCAGCTACAACCTTGCCCGATAAAACAGCTGCGGCATTTGCAAGGCTTTGGTAATCATCGCCATGAACAAAGTCAGAGTTAATGGAAGACAATTTCAGGTTTCCATGAATACGTCGTGACAACAACAAACGGAAGCGCTCTGTACGATCTTCTTTTTGCACAATAATTTCCGGGGGCAAAGCCAAGGGATTCAAAGAATCCGCAAGCGCCTGCCTTAGGCGATCAGCAGATTCATTTGCTGCTTTCTCTGTATCGAGATTTAATGGTGTTCCTGAAGCGATTGCACGTAAAGCATCTTCGTCAATAGTTCGAGATAAGCGGTCAACGATCGATTGGATCACTTGGTAGTGTTTGGCCAACTCATTAAGCGTTTCACCCTCAATAATTTCACCTGATGGTGTTTGTAAGGACGCGGTTTCTAGTGCGATCTTTAATAACAACTGATTTAATTCGTTGTCATCCTTAATGTACTGCTCGTTCTTACCAAACTTTACTTTATAAAGTGGTGGTTGAGCGATATAGATATGGCCACGCTCGATCAACTCAGGCATCTGCCTATAGAAGAAAGTTAATAACAGCGTGCGGATATGGCTACCGTCAACGTCCGCGTCGGTCATGATGATGATGCGGTGATAGCGCAACTTGTCTGCTTTGTATTCTTCAATACCAATACCGGTACCAAGAACGGTAATTAGAGTAACCACCTCTTGGCTGGCAAGCATTTTGTCAAAACGTGCTTTTTCAACGTTGAGGATTTTTCCCTTTAAAGGGAGAATGGCTTGGAAACGACGATCGCGCCCCTGTTTGGCGGAGCCTCCCGCAGAGTCTCCCTCAACAATAAAGAGTTCGGATTTAGTTGGGTCTTTTTCTTGGCAATCGGCTAATTTCCCAGGTAAACCAAGCCCATCCAACACACCCTTACGTCTGGTCATGTCGCGCGCCTTGCGTGCCGCTTCGCGAGCACGGGCTGCGTCAACAATCTTGCCACACAGAATCTTGGCATCCGCTGGGCGCTCTTGGAGGTAGGCACTCAAAGCTTCAGCAACAATTTCCTCAACAGGTCCACGAACCTCGCTGGAAACTAGTTTATCTTTTGTTTGACTAGAGAATTTTGGCTCTGGAACTTTCACCGACAAAACGCAGGCTAAGCCCTCACGCATATCATCACCAGAAATCTCAACCTTTGCTTTCTTGGCAACCTCATGCTCATCAATGTATTTATTGATGACACGAGTCATTGCAGCACGCAAACCAGTTAAGTGTGTTCCACCATCACGTTGTGGGATGTTGTTAGTAAAACAAAGTACTTGTTCACTAAAACTATCATTCCACTGCATAGATACTTCAGCAGTAATTTGACCACCTAGATCTGATGGGCGATTACCCTCAGCGTAAAAAATATTGGGGTGCAGCACATTCTTAGCTTGATTGATGTATTCAACAAACCCTTTGACGCCACCAGAGAAGGCAAAATCTTCCTCTTGACCGGTACGCTGGTCAATGAGTTTGATGTGAACGCCGTTATTTAAGAATGAAAGTTCGCGAATACGCTTCACTAAAATTTCATAATGAAACTCAACGTTTCCAAAAATGGTTTCATCGGCCAAAAAGTGAACTTCAGTTCCTGAAAGCTCAGTGTCGCCAGTAATGGTAATTGGGGAAACTAAAACCCCATCCTCATCAATAACATTGCGGTTTTGAATAACGCCGCGCGCAAACTCCATGTAATGGGCTTTGCCGTCACGACGGATCGTTAACTTCAGCCATTTGGATAGCGCATTCACACAACTAACACCCACACCATGTAAACCGCCTGAAACTTTATAACTATTTTGATCAAACTTGCCACCAGCGTGCAGTTCGGTCATTACGATTTCAGCGGCACTGCGTTTTGGCTCATGCTTATCGTCGTATTTAATCCCTGTTGGGACGCCGCGACCATTATCGACAATAGAAATGGAGTTATCAGTTTGAATAACTACTGTGATTTCAGAACAATAGCCAGCCAAAGCTTCATCAATGGAGTTATCCAAAACCTCAAAAACAAGGTGGTGTAGGCCTGTACCATCAGATGTGTCTCCGATGTACATACCAGGACGTTTACGAACAGCCTCAAGACCCTCTAGGATTTGAATCGATGCAGCGCCGTACTGCTCTACTACTTTTTTTTCTTCAGTCATTTTTTTCTAAGTTAAATACGCATTGGCATCACAACATACTTAAAGCTCTCTGAGCCAGGCAGAGTAATCACAGCACTGCTATTTGCATCGCCTAAGCTAATTTGAATTTTTTCATTCTTTAGATTTGATAAAACATCTAACAAGTAGCTAACGTTAAATCCAATTTCTACCGCGTCACCAGCATACTCAGTCTCAATCTCTTCTTGAGCTTCTTCTTGCTCAGCATTGGTTGATTGGATTGTGATGCGGTTTGGGGAAAGAGAAAAGCGAACGCCCTTAAATTTATCTGTTGTCAAAATTGCAGCACGTTGAAGCGCCGACTGGAGAGCATCACGTCCAACTACGAGTGAATTTTTATGACCCTTCGGAATTACCCTTTGGAAGTCCGGGAACTTGCCTTCAACTAACTTCGAAATTAATTCAATGTCACCAAATGCAAATTTCACCTGGTTAGCTGTCAAACTAATCTCTAAAGACTCGTCAGAATCCTCAAGTAAATGTTGACACTCCAAAATTGTCTTACGAGGAATAATGATCTCTTGTTTTTGACCAGAGCCTGATGGGGCCTCTGCCAACTCAACCTGAGAATAAGCAAGGCGGTGACCGTCTGTCGCCACTGCAACCACTTCTTTACCTTCAATAACCAACAACATTCCGTTTAAATAGTAACGAATATCTTGCTGAGCCATTGAAAAATGGACTTGGCTAATGAGTTGACGAAAACTCTTTTGTGACATTTTCCAAGCAGCGGTTACCTCACCCACACTTTGCATTACCGGAAACTCAGTTGCAGAAAGTGTTTGCAAAGAGAAGCGGCTTTTACCACTCTGCACAACCATCTTGTTGTCTTTAAGATTTAAAGATACCGGGCCTTCTGGTAATGCACGCAAAATATCTAAAAGTTTTCTAGCAGCAACAGTTGTTGTTACATCCTCTGTTCCAACACCAAAATTAGCATTTGTTGTAATTTGAATTTCAATATCAGTGGAGATGAACGAAACTTTCTCCCCAACCTTTTTAAATAAAAGGTTCGCCAAAATTGGCAGTGTGTGTCTACGTTCAACAATTCCACTAACAACCTGAAGAGGTTTTAGTAGGTTATCGCGAGAAGTGTTAACGAGTTGCATTGCTTTTAAATCCTTGTATATATCTTAGTAGTAATAGTAATAAGGGCTCGAAATTCCGTGGATAAGTCAAAAACACCTTACAAAACAACACATTGAAGACTAAAAAACCTGTGGAAAACTTTTGTATAAGCACTGCATAAAAAGGGGATAACTTTTTATCAACACCCTATTTTTGCATGAAGCGGAGTCTTTCCACAATTTATCCACATCTAATCCCCAAACTTATCCCTAGTGTTGTCCACAACGTTATCCACAGGTAAAAAACTACGCCTTTAGGGTTTGCTCAATCACGTGAATCTCATGGTTTAGCTGGCCATCATGTGCTCGCTCATCTGCAATCTTACGAACAGCATGAAGGACTGTTGTATGGTCTCTACCACCAAATAATTCACCAATCTCCGGCAAGCTTTTTTGTGTCAATTCTTTGGCCATAAACATTGCAATTTGGCGGGGTCGAGCAATATTGGCCGGGCGTCTTTTGGAATACATGTCCGCGACCTTAATGCTATAGAAGTCAGCAACTGCCTTTTGAATGTTTTCGACAGAAATTTGTCGGTTTTGAATAGAAAGCAGGTCTTTTAGGGCTGTTCTGGCAACCTCAATCGTGACTTCACGGCCGTGGAAGCGAACAAACGCCAAAATCTTTCTCAAGGCCCCTTCTAATTCGCGAACGTTTGAGCGTAAGTGCTTTGCCACAAAGAATGCAACATCCTCACTCATGGGGATGCCTTCGCTAATAGCCTTTTTCATCAAAATAGCAACACGCATTTCTAGTTCTGGTGGCTCAATGGCAACCGTCAACCCAGAATCAAAGCGAGAAATAAGGCGATCGTCAATACCTGCCATTTCTTTGGGGTAGGTGTCGCTAGTAATAATGACCTGGGCCTTGTTGCTTAACAGGGCCTCAAAAGCGTAGAAAAACTCTTCCTGCGTCCTGGACTTACCACTAAAAAACTGAATGTCATCAATAAGTAAGAGGTCTAATGAGTGGTAGTAACGCTTAAAGCGGTCAAACGCTTTTTGTTGATAGGCGCGAACCACATCAGAAACATACTGTTCAGCGTGGATGTAACGAATGCGGGCGTTCGGCTTCTCTTTTAGGAGGTGATTGCCAATCGCATGAATTAAATGGGTCTTGCCAAGACCAACTCCGCCATACAAGAACATGGGGTTGTAGGACGTTCCCGGGTTGTGCGCTACCTGAATCGACGCAGCCCTAGCAAGCTGATTGGCTTTACCGGTAACAAAGGTTTCAAAAGTGAGGTTTGGGTTGAGTTTAGAGTGATCTTCAATCTCAAAAGCACCCTCTTCTACCGATATGCTTGGTTCCGGCACCTCTATAGAAATATTCTTTTCTATAGCTTCTTCCGGCTTTATGGGGGGTGCCGTATTGGTTGCGCCACCCTCGACCGCGAGTGTAAAACCAACATTAATGGGGCGCCCAAAATACTGGGAGGCCAA